>DASYAM010000001.1:0-5991 GCA_036501315.1 Solirubrobacteraceae bacterium
CCACGAACGACGGTGGAGCGATCGCCAGATAGTGGTTGAAGAGCCATGTCGCGAAGCGGGGGCTCTCCAAAGCGCGACCGAACGCCGCCACCGCCGGCACCGGCGTCGTCCAGCCGACCACGTGCTGAGCGTTGAGCAGCCAGCGGTATTTGCGCGCGTGGGCCGCGGAGAACG
Source organism: Solirubrobacteraceae bacterium (assembly GCA_036501315.1). GTDB lineage: Bacteria > Actinomycetota > Thermoleophilia > Solirubrobacterales > Solirubrobacteraceae > Palsa-744. The sequence continues at coordinate 175 of DASYAM010000001.1, forward strand.
CGCCGTAGCGCCGCAGCGCGTCCGTGTGGGTGCCGGCGCCGTCGAGCACGGTGCGCAGCTCGCGCCCGCACGCGATGCCGAAATACAGCGCCGTGCGGATGCCCTCGGCGGTCAGTGGGAGACAGTGCCCGGCCGAATCGCCCGCGAAGAACACGCCATCCTCGACCGCCGCGCGCAGCTGGTGGGGGATCCAGTTGCCTTGATACCCCTCCACGGGCAGGCCCAGGTCGTGCGTGAGCCTGACCGTTGGCTCCTTCACGTGGTGTGTGGGCCAGAACGAGCCGACGCCGACGCGTACCTCATCGCGCGCGGGAAAGGACCAGCCGTAGCCGGCGCGTACATAGCGCGTGTCGACCCACAGCTCGAGCTCCTCGCCCTTCCCGGCCGGATGGACCTCCAGGCCGCGCGATAGCCGGGCGTTCGGCGGCTGGATCGCGGGCGCGTTCGACAGCACGCGCCGCCAGCCGAGCGCGTCGACGATCAGTGGCGCTTTCAGCTCGCCGCGATCGGTATGCACCGTGAAGCCGTCGCGGCCTGTAACCGTGGCGGTCTCGAACTCCACCTCCGTGTGGCCGGACTGGTCCCACAGCAGCGCGCACAGCTCGCGATAGTCGAACGTCGAGAACGACCACGGCAGCCGCCAGCGCGAAGTCCGAAACGGCGTGTGCGTCGTGATCTCGTCGAAGCTCTGTCGCAGGGAGCCCTGCAGATCGAGGGCCTGCAGCCACGCCGTCGGCATCGCGCAGGCCGAGGTCTGGCGCTCGCCGATCTCATACCGATCGACCAACAGAACCCGCGCTCCCGAGCCGGACAGCTCGCGCGCGACCGCCAGCCCGGCGAAGCTCGCGCCGCATACCAGCACGTCGCAATCGCGTTCTTGAAAGGGGCTGCGCTCGGCCCCCCGCTTGGTGGCTCGCACAGGCATCTGCCCCGTAATGATACGGCTGCGCTAGGCTACGCCGGTGCAAACGCTGATGGAGAACCCGCAGGCCCGCGTGGTCGACGGATCGAACGGGCTCTTATTGGAGATCGACGGGCAGATCGTCCCCAACTACGACGCGACCTTCCGCTCGATCGAGGAGGGCGAGGTCGTCACCGGCCACGTCGTCCGCATCGACAAGGACGAGGTGCTGGTCGACATCGGCTACAAGTCCGAGGGCGTCATTCCCGCGAACGAGCTCTCGATCCGCAAGTCGGTCGATCCCAACGAGGAGGTACACCTCGGCGAGGAGGTCGACGCGATCGTCATGACCAAGGAGGACCAGGACGGTCGCCTGATCATGTCCAAGAAGCGCGCCCGCTTCGAGAAAGCATGGCGTCGCATCGAGGCCGCCGCCGAGTCCGGCGAACCGGTCGAGGGCACCGTCATCGAGGTCGTCAAGGGCGGTCTGATCATCGACCTCGGGGTGCGCGGCTTCCTGCCCGCCTCGCTCGTCGACATCCGCCGCGTGCCGAATCTCGACGAATACATGGGCACGAAGATCGAGACGAAGGTGATCGAGCTCAACCGTTCGCGCAACAACGTCGTGCTCTCCCGCCGCGCGGTGCTCGAGGAGGAGCGCAAGGAGGTCCGCCAGCAGATCCTCGACCGCCTGCAGCCCGGGCTCGTCGTCGAGGGGCAGATCTCGAACATCGTCGACTTCGGCGCGTTCGTCGACCTCGACGGCATCGACGGCCTGATTCACATCTCAGAGCTGTCCTGGTCACACGTCAACCACCCTTCCGAGATCCTCAACATCGGCGACACCGTGCAGGTCAAGGTGCTCGACATCGACCGCGACCGCCAGCGCATCTCCCTGGGCCTCAAGCAGACCCAGGAGGACCCCTGGCAGCGGATCGTCGACACGTACAACGTCAACGATGAGCTGGCTGGCAAGGTCACCAAGGTCGTCACGTTCGGCGCGTTCGTCGAGATCCTCGACGGCGTCGAGGGCCTCGTGCACATCTCAGAGCTCGCTCCTCATCATGTCGAGAGCCCGCGCGAGATCGTCCATCCGGGCGATGAGATCCGCGTGAAGATCCTCGAGATCGACTCCGAGCGTCGGCGCCTGTCGCTGTCGGCCAAGCGCGTCGAGGACCAGCTCCTGCCGGTCTCTCGCCCCGGCGAACCGGCGCCTGCCGCGCGTGCGGTCGAGGACGATGCCGAGGTCACTGATGCTCTGGAGGCCGAGGCGCCCGCGGCCGAGGTCGCGCAAGAGGTCGCGCCCGCCGCTGAGGCCGAGGTTGTAGAGACGCCAGAGGCCGAGGCCCCATCCGAGGTCGTCGAGACGACGCCCGAGGCGCCCGAGGCTGCACAAGAGCCTGTCGCCGAGGCGCCCAAGGAGTCTGTCGCTGAGACTGTGGAGGCTCCCGAGGCCGAGGGAGTCGCCGCCCCCGAGGTCGTCGCCGAGACGCCTGAGACTGTCCAGGAGCCTGAGGTTTCGGAGACCGCCGAGGTCGCCGCGGATGCGCCCGAGGCGTCCGCCGATACCACAGCGGCAGACGCGGCCGCGGAGCCATCTGAGGATGCGTCGCCTGAGCCCGCGGCTGCCGAGCCTGACCCGGCCGCCGATCCCGCCCAGGGCTGACGCGGTCGCAGACGGTCCGCGCGGAGCGTTCTTCAGCAGGTGAAGTTGAGCTTTTCCCTGATCGGGCTCACCGGGGGCATGGGCGCGGGAAAGTCGACAGCGCTCGCGATTCTCGCGCAGCTAGGAGCCGTGGTGGAGTCGACCGACGCGGTCGTGCACGAGCTGTATGAAGAGGCGCACTTGCGCAATGCCGTGATCGCGAGGTGGGGCAAGGAAGTTGCGCCGAACGGAGAGGTCGATCGCGCGGAGGTCGCCAGACGCGCCTTCGGCGACGAGGCAGGCAGAGCCTGGCTGGAGGCCACCGTCTGGCCGCTCGTGGGTGAGCGGATGGGGAAATGGCTGGAGCAGGCGCGCGCGCTCGCTCCACCGCCGCGGGCGGCGGTGGTCGAGGTGCCGCTGCTGTTCGAGGCGGGCATGGAGCCCATGTACGACGCGACGATCGCGATCGTCGCGTCCGAGCCGCTGCGCGAGCAGCGCGCCGCGAGTCGCGGGCATGCGCTCACGGATGAGCGTGCGGCGCGCCAGCTCTCCCAGGAGGAGAAGGCGCGGCGGGCGACGTTCGTCGTGCACAACGACGGCACCGAGGAGGACCTGCGGCGCGAGCTGTCGGCGGTTCTTGACAAGCTTGATTCATGAAGACGTACCGCCGTCGGCGACTGGTCGGCGCGCTCGTGGCAATCGCGCTTGTAGCGGCGCTCGCCGGGCTGATCGCCGTGAGCGCCGAGCACGCCGTGCACGAACTGTCGCTGCCGCTCAGTGACGCGAGCGTGATCCGTGAACAGGCCGCCGCCAAGCACCTCGACCCTGCGCTGATCGCCGCCGTGATCTACGCCGAGACGAAGTTCGACCCGCGCACCTCACCAACGGGCGCCGAGGGGTTGATGCAGATCGAGCCGGCTACCGCCCAGTTCCTCGCCCACCTCTCCGGCGGCTACCGCTTCACCACTCGCGACCTCTCCACTCCGAGCGTCAACGTCGCCTACGGCAGCTACTACCTGCGCTACCTGCTCGACCACTACGACGGCAACGAGATGCTCGCCGTTGCAGCCTACAACGGCGGCCTCGCCAACGTTGACAGCTGGGTCGCGCACGCGAACGCCGCCGGCCGTCGGCTCACGGTCGCGACGATCCCATTCTCCGAGACACGGGCATACGTTCAGCGCGTGCTGTCGGCCCAGCGGGAATACAGGGCAACGTACTCGCGGCAGCTGGGGATCTAGTCCGCTTTGCCTGGACCCCGCCACCCGTGCCTACCTGTAGCGCGTCAGTACCTCGCAGATGCGGTCGGTGCCCCAGGCGATCTCCTGCGCCGGCACGCGCTCGTCCGCGGCGTGAATGAGGCTCATGAACTTCATCTGCGCCGGAAGGCGCATCGGTAGAAAGCCATAGGTCTGGATTCCAAGCCGAGCGAAGAACCGACCGTCGGTGACACCCGGCATGAGCATCGGCAACGGCACGGCGTCGGGATCGGCGGCCGTGAGCACGTCGCTGAGTAGCGGCATTAGGGACAGGTCCGCCCGATCGGATCCTGGCTCGTAGCTCGTTGTCTCCAGCTCGAGATCGTCGTCACCGGCCAGCTCACGTAGCTCGCGGAAGAGATCATCCGCTGTCTGCCCCGGAAGCAGACGCCCGTCGAGCTCGAGCTGCAACTCACTCGGGATCACGTTGACCTTGGTGCCGCCTCGCACGACGGTGGCATTGACCGTGTTGTGGAACATCGGATCCAGCGTCTGGCCCGCCTCGCCGAGCATGTCGATTGTCGCGTCGGTGCGCTCGGGGTCAAGTAGCCCGTCGGCAAGCTCTCGCCCGGCGGGTAGTGCAGCAGCCACCGTCTCGATCATCGACCGTGGAATCTCGGTGATGTGCACTGGAAGTCGCCGCGAATCCAGCGCGCCCAGCAACCGGGCGAGCTTCGCCATCGCACCGCCGCGCATCGGCATCGAGCCGTGGCCGCCGGGCCCGCGGATGGTTGCGCGCGACCAGCACACCTGCTTCTCACCCACCTGGATCGGGTAAGTGCTCAGACCCGCCAGCTCAGTGCGCGCGCCACCAAACTCACCGAGTGCGTGCCTGACACCCTGGAAGAGCTCGGGGTGCTCCTCGACCACAAAGCGTGCGCCGTACGGCCCGAGGTTCTCCTCATCCGCGAGCACGCACAGCAGCACGTCGCCCGGTGGAGGCTCAGCGGCCTCGGCGAGCCGCAGGATCGCCCCCAGCATCATCGCCACGCCGCCCTTCATGTCTAGGGCGCCCCGGCCCCAAATCTCGCCTCCGATCAGCTCAGCACCAAACGGATCGTGGAGCCAGCTCTGGCCGTCTGTCGTGACCACGTCGACATGACCCTGGAGAAGGAGCGGCGGTGCGGCACCCCGACCGGGCAGCCGCGCCAACAGATTCGGCCGTGCCACGTCCTTGGCCAAGATCTTCGTCAGCAGACCAGCCCCGTCGCAAAGATCCTTGATCCACGCGACACACTGAGCCTCGTTGCCGGGTGGGTTGGTCGTGTCGAACCGGATCAGCTGGCGCAACAGCTCGACAGGATCGTGCGGCACGACGCCGGACCATACAGAAACCAGGCGCATCCACAGAACAAAGGGCACTTGTCGGCCGCCGCGGACGACAGAGGCTCCCTCGCCGATGCCGGACATGTATCCCAAACCCTCGGACGGAAACGTGCACCGGTAGCGATTCGCGCATTACTATCCGCCCGTGTTCGCTCGAATCCCGGTCAAGAGAACCCTACTCATCCTCTTTGGCGTGCTCGCGCTCACGGTTGTCGTGCTCAACTGGACCTATGGGCGTCTGCCCGCCGAGCCCAAGCCAACCGGCTCCTTCATCCAGGTGGGCAAGCTACGTATCCACTACATCGAACACCCGGGAGCGGGGACACCCGTAGTGCTCATCCATGGGCTACCGGGCACCGCCGAGGACTGGGAAGACGTGGCGCCGCTGCTGGCCGGGCGTCGCACGATCGCGATCGACCGTCCCGGATTTGGCTACTCCACCGGTGGCTATGTGCCGTTCGATCGCCAGCTGGAAGTCATCCACGAGCTGCTGGCAAAGCTCCAGGTCACGCGACCGATCCTCGTAGGCCACTCCTACGGCGGGACCATCTCATTGGGACTTGCCGAGCGCTATCCGAGCGACGTACGCGGGCTCGTGCTCGTGGATGCCGCCGCCGCTGGGCAGAAAATAGACGGCCTCACAAGCGCGCAGGCGCACTTGGTGAAATTCCTACAGCTGCCGGTCA
>DASYAM010000002.1:0-42929 GCA_036501315.1 Solirubrobacteraceae bacterium
CACCGGCTCGTTGCTTGCTGGCGAGGATGCATTGTCACCGGAGTATTGGGTTCGCCACGCCAGAGAAGCCGTGCGTTTCCTTGATGGCGTGCGCTGTCTCCGCGACGAGTTGGGCGTCACACGGTTCTTAGAGATCGGCCCGGACCGCACCCTCGGCGCACTCGTCACCCAATCCATCGAAGAGGAGACACAGCAGGAGGGTGAGCACGCGAGCGGGAGCGGGGACAGGAATGGCAGCGGGCGTGCGAGCGGGCATGGAACCGCGAACGTAACCGGGCACGGGGAGGGCATCTTCGTGGCGGCCAGCATGCGCCCACTAGCATCGCAAGCGCAGACGTTCCTGACGGCTCTTGTCGGCGCTCATGTGCATGGTGTGCGCGTCGATTGGAGGGGGTTCGAGGGTTTGGGCACTGGGCGAGTGGAGTTGCCCGCCTATGCGTTTCAACGGAGGCGCTATTGGCTTGGCGGAGGCGCGGGCGTGGGCGACCCCACTGCGGCTGGTCAGTCCGCGGTCGAGCATCCGTTGCTGGGTGCGGTGGTGCCACTGGCCGGGGATGGTGGCGGTTGGCTGTTCACGGGAAGGTTGTCATCGGAAGCGTTTCCCTGGATCGCCGATCACGCTGTTATGGACACGGTGTTGTTTCCCGGCACTGGTTTTATCGATCTGGTATTGGCCGCCGGCGAGAGGGTCGGCGCCGGCACGATCGATGAGCTGACTTTGGAAGCACCGCTCGTGTTGGGCGAGCACGGTGCTCGTCAGTTTCAGCTCTCAGTATCGGCGCCGGACGAGGATGGTTGTTCACGGTTTGCCGTTCATTCACGTCCGCAAGATTTAGAGGCCGGGCAACAGGATTCCGCCGACGGGATGGAATGGACACGCCACGCCACGGGCGTCCTCGCTCCAAGCGAAGCCGCCTCGCTCCAGGAGTTCGACGGCTTCGTGGAGGAGGCTTGGCCGCCGGCGAACGGCAGGGAGCTCGATACGGAGTTCTTCTACGATCGTTTGGCGGAGGCCGGCTACAACTATGGGCCGACGTTCCAGGCCCTGCGGCGGGCGTGGATCGTGGACGATGCTGTCTATGCCGAGATCGCCTTCGATGAAGACACCGGGCATGGGGTGGCGGGTTTTGGCGTTCATCCCGCGCTGCTGGACTCGGCGCTGCATGCATTGGTGCTGGGCGCATTGGATAGAGCGGGTAGAGGCCTGCGGCAGGAGCCGCGTGTCCCGTTCTCGTTTTCCGGTGTGCAGCTCTATGGTCGAGACGACGTTACCTCGCTGCGAATCCGCTTGAGCGGCATTGGCACGGCTGCGTCCGGGGCTGGGGGGGCGACCGGTTCTGAGGCGCTGGCAGCGACTGCGTCAGGGGTTGAGTCCGGTAAAGAGATTCAGCCACTGAGCTTGCTGGCGCTCGATGGCTCCGGCGCGCCGGCGCTGTGTGTCCGCGATCTCAAGACGCGCGTGCTCGATCGCCGGGCGCTTGAAGGGGGCGGCGCGAGGGGCAGGGGTCATGACTCACTCTTCTGTCTCGATTGGGTGGAGATATCCAGCGCGCCAGCCAACGGTTCGTCGATCCGCGCCGCGGTGCTGGGCGATCTTAAAGATGGCGTGATCGAAGCCGCTCCCGGTATCGAGCTCGAGCGCTGCGCGGATCTGGAGGATCTCAAGCACAAGATCGAAACGGGTGCCGCGCCCGCGCCAGAGATCGTGCTCGTGCGGGCACAGGCGCTCGTCTCCTCCGAAGGGGACGCCGATGATGGCGGCACGAGCGACAACGGTCGGGGCGCTAGTCCAGACAGCGACCGTGAGAGCAGCCGCAACGGAAGTGAGCGTGATGGGGGGTTGGTGGGGGCTGTGCATGTTATGGGTGCGCGTGCTCTTGAGTTGTTGCAGGATTTTCTCTCTTCGGATTGTCTGGCGGAGGCGAGGCTTGTGCTTGTGAGTGAAGGTGCGTTGGCGATTGCGGGGGGTGAGTCTCTGGATCTTTTGCAGGCGCCTCTTGTGGGTCTTTTGCGGAGTGCTCATTCAGAGCATCCTGAGCATTTTTCGATGATCGATATCGACCGGGTCTCGACCGCTTCGCTTTATGGTGCGTTGCGTAGCGAGGAGCCGGAGCTTGCGATCAGGCAGAACATTCTTTACGCTCCCAGGCTCGGTCGCTTACCGGCGCAGGAGCGGGGCTCCTCGCGTGAGCTTGACCCTGAGGGGACGATTCTCATTACCGGGGGCACTGGTGGGCTGGGGGGTTTGTTGGCGCGTCATCTGGCTGCAGAGCACGGCGCCCGTCATCTGCTCCTTCTGAGTCGCAGCGGCGTGAGCGCCGAGGGTGCTGTGGCGTTGCGGGCGGAGCTTGAGCGGCTCGGCTGCGAGGCACGAATCGAGGCGTGCGACGTCACAGACCGCAGTCAACTCGAGCAGCTCATCGCCTCGATACCCTCCCAACACCCCCTCGTCAGCGTCATCCACACCGCGGGTGTTCTGGATGACGGTGTGATCGAGTCGCTGGACGGGGAGCGGCTGTCGATGGTGATGGCGCCGAAGGTGGACGCCGCGCTGCATCTGCACGAGCTGACCAAGGATATGGAGCTCTCGGAGTTCATCCTCTTCTCCTCTTTCGCGGGAACGGCCGGCAGCCCCGGTCAGGGCAACTATGCGGCGGCCAACGTCTTTCTCGACGCCCTCGCGCACCATCGCCGCACGATCGGACTCCCCGGCCTCTCCCTGGCCTTCGGCGAATGGGAGCGGGTCACCGGGGTGACAGGCGGATTGAGTGAGGCGAATCGTGGGCGTATCGGCCGCATCGGTATGGGAGCCCTGTCTGAGGAGCAGGGGCTTGAGCTCATCGAGGTGGCGCGAGGCATGGACCGCTCACTGCTGCTGCTGGCGCGGCTCAATCGTGCTGCCCTGCATGACCTGGTGCGAGCGGAAATGCTGCCTGCGATCATGCGTGGTCTCGTACGCGTGCCCGCAAAGCGCTCCGCCGAGGCCGGTGAATCGCTGGCGAAAAAGCTCGCCGGCTCACCAGAATCCGAGTGGGACGCGATCGTGTTGACACTGGTCAAGAGCCAGGTCGCGAGCGTGCTCGGACACACCTCCGCCGAAGTGATCGACGAGACCCGTGGTTTTATCGAGCTCGGGTTTGACTCTTTGGGTGCGGTGGAGCTGCGCAACCGTCTCGGCCAGGCGACGGATCTTAAGCTCCCGTCGACACTCGTCTTCGACTACCCCACGCCGTTTGCGGTATCGCAGTATCTGCGCACCAAGCTGAAAGGCCAGGAAAAGCCGACCGGCGGCTCGCTGGTCGCGACACTCGAGCAACTGGGAGGCATGATCTCGACGGCGGTCGCGGATGAAATCGAACGCGACCAGATCACGATGCGTCTGAGGACGCTCCTATCGCAGGTCGAGAGCAAGGAGGAATCCTCAGATCGTGCGGTTCTCGCGCAGAAGATCGACTCGGCATCGGACGAGGAGCTGTTCCAATTTTTCGATGAGACGTCCGACGCCTCCGAGCTCGGTCCCTCTCAAGACAAGCGAGGTCCGTCATGAGCGATAGTGAAAAGCTGCGCGCCTATCTGAAGCGTGCCGCGGTAGATCTGAACGACGCTCGCCTGCGCTTGCAGGAAACCGAAGAGCAGGCCAAAGAGCCGATCGCGGTCGTGGGGATGAGCTGTCGGTATCCTGGTGGCGTCTCCTGTCCTGACGAGCTGTGGCAGATCGTCGCCGATGGAGTCGATGCGATTAGCGGGTTCCCCGCCAATCGTGGTTGGGATTTGGAGCGCTTGTATGACCCCGATCCCGATAGTCCGGGCACGTGTTATGTGCGTCACGGCGGGTTTCTCGACGATGTTGGTGGTTTTGATCCGGAGCATTTCCAGATTTCTCCACGTGAGGCGTTAGCGATGGACCCTCAGCAGCGGTTGTTATTAGAGCGTGCGTGGGAGGCGTTGGAGGTCGCGGGGATCGACCCGCTGAGTTTGAGGGGTAGTGATACCGGAGTTTTTGCGGGGGCGATGGGTTCTGATTACGGTATAGGCGGAGGTGGTCTGCCAAAGGAGATCGAGGATTATTTTGCGTCGGCCGCCGGCGGTAGCGTGACGTCCGGTCGCATTGCGTACACGCTGGGTTTGGAGGGTCCGGCGGTTTCTATCGATACCGCTTGCTCTTCGTCGCTGGTGGCGATTCATTTGGCCTGCCAGGCGTTGCGTGGAGGCGAGTGTGGGTTGGCGTTGGCGGGTGGGGTGACGGTGCTCTCCACGCCAGCGATGTTCGTCGCTTTTTCGCGTCAGCGTGGTTTGTCCGCAGATGGGCGTTGCAAGTCTTTTGGTGCGGGCGCCGACGGGACTAGCTTTGCGGAGGGGGTGGGTTTGTTGGTGTTAGAGCGGCTGTCGCGCGCGCAGGAGCTGGGTCATGAGGTTTTAGGTGTCGTGCGTGGGTCCGCGGTGAATCAGGACGGTGCTTCTAATGGGCTGACGGCGCCTAATGGTCCCTCTCAGGAGCGTGTGATTCGCCGGGCGTTGGCCAGCGCGGGCTTGTCCTCGGGCGACGTCGATGTGGTCGAGGCGCATGGGACCGGCACCACCTTAGGTGATCCGATCGAGGCGCAAGCGTTGTTGGCGACATATGGGCAGGATCGTCCCGAAGGTCGCCCGTTGTGGCTGGGGTCGATCAAGTCGAATATGGGTCATACGTCTGCTGCCGCCGGTGTGGCTGGTGTGATCAAGATGGTGATGGCAATGCGCCATGGTGTGATGCCGAGGACGCTGCATGTAGATGAGCCCTCGCCGCACGTCGATTGGTCGGAGGGCGACGTGGAGTTGTTGCGCGAGGCGCGGTCGTGGGAAAGTGACGATGACAGTGGTTTGCGGCGGGCTGGGATCTCTTCGTTTGGTGTTAGTGGGACCAATGCGCATGTGATTGTCGAGGAGGCGCCACCGCCTCGGCGGAAGGCCGCGGCAAAGGGAGGGTCGCCGGGGACGGTGACGGAGGGTGCTGCGCTTGCCGGGTCTGGGGTGTTGCCGTTTGTGGTTTCGGGTTCGTGCGAGGAGGCGTTGGAGGGTCAAGCGTCTCGTTTGGCTGCATGGCTGAGAGCCAGGCCCGAGCTTGATTTGCGTGAGGTGGCGGCCGCGCTCGTGTTGCGTCGTGCGCGTCTGGGTCGGCGGGCGGTGGTGGTAAGCCCCGATCGTGACGGCTTACTGTCGGGTCTTGATGCGCTTTGTCGTGGGGAGTCGGTGGATAGCTTGGTTGGCGGACGCTCGGTGGATAGGCGTGGTGGTGGGAAGGTCGCGTTTTTGTTTTCTGGGCAGGGATCGCAGTGGCCGGGGATGGGTAGCGAGCTGTACGGGGCCTTCCCGCTCTTTGCAGAGGCGCTGAACGAGGTCTGCGCGGGGTTTGACAGTCATCTACCGCAGCCTTTGAAGGGACTGTTGTTTGCCAAGGAGGGCTCGGATGAGGCGGCGCTGCTGGATCGCACCCAGTTCACTCAGCCGGCGCTGTTTGCGCTCGAGGTCGCGCTTTATCGGTTGATTGCGAGCTTTGGTGTTGTGCCTGATTATTTGATCGGCCATTCGATTGGTGAGCTTTCGGCGGCGCATGTTGCGGGCGTGTTCTCGCTGGAGGATGCAGTTGCTTTAGTGGCGGCACGGGGACGGCTGATGGGAGGTTTGCCTGCCGGCGGCGCGATGTTGGCTGTCCGGGCCTCGGAGGAGGATGCCAGAGAGGGATTGTCGGCCCAGGCTCTTGATGGTCGTGTCTCCGTGGCTGCCGTTAACGGTCCTCGGGCGGTCGTGCTGTCAGGCGATGAGGAGGCGATCCAGCAGTTGGATGTCGGTTGGCGGGAGCGGGGGCATAAGACCACGCGTTTGCGTGTGAGTCATGCTTTTCATTCTCGGTTGATGGCCCCGATGCTCGACGAGTTGAGGGAGGTCGCGGAGGGTCTGCGTTTTTCTGAGCCGCGGATCCCGATCGTCTCCAACGTCACTGGTTCATTGCTTTCCGCCGGGGATGCAGTATCGCCGGAGTACTGGGTGGATCATGTGAGGGACACCGTGCGCTTCGCTGACGGTGTGGCTTGTCTAAGCGATGTGGGGGTCACGCGATTCTTGGAGGTCGGTCCCGATCGTACTCTCGGCGCGCTGGTAACTGGATGCGTAGAGAACGGGGCAGAGGACCCGGACGTGGACGGCGATGGTGTGTTCGTCGCGGCCAGCATGCGGCCGCGGGCGGCACAGGCGGAGACGTTCCTGGTGGCGCTCGCCGGGGCTTACGTGCGTGATCTGGATGTCGATTGGGGTGTGTTGTTCGGTGGTGTGGATATAGGGCCGGTGGAGTTGCCCACTTATGCTTTTCAGCGCAAGCGTTACTGGCTCGAGGCCGGCGCAGGAGTGGGCGATCTCGTCGCGGCTGGGCAGTCCTCGGCTGAGCACCCGCTGTTGCGGGCCTCGGTGCCGCTTGCGGGCGGGAGCGATGGTGATGGGGGCTGGTTGTTCACGGGACGACTATCGCTGCAAAGCCACCCCTGGATCGCCGACCACGCGGTGGCTGGCACGGTGTTGCTGCCGGGGACAGGTTTCGTCGAGATCCTTTTGCGCGCGGGGCGCGAGGTCGGCTGTGATCAGATAGCCGAACTCACGCTCGAATTTCCCCTGGTGTTTGACGAAGAAAGAGGTGTTCAACTCCAGGTATCCGTCGAGGAGCCCGACGAGGAAGGTCGGCGGACAGCGCATATTTACTCGCGGGCCGATGGGGGGTCGATCGGCGACGACGAGCAGGTATGGGTCTGTAATGCCAGCGGGCTCCTCGAGCCCGGTGACACAACGCCGGTCGATCAACAGGCCGCATTCGCTCGTGGTGAGTGGCCGCCGCCGGGTGCCGAGAGCGTCGAGGTCGAGCGGCTGTATGAAGACCTTGCCGAACGAGGCTATGACTACGGACCTGTCTTTCAAGGTCTCAAGGCGGCATGGAGGTGCGGCGAGGAGATGTTCGTCGAGGTAGCCTTACCGGAGGATCAGAGAACACAGGCAGCTCTGTTCGAGCTACACCCCGCGCTGCTGGACTCGACGTTCCACGCATTGATCGTCTCCCTTGTTGCAAACGACGGCAGTCGCCCGGTGCTTCCGTTTTCATGGAACAACGTAAGGCTGTACGCGGCCGGCGCCTCGGCTTTGCGAGCCAGAATCACCACAGGTGGGGAAGAGACAATGTCGCTGGTGGTGACGGACGATACGGGTGAGATGGTTGCCTCGGTCGGCGCGTTGGTAGGTCGTGAGGTCTCCACTGAGCAGCTTGCCAGTGCCAATCTGGCGGGTCGTGCTTCGCTCTTTCGTTCTGAGTGGATGCAGGTCTCGCCATCATCGCCGGTCGATCGATGGGCGGTCCTCGGGGAGGATGGTGGGGCCCTCGAGCAGTCCCTGCGGGCGGCCGGCAAGGGTGCTGAACGACAGACCGATATTGAGGCCTTGATCGGCGCCGTCGAAGCGGGAAGTCCTGCGCCGGGCTGTGTTCTCGTCGATTTTAGAGGTGGGGGCGCGGCGACTGCAGGGAGCGAGCTGGCGCACGATGCGCACGCGGCTCTTCATCGGGCGCTCGCGCTCATGCAAGCGTGGCTGTCGGCTGATCTCATGTCCGCCTCGCGACTTGTGTTCGTGACCGAGGGCGCCGTCGCTGCGCAATCCGGCGAAGGCGTTTCTGGACTGGATGTTGCCGCGCTCTGGGGACTGGTGCGCTCCGCACAATCTGAGCAACCGGGCCGTTTCGTGCTTGTTGATCTGGATCAAGCCGCATCCTCATTCAGCGCGCTGGGCGGAGCGCTGGGCGCCGATGAATCACAGCTCGCCTTACGCGAAGGGACGATCCTTGCGCCGCGCCTCAAGCGGGTTGCGATCGACGCTCAAGACAAAACGGAAGGCGACCATTTCGTGCTCGATCGGAACGGCACAGCGCTGATCACCGGGGGTACGGGAGGATTGGGTGGAGCGATAGCACGCCATCTGGTAGTTGAGCACGGGGTCTCTAGCGTGGTGCTCACGAGTCGGCGAGGAAGGGAGGCGGACGGAGCGTCGGAGCTCGAGCAGGAGCTTGCTGGGCTCGGCGCGCGGGTCCAGATCGCGGCGTGTGATGTGGCCGATCGCGATCAGGTAAAGACGCTGATCGATTCAGTTCCCGAGGAGCATCCGCTCGTCGCGGTGGTGCACGCGGCAGCAGTGTTTGACAATGGCTTGATCACTGAGCTCACGCCCGAGCAGGTGGATCGCGTCCTTGCTCCCAAGCTCGATGCGGCCCTGCATTTGCACGAGCTCACCGCCCATCTCAATCTCCAGGCGTTTGCGCTGTTTTCGTCGATAGCAGGTACTTTTGGAGGCCCTGGTCAGGGCAACTATGCCGCGGGAAATGTCTTTCTAGACGCCCTAGCAGAGCATCGTAGAGAGCAAGGGCTAGTAGCCACGTCGATGGCATGGCCGCCCTGGAATGACATAGGGATGGGACGCTTTCTCGACGAGGCGGCTATCCGACGCGTATCCGGATCCGCAAGCCTCGGTTCACTCTCTCCAGCTGAAGGCCTTGAGCTCTTCGATGCTGCGCTTGCCAGCGGTGAGGCGATGGTTGTTCCAGCTCGTATCGATCTGGGCGTGCTGCGGGCTGAGGCCAAATCTGGTGCGCTGCCGAGGATGCTGTCGGCGCTTGTCCGTGTCCGCGTATCGTCAAGCAAGTCGAGGGGTGGTGCCAAAGGGTCTCTCGCTAGGCGTCTGAGCGACGTATCAAAGGACGAGCGTGAGCATCTGCTGCTAGAGGAGATCCGCGCCCACGTCGCAGTCGTGCTGGGGCATGAGTCATCAGATGAGATACCGCCGGAGCGCAAATTTCTCGAGCTCGGCTTTGACTCACTGGCGGCAGTAGAGCTTCGCAACCGGCTGAATACCGTTACTGGCCTGCGGATGCCGGTTACGATTGCCTTTGACTACCCAACATCGGCCGAGCTCGCCAGTTACGTGGGAGCCGAGTTGGAGCCGGTTGTCGAACGTCGCGAGGATCTATCTCATCCAACAGAAGCGCGGGCGGCTCACGCTCCCATTGGCGGCGAGTCAACGAGCACCATCAGCGCGCTGTTTCGACAGGCGCACAGCTTAGGAAAGATGAGCGAGTACTTGGATATGCTTGCGACCGCCTCGCAGTTCTATCCAACTTTCGATATTCGACTGGGTCCCGATGAAGCTCCAGAAGCGGTGCGACTCTCCAAAGGTGTCAGCCGGCTGGGTTTGCTCTGTTTTCCTTCGCTGATCGCGACCGCTGGTCCGCATCAGTACGCGAAATTTGCAAGAGCCTTTCATGGGAACAGAGATCTATCGGTGCTTCCCAATCCAGGATTTATCCAGGGAGAACCGATTCCGGGCACCTTCCAGGTCGCTGTCGA
Source organism: Solirubrobacteraceae bacterium (assembly GCA_036501315.1). Lineage (GTDB taxonomy): Bacteria > Actinomycetota > Thermoleophilia > Solirubrobacterales > Solirubrobacteraceae > Palsa-744. Next base: position 9,408 of record DASYAM010000002.1, read on the forward strand.
AACGCAGGCCGAGGCCGTTCGGCGCCAGACGGCCGGTTCGCCGGTCGTCCTCGCCGGACACTCTACGGGTGGGCTCCTGGCTTATGCAGTTGCCGCCGAGCTCGAGCGCCTCGGTAGCGGGCCGGCCGCGGTCGTACTGATAGACACATACACGAGCTCGAACCTGCCAAATGTCATGCCACAAGTGCTCGACGGCATGTTCGAGCGAGGGCAGACATATAAATCACCGGACGATGCTGGGCTGATCGCGATGGCAGCCTATGGTCGACTTTTCGCTGAATGGGAGCCCCAAAAAATAGCGTCGCCGATCATGCTCGTTCGAGCGGCAGAGCCGATGGCTGGTCAAGTCAGTGGTGAGTGGAGATCCTCCTGGCATTCCACCCAGGCTTCCGTGGAGGTACCGGGTAATCACTTCTCGATGATGGAGGAGCATGTCGAGAAGACGGCGCTGGCGGTTCAGGAGTGGCTCGTGGGCCTGGACGGCGATGATCGACCTGTGAGCCAATTAGCTTTGAGTAGACCTGGACTCTAAGAACGCCTATCAAAAAGAGCAGTACGCCAGGCCTTGCTCGACGGCGATCTGCCTCCGCTACGCTCCCAGCCAATGCGCATCTTCTCCGGCATCCAGCCCACCGGGCGCAAGCACCTAGGCAACTACATCGGCGCGATCACGCAGTACGTTGCAGGACAGGAGCGCGGGGAGGCTATCTTCTGCATCGTCGACCTCCACGCGTTGACCGTGGCATACGACCCGGCCGAGTTGCGGGCCGGGCTGTACGACCTCCTCGCGGTGATGCTGGCCGCGGGTCTCGACCCCGAGCGCTGCGTGCTGTTCCGCCAGAGCGACGTGCGCGAGCACACCGAGCTGACCTGGCTGCTGTCGAGCGTCACCTCCTACGGCGAGCTGTCGCGGATGACTCAGTTCAAGGACAAGGCCGGCTCGGCGCGCGAGCTTGCCACCGCGGGGCTGTTCTTCTACCCCGTGCTGATGGCCTCCGACGTGCTCGCCTACCGCGCCCAGGAGGTGCCGGTCGGCGACGATCAGCGCCAGCACGTCGAGCTGATGCGTGACGTCGCTCAGCGCTTCAACGCTCGCTTCGGTGACACGCTCGTCGTGCCCGAGCACCGGATCCCGGCGGTCGGTGCGCGGATCATGGACCTGCAGCGCCCGGAGAACAAGATGTCGACCACGACGGGCTCGGTCGAGGGCACCGTCTACGTCACCGACGAGCCGGCGGCGATCGAGAAGAAGCTCAAGCGCGCGGTCACCGACTCTGGCAGCGAGGTGCGTCGTGGAGCCGACAAGCCGGGCATCACCAACCTGATCGAGATCTTTGCGGCCGTACGCGGACGGACGCCGGAGGAGATCGAGGCGGAGTTGAAGGATGTGCGTTATGGCGAGCTTAAGAGCGCGGTCGCGAGCGCGGTGATCGACTATCTGGAGCCGGTGCGTGAGCGGTATACCGCTTTACGTGGCGATGAGCCGAGGCTCGAGGCGATCCTCGCGGACGGGGCCAAGCAGGCGCGGGAGATCGCGGGCGAGACGCTCGCCGACGTGCGCGAGCGCATGGGGGTGGGCGCGCCCCGTCGGGACCGGCCGCTACGGTGAGAAAATGACTCTCGCCTCGCTCGAGCTGGACCTCGAGATCTTCAGCGGCCCGTTCGATCTGCTGCTGACGCTGATCTTGCGCGAAGAGGTGGACCTGCTCGAGCTGCAGCTGGCGGAAGTCGTGCTGGCTTACCTCGACCACCTGGAGGCGCGCGGCGAGCTGGATCTGGAGACGGCGACCGAGTTCATCGTGCTGATCGCGGCGCTGCTTGAGCTGAAGTCTCGATTGATGCTGACGGGCGACGATGAGGAGCTGCTCGACATCGAGCCTGAACAGGCTGCGGAGGAGCTGCTGGCGAGGATGCTCGACGCCCGCCGCTACCGTGCCGCCGCTGCGCATCTTGGCGAGCTGCTCGAGCGCGAGCGCGGGGTGCGCTTTCGCGCTGTCCCGCTGCCTGCGAGCTTGCGCCAAACGATCGTCCAACCTCAGGACGGCTCCCAGGATCCGCGGGTGCTGGGCGAGGCGATCGGCCGGCTGTTGCGGATGCCCCCCGAGATCAGCCTGCGTCACATGGGTGTGCCGCGAGTGTCGGTCGCTGAGCGCTTGACGCATCTGCGCGGGCTGCTCCGGCGCGGGCGCTTCAGCTTCGACGAGGCGGTGCGCGGCGCGGATCGGATGACGGTCGCGGTCACGCTGTTCGCGTTGCTGGAGCTATACAAACGCGGCGAGGTCGACTGGGAGCAGGAGGAGAGCTTCGGGGAGATCGCCGTCCGCGCCCGTGTGCAGGAGCTGCCGGCCGAGAGGATGGCCGGGTGAGCGAGAAGACGGACGCGGATGGCCGGGTGAGCGAGACGATGGACGCGGACGACCAGGCGGGGGAGACCGCGGAGCTCACCCGTACGATCGAGGCGCTCCTGTTCCTGGCCCCGGACCCGCTGAGCGAGAAGGAGCTGGCCGAAGCGACACAGGCCGAGGACGCAGAGGTGCGCGCCGCGATCGAGAGGCTCGCCGAGGAGTACGCGCCGGGGCGGCGGGGGATCGCGCTGCGCGAGCTGGCGGGGGGGTGGACGCTCGCGAGCGATCCCCACGCCGAGGACGCCGCCAGACGGCTGTTCAGCCGCCAGCGCGTGGCCACCCTCACGCCGGCGCAGGCCGAGACACTCGCGATCGTCGCCTACCTGCAGCCGATATCGCGCCCTGAGATCACGCGCATCCGCGGTGTCAGCGCCGACTCGGCGACGGCGACGCTGCTCGAGCGCGGTCTGATCGAGGAGTCCGGCCACTCTCAGTTCGGCGCGGTTCTCTATCGCACGGGCGTGCAGTTTCTGAAGCTGTTCGGGCTGCGCTCGCTCGACGATCTACCAGACGTCGCCCGCTGGGATCCGACGCCGGAGGAGCAGGCCGAGCTGCGCGACCGCCTCTTGCGCGCAGGCGAGGCCCGCGCGGGCGGTGGTCCTCATGGTTCCTAGGGGCATTTCGTTAGGCGCTTCGTGCTGCCAGCTGACCGCACGCCGCGTCGATGTCGCGCCCGCGCGTGAGGCGGACGGTGACAGGGATCCCGCGAGCTTCCAACGCGGTGCGGAATGCGGCGATCGACTCGCGTGAGGACCCGCGATAGGGCGAGTCGGTCGGGTTGTAGGGGATCAGGTTGACCTTGAAGATCGGGGGCTCCTCGCGCCTGCCGGACAGCGCTCGGGCCAGCGCGAGCGCCTGCTCGTAGCGGTCGTTGACGCCTGCGAGCATCACGTACTCCACGAACACCCTGCGCCGCTTGCGGGCGTAGAAGGCGTGGCAGGCCGCGATCACGTCGGCGAGTGGATAACGGTCGTTGACGGGCATCAGCTCCGAGCGCAGCGCCTCGTCGGCCGCGTGCAACGAGAGCGCCAACCGCAGCGGCATGTCCTGCTCGGCCAACCGCTCGATCCCCGGTATCCAGCCCACCGTCGAGATCGCCGTGCGCCTGTGAGTGATGCCGATGTCCGGCAGGCGCTCGCACGCGGCGAGCACGTTCTCGAGGTTCAGCATCGGCTCGCCCATGCCCATGAACACGCAATGGTCGATCTGCTCGATCCGGCGGAAGTGTAGCGCCTGGTCGATGATCTCCGAAGCCGTGAGGTTGCGGGCGAACTTCATCTGCCCGGTCGCGCAGAACGTGCACGTCAGCGGGCAGCCGGACTGCGAGGAGACGCAGATCGAGCGCCGCCCGCGTGCGCCTCGCGACGGGGTATCGCGATAGCGCATCAGCACCGCCTCGACCGATCTTCCGTCGGCGGTAGTAAACAGCGCCTTTACGGTGCCGTCGCTTGCGTGCCTCTCCTCTTGCACGGTCAGGCTCGAGAACGGCAGCTCGCGCTCGAGGGCGTCGCGCAAGGAGGCGGCCAGGTTCGTCATCTCCCCGTAGCCACTCGCGCCCTTGGCCGCCCACGCCCATACCTGGCGCGCACGAAACGGGGGCTCGCCGTGGTCGGCGAGCGTCTGATCGAGAAGCTTCAAATCCATGAGCTGTCGGCGTGCGGTCGGTGCTTGGAGCGCCTGCCGTGGGTCTTATGGTTGCAGCAGATGCACTTCGTCGAAGATCCGAGTCGATGCGCCTAGCCAAGTATCTCGCCCACGCAGGCGTCGCCTCGCGGCGCGCGGCCGAGCGGCTGATCGCCCACGGACACGTGACCGTCGGCGGAGCGCTCGTCACCGATCCGGCGCACGATGTCGATGCGGACAGTCGGGTGAGCGTTGACGGTCGGGTCGTGTCCGGGCCCGAGCCGCGTGTCGTCTATGCGGTGCACAAGCCCGTCGGGGTCGTCTCCACCGCGCGCGACACGCACGGCCGCCCGACCGTGATCGAGCTGGCACCCGCCGAGCGGCTGCGCCTGTATCCAGTGGGCAGGCTCGACGCCGACTCGAGCGGACTGATCCTGCTGACCAACGATGGCGAGCTCGCCAACCGGCTCACCCACCCGAGCTTCGAGGTCCCCAAGACCTACCTCGCGCGGGTGGGTGGCGGCCCGGTGAAGGACGCGGAGCTGCGCGCCCTGCGCTTGGGGGTAGAGCTCGACGACGGTCTCACGGCGCCCGCCCGGGTGCGGCGTGCAGGCAAGGATGCGATCGAGCTGACGATTCACGAGGGGCGCAACCGCCAGGTGCGACGCATGTGCGACGCCGTCGGCCATCCGGTGCTCGAGCTGCGACGCACCGCCTTCGGGTCGTTGCTCCTCGACGGGCTCGCCCCCGGCGCGCACCGGCGGCTGAGCGCGGCCGAGGTCGAGCGTCTGCGAGCGCACTGAGCGCGAGGCCCGACCACGCGGCGCTTCGTGCCGCTGGCGCGGTGACCGCACGCGCGTGGGGAGACAGGTCCTGACACAATCGCGTCCATGCGCCTCTTCGCCCTGCGGGGCGCCATCAGCGTCGACCGCAACGACGCCCAAGACATCCTCGCCGCCACCACCGAGCTGATGCAGGCGATCATGGAGCGCAACGCGCTCGCTCCGGAGCACGTAGTGAGCTGCATCTTCACGGCCACGAACGACCTCAACGCCGAGTTTCCCGCCGTGGCGGCGCGCGCTCTGGGCTTCGACGGCGTGCCGCTCCTGTGCGCGCGGGAGATCGCCGTGCCCCGTTCGCTGCCGCGTGTGATCCGCGTGCTGATCCACTACCACGCCGACGACGATCACACCGCCAAGCACGTCTATCTCGGCGACGCCGCCACGCTGCGAGCCGACTTACAAGCGGCGCAGTAGGCCTTGCCACTGCCGCGTGGGACGGCGAGCTGGAGGCGGCGCGGTCGCACGCCACGCCAGCGGCGGGCGTCACGCGGCACAATAGGCGCATGGCAATCGAGTTCTCAGAGCGCATCGCGCGCATTCCCGTCTATCCGGCGGCGGGGGGCTATGCGCAGGACGTGCCCCCGGTACGCCTCGCGAGCAACGAGTCGCCCTACCCGCCACTGCCGGCCGTGCGCATGGCGATCGAGCGCGCGCTGGAGAGCCTGAACCGCTATCCCGACCCCTCCAACTCGCTGCTTCGCGCGCGTCTGAGCGACCGCTATGGCGTGCCGGCCGAGCGGATCGCGATCGGCAACGGCTCATGCGACATCCTGCTCGCGGCCGGCGAGGCGTTGCTCGAGCCGGGGGCCGAGCTCGTGTACGCGTGGCCGTCGTTCTCGGTCTATCCCCACCTGTCGGCAGCCTCCGGCGCGCGCGCTGTGACCGTTCCGCTCGATGGCTCAGAGCGCCACGACCTCGAGGCGATGCTGGCGGAGATCACCGTCGCCACGCGGCTCGTGATCGTCTGCAACCCGAACAACCCGACCTCCACGGCGTTGCCGTTAGGCGACATAGCCACGTTTCTGGCCGAGGTCCCCGCGCACGTGTGCGTGATCGTCGACGAGGCCTACTGCGAGTTCAACCTGCTCGAGGACCCCGACAGCTCGATCGAACTGCTCGACTCCCACCCGAACCTCGTGCTGCTGCGCACCTTCTCCAAGGTCTACGGACTGTGTGGGCTGCGCGCCGGCTTTGCGCTGTGCGGCTCCGATGCGCTGCCACGCGCGGTCGACCAGGTCCGCCAGCCGTTCTTCTGCAACGCTCTCGCCCAAGCCGCCGCGACCGAGGCGCTCGCCCACCAGGACACCGTCACCGAACGCGTCACGCGCACCGTCGCCGAGCGCATCTCGGTCGAGGAGGGCTTGCGCGCGCTCGGTCTCGCTCCGGCGGAGTCCCAGGCCAACTTCTGCTGGTTTCACCTCGAAGGGCGCGACGAGGAGGAGGTCATGCGCGGCCTGGCCGAGCGTGGCGTGCTCGTCCGCGGCGGCGCCGCGCTCGGAAGCGAGACGGCGGCGCTGCGCGTCACCTATGGCACGGCAGATGAAAACACGCGCTTCCTGGCGGCGCTTGCCGACGTGCTGTAAAGGTGCTACAACGGTCGGAGACGACCATGACCGCTTCGGCTTGCACATCCCCCGCCCGCGCCTCTTGGCCGTCCTACGCCTGGCGATTTATTTAGGCGCTCCGGCTCCTGTCCGCGCGTGAGCGGGCTGTGGCAGTCGCACCGGGTCGTTTCTGACCGAGCGCCATCTCTTCGACGCGCATAGCGCGTCCTCACGACCGGCGGCAGCCAATTAACAATTCCAGGCGCAGTAGTGAAAGGATGAGTAGATGATGATCGTCATGAAGGAGACCGCGACCGACGATGAGGTCGACGCGGTCGTTGCCAAGATCGAGCGCGTGGGCGCGCGTGCCCATCGCAGCACCGGCACGCGAGTGACCGTGATCGGGGCGATCGGCGACGTCGAGCAGGACGCGAACGTCACGAGCCTCGGCCTCGAGGGTCAAGCCGGCGTCGACCGCGTGGTGCCGATCCTCAAGCCGTACAAGCTCGCCTCGTTACAGATCACCCATGGTGAGCGCACGGTTCTCGACATCGGCGGGCGCAAGGTCGGCGGCGAGCATTTCGCGTTGATCGCCGGTCCCTGCACGGTCGAGTCGCGCGAGCAGACGCTAGAGACCGCTCGTGTGGTGCGCGACGCGGGCGCGACGCTTTTGCGTGGCGGCGCTTACAAGCCGCGCACCTCTCCATACGCGTTCCAAGGCCTCGGGCAGGAGGGTTTGAAACTGCTCGCCGAGGCGAAGGCCGAGACGGGGCTTCCGGTCGTGACCGAGCTGATGGATATGCGCGACCTCGAACCCGTCTTGGAGGTCGCAGACGTCGTGCAGATCGGTGCTCGCAACATGCAGAACTACCCGCTCCTCGCCGAGGTCGGCCGCTCGGGTTGCCCGGCGCTGCTCAAGCGTGGGCTGTCCTCGACGCTCGATGAGCTGCTGATGGCGGCCGAGTACATCCTCAAGGAAGGCAACCCCAACGTGATGCTCTGCGAGCGCGGCATCCGCACGTTCGAGACTGCCTACCGCTTCACCCTCGACCTGATGGCCGTGCCGGTGCTTCAGGAGCTCTCCCATCTGCCCGTGATCGTCGATCCAAGCCATGCCGCGGGCCGGCGCGAGCTAGTGCTGCCGCTGTCGCTTGCCGCGGCGGCCGTCGGCGCGGACGGGATCATCGTCGAGGTGCACCCCAACCCGGACGAGGCGATCTGCGACGGGCCGCAGGCGTTGCGGGCTGAGAGCTTCGCCGCTTACGCTGTCGCCGTCGAGCGGGCTGCCGAGCTAGCGGGCAAGGCGCTCAGCGTCGCGTGAGCGATCGGCCCGGCGTGAAGGTCGCGCTCATCGGCGTCGGGCTGATCGGGGGCTCAATCGGTCTCGCCGCGCGGCGCGTCGGCGCGCGGGTGTGCGGGTACGACCCCGATCCGCACGTGCGCGCGAGCGCGCTCGAGCTGGGTGCGATCGATTCGCAGGCCTCGGATATCCCCGGGGTTGTCGCGGGCGCCGAGGTCGTGTTCGTGGCGGCGCCGGTCGGCGCGCTCGCGGCCACCATCGGCGAGGCGCTTGCGCATGTGGGAGCGGACTGTGTCGTGAGCGATGTGGGCTCGACCAAGCGCGCGGTCGTGGACGTTGCGTCGGCCGACGAGCGCTTCGTCGGCGGCCATCCGCTGGCGGGCGCGGAGACCGCGGGCGTCGAGCACGCGCGCGCGGATCTGTTCGAAGGCGCGACCTGGTATCTGACCCCGGCGCCGGGCACCGCGGGAGTGTTATACGAGCGATTGCATCGTCTGCTGCGGAGCTTTGGGGCGCAGCCCACCGCGATCGACGCCTTTACGCACGACCGTTTGATGGCCTATGTATCGCACCTGCCACATGTGCTTGCGAATCTGCTTGTGACCCAGGCAGCGGACGCGCTCGACGTGGATGAGCGCCTGCCCGCGGTCGGCCCGAGCTTTCGTGACGCCACGCGCGTGGCCGGCGCGAACAGCGCGATCTGGACGGACATCTACCTGTCGAACCGCGATGCGCTGCTCGGGGCCATCGACGAGCTCGCAGGTCGGCTGGGTGAGGTGCGCACTGCTCTGCAGGTGGGCGATGCGGCGGCAATCGCAGCGTGGAACGAGCGCGCGCGCTCCGATCGCGACGCGCTGTTGGGCGCCGGCCTCGCCGGCGGAATCGGCGGCGAGGCTCTGCTCGAGCTGCGCGCCTCGGTCCCCAACCGCCCGGGCGTGATCGCCGAGATCGCGTTGGCGTTGGGCCGCGCCGGCGTGAACATCGTCGACATGGCGCTGTCGCCCTCGGAGGACAACCGCCAGGGGATCGTCGCGCTGTGGATCAGCGGCGCCAGAGGTCTCGAGCGCGCCCGCGAGCTGATCGCGGAGCTGGGCTTCCCCGTCGCGCGCGCGTGAGTCGCCGCGGATGTGCGCGATCGAGGGGCTTTGGGCTACCCACTGCAGCTCAGCAGATAGCTATCGAGCTCTGAGAGCTTCTTGTCCACGAACTCCGTGGCCACCTCGGGATCGAGGAACGGGGCGAGACAGAGGTAGACGACGAGGGGAGCAAAATGGGGCATTTCACGTCCCTTGCCGCTGCGCATCTGGCGGTAGCCGATCTCGAAAGCCGCCGCTGCGATCACCTCGAGCGCCCCTCGCGGCGGCGACCCCGCGTTCTGCTGATAGCCCTCCTGAAGAAAGATCGTAAACGCTGTGCGGCTGTCGTCAATGCGCTGCAGGGCGGAGGAGCCGACCGCGTGGGACTCGACGAACCCGATGTGGGACACAACCGGGTAGGACGCGTTGAAATGGGCGCTCGCGCGTACGCCTTCCCACACGCGCTCCGGCCACGTGGCGCCGCTGAAGTACGCACCGGCCGAGGTAGCCATCACCTGCTGGACGCCGAGCTCGTGCACGGCGAGGAAGGCCTGCTGCTTGTCGCGAAAATGGGCGTAGAAGACGCGTCCGTCGACCCCCGCGGCAGCCGTGATGTCGGCAATCCGCGTGGCGGAGTAGCCCTTCTCGACGGCCACCTCGGCGGTAGCGAACAGGATCCGTTCGCGCTGATTGCGCGCGACCTCGGCCGCAGATGTGCGCGGGCGTCCCCGAGGCAGCGGCGAGGGCGCCTCCAGCGACAGCTCTGAGACATGTGGCGAGGGGGGGATCGCCGGCCCAGGCTCGAGCGTACGCCAGCGATGCCCCGCCACGGGCCGGTCGTAGCTTGTAATCCAGCTGTCCAGGTCATCTGCGAGCTCGCTCAGATCGCTCTCGCCGCGGCGCAGAATCGGCGCGAGCAGCCAATGGACGGCGCCGATCGCGAGCCTCGTCGGCAGGTCGGGGCTCGACGCGTCTGCCGGGACTCGTCTCAGTGTCAGCTCGACGATCTGCTCGATCTGGCCAAGCGTGCGGTCGCGCTCGTCGAGCGCGCGCGGGCCGCCGGCCATGATCTCGTTCGTCAGAAAGCGAGCTCCGGCCGGGTCTGAGCCGGCGAACTCGATCAACGCCGCGATGGCCTGCTGTACGGCATGCTCGGGTGGCCCGTGCTCGACGGCATGATGTACCAGCCCGAGCACGCGCTGAGCGATCTCGTGATGTGCGGCGAGAAAGCAGTCGTCCTTGTCGGCGAAGTAGTCGTAGAAAGTGGGCCGCGAAACCCCGGCGTTGGCGATTACCTGAGAGACGTTGGCGCCGGCGTACCCGTAGCGGTTGGCCGCCGCGACCATTCCGTTCAGTAGACGCTCGCGCTGGGTGCTCTTGCGGTCATGTGCAGACATGGTGTTTATCGGGTTCGAATCGCCCTCCGTGAGAGGCGCGTCTTCTGGACCGTAGCCCAAAGCCTTTGCCTTGCGGATTTTCGACAAGTTCTCATGTCTGAATCGACACCAGGTTAGGACCTGCCTAGGTTCATACTGGGGTGGTAAGTCGACTATTTCCATCTGAATCGTTTATAAGACCTAGCTGCTTGATGGTGTAACTATTCGCATAGATCTGTCTATTGCCTGATATCTCCCTGCAAATCATGCACATCGCTCTAAAGGCCGGGGCGGAACGGCAGGGTCACCTTGTATGATTTCTGCTGTTTATGAAGGCCTCTTCGACATCAGCCGCCCGCGGATCTTCCGTGCGATTTCCTCGGGCCGTGCGGACATAAGGGATCAAAATTGTCACCTGACAGACGCGTTCCGCCAGTGATCAGCCGCAATTCCGAGTGGTCGGTGCCCAGCTTGCGTGAGCCGCGCTATTCGCAGTCGCTCGAGCGGGGCCTCGCGATCCTCGGCTGCTTCACTCCGGAGCGCCGGATCCTCGGCATCGCCGACATCGCCGACGAGCTGGGGATGAGTCGCTCGACCACACATCGCTACGTGATCACGCTCGTCGCGCTCGGTTATCTCGAGCAGGGCGCGTCGCGCAAGTATCGCCTCGGCCTGGGCGTGACCAACCTTGGCATGGCGGCGCTGAACGCAACAGGGCTGCGTGAGCATGCCCACCCGTATGTGGAGGAGCTGCGCCGGCGTATCGCTTATAGCGTAAGCCTCGCGGTGTTGGACGGCACGGAGATCGTATACGTCGACTATGCCGCCGCCCGCCGGCGCGGCAAGGCCAAGGTCGACCTCGATCTGGGCGCAGGCTCCAAACTTCCCGCCTACTGCACCGCGATTGGCAAGGTCCTGCTCGCGCACCTGCCAGAGAACGAGCAGCGCGGGCTGATCGCAGACATGACCCTCGCCAAGCGCGGGCCCAACACGATCGGCTCCAAGAAAGCGCTGCGCGCCGAGCTTGAGCACGTACACGAGGCGGGGTTCGCGGTCGACGAGGAGGAGCTGATCGCAGGCTGGCAAGCGATCGCCGCGCCCGTCCGCAACGAGTCTCGAGACGTCATCGCCGCGATCGACATCCTCGCGCCCACCGCCACGATCTCACTCGACGAGCTCGTCGAGCATCTCGGCCCGCATCTCATATCGACAGCCGATCGCATCGCCGCGCGGCTCGGCTACCGCCGCAACGACGAGATCTGAGGTCCGGATCTCCGCAAGCCAGCCGGGATCGGTTTGCGGACTCGCCTCCGATGAACGGGATCGGGGCACGACCCCGGTCATACTGCCCGCATGAACATGCGCTTCGAGCCCGCGCGCAGCGGGCTTTCCGGCGAGCTCACCGCTCCGGCCGATAAGTCGATCTCCCATCGTGCGGCCCTGCTCGGCGCAATGGCCTCGGAGCCGGTGCGAATCGAGAACTACCTGCACGCCGCCGACACCACCTCGACACTCGACGCCGTGCGCGCGCTCGGCGCGTTGGTCGAGGTTCGCGAGCGCGAGATCGTCGTGCGCGGCAGTGGCTTGCGCGAGGCACGCCAGTCGGACGGGCCGATCGACGTGGGCAACGCCGGTACGCTCATGCGCCTGCTTCCGGGATGGCTCGCGGCGCAGGAGGGCCGCGCTTTCACGCTCGACGGCGACGACTCGATCCGTCGCCGCCCGGTCGACCGGATCGCCGATCCGCTGCGGTTGATGGGCGCCGAGCTCGACGCCGCCGACGGCCGCTTCCCGCCGCTCACGATACGCGGCGCGCATCTGCGCGCGATCGCATACGAGCTGCCGGTCGCAAGCGCCCAAGTCAAGTCTTGCGTACTGTTGGCCGCGCTCGCCGCCGACGGCGCCACGACCGTCGGCGAGCCCGCGCGCAGCCGCGACCACACCGAGCGGATGCTCATGCGGGCAGGCGTTGACATCCACCGCAACGGTCGCCACGTGACCGTCGTCAACGCCGATGAGCTCGTGCTCGAGCAGGTGCGGGTCCCCGGCGATCCGAGCTCGGCGGCGTTCATGGTCGCGGCCGGCGTGCTCGTCCCGGGCTCGCGTCTACTGATCGGCGACGTCGGGGTCAACTGGACGCGCACCGGCTTCCTGCGGGTGGTGCGACGCATGCGCGGGATCGTGCTCGGCGACCTCGAGGACGAGACGGGCGAGCTCCTCGCGGCAGAGCCGATCAGCGACCTCGACGTCGCCCACGGGGCGCTTGAGGGCACCGTGGTCGAGGCCGAGGAGGTGCCGCTTGCGATCGACGAGCTGTCCCTTGTGGCGCTGCTCGGCTGCTTTGCCGAGGGCGAGACGGTCGTACATGGAGCGCAGGAGATGCGTGTGAAGGAGTCCGATCGCATCGCGGGAGTGGTCGACGGCCTGCGCGGTCTCGGCGGCGACATCGAGGCGACCGAGGACGGCTTCGCCGTACGCGGTGGCGGCGGTCTGCGCGGGGGCGTGATCGACGCTCGCGGCGACCATCGCCTCGCGATGATGGGAGCCGTCGCGGGCCTGGCCTCGCGCGAGGGCGTCGAGGTGCTGGGGATGGAGGTGGCCGCCGTGTCATACCCCGGCTTCGTCGCCGACCTGACGGGACTGCTCGGATGACGCGCGCCGCGTTGCGATGCTCGTAGCGATCGACGGCCCCGCGGGCGCCGGCAAGTCCACGGTCGCGCGTGCGCTCGCCGATCGACTCGGCTACACCTATCTGGACAGCGGCGCGATGTATCGCTGTGTGGCGCTGCTTTCGCTCGGCGCGCCCGAGCGGGCGCCTGCTGACCTCGCGCGCTCCGCAAAGATCGATCTCGGCGCCCGTGTCCTGCTCGACGGTCGCGATGTGACCGACGCGATCCGTGCGCCCGAGATCTCCGAGGCCGCCTCGCGTGTGGCCGCAGACCCAGGCGTGCGCGAGGCGCTCGTAGATGTCCAGCGCGAGGTGATGGCCCGCGGCGACTGGGTTGCCGAGGGGCGCGACATCGGCACGGTCGTCGTCCCTAACGCTGCCGTGAAGGTCTTCCTGACGGCCGATCCGGCGGAGCGCGCAAGCCGCCGCGCGGCTGAGCTGGGGGCAGACGCCGGGACCGTGCTCGCCGAGCAGACGCTGCGCGATCAGCGTGACTCCGCGCGCGCGGCCAGCCCGCTGTTGCCAGCACCCGACGCGGTGATGCTCGACACGACCGCGCTGTCGATCGGACAGGTGGTCGAGCGCATCGCGAAGCTGGCGCGAGCCGCCGCGGCGTCGGCCTGACGCCGAAACGCGGCGCTTTCGACGGCGTGTACTAGTCATACTCACCTGATGAAGGTTGCGATCGTCGGCTATCCAAACGTCGGGAAGTCCTCGCTGATCAACCGCCTCACGGGCACCCGCGAGGCGGTCGTGCACGAGCGCCCGGGGGTGACGCGCGATCGCAAGGAGCTCGACTGCGAGTGGAACGCGCGCCAGTTCAAGCTGATCGACACCGGCGGGGTCGACTTCCAGGACGAGGACCCGCTCGCCGGCTCGATCCGCGACCAGGCGCGCGCCGGTCTCGCCGACGCCCAGGTGGCGGTGCTTGTGGTCGACGCCCGTGCCGGTGTGCGAGCGGGCGACGAGGAGCTGGCCGACCTGCTGCGCCGCTCGCCGCTGCCCACGATCGTCGCGGCCAACAAGTGCGACTCCGTCGCGGAGCTCTCGCTCGCGAGCGAGTTTCATCGCCTCGGCCTGGGAGCGCCGCTGGCGGTGTCCGCGGCGCAGGGGCTTGGCACGGGCGATCTACTCGACCGGATCGTCGAGCTGCTTCCTGCCGGCGAGGAGACCTCCGCGGAAGATACTGTGCGCTTGGCGGTCATCGGGCGGCCGAACGTCGGCAAGTCCTCGCTCGTCAACCGCTTCCTCGGCGAGGAGCGGGTGATCGTCTCGCCCTTGGCGGGCACCACGCGCGACGCGATCGATATGCCGCTGCTCGTCGGCGAGCGCAAGCTCGTGCTCGTCGACACCGCCGGCATGCGCCGCCAGTCGAAGGTCTCAGACTCGGTCGAGTACTACACCGCCCTGCGCTCCCAGCGCGCCGCTGAGCGTGCGGACGTGGCGCTCGTGGTGTGCGACGCCGCCGACGGCGTAACCGCGCAGGATCTGCGCATCGCCGAACTGGCGATGAAGGCGGGCTGCGCGACGGCGATCGTGCTGAACAAGTGGGACGTCATCGGCGACGACGCCCACCCGCGCTCCGAGGCGGATCTCGACCACGAGCGCGGCCGCGTGGCGCAGAAGCTGCGCTTGCGCCCGCGCGTGCTGACCGTCAGCGCCAAGACCGGCCGGCACGTCTCGCGCCTTCTGACCGAGGCGATCGCGCTCGGCGACCGTATGTCCGGGCGCATCCCGACCCCCGAGCTGAACCGCTTCCTGTCGGAGACGGTCCAGGCCCGCCAGCCGCCCGTGGGCACGCGCCGCGGCTCCTCTCAACACCGTCTCAAGCTGATTTACATGGCCCAGATCGGCGAGCGCCCGCCGCGCTTCGCGATCCAGGTCAACTCCCGTACGCGCGTCACCCGCGACTACGCCTACTTCGTCGAGAACCGTCTGCGCGCCCGCTACGGCATGGATGGCGTGCCGCTGATCATCGACTTCGTCGAACGCGGCGAACGCGGCGGCGCAGAAACGCGCTCGCGCTCCAAGGGCGAGCCCAAGGACGGGGTCCGTGTCAGCGCAAGCACGCCCTGACAGGCCCTGACGAAGCCCGTTCTCCGCTCTGCGGGGCCCGGCCTCCCGATTCCCCTAGACTTTCCCGACTTTCCCGGACCCGCCCGCGAACGACGACCTGGAGCGAGCTTCTCAAACCATGACCGAGCTTTCCGACAACGAGTTCCTGTTCACCTCCGAGTCCGTCACTGAGGGACACCCGGACAAGATCGCTGACCAGATCTCAGACGGCGTGCTGGACGCCGTCCTCACCGACGATCCTTACGGCCGCGTCGCATGCGAGACGCTCGTCAATACGGGGCTGATCGTGGTCTCGGGCGAGATCTCCACCGACACCTACGTCGACATCCAGGAGATCGCGCGCGAGACGGTGCGCAAGATCGGCTACGACAACGCGACTTACGGCTTCGATTGCGACACCTGCGCCGTCATCAACGCGATCGACAAGCAGTCTCCCGACATCGCCCAGGGCGTCGACGCGGCGTATGAGACTCGTCACGACCCCGCCGACGAGGATGAGCTGGATGTCGCCGGCGCCGGCGACCAGGGGATGATGTTCGGCTACGCCTCTGAGGAGACCGAGGAGTTGATGCCGCTGCCGATCGCGCTCGCGCACAAGCTCGCCAAGCGCCTCTCCGAGGTCCGCAAGGGAGAGGTCATTCCCTATCTGCGACCCGACGGCAAGACCCAGGTGACCGTCCGCTATCAGGACGGGCGGCCCGTGGAGATCGAAAAGATCCTGATCTCCACCCAGCACGCCGACGGCATCGACACAGAGTCCCTGATCAAGCCCGACCTGCTCGAGCACGTGCTGCGCCCGGTGCTCCCCGCCGAGCTCTACGACGAGAAGAAGCTCACGCGCAACTTCCTCGTCAACCCCACCGGCCGCTTTGTGATCGGTGGGCCGATGGGCGACTGCGGCCTCACCGGCCGCAAGATCATCGTCGACACCTACGGCGGCATGGCCCGCCACGGCGGCGGCGCGTTCTCCGGCAAGGACCCCTCCAAGGTCGACCGCTCCGCCGCCTATGCGGCGCGGTGGGTCGCTAAGAACATCGTCGCGGCTGGCCTGGCAGCGCGCGCCGAAGTGCAGGTCGCCTATGCGATCGGCGTCGCGCATCCCGTGTCGGTGATGGTCGAGACGTTCGGCACCGAGAAGGAGGAGCGCACCCGCGGCCAGATTGCGCGCGCCGTCGATGAAGTCTTCGACCTGCGCCCGGGCGCGTTCCGCGAGGAGCTCAAACTGCACCGCCCGATCTATCAGAAGACGGCCGCCTACGGTCACTTCGGCCGCGACGACCATGACTTCACGTGGGAGCGGACCGACAAGGCCGCCGCGCTGCGCGCTGCCGCCGGGCTCTGACCTAACGTCAGGGCGATGGGAGCGATCGCCCAGGTGGAGCCGATGACGACGGCCCGTGCGCTGCGGGGGCCGTTCGACTACCGCTTGCCGGAGGAGCTGCGCGGCGGCGTCGTGGATATCGGCTCGATGCTGGTCGTGCCGTTCGGGCGCCGCGAGGTGCTCGGCGTCGTCGTCGGTTTGGTCGAGTCGAGCGAGATCTCAGAGGAGAAGCTGCTCGCGCCGCTGCGCGCGCTCGAGCTCGGCGTGCCCGCGGAGCTGGTCGAGCTGGCCGAATGGATCGCCGCCGAGTATTGCTCGACGATCGCCCGCGCGCTCACGCTCGTGCTGCCTCCCGGAGCTGCTCGCCGGCTCAGCGGCCGC
Organism: Solirubrobacteraceae bacterium; assembly: GCA_036501315.1. Taxonomy (GTDB): domain Bacteria; phylum Actinomycetota; class Thermoleophilia; order Solirubrobacterales; family Solirubrobacteraceae; genus Palsa-744. Next base: position 26,020 of record DASYAM010000002.1, read on the forward strand.
AAGCGCCGCGCCGTCGCCGCTCCGCGCCATCTATCCGTCGGCGCGCGCAGCCCGCATCCGCCCCCGTTGACGCCGGACCAGCAGGCGGCGCTCGAGCCGCTGCTGGCGACGCTCGCCGAGCGGCGTTGCCAACAGCGGCTGCTGCACGGTGTGACCGGCTCCGGCAAGACCGAGATCTACCTCCGCGCGTCCGCCGCTGCGCTCGAGCAGGGCCGCGGCGCGATCGTGCTCGTGCCCGAGATTTCGCTCACCCCGCAGATCGTCGGGCGCTTCATCGAACGCTTCGGCGAGACCGTCGCCGTGCTGCACTCGCGGCTTACCGCCGGCCAGCGCTACGCCGAGTGGTGCCGGCTGCGCGCGGGGCAGGCGCGTGTGTGTGTCGGCCCGCGCTCGGCCGTGTTCGCGCCGATCGACGACCTTGGCCTGATCGTCGTCGATGAGGAGCATGACTCCTCCTACAAGCACGAAGGCGACCCGCGCTATGACGCGCGCGACGTCGCCGCGCGGCGCGCGGAGCGCTGCGGAGCGCTGCTGCTCGCGGGCAGCGCGACTCCCCGCCCAGAGAGCGTTCATCGCCTCAGCTCCCTGACGCTGCCACGGCGCGTCGACGGTCGCCCGATGCCCGCGGTGCAGGTGCTCGACATGCGCGATGAGGCTCACGGTCTGCACCCGCTGACCGCCGCCGCGCTTGCCGACGTGCGCGCTACGCGCGGCAAGGCGATCGTGCTGCTCAACCGACGCGGCTGGTCGAACTTCCTCTCCTGCCGCTCCTGCGGCCGCGTGTGGAGCTGCCCGGAATGCGACGTGGCGCTCGTCTTGCACCGTGCCGGAGGCTATGTGGCCTGTCATCACTGTGGCCATCGCGAGCCCGCGCCGAGCCGTTGCGGCGAGTGCGCCTCGACTTCGGTGGGCCGTCATGGCGCCGGCACTGAGCGTTTGCAGCACGAGCTCGCGGGAGTCCTCGATGACGGCAGCTTCCCCGTGTTCCGCCTCGACGCCGACGTCATCGCGGACACGTCCGGCGCGGTCGCCGAGCGGAGCGTCGGGACGATCCTGCGCCGCTTCGAGTCGGCTCCATGCGGGGTGCTGATCGGCACACAAATGGTCGCCAAGGGCCACGACTTCCCCGACGTGAAGCTCGGGGTCGTGCTCGACGCCGACGCCACCTTGCGCTTTCCCGACTTCCGCGCCGAGGAGCGCACGTTCGCGTTGATCGCCCAGCTCGCCGGGCGGGTCGGACGCGGCGGGGTCGGCAAGGTGCTGGTGCAGACGATCGCTCCCGAAGCGCGCTCGATCGAGCACGCGGCGCGCCACGACAGCGACGGCTTCCTGATCGGCGAGCTGGAGCGTCGCCAGGCGCTCTCCTATCCGCCTTTCTCACACCTGATCAGGATCGTCTGCTCCGCCGTGGAGGCGCCCGACGCGCACGCGGCCGCGAGCGCGATCCGCGGCGCGCTGAACATTGCCTTGTCGGAGTCTCACGCCGTGGCCGGGACAGCTGGGGAGGCAGCCTTGCGCCGGTCAGCAGCCGTCCTGGGGCCGGCCGCCTTGTTTCGCCTGCGCGGCCGCGAGCGACAGGTTCTGATCGTGAAGGCGGCTTCGCGGAGGGAGGCGGTGGCGGCCGTGGGGGAGGCCGTGCAACGTGTAGCGGTCGCAGCCGAGCATCGTGGGGTCAACTTCAGCGTCGACGTCGACCCGCAGTAGCGAGTTTATGAGCCGGGACACTGGATCCGCGCGCTACTAGACTCGGGTTCGATGGCAACCGAGGAGACATTCGAAGAGCTTCCCGCGCCCGTGTCCGAGGACGCGGACGTCGAGGTTGAGCGCGAGCAGGACGTGCCGGCGCTCGCCGAGCTCGATCCCGAGACGCGCGCCCGCCGCGACGCGGCGCTGCGTCACGTACGCAAGCTCGGCGATCCGGTTCTGCGCGCGACCGCGCTGCCGGTAGACCGCTTCGATGAGCGGCTCGCCGCGGAGATCGAGCGGATGGGGGAGCTGATGCACGACGCGCTCGGGGTCGGGTTGGCCGCCACCCAGATCGGGATCCTGCACCGGGTGCTCGTCTACCGCGCCTACGCCGACGATCCCCTGACCGCACTCGTCAACCCGGAGCTCGAGTGGGTCAGCGACGAGCTCGAGGGGGCCGAGGAGGGCTGTCTCAGCCTGCCCGGCGTGCACGTCGAGGTGGAGCGCCCAGCGCGGGTGCGCGTGCGCGCGAAGGATGGGGCCGGGGAGGACTTCGAGATCGAGGCCGAGGGGCTGACCGCGCGCGTGATCCAGCACGAGATCGACCATCTCAACGGCATGTTGATCCTCGATCGCATCTCGCGTGAGGCGCGCAAGGAGGCGATGCGCGCGATGCGCGCGGCCCAGGAAGCGGACGCGAATCCGCCCGCCGGCGCCGAGCAGCTGTCAGGCGACGGCGATCGGTCGCCGGACGCCGCCTAGCAGCGGCCGGCAGGAGCAACTTTGAGCACAGTCTTTCTCGGCACCACCGAGTTCGCCGCAGACGTCCTCGAGCGTTTGGCGGCAAGCGACGCTTACCGTCCGGCGCTCGTGGTCACTCGTCCCGACAGGCCGAGCGGGCGCGGCCGGCGTCTGGCCGCGCCGCCGGTCGCCGAGGCGGCGCGCAGGCTGGGCATCGCGCTCGAGCAGCCTGAGAACGTGAACGACGAGCAGTCCCGGGCGGCGATCGCGCGAGCCGGCTCAGAATCCGGCGCGGGAGGATCGAACGGGGCCGAAGACGCGACCGACCACGTTCGCCGGACGGTCGTCGTGTGTGCGTTCGGGGCGCTCATCCGCGAGCCGCTGCTGTCCGAGCACGACCTCCTGAACGTCCATCCCTCGCTGCTCCCGCGCTGGCGCGGGGCGGCGCCGATCGAGCGCGCGATCATGGCCGGCGACGCGCGCACCGGCGTGTCGATCATGCGCCTCACCGCGGGTCTCGACAGCGGGCCTGTCTGCCTTACCGCGGAGGAGCCGGTCCTTCCCGACGAGACCTACGGATCGCTCGCGCCGCGCTTGTCGAAGCTCGGCGGCGAGCTGCTTGTCCGCGCTCTGGAAGAGCGGCTGCCCTTCGTCGAGCAGCCCTCAGAGGGTGTCACCTATGCCGAGAAGGTCGGCCCCGAGGATCGCCTGCTCGATCCGGCAAGGCCCGCCGTCGAGCTCGAGCGTGTTGTGCGCGGGCTGCACCCGCACATCGGTGCGCGCGTGGCGCTGCGGGACGGAACGCTGCTCGGCGTGCACCGCGCGGCGCTTGCGCCGGTGGACACGGCCGGTGGCGAGGGTCTAGGTCAAAGTGTCCTCGCGGATGGCGACCCAAGCGCGCTGGGCGTGACGGTGCGCGCAGATCGCCTGTTGCTCGATTGCGCCGTGGGCGTCCTCGAGCTGCTTGTCGTACAGCCCCCCGGCGGACGGGCGATGGACGCGGGCGCGTTTCTGCGCGGCCACGGCTTGCCCGACGAGCGATGAGACCGCGATGAGGGTCGGCGCGCATGCCACCGATGGCGCTGCCGCGAAGATCGCGCCCGCCCGCCGCTGCGCCTACGCCGTGCTGCGGCGCGTGTTTGAGCGGGGCGCCTATGCCGACCGCGCGCTGCAGGCGGAGTCCAAGCAGCTCGACGCGCGCGACCGGGCGCTCGCGATGCGCCTCACCTACGGCGCGGTGCAGCGCCGGTTGACGCTCGACCACCTGATCGCCCAGTTCACGGAACGGCCCCCTGAGAAGCTGGACGCACCCGTGCTCGCGGCGCTTCGGCTCGGGCTGTACGAGCTGCTCTACCTGCGCGGCGCCCCCGACCACGCGGTCGTCGCCGACGCGGTCGAGCTGGCGAAGGCGCAGGGACGCGCCGGCCACGGCCTCGTCAACGCGGTCCTGCGTCGCGCCACCCGCGAGGGCGCCGCGCTGCTCGACGCGCTGACCGACGACACGCCTGAGGATGCCGCCGTGAAGCACTCCCATCCGGAGTGGATCGCGCGCCTGTGGTGGCGGGAGCTGGGGCCGCAGGCGGCCCGCGCGCTGATGGCGTGCGACAACGAGCCTGGCGAGGTGGCGCTGCGCGCGAACACGCTCCGCACCGACGCGCCCACGCTTGCTGCCCAGCTGCGGGGCGGCGACCCGCCGATCGCCACCCACGGCGATCCCGAGATCCCGGAGGCGCTCGTGCTGGAGGGCCAGTTCGACGTCCATGGCTCCGCACAGTGGCGAGACGGCGCCTTCCTTGCTCAATCCCGCGCGGCGATGCTCGTCGCGCGCGCGCTTGCCCCCGAGCCGGGCGAGCGGGTGCTCGACCTGTGCGCGGCTCCGGGCGGCAAGACCACGCATCTGGCCGCATTGATGCAGGGGCAGGGGGAGGTGCTCGCCGTCGAGCGCAACCCGGCGCGCGCGGGCGCCCTGGCGCGCACCGCCCAGCGTTTGCACGCCGGCAACGTGCGGATCGAAATCGCCGACGCGGCGCTCCCGCGTCCCGAGGGTCCCGTGTTCGACCGCGTGCTGGTCGACCCGCCGTGCTCGGGTCTCGGCACGCTGCAGGCGCGCGCGGACCTGCGCTGGCGCGTGACGCCGGAGACGGTGGCGGAGATGGCGCGTACACAGGCGGCGATCCTCGAAGCGGGCGCGCAAGCGCTCCGTCCGGGCGGCGTGCTGGTCTACTCTACGTGCACGATCTCTCCTTCAGAGAACGAGCTCCCGATCGCGTCCTTCCTGGACTCACACCCCGACTTCGTCCTCGACGATCTCGCCGCCGAGCTGTCCGGCTTCGCGCACGCTCCCGCGGCGGCCGCCGAGGCTAAGGCCGGGCTCGTGCTGACCCTGCCCCATCGCGACCATACCGCCGGCTTCTTCATCGCCCGGCTGCGGCGCTGGAGCTGACCGGGCGATGGCGGGCGAGCGCGACACCCCGGCGGCGAAGGCGCCGATCGAGCTCGGGCCGAAGTGCCCGAACTGCGGCGAACCGTGGCTGCGCCCCACGAACCTGCCCGGGCGCTATCGCTGCGTCTACTGCCTGCACCGCTTCGAGCTGACCTCCGTCTGCCCCAACTGCGGCGAGCACTCTACGATCGTGCGGATGTCCTCCACCGCCGTCCTGAAGTGCAACAACTGCGGCGACTCTATGTTGCAAGCGATTTGAGCGTGTCCACGATCGGAAGCAGGTTGAGATGAGCGCGCGTGAGCTGCTGCGTGGCGTGCGGGTGGCGCCGTCGATCCTGTCCGCCGACTTCGGCCGCCTGCGCGAGCAGGTCGGCGAGGTGCTCGACGCGGGCGCGCGCGTGATCCACGTCGACGTGATGGACGGCCACTTTGTGCCCCAGATCACGCTCGGGCCGGTTGTCGTCTCCGCGCTGGCCGAACAGGCGCGCGACGCGGGGGCGATGCTCGACGTGCACCTGATGATCGAGTATCCCGAGCGCCACATCGCCGAGTTCGTCAAGGCGGGCGCCGACTCGATCACCTTCCACGCCGAGGCGACACCTCACGTCGCCTATACAGCGAGCCTCGTCCGCGACAGCGGCGCGTGCGTTGGCGTGGCGATCAACCCCGGCACCCCGGTCGGCACGCTTGCCGAGATCGCCCACGCTGTGGACTTGATTTTGTGTATGACTGTCAACCCTGGGTGGGGAGGGCAGGCATTCATCGAGCACTCGCTCGACAAGCTGCCGCGTATCCGCGCAATCCTAGACTCCGAGGCGGCGCTGCAGGTCGACGGGGGCGTCGACCCGGAGACCGCGCCCAGCTGCCGGGGGGCGGGCGCGAACGTGTTCGTCGCCGGCTCGGCGATCTTCGGCGCGAACGACCCGGGGGAGGCCTACCGCGCGATCGCGCGGTCGATCGACGCGATGTGAGGTTGCTGTCCGGGTTCAGGCGGCGACGCCGTGCTGCTTGTCGGGTCGTGGCAATGTGTCGAGGATGGCGCGGGGAAGGCGCTTGCTCGCGGCCCATATCTCGATGGCGACGACCTCATCGGTGGTGGCGTCGTGGTCGATCAAGCCCCACTCGACCTCCTCGCTGACGACACGCTCCGAAGCGCCGGTGGGAAGCCAGGCGATATCCGCATCGGGATCGTAATAGGAGTACATGGAGTGCATTCAGAATAGCCCCCTGAGGTGCCGCTTGTGTGATTGCCTACGCTTGGGCCAGGCGCTGATGATCCGGACGGTGTCAATGTCTTCGCGATCGGGATGGTCGTACACGACTACGAAGGGGCCCGCATCGACGCGCCATTCAGCTTCTCCTTCGTTGGTCTCGCGGGTCGGATGCAGCTCTCGCACGGCACGTTCGATCCGGGCTCGCGTCAGCCCGCGCTGGGCCATCCGTTCTTCGGCGTGGATCGTCCACGTAAAGCGCTGGATCGTCATCGCCCCCGAAGGTACGCCGCGCTTGGGACGGTATTCGGGATGATCCCTCGTATCCGCATCCGACCAGCCACGCACCGCTCTACGAGGCTGGCTGTCGCTCTCAGGCCGGTCGGCCGCCCCGCCGGTAGAGCACGGCGAGCGCGCTTGCGAGCAGCGCCGTGGCGCCGCAGTAGCCGATCTCGGCACGGAGCAGCTGGTCGCCCACGGCCGGGGTGATCATCCAGGCGAGGAACACGATCGCTGCGAAACCCCAGCAGGCGGCGGCGGCCCGGGCGCGGTTACGGGCCAGGGCGGCCTGGTTGAGCGCGCCGGATACCAGGTGCAGCCCCATACCGATCCCGATCAGGGCGAGGCCGAAGCGGTTGTAGGCGTAGTGCTGGCCGAACACGTGTCGCATCGCGAACGGTCCGATCGTGAGCAGGCCGACGGCGACCGCGGCCGCGAAAGTGGCGATCGACAGTACGGTCAGACGGATCGCGCGACCGAACGCCTCGCGCCCCTGGGTTGCCTCGAGCCCGGCGAGATGCGGCAGCAGCGAGGTCTGGATCGCCTGGAACAGCTGTAGCGGCGCGCGCGCGATCAGCAGCACGTTGAACACGATCCCCGCGAGTGCATGGTCGCTCGAGGTCGCATCGACGGTGAGCACCGCGGCGTTCAGCAGGGTTTGCTCGGACAGCATGATCCCTGAGACCCAGAATGCGAAGCCCGAGCCCCGGCGCAGCGACAGGTCGTCGTGGGCGGCCACCTCCTGGGCGCCCTCCGTTCCCGGGCCGGCCAACGCCGCCTCGGCCTCGTCGACCGTGATCGGCCCCTCGATCTCCCCGTGGCCGTCTGTGTGGTCGTCGTCACGTTCGCCGCCGCGCCGCGCGAACGCGGCCGGCACGACCACCAGCGAGACGAACGGCGCGGCGGCGATCCCGAGCGCGACCGCCGTCTGTCCGCTCGCGAGCCCCAGTGCGACCGCGATCGCGAAGCTGATGCGCGACACCGACTCCATCAGCACGAGGCCGCCGTACAGCGCGAAGTACTCGTGCCCGGCCAGCCAGCCGCGGGCGAAGTAGCTCGCGGCGTAGGCCAGTGTGCCGACGACGAGCACGTCGTACAGCGCGCCGTAATGGTCGAACACGTGGTTGACCAGCTCGTCGTGCAGCGCGAGCGTGACCGCGAGGAAGATGAGCGCGGAGCTCAGCTGGATCGTGATCGGCACGCGTAGCGGGTGCTCTGCGTGGCCGCGGGCGCGGCGGTCGGCGATCGTGCGCGAGAGCAGCTGTTCGATCGGTCGGTAGATCACCGAGATGATCACGAACATCACCGACCACAGCAGGTCGATCCGCTTCGTCGGGACTTCGCCGAGGACGTGGCTCGCGATCGAGAAGTACGCGAACGTCAGCAGCCCCGTGCTGGCGATCCCGATCGAGAGAATGCGCGCCCCGCTCCCATAGGAGCGGGTCTTCGTGGCGGTGGGTTTAGTGCCCTGAGTCATAAATTCGGTCAGTGTTTTCCGGATGGATGGGCGTGTCTGACGTTCGACGGTGTCGGGCGGTGTGCCGGTGGCACATGGGCCGACGGCGGCGGGCGTCAGGCGCGTCCAGGCGCCGGGAAACGCCACCGAATTTATGACTCATGGCACTCAGAGGCGGACAAGCAGCATGGTCCAGGGGAACGGCGAGCGGACCTCCACGACCTGGCCGTGGCGCGAAAGCAGGCGCACGAACGAGCGTCGCGACCAGTGGTTGAGATGGCCCGGCGTGTTGCCGAGCTGGGGCCAGTAGGCGCCGCGCGCCATGTTCAGCATCCGCCACAGCGGCTCGCGTGGCACCGACACGAGCAGGTGGCGCTCGGCGCAGCGCGCCATCTCGGCGACCGTGTGCTCAGGATCCGGCACGTGCTCGAGCACCTCGATCGCGCTCGCCAAGTCGAACTCGTTGTCCGCGAACGGCAGGTTCTCAGCGAGCATCGTGCGGTACTCGAGGTTCGGCGCCTGGCGCTCGGCCCAGCCGGCCTGGATCGACTCCTCCTCGAGGTCGATCCCCACCACGCGCGTCTGCGCGCCGAGGCGCTCGGCCCAACGGTGCACGAGCACGCCCTCGCCACAGCCGACATCCAGCAGCGAACGGGGCTCGGCGCGCGCGAGCAGCTCGTCAAGCGAGCGCTCGAAGGCCGCCATCATACGCCGCACCGCCGGGTTGGACGAGCCGTACTTGTCGTATGTGTTGCCGGTGACGATCCCGTCTTCGGAGACGGTCACACCGTCGCTCATGGAACCACCTTCGACAGCAGACCGACGGGGCTCACAGCCGCACCGTCTCGCGCGCCTTGGTCTCCACACCCGCCTGCGCCTCGCTCGCATCGGTTCCGCGCGCCTGCGTGGTCGGGGTGTTCGCTTCATAGTGCGACGGCGCGACCCCGATCTGCAGCTCGATCCGCCGTACCCGCTCGAACGTCTTCTGGGTCATCACCCTCTGGGCGGCAAGCAGGTCGCCGATCACGCCGAGCGCCCACAGGACAACCGCGGCGATGAACAGCACCGCGCCGAGGATCAACGACTGCACGTGCCCCTTGCCGCCTCCCTCAGCGTAGGCGACGACGAACCGGATCCACACACCGACCGCGGCGAGTCCCATCAGCAGAGAGAGGCTCCAGAACACGCGCAGCGGCTCGTACTGCGCGTAGATGCGGAAGATCGACACCCCGTTGCGGCGCACGTAGGCGCCCATCGAAGGGAACAGCCGCGACTCGCGCGTCTTCGGGTTGGTGCGGATCGCAACATGATCGATCGCGACGAGTTGCTTGCCGGCCTGGATGATCGTCTCGAGCGTGTACGTGAACTTCGACACGACCAGCATCTGAATCGCCGCCTCGCGGTTGTACGCGCGAAAGCCCGACGTCGTGTCGGGAACGGTTGTCGAAGAGGCCTGGCGCACGACCCACGAGCCGAGCCGTTGCAGCGCCTTCTTCAGCGGCGAGAAGTGCGCGATCTCCGAGACCTCGCGGTCGCCTACGACCATGTCGGCGCTGCCGGCGAGGATCGGCCGCACGAGCTTTGCGATGTCGGGGCCGTAGTACTGGTTGTCCGCGTCGGTGTTGACGATCACGTCCGCCCCGAGCTTCAGCGCCGTGTCGATCCCCGCCTGGAAGCCCGCGGCGAGACCCTTGTTGTTCGTCAACCGCACGAGATGGTCGACGCCGTGCGCGTGCGCGACCGCGACCGTCTCGTCGGTCGAGCCGTCGTCGATCACGAGCCACTCCACGATCTCGAACCCCTCCACCTCGCGAGGCAAGTCGGCGAGCGTCGCCGGCAGCTGCTCGGCCTCGTTGAAGCAGGGGATCTGGATGATGAGCTTCATTGCGAGGAAAGCCTACCCCGTGCGTCCCGCGCATCCGCTACCCGTGCGCCTCGCGTACCCGCGCAGATAGGCTCTCAGCCCAAGTGGCCAGCGCGACGCTCAGACGCACCCCGGGCGGGCCGGGCGGGATCCGGCGGCCGCGGCCGTCCTCCACACGCTCGACCACATGGGCGAAGGGGGGCTTCGCATTGCTCTGCGTCGGCGCGATCGTCGGCTTCTTCGCCTTTCCCACCTATCCCACGTACGACTCGTTCTACGCGCTGCTGTGGGGCCGCGACCTGCTGCACCTGCACCTGCCCGATCTCCATGTCTATCGCGGCCCGACCGAGCATCCGCTGGCGATCGCGTTCGGGATGCTCTGCTCGATCTTCGGCCAGGGAGGCGCGCGCCTGATGGTCCTCGGCTCGATCGCCTCGTTCGTGGCCGTCGTGGTTGGCGCCTACCGGCTCGGGCGCCTGTGCTTCGGCCCCGTCGTCGGGCTGGTCGCCGCGCTGCTCGTGCTCAGCCGCTTCTTCGTCGAGAACCTCTCCGCCCAGGGCTATTTGGACATCTCCTATGTCGCGTTGATCGTGTGGGCGCTCGTGCTCGAGGTCGAACGCCCGCGGCGCGGCACGGCCGTCTTCCTGATGCTGGCCGCCGCCGGGCTGCTGCGCCCGGACGCGTGGGTGCTGAGCGGCGTCTACTGGCTGTGGTGTGTCTGGCCAGTCCGCGGACGGCGCGAGGTTGTCCGCGGACGGCGCGAGGCCGCCCGCGGACAGGACGAGTCGGCACGCGCACAGCCCCAGAGCCCGCGCGGACAGCGCCGGACGATGGCGAACCGCACGCGCCTGCGGTACCTCGCCCTGGCTGCGATCGCGCCGGTCGCGTGGGTGCTCGTCGACGGGATCGTGACCGGCAACCCGCTGTACTCGCTGAGCTCGACCGCGGGCCTCGCGCAGGAACTCGAACGCACGCAGGGCTTCTCCACCGTGCTCGTCTCCGTATGGACCTACGGCGTGCGAATCGACAAGCTGCCGGTCGTCCTCGGCGGCCTGCTCGGGGTGCCGCTGGCGGTCTGGCTCGCGCCCCGGCGCGTGCTCGTCCCGCTGTCCGCGCTCGTGCTGCTCGTGCTCGTCTACGTCGCCGAGGGCGCGGTCGGTGCGTCGGTGATCGACCGCTACCTGATGGGCGCCGCGATCGTGCTGCTGCTGTTCTGCGCCGTCACCGTCGGCGGCTGGACGATGCTCGAGCGAGGCTCGAAGCTGCGCCGCATGTGGATGGCCGGCGCGGCCGCGCTCGTGCTCTACGGCGGCTACACGGTCGCCACGACGCTAAGCCTCTCGAGCCTGCGCACGACGCTCGCCTACCACGAGGACTTCCACAAGGGCCTCGTCGCCGCGCTTCACAGCCCCGCGGTCGAGACCCAGCTGCGGCGCTGCCCGCTGCTGTCGCTGCCGAACAACAAGCTGATCCCCGACGCCCGCTGGATCCTCGACTCCGTCGGGCAGCACGACATCGTCGCCCGCTCCGAGGCGCGCGCGGACGTCGGCAAGGGCTCGCACACGCTCGAGGACCGCATCCTGCGCGGCAGCGTCGCCGTCTACCCGCTCGGCAGCGCCGTCTTCTTCGAGGCGATCGTCGACGTCGGCGACGACCCCCGCGACCAGGTCCCGCTCGCCGGCTTCCGCCGTGTCTATACGAGCCGCTACTACGCGGTCTATGCCAACTGCTGAGGGCTCGTCGGGGATCGTCGACGGCGGGCGTGGCCATACCCGCCAGGCGGCCGTGGACGGGGCCTCGAGCAGCCGCGGGCCGCGGCTCCCACGCTGGGTCGCCGCCGACTCGCGCCGCTGGGCGTGGCCCGGGCTGGCAGCGGTCCTGCTCGGCGGACTCGGCCTACGCCTGTGGGGTGTGAGGCAGGGACTGCCCTACGTATACAACGCCGACGAGGGCGACCATTTCGTCCCGCGCTCAGTGCACATGTTCGCCGCGCACAGCCTCAATCCGCACTACTTCGAAAACCCGCCCGCATACACGTACTTGCTGCACTGGCTGCTCGCCCTCTACTACGGCGGCGGGACGGCCGTGCTCCGGGCCTACGAGCTGCATCCCGCCGACGTCTACACGCTCGCGCGCGTCGCCTCCGCGCTGCTCGGAGCCGCGGCGCTGTGGCTGCTGTACGCGACCGGCGCGCGTCTGTGCGGCCGCGCCGTCGGCCTGCTCGCGGCGGCGATCGAGGCGGTCGCGTTCCTGCCCGTCTTCTACGCCCACCTTGCGCTCAACGACGTGCCGACGCTCGCGCCGCTCACGCTGTCGCTGCTCGGTACCGCCGGCGTGCTCCGCAAAGGACGCCTGCGCGACTACCTGATCGGAGGTATCGGGCTGGGCCTTGCGTGCGCGAGCAAGTACACCGCGGGCATCGTGCTCTTGCCGCTCGCGACCGCGATCGCCGTCCGCTACCTGGACGATGGGGACAGGGCTGCGAAACGCCGGGTAGCGATCGGTCTGTCGATCGCGGGTGCGACGGCGCTCGGCGCGTTTATCGCGGCCAACCCATACGCGCTGCTGGACTACTCGGGGTTTCACTCAGGTCTCGTGCACCAGTCGACGCTCTCCGCCGAAGCGCAGGGCAAGCTCGGAGCGCCCAAACAGGGCGGTCTCCTCTACTACCTGTGGTCGTTCACCTGGGGCCTCGGCTGGCTGCCGTCGCTGGCCGCCGTCGGCGGCGTGCTGACCGTCTGGCGCACGGAACGCCGGCTCGGCTGGCTGCTCGTGCCCTGCGCGCTGCTGTTCCTCGCGTTCATGGGTGTCCAGGGACGCTACTTCGGACGCTGGCTACTGCCGATCCTCCCGGTCGTGTGCCTGCTCGCGGCGCTGTTCATCGTGCGCCTGATCGAAGCGGCCACACGCCGCGCCGGCCAAACGGCGCCCGTCCACTTCGCGATCGCCGCCGTGGGTGTTGTGGCGACACTGGCGCAAGGGCTCGTCTATAGCGTTCACTCCGGGCTCGTGCTCTCGCGTACGGACACGCGCACGCTAACGCGCGACTGGATGGTCGCGAACATCCCCAAAGGCGCGAAGATCGTCGTCGAGCCGGTGGCTCCCGACGAATGGGCGCGGGAAGTCATGAAGGGCACCTCGACGGCACGCAACCCATATCGCTGGCCCAAGTATCCGTCCCTGTTCTCGCGCGTCTCGGCCACCGGCCGGCTTGAGCCCGAACCGGGCCCCGAAGCCGGCATCGAGAATTACGAGACCACGCTCTGGCCCGTGTTGATCGCCTACTACGAGGCCAACGACTACTGCTGGGTGATCACTGGCTCCACTCAGTCCGGGCGCGCGTTCGCCGACGCGGGGGCGGTGCCACACGCGATCGCTTACTACCGCGCGCTCGCCCGTGCGGGCGAAGTCGTCTACCACGCCTCGCCTTACGCGCGCGGAGAGGGCCCGGTCGCGTTCGACTTCGACTGGAGCTTCGACTACTACCCGCTCGCCTACGACCGGGCCGGCCCTGCGATGACCGTCTATCGGTTGCATGGCGGTCGCTGTGGGCGCTGACCGGGCCCACGAGCCGGGCGAGGATATCCTGGCCAGTTACATGGAAACCTGCACCGACACCGACAAGGCGCATCTCGCACGGGCGATCGAGCTCGCGCAGAACGGCGCCGGCGCGGTTAGGCCTAACCCCGTCGTCGGCGCCGTCGTTGCGCGCGGCGGAGAGGTCCTCGGCGAGGGCTGGCACGAAGAGTTCGGCGCCGCCCACGCGGAGGTCAACGCGATCGAGGCGTGCGGCCTCGAGGACCTGAGCGCGACCACGCTGTACGTGTCGCTCGAACCGTGCTGTCACGAGGGCAAGACCCCACCGTGCACCGAGGCGATCCTGCAAGCGGGAATCCGCCGGGTCGTGGTCGCCTCCGACGACCCCACCGAGAAGGCCTCCGGGCGCGGTCTCGGCATCCTCCGCGACGAGGGCGTCGAGGTCGTGATCGCCGAGGGCGAGCTCGCCGCGCGCGCGCGCCTGCTCAACCAGGCGTTTCGCAAGCACGCCCGCGTCGGCCGTCCATGGGTGCTGTTCAAGTCCGCGATGACGCTCGACGGCAAGGTCGCGACCCGCACCGGGGACTCGAAGTGGATCAGCGGCGAGGACAGTCGCGAGCTGGCCCATCGCTGGCGCGCGTCGGTCGACGCCGTCGTCGTCGGCATCGGCACGGCGCTGGCAGACGATCCGCAGCTGACCGCGCGCCCCGACGGCCTGCTCGCCGAGCTCGAGCACCAGCCACGACGCGTGGTGTTCGACACGCTCGCGCGGCTGCCGCCCAGCTCCCAGCTCGTGGCCGCCGCCACGGAGATGCCGCTCACCGTCGTGGTCTCGCGTGCCGCGGCGCGCGCCGACACGGGCGCGCTGGAGGCGGCCGGCGCCCAGGTGTTGGTTGCCACCGGCGAGAACGAGCCGGCGCGTGTGCGCTCGGCGCTCGATCAGCTCGGCGGCCTCGGCATCGCCTCGGTGTTGCTCGAGGGCGGCCCACACCTCGCGGGCGCGTTCCTCGACGCCGGCGAGATCGACGAGATCCGCTTGTTCCTCGCGCCGCTCCTGCTCGGCGGCAGCGCAGCGCGCGACCCGCTCGAGGGCAAGGGCGTCGAGCGCATCTCCGAGGCGCTGCGCGCGCTCACGTTCGACTGCGAATCGCTCGGCGAAGACCTTTTGATATCGGCCCGCCTACGCGAGTGGTAAGCCGATGTTCACGGGACTGATCGCTGACCTGGGCCGCGTACGCGCGCTCGAGCGCGACGACGCGGGCGCGAGAATCGAGATCGACACACGTCTCGCGCAGGAGCTTTCGACAGGCGACTCGATCGCCGTCGACGGCGTGTGCCTGACCGCGACCGACGTGCGCGATGGGGGCTTTGCCGCGGAGGCGATGTGCGAGACGCTCATGCGCTCATCGCTCGGCGCGCTCGACGTCGGCGCGCACGTCAACCTCGAGCTGCCGCTGCGCGCGAGCGACCGGCTCGGCGGCCATGTCGTGCAGGGCCACGTCGACGGCACCGGCGTCGTCAGTGAGCTCCGCGAGGAGGGCTTCGCGCGCGTGCTCGCGATCGCGATCGACCCGGATCTGGAACGCTATCTGGTCGAGAAGGGCTCGGTTGCGGTGCAGGGCGTCAGCCTCACCGTCAGCGCGTTGCGCGACGACGGTTTTGAGATCTCGCTGATACCTGAGACCCTTCAGCGCACGACCCTGGGAGAGGTCGCCGTTGGGGATCGACTGAACTTGGAGGTCGATGTGCTCGCCAAGCACGTGGAGCGGTTGCTGCAGACCAAGCATGATCTGCACGAGAAGGAGGCATCTGTATGAACGAGACCGAGCCCAAGACAGCCACCAAGCCGTTCGCCACGATCGAGCAGGCGATCGAGGAGATCCGTCAGGGCAAGATGGTCGTGGTGTGCGACGACGAGGATCGCGAGAACGAGGGCGACTTGACGATGGCCGCGCAGTTCGCGACGCCCGAGGCGATCAACTTTATGGCGAAGGAGGGGCGCGGGCTGATCTGCCTGTCGCTGACCTCCGAGCGCTGTGACGAGCTCGGGCTCGATTTGATGGCGGCCAAGAATGAGTCGGCGTTCGAAACGCCGTTCACGGTCTCGGTCGAGGCGCGCGAGGGCGTCACGACCGGGATCTCCGCGCACGACCGCGCGCACACGATCCAGGTCGCGATCGACCCGGAGAGCCGTCCCGTGGACCTCGTGCAGCCCGGCCACGTGTTCCCGTTGAAGAGTCGCGCCGGCGGCGTGCTCGAGCGGGCGGGGCAGACCGAGGCGGCGGTCGACCTCGCGCGGCTCGCGGGCCTGAACCCGGCCGGGGTGATCTGCGAGGTGATGAACGACGACGGAACGATGGCGCGCGTGCCTGACCTGATCGGCTATTGCGCGCAGCACGAGCTGCTGATGATCACCGTGGCGGACCTGATCGCCTACCGTCGTCGTCACGACAAGCTCGTCGAACGGGTTGTCTCCACGCGCCTACCGACCGCGTTCGGGGACTTCGCGGCGGTCGGATATCGCTCGCTGGTGGATGACAAGCACCACGTGGCGCTCGTCAAGGGGGACGTCGCCGGTCGCGAGGACGTGCTCGTGCGGGTGCACTCGGAGTGCCTCACCGGCGACGTGTTCCATTCGCTGCGCTGCGACTGCGGCGAACAGCTCGAATCGGCGCTTGCGATGATCGAGCAGGAGGGCGAGGGGGTGCTGCTCTACCTGTCCCAGGAGGGGCGCGGGATCGGGCTGCTGAACAAGCTGCGCGCCTACCGCCTGCAGGAGGAGGGCCTGGACACGGTGCAGGCCAACGAGCGGCTGGGGCTGCCGGCCGATCTGCGCGACTACGGCGTGGGCGCGGAGATCCTGTCCGACCTGGGGCTGGGCTCGATCCGCCTGCTGACGAACAACCCGAAGAAGATCCGCGGGCTGGAGGGCTACGGACTGCAGGTGACCGACCAGGTGCCGATCGTGCAGACGCCGAACCCGCACAACGAGGCCTACCTGCGGACCAAGCGCCAGCGGATGGGCCACACGCTGCCGATCCACCACCAGGGGCTGAACCTGGACGCCGAGTTCCTGCATTCCGAGCGGATGCAGCGAGCGGCCGACGTGCGTGCCCAGGCCGAGCGCGACGCGCGCGACGCGCAGCTGCGCGAGACCCAGCTGGGGCGCGACGTGGAGCTCGAGCTGAACCTCGAGCTCGAGCGGCGCGAGGGCGAGGGCGGTCTGTGAGCGCGACGTTCGCGATCGCGATCGCCAGCTTCTACGAGGACTTGGCCGACCGGCTGGTGGCGGGGGCGCAGGCGGCGTTCGCCGAGGCAGGCCATGCGCCGGCCGAGGTGTTCACGGTGCCGGGGGCGTTCGAGCTGCCGCTGGCGGCATCCTATGCGGTGGCGAGCGGGCGCTTTGACGGGGTGGCGTGCCTGGGCGCGGTGATCCGCGGCGAGACCAGCCATTACGACTACGTTTGTGCCGAGGCGGCCCGCGGGATCGCCGACGTGGGTCTGCGCATGGGCGTGCCGTGCGCCTTCGGCGTGCTGACGTGCGAGAACTACGAGCAGGCGCTGGCGCGCAGCGGCGGCGGCAAGCGCGACCAGGGCCGCCATGCGGCCGATGCGGTCATGACGATGGCGGCCTTGCGCAGCGAGCTCACGCCGGCCGGTTGACCTGCGGCGCGGCGGCCGGCGTGCGGGCAG
>DASYAM010000003.1:0-4545 GCA_036501315.1 Solirubrobacteraceae bacterium
TTAGGGGGATGCGCCGTTTCCGTTTATGTCAGACAGCGCCGAGCGGAGCTCCTTGCGGGAGCTGATCCCGAGCTTGCCGAACATCTTGGTCAGGTGCCATTCGACCGTCCGTGGGCTGAGGAAGAGCTGGGCGGCGATCTCGGGGTTCGTCTGCCCGTCGGCGGCTAGGCGCGCGACCTGCGCCTCCTGCGGGGTCAGGTCGTCGAGCGTCTCGACGCTGCGCTTGCGGACCGTTTCGCCGGTGGCCTGCAGCTCGCGGCGGGCGCGTTCGGCGAACGCGTCTGCGCCCATGTCCGCGAGCATCTCGTGAGCGATTCGTAGCTGCTCGCGAGCGTCTACCCGGCGGTGCTCGCGGCGCAGCCACTCGCCGTAGAGCAGGTAGCCCCGGGCCAGCGTCTGGGATCCGCGGATGTGGATGCGGGACAGTCGTTCGATCGCTTCTCGGTAAAGCCGCTCAGCCGTGGCTCCCTCGGCAAGCATCGCCGCCGCGCGCGCGTGGATCCCAAGCGCCCAGTCGGTGCCGGCGGCGTTCGCGAGCTCAGCGAATTGGGCGAGTGGACCGACCGCGCGCTCGGGGTGGCCGCTGCGCACCGCAGCCTCGATCAGCTCCGCCAGCGCCCAGACCGACGGCCCCAGCCCGCGCGGGTCACCGACGGCGCGCTCGGCCGCGGCCAGCGCGTCGTCGTAGCGGCCGAGCCCGTTGTAGCGTTGGGCGCTGCCCCATTCGTTGGCAACGAGCCACATCCCCTCGCCGCGCCGCAGCACGTCCTGCCGGCGCGCCTCGATCAGCGCCACGGCCTCGGCGTCCTGTCCGCGCCAGTTCGCGAGCGTGATCGGGCTGCGCTGGGCGACTTGACTGCCGGTGGCCTCCACGACCGCCTCCACCTCGGCGGCCAGGGACATAGCCACTCCGATCCGTCCGGAGATCAGCTCGACGACCACGCGGTCGGTTAGCGCGAGGGGCAGGACCGAGAACGCGCCGGCGCGTCGCGCCAGCTCAAGATTGCGGGCGGTGAGCTCGTCCCAAGCCTGATCATCGGCCAGCGCCCGGGCGATGCGGGCGGCGAGCCACAGCCAGCGCAGCCCGTCCTCCTCGGACATCGGCTCCTCACGGAACGCGCGGAGCGCGTCCTTCAGCGCCGGCACGGCGGCGACGTAGCCGTCGTGGGTGAGGTGCGCGAGCCCGTAGAGCAGCCGACCGCAGGCACGCGTAGGGGGGTCCCAATCTGCGGCCAGGACGGCCGCCGCGACCTCGCGCGGATCGCCTCCGCGCACCAGCCGGTCGGCGGAAAGAGCAGCCGCGAACGCTTCGAGGTACGTCCCGCGCGCGAGTGTCGTATCCAGCGGCTCGAGCCGCCTGGCCGCCTCGAGCAGCAGCGGCGGAGCATCGCGACCTCGCGTCGTCGCGAACGTGACTTGCGCGTGCAACAGCTGGGCACGGGCCTGGTCGAGCTCGTCCAGCGGCCCCGTCCGCGCGAGCGCCAGCATTCGCAGCGCCGCGTCGTTCGCGCCGGCCTGATGCTTGCCCTTTGCGGCGAGCAGCGCACGCTGTGCCCGGCGTTTCGGATCAGGCGTGAGCTCGACGGCGCGCTCAAGAAACGCCGCCTCCGCAGCCAGCCCACCTCGTGCCCGCGCTCGGCCCGCCGAGCGCTCCAACTCGGCGGCGACGTCCTCGTCGAGCCCGGCTATCGCGTGCGCGAGGTGCCAGGCGCGGCGATCCGGATCGAGATCGGCATCCGTGGCCTCGGCGAGCGCGCGGTGGACGCGGTGGCGCTCCTCCGGCGCCGCCGCAGCCTTGACCGCCGAGCGGACGAGCGGATGACCGAAGCGCACCTGAGCTCCGAAATCGACCAGTCCCACGCCGGCGGCCGGCGTGGCCGCGTCCGGCCCGATGCCGAGGCTTTCGGCCGCGCGCCACACTAATACCGGATCCCCCACGGGCTCGGCCGCGGCGACCAGAAGCAAGAGCCGGGTCGCCGGCGGCAGCGGCGCCAACCGCTCAATGAAGCTCTGCTCGATCCGCCCCGACAACGCCACACCGTCGGACAGCCCGAACCCGCCCGCCAGCTCAGCCAGGGTTCGGCCTGGCCGGGGTAGCTCGAGCAGCGCCAGCGGATTGCCGCGCGCCTCGGCCACGATCCGATCACGCACCCGCTCGTCGAGCGGGCCCGGGACGATTGTCGCGAGTAGCTCGAGCGCATCGCCATCGTCCAGGCCGCCCACGGCGAGCTCCGGCAACCCCTCGAAATGCCGCTCGCCGCTCGGCTCGCGCTCGGCGAAGAGGAGCCCGACCGACTCCGCCCCCAAGCGGCGCGCGACGAACGCCAGCGCCTGCGCCGAGGCCGCGTCGAGCCACTGCACGTCGTCCACGATGCAGACAAGCGGTCGCTCTTCCGCGACGTCTGACAGGAGACTCAAAACCGCCAGGCCGACGCTGAACCGATCCGGCGCGTCGCCGGCGCGCAAACCGAACGCGGTGCCAAGCGCATCGCGTTGCGGACCGGGAAGGTGCTCCAGGCGATCAAGGAACGGCGCACACAGCTGCTGCAACCCCGCGTAGGCGAGCTCCATCTCGGCCTCGACCCCGGTCGCACGGGCGATGCCGCAACCGGACGTGTGCTGCACCAGATAATCCAGCAGCGCGCTCTTGCCGACGCCGGCCTCCCCGCGCAGCACCAGCGCCCGGCTCGGGCCACTGCGCACGCTCGCCACGAGCTCATCCAACGCTGCGCACTCGCTGCGCCGCCCGAGCAGCCGCCGCGCTGAAACAGCAGTCGACATTGCCACCCGCCGAGCATACGGACAAGCTCACCGCGGTGCCCCCGTGTTCCCGTGACCACGGGACCGGCACGCCCCGGGTGCTAACCCGGGGGCCCACCGGACGCGACGAACACGCTCGGACATCACGCTTCATGGCGTTACCGACACGAAGACCAATCGAGGTCTTCCGGAACCCCAGGAGGCAGATATGAGCGCCACCGAAAGCGGCAGCGCGAACGTCAGGCAGGTCGACATGAAGCTCGAGAACCAGATCTTTCCCGTGTCCGACGTCGACCGATCCAAGCAGTTCTACGAGCAGCTGGGCTGGAGGCTCGACGACGACGTCGCCCCGATGGATGCCCTTCGCATCGTCCAGTTCACACCCCCGGGCTCGCCAGCCTCGATCACGTTCGGCAAGGGCCTCACAACGGCGGCGCCTGGTTCGGCCGAGACCACCGTCGTCGTCTCTGACATCGAGGCGGCGCATGCGGAGCTCATCGGCCGTGGCATCGAGGTGAGCGACATCTGGCATGGCCCGCCGTTCCCGGTCGAGGCGCGCCAGCCGGGCCCCGACCCCGAGCGCGCCAGCTACGGGTCGTTCTTCTCTTTCAACGATCCCGACGGCAATATGTACATCGTCCAGGAGGTCACGACTCGGCGCCCAGGTCGGATGAACCCCGCTGAGACGGGTTACGTATCCACCGCCGACCTCGAGGGTGCGCTCCGGCGCGCCGAGGCCGCCCACCACGAGTACGCCAAGCGAACCGGGAAGGGGCATCTCTTGCACCGGTCGCATCAAGACGACGACTGGCACGCCTGGTACGCCTCATACATGGCGGCTGAGCAGGCCGGAACGGACCTGCCCTCCTGACGGGTTCGTAGTTCTGCCCTGGCCGCGCAGTGCGGCGGCCAGGGCCACGGACTCGACGCGTATAGGAGCGCAGAACTGTGAGCCAGCACATGCCAGCGATCGACTTCGAGAACCTGCCAGCCCCGAGCGACGGCTTCCTGGTCACCCACTTCATCACCGTACGAAGCGTTGCTCGGTCCCGCACGTTGTACTCCGAGGTGCTCGGAGGCCAGGTCGTGCTCGAGGAGAACCCGTGCATCATCAAGCTCTCCAACTCGTGGCTGATCATGAACCCGGGTGGCGGCCCCACCCCCGACAAGCCCAACATCTCGGTCGTTGACTACGAGCCCGGGAACACGGTCTCCAGCTTCCTGAACCTGCGCGTCGCGGACATCCAGGCGTCCTACGAGCGGTGGAGCTCAAGAGGAGCCGAATTCATCACGCCGCCGATCGATCGTGGCGCTGAGATCCGCTGCTACATGCGCGACCCCGACGGCTACATGATCGAAGTCGGCCAAGCCACCGGGCTGCTCGAAGGGAACCTCGCCAAGCAGCGGCCCCAAGATCTGCCAGGCCAGGCGAAGAAGTAGTGCGTCCGGCAAGTTCCATCGGTCTGGACGATGGGCTGCGTGTTAGGCGACGCCTACTAGCGCGACGTCAGAAGTCGTGGACAACGGCCCCGGCGAGCCGGACTATCGACCGATGATGCTGCTCGCCGACCGGACCATCGTGCGCAGTCCCAGGCTAGGGCTCACAGCGATCTGCCTGGGCTTCCTGATGATCACCCTCGACGCGACGATCGTAAACGTCGCTCTGGGGGCGATCGGCAACGATCTAGGCGGCACGGTGTCGACGGCGCAGTGGATCGTCAACGGCTACACCCTGGCATTCGCGGCGCTGCTGCTGTCGGCCGGGGCGCTGGCCGACCGGCTCGG
>DASYAM010000004.1:0-137187 GCA_036501315.1 Solirubrobacteraceae bacterium
GCGCGTGCGCGCAGGCGCGACTCGGCGGCGGCGGCGATCGCGATCGTGCAGGTCGCCGGGCTGGCCGCCGGCTTCCTGTTCTTGAGCCTCTACAGCGGCGTGCTCGAACAGCTCGAGACGCTGCTGTTCGGCACGTTCCTCGGGATCGACCGCAACCAGGTGTTGACGCTGCTGATCGTCGCCGCGATCGTGCTCGCGGCGCTCGCCGCGATCGGGCGGCCGCTCTTGCTCGCCTCGCTCGACCCCGAGGTCGCGCGCGCACGGGGCGTGCCGGTGCGTGCGCTCGACATCGGCTTTCTGCTGCTGCTCGGTCTGGCGGTCGCCGCCACGAGCCAGATCACGGGCGCGCTGCTCGTGTTCGCGCTGCTCGTCGCCCCGGCGGCTACGGCGCAGACGCTCACCCCGCGGCCCGCTCGCAGCCTCGTGCTGAGCGTCGTGCTCGCGCTACTCGTCACCTGGGCAGGGCTCGGAATCTCCTACTTCTCGATCTACCCGCTCGGGTTCTTCGTCACGACGTTCGCGTTCTCCCTCTACGCGCTCGCGCGGCTGGCGCGTCTCCTCGGCACGCGCGCACGCGCTCGCCGTCCAGGTGATCCAAGCACCGGCGATACCCACCTTCACACGGGCTCCCAAGCGGTCGGAGGGACCGTGTGATGTTCGCGCACGAGTTCATCCGCAACGCCTATCTCGCCGGCACGTTCATCGCGCTCGCGTGCTCGGTCGTCGGCTGGTTCGTCGTGCTGCGCGGCCAGGTGTTCGCCGGCGACGCGCTCAGTCATGTGGCGTTCGTCGGCGCGCTCGCCGCCGCCGCCGTTGGCGTCGACGAGCGCGTCGGCCTGTTCGCGCTGACGCTCGTGCTCGCCGCGGCGATGGCCGGGCTCGGCCGCCGCGCGCGCGCCGACGACGTGACGATCGGCGTCGTCTTCTCGTGGGTGCTCGGCATCGGCGTGCTCTTGATCACCGTGCTCAGCACGGGCGCCGCAGGCGGGAACGGCCTGATCGTCGCCAACACGCTGTTCGGCTCGATCTTCGGCCTCGACGCCGGGCAAGGCCTCGTAGCGGCTGCCGTCTCCATCGGGGTCGTGTGCGCCACGCTCGCGATCGCGCGGCCGTTGCTGTTCGCGTCGGTCGACCCCGAGCTCGCAGCGCTGCACGGCGTGCCGGTGCGCGCGCTCGGCGTCGCGCTGCTGCTCGCCCTCGGCGCGGTCACCGCCGAGGGCACGCAGGCGATCGGCGCGCTGCTCGTGCTCGGGCTGATCGCCGCGCCGGCCGGCGCCGCCGTGCGGCTCACCGCGCGCCCTTACCGCGGCATGGCGATCTCGGCCGTGATCGCGCTCGCGGCGATGTGGGGCGGGCTTGCCCTTAGCTACTCCGTGCCAACGCTCCCGCCGAGCACCGCGATCGTCGGGCTGCTCGTCGGCGCTTACACGCTCGCGTCGATCGCCGGTAGAGCGGTCGGTAGGCGGGCTCTACCATCGCCATATGACGATGATCATCCCGCCAGCGCCGTCCATCCTCGAACGTCGCCCGTCGTGAGACAGTCGCTGTGAGCGCGCACGCCCACACCGACACATGGATCGAGCGCGCCGAGGTGCAGCTGGCGCAGGCCGGCCACAAGCGCGGCGGCGCGCGGCGCGCGGTGCTCGAGCTGCTCGATCGCCAGACGTGCGCGCTCACGGCAATCGAGATCGAGGACGCGCTGCGCGGGGGCGAGCGGCGCGTGAGCCGCGCGAGCGTTTATCGCATCCTCGACGAGCTCGAGCGCCTGCGGCTCGTGCAGCGCGTCGAGACCGGCCAGGCGATGGTTCGCTACGAGCGCGCGCACGACCATGACGAGCACCACCACCATCACCACCTCGTATGCGACGCATGCGGCCTGGTGATGCCGTTCTCAGACCCCGCGCTCGAGCGCGCGATCGACAGGCTCAGCGAGCGGGTGCCGCTGGCCGTGTCGGAGCACGAGATCGTGTTGCACGGCGCGTGTCGCGAGTGCAGCGATGGCTGAGGATCGGGCCTTCCTCGAGGAGGGCTCGGCGCGAGGCGAGCGGGACGAGCCGATCCAGCCGGCTCTGCGTCGCACCGTCGCGGCGTGGTCGCTGCTGCGCGAGCTCGGCGGCATCGATCCGCCGTGGGCGGGGCGGTTTGAGGACTCCTCGCGCGAATGGCGGCGCCTGTTCTCAGAGCTGTTCGGCACGTTCCTGCTCGTGCTGGCGGGCGCCGGCGCGCCCGTGGTGGACGCCTTCACCCACGGCGCGATCGGGCGCGGCGCCGCCGTGACCGCGCCGGGGTTGATGGTGATGGCGGTGATCCTGTTCATGGGCACGGTCTCCGGCGCGCACCTGAACCCGGCGGTGAGCGTCGCGTTCGCCGCGCGCGGCGACTTCCCGTGGCGGCGCGTACCCGGCTACATCCTCGTGCAGCTCGCCGGAGCGACGCTCGCGGTGCTGTTCCTCGATGCGATCTTCGGCAAGGTCGGCATGCTAGGTGCGACCGTCCCCGGCGCGCACATCGACGGTGGTCAGGCGATGCTGCTCGAGCTCGTGCTCACCGTCGGCCTCGTCAGCACGATCCTCGGCACCGCCTCCGGCGCGCAGAACGTCGGTCCCCTCTCGGCGGTCGCGGTCGGCGGCTACATCGTCCTCGCCGGCCTGTGGTCGAGCCCGATCACAGGCGCATCGATGAACCCCGCGCGATCGTTCGCCCCGGATCTCGTGCTCGGCGACTTCAGCCACTACTGGCCCTATCTCGTCGGTCCGCTCGCTGGCGGTCTGGTGGCGGTCGCCGCTGCCTTCGTCCTGCGCGGCCCCGGCGGCGACGAGCACGCGATCGCCGCCGCGCAGGGAACGCTGCTCGACCGCCCGTCCTCGTCGGCGCGAGACTGAGTCGAGCGGCTCGGACTGAAGCCGCCACGTACCGAGTCGTTCGGCTCGGATCGACGCCCCCACGCCGGGCGTCCCCGCTCGTCTCGTTGACAGGCGCGCTCGCCGCGCGTGCCGGACGGCGTATCGTTGCTCGAGCGATGGCCAAGACGGCGAAATGGCTTAGCGAGCCTGAGGAGAAGGACTACGCGGCGGCGAGCAGCTACTTGTCGCTGCTGCTTGCGCCCGACCGTCTGCATGAGGGGGTGGCGCTGCTGCGCAAGGCGCCCGAGGGCGCGTGGCGCGCCAAGGACATTCTGCGTGCAGCGAGCCTGCCGTTGCTGAAGCGCAAGCAGAGCAGCGAGGTGGCGGAGAAGCTCGAGCACATCGCAAAGGGCGTGCCGATCTCGCCGATCCTCTTGCTGCACGACGGTCGCGGCAAGCTGGTTATCGCCGACGGCTATCACCGCGCGTGCGCTGCCTGCCTCGTCGACGAGGACACGCAGGTTCCGGGCCGGCTGGCGCTGTTCAGCGAGCTGACGTCGCCTTAGAACCTGTCGTGACGACGGAGCTCGGTCGCCCGGCACGGCCGGCAGCTGCGCTCGATCGCCCCCGACCGGCGCGCGGTGGCCGTGCCCATAGATAGGTCATCACACAGCCGAGCACGAAGACTGCGACGACGAGCAGCACCGGGCCGGAGTCCTCGACGAGGGCGCCGACCACGCCCGCTGTGAGGCCGCCGACGAGCGCCGCCCGCCACACCAGGTCGCCCGCGACCGGGGCGAGCAGGCGGTCTCGCCGGCGCAATCCGAGCCCGGCGCAGAGCAGCGCGAAGGCCGTGGCAATGGGCATCGCGTGGTTCTTCAGCTCCTCCCAAGCGGCGCCGTAGCGGCGGACGATCACGTCGCGCAGATCGCCAGCGGAGCGGGCGTGGAGGATGCTGCCGGTGAAGTGACCGGAGCCGTGGGCGGTCGCGAGGTCGAGCGCGGCGAGTGCGACCAGCGCGAGGACGGGGGCGAGGAGCACGCTCAACGCGCGCTTCCTGGTCAGCTCGCCGGGCAGCAGCATCACGATCGCGACCGCGAAGCCGCCCGCGACGAGGATCACGCCGCCGACGCCCGCGCCGATCCGCGCCGAGCCCTCGATCGCCGCGAGCACCATCCCCGCGAGCGCCATTGCCACGATCGCCGTACGGCGATTCCGCCGCGCTCCGGGGTACAGCGCCGCGGCGACCGCCGCCAGCACGAGCACCGCCAGGGTCGACTTGAGCTCGTTGCCGATGCCGTAGAAGCGCGCGCCAAGGATTGGGTCGGGGCCGAGCAGGGAGCGCACCAGCAGTTGGGTTCCTGCGAGCGCGTCGACTGTGAGCACGACCACCGCGGCGAGCGCGGGTGCGAGCGGGGCACGGGGCCACGGCAGCAGCAGGTCGGTGAGCGCGCCGAGCGCGAGGCAGGCGAGCGCGATTGCCGCGTACTCGACGGCCGCGCTCGGCTCGATCGCCGCGGGGATCAGCACCGCGATCGGCGCCCACATCACGCCGATCGCTCCAGTGCGCATCGCCCATGCGCGCGCGCGCGCTGAGCCTGCGGTGTGCACCGAAGCGCGCTCTGCGCCTATGTGTGCGCGCGCATAGCCCAGCCTGCGCGACGGTGCGCCCTTCGCACGTGCTTCGCCGCCGCGGCGAGGCCACGACAGCGATGCGAGCACGAGCAACAGAGCCCAGGCGCCCACCAAGCACGCGAGCGCCTTCAACCGTCGCCCGGCGATCACGTGCAGCCGCGCCATCAGCGCGCGCAGGCTCGCTGAGTGAAGCGCCCCGTCCGTGCGCAGCGGATCGCCGCGCATGTCCGCCGGGACCGGCGTCAGGTCGAGCCGGTGCAGGATCGTCGGAGCGATGTCGACCGCCGCGATCAGGCCGCGCTCGTTCGTCGTTTGCGACGTTAGCGTCTTGCCGGCGCCGCCCGGCAGCCCTGCCGCCGCCACCCACAACAGTTCGTGCCCGCGCGCTGCTCGGGCACGCTGGATGACCAGCAGCAGCTCGCCCGCATCCCGCTCGGCGCTCAGCGCGCTCAGGTCCGTCCGGCCTTCGGCGCCGCCGGGCAGGTCGGCGACCACGAGACGCCTGCTCGCGCGCAGCGCGGCGATCCGCTCCAGCAGGGTTTGCGCCGAGCCCGTGGAGACGGCGGCGATGTGTCCCGAGCGGTTGGCGGCGGCGATCGCGTCGATGTCGTCCGTCCCGGCGATCCCGGCATACGCGGCGCCGCCCGGGATCTGTGCTGCCAGCAGCCCGGGTCGGAGCAGCTGGGGAGCGCCTTCGGCACGCTCGAGCGCTGCCCGCCAGCCTGTGATGACCGCACCTGTGCCGAGCGGCTGCGGCGACAGGGACGGAGGGTGCGCGTGGGAATAGCCCGAGGAGGCGATTCGCGCTCCCTGGGTGATGTCGAGCAGCAGCTGTGTCGACGAGTAGGCGCCCTGCGTCGCGCTCATGATCCCGACGGACAGGCCCTTCACGCTCGCAAGCTCGCGCTCGAGCGTATCGCTCTCGGAGCCGGCTTGGGTGGAGCTCAGAGATGGTGAGGGGGTAGCCGGCAGGAATGCCAGCACGACCGAGCTCCGACCAGTTGAGCGTTGGTCCATCGAGTACTGGTCAATCGAGCGCTGACCGACCGAGCGTCGAACGACCGGACGCCGACCCACCGAGCGCTGACGGAAGTGAGCTTCGCTCGCCGCGGCGCCCGATGGGCAGACACAGAGGAATGCCGCGGCGCAGAGGGGAGCCAACCATGCCCCCCGAGCAAATGCCCTCAGCCCTCCGCTCCCTCGGTTGCCACGCCCCGGCGTCCGCGCGCGGGGATCCCGGCGTCCGCGCGCCCGTCACTGCCGGCGGGCGGTGTCGGCAGCACGGTGCCCTCGACGTTCAGCTTCGGAAGCGCTCTGTCGAGCCAGGCCGGGATCGCCCAGGTACGCTCGCCGATGAGGTGCAGCACAGCCGGCAGCAGCAGGCAGCGGACGACGAGCGCGTCGAGGAACACGGCGCTCGCGAGGCTCAGCCCGAACTCCTTGATCACGCGGTTTTCGCCGAGCATGAACGACAGGAACACGCACACCATGATCGCCGCGGCCGCCGTCACGACGCGCCCGGTCAGCGCGAGCCCCTCGGCGACCGCGTGGGAGTTATCGCGTGTGTGCACCCAACGCTCGTGCATGCGCGAGACGAGGAACACCTCGTAGTCCATCGACAGCCCGAACACGATCGCGAACAGCATCACCGGGATGAACGACTCGATTGGCCCCTGCTGCACGCCGAACACGGAGCCGAGCCAGCCCCACTGGAAGATCGCGACGATCACGCCGAGCGAGGCGCTGATCGAAAGCAGGTTCATGATCGCGGCCTGCAGCGGGATCACGAGCGAGCGGAACACGACCATCAGCAGCAGCGCGCTCAGCAGCACGACGACGCCGATGAACAGCGGCAGCTTGTGGCCGAGCACGGTCGCGAAGTCGACCGCGCCCGCGGTCACGCCGCCGACGTAGACGTTCAGACCAGTTTGCGCCGCCACCGACGGAACGACCTTCCCTCGCAAGCGTTCGACTAGCTGAGTGGTCGCATATGCCTGTGGCGAAGAGCTAGGGTAAACCGTGATCGTTGCCACGTCGCCGGTCGGATTGAGTTTGGCCGGAGCGACTGAAGCTACACCTGGGGTAGCCGTAATTGCTGTGCGCAATCGTTCGACGCCGGGAGCATCGGTCCCCGCTGGCTTGATAACTTCGGCGCCGCTCTGTGGGGTGCCTCCAGATCCGAGGCGTTCATTCGATGTCACGTTCTCGCGCGTGGGCACCTTTGCGACGACCAGCAGCGGGCCGTTGAAGCCTTCGCCGAAGCCTTCCGCCAACAGCTCGTACGCGCGGTGGGTCGTCTGGCTGGACGGGTCGTTGGAGGCGTCGCTCGACCCGAGTCGCAGCGCGGTCGCGGGAGCGGCGATCAGCAACATCACAACCGCCGAGCAGGCCGCGATCGTCCATGGGCGGCGCTGCACGAATGCGCTCCAGCGCAGCCATGTCGAGCCCGCGTGGGGGGTATCGCTCGCGATCAGGGTCTGCTCCGCGCTCGCCTGTATGGCCAGGGCACCCGCCGGTGCTCCCGCGCGTTCACCGGCTATGGCGCCTGCGCCGGTCTGCCCGTTCGAAGCTTGCGCGGCGCGCGCGGTGCGTCGGCGCGCGCGGCGGCTCGGTCTGGCGACCCGGGCGCCGGCCATCGTCAACAGGGCGGGGAGCAGCGTCAGCGACGCGAGCATCACCAGCAGCACCCCGATCGAGGCGGAGATCGCCACGCCGTACAGGAAGTCGACGCCGAGCAGCATCATCCCGAGCAGCGCGATCACGACGGTCGCGCCCGCGAACAGGACTGCGCGCCCGGCGGTATCCATCGCCTGAACGACCGACTCGCGCGCATCGCCGTGTGTTGGCCCCGGGGTGCGATAGGCCTCGCGGAAGCGCGTGAGGATGAACAGCGCGTAGTCGATCCCGACGCCGAGCCCGATCATCGCCGCCAGCTCGGAAGAGAAGTTCGGCGTGTCGACGACGTGCGTGAACAGCGCGATCGCTCCGAGTCCCGTGCCGAGGCCGAACAGCGCCGTCACGATCGGCAATCCCATCGCGACGAGCGAGCCGAACGTCAGCAGCAGCACGACGATCGCCGCGAGCAGACCGACGGCGGTGGAGACGCCGAAGCCCGCCTGCTCGGTCGCCTCGATCGCCTGGCCCCCGAGCTCCACCTGCAGACCGGGCTGCCCTGCCGCACGGGCGGTCTTGACGACGCGTTCGGGCGCGCTCTGCGGCAATAGGTTGGCTTTTTCGTCGAACACGACCGTCGCGAACGCGATCTTGCCGTTCGCCGAGATCGCCTTGCCCGCGTCCGCATACGGGCTGATCACGCTCGAGACGTGCGGCAGCTTCGCGACCTGCGCGAACATCGCGGTCATCCGTGCGCGCACGGCCGGGCTCGTGACGCTGCCGGAGGAGACCTTGTAAACGATCGTGTCGCGGTCGCCGGCCTGCGCCGGGAAGCTCTTTTCGAGCAGGTCCGAAGCGCGCTGGGCGCCGGAGTTGGGCAGCGTGAAGTTGTTGGAGTAGCTGGTGCCGGCGGACTGTGCGAAGGCGTTCACGGCGATCAGCAGCGCGACCCAGCCGATCACGACGTACTTGCGATGCGTTGTCGACCAGCGGGCGAGCTTGAGCATCGGGCTCAGTTTACGCTCGGGTCGGCCGGCATGCGCGCGATCAGCGCGTAGCTTCCGCCCTTGCGCGTTAGCACCCGGCTCCAAAGCTCCTCGGGCACGTCGGTGAACACATCCTCGGGCAGGGCGGTGTGCGCGATCCAGTCGCCGTCCTGCACCTCCGCGTCGAGCTGTCCCTCGCCCCAGCCGGCATATCCCGCAAACACGCGCCGGCGTCCAGTTGCCTCGGTTAGCTCCTCGATGCCGGCGTCCGGCGCGGGGAAGCCGATGCGCCCGAGCACCAGCAGACCCGCGGGCGTTGGGTCGAGGAACTCGGCGAGGAACACGATCGAGCTCGGCTGCACCGGGCCGCCGACGTACACTGGCTCCTCCTCGGCCACCGTCTGCTCCAGCTGTGGCACCGCCTCGCCGACCGTCACCGCCGAGGGCCGGTTGAGCACGACGCCCATCGCGCCCTCCTCGCTGTGCACGCTCACCAGCACCACCGCACGCTTGAAGTTGGGGTCGTGCAGCGCCGGCGACGCGAGCAGCAACTGGCCGGTGAGCGATTCCTCCACGATCTATTGAGGCTACCGCTCGCGCGGTCTGTCGCCAAGGGCAGGGCGCACGGCAAGGGGACCCAAGCCGCAGAGGGACACACGGGCATAGGTGTTTGGACAAACTGCGTCCCGGTCAAACTGCGTCTCGACACCACTACCAAGGTGGACAACGTGGGCGACGGTGCGCGGCCCCCAACAAGAGGAGTAGCTGTGAACAAGCGAGACTTCGATGTGATCGTTCTCGGTGCCGGGCCGGCCGGCGAGGTCTGCGCCGGGCGTTTGGCCGACAACGAGCTGTCCGTCGCCCTGGTCGAGCGCGAGCTGGTCGGCGGCGAGTGCTCGTTCTACGCCTGCATGCCCTCCAAGGCGCTCCTGCGCCCCGCCCAGGCACTCGCCGAGACGCGCCGTGTGGCGGGCGCCGCGGAGGCGATCACGGGCGAGATCGACGTGGCCGCCGTGCTGCGCCGGCGCGACGAGGTGATCCACGACCTGAGCGACGACGCCCAGCTGGGCTGGATCGAAGCGCGCTCGATCGAGCTCGTGCGCGGCCAGGGCGTGCTCGCCGGCGAGCGCGAGATCCGGGTGGGGGAGGAGCTGCTGCGCGCGCGCAAGGCCGTGATCCTCGCTCCCGGCACCGGCGCCGCGCTTCCTCCGATCCCCGGCCTGCGCGAGGCGCGGCCGTGGACCAACCGCGAGGCGACGACGGTCAAGGCGATTCCCGGCTCGCTGCTCGTGCTCGGTGGTGGCGTTGTGGGCGTGGAGATGGCCTTCGCCTATGCCTCCCTCGGCGCGCAGGTCAGCGTGGTCGAGGCGTTGCCGCGGCTGATCGCAAACGAGGAGGATTTCGCCTCAGGCCAGGTCAGGGAGGCGCTGGAGGCGCTGGGTGTTGAGGTCGTGCTCGGCAGTAAGGCCGCGGCGGTCCGGCGTGGAGACGGCGGCGGTCCGGTCACGCTCGAGCTCGAAGACGGCCGCTCGTTCACCGGCGATGAGCTGCTGGTCGCGGTCGGGCGCGCGCCTCGCACCGACGATCTCGGCCTCGAGACGCTCGGCTTGGAGCCCGGCAAGCCGGTCGCGGTCGACGAGCAGATGCGCGTGCCGGGCCACGGGTGGCTGTATGTCGTCGGCGATGCGAACGGCCGCGTGCTGCTTACGCACATGGGCAAGTACCAGGCGCGCTTGGCTGCCGATCACATCCTCGGGCGGACGGGCGCGACCGTGGCGCTGCGCTCCGATGGGCGGCTCTCTCCGCGTGTGATCTTCACCGAGCCGCAGGTCGCGGCCGTCGGTCACACCTTGAAGAGCGCCGAAGACGCCGGGCTGAACGTCCGCGCGGTCGACATCTCCACCGAGAGCAACGCGGGCGGCAGCTTCGTCGGGCACGGCGCCGCGGGCACGGCGCGCATCGTCGTCGACGAGGACCGCCGCGTAATCGTCGGCGCCACGTTCACGGGCGTGGAGGTCGCAGAGTCGCTGCACGGAGCCACGATCGCGGTGATCGGCGAGGTTCCCCTTGAGCGCCTGTGGCACGCCGTTCCCTGTTTTCCGACGCGCAGCGAGCTGTGGCTCAACCTGCTCGAAGCATATGGGCTGTAGCCCGATCTCTCGGTATATATGACCGATCGGCGCGCCGCGCTCAGCGCTCCCGCTCTTTTAGAGCGATGCAATCTCCGTTTGAGCGGTGCGATCTGGCCGGATTTGATGGCAGTCCAAACCGATGCACGGAGGGATTTGATGGCAGTCAACACCGATGCACGTTTACCGTCCAAGGCAAAGGGTAATACAACGTCTGTTGACTGATACCCAGGGAGGCAATCGTGAGCACAGGTACGATCATCGCAGTTGTCGTCGGCATCGTCGTGGTAGTGCTGCTCATCGCGATAGCCGCTCGTATCGCGAGCCGTAGGCGCGCCGATCGCCGGCGGGAGCGGGCCGGGGAGCTGCGAACGCAGGCCAGAAGCCGCTCGATTCAGGCGGAAAGCGCCCGGGCCTCAGCCGAGGAGAATGCGGCCGAAGCCAAGCGCGCCCAGGCCGAAGCCGAGGAACGGGCGGCAAAGGCCCGTCGCGGCCGCGCCGATGCCGATCGGCAGGCGATGAAGGCTGAGCACCTGAGCGAGTCCGCTCGCGCCCATCATGACGAAGCTCGTGAGGTTGACCCGGATATGAGTGACAGCGGTCAGGACGAAGCTCTCGCCATCAATCAGCGCTCTGACTGACCCGTACGACGGGTGTCGTTCACTCCTTTTGCTCAAGAGCAAATGCTGAATCAGAGAACAGACCCTGAATGTAAGAAAGGAGAATAGTCATGCTCGTAGCTCTTGCTGTCGTGCTGCTGATAATCGCTCTCGCGGGGGGCATCGCCGTCAACCCGCTGCTGTTTCTGATTGCCCTGCTGGCACTTCTCGTGTTCGTCGGCGGAGGACGCCGCGGCAGTGTGTACTGAGCGCTACCTGGTCGAGAAGATCTCGAGCGCGCCTGTGAGCTTGTGTTCGTTGCCGTTGCCCTCGGGCTCGACTACGTGCCCGTCGACGACGATCGGGCTGTTCCAGTGCCCCGGCTCTCCCGCCAGCTTGGCGATGGGTCGGGGCGATCCCGGTCGGTAGACGTAGATCCCGCCTGCTGACGGGTCGTACACGTAGAGCAGGCCGCCAGCCATCACCGGGCTCGTCCCCGGCGTGCTGGTCTCCCACGCCCGATACAGCCTGCCATCGCGCAGCACATAGGCGGCCGTCCCGTTTTCGTCGGCGACGAATGTGGTGGTGCGGCCGTCGCGGCGCCAGACGGCGGGCGCGGTGAACAGCTCACCGCCACCGGGGATCTCGAGCTGCTGGACTTCACCGCCAAGCGTGCGCCGCGCCGAGGGAGGATGGCCGTCCAGGCGGGAAAGCTTCAGCACGCGCATGATCCCGTCCTTTCCGGCCAGCACAACTCGATCGTCGCCGAGCAGCGCGGGAGCGCTGGACCCCAGGTCGGTATCGCTGTCGTTGAGACGTCCCTGGTCGGTCGGCGTGAATGCCTGGCGCAGGCCCAGTCCGGGGAACGTGAGCTCGATCACGCTGTCGCCGAAGTCCGTGCGCCCGTTCCACGGGCCGTTGCCGGTGTCGAGCAGGATCCGCTTGCCGCCCGGCTCGACCACCGGGCCGCTGCGCGAGAGGATCGCCGAGTCGCTTGCGGAGCAACTGTGGGGGACGATCAGCACGCGACGGTTCGCGCACAGCGTGTTGAACACGGCCCGGAGGCGACCGCTCGCGCGATCGATCAGGACGACGTGGCCTTGATACGGGGGAGCGTCACCGAGGTAGCCGCTCGTGGCGGCGACGATGTCCGGGCCGTCGATGTTGAGCGCTGCGCCGAGCTTCTCGTGGGTGGCGTCGCGAGTGACGCTGACCGGCCAGCCTGCGGCCTCGCTGCCGTCGGCGAGCGCGAGCTTGTGGATCAGCCCGTTCGGCGAGGCGGCATAGACGAACCGGCTGTCCGGATCGGCGAGTGGGCTCGAAACCGTGATCTGCGCGCCCCCAGCCCAGCTCGAATAGCCGGGTGGGGTGAACGTCCAGAGGAGCTTGCCGCTGTCCGCGTCGATCGCGAGCGTCTTGCCATAGGTGGTGCTTACCACGATCGTGTCGTGTGCTGCGCCATCGACCGACGCCCCGTGCACGTAGATCGGCGAGGAGTCGACCATGCCGGGCAGCATCACGGTCGAGCGGCGCAAGTGGCTCACGTTCGCGCTCGTGATGGCGCTCGCGGCTTCGCTCACGTCGCTGCGCTGAGGATCGAGCCCGAACTCGGGCCAGTCGAGCAGTCGCGAGGCGACGGTCGGCCGAGATGATGATGAGGAGGAGGAGGAGGGGATCGCCGCGGGAGGCGCCGTCGGGGTGGAGACGTCGGCCGGAGCGCTGCTCCCGCACGCGGCGAGCAGCGCGCAGGCCAAGGCCATCGATGTGAGGCGCATGAGCTGGCGTGCGCGCATGAGGGGTGTTCTAACACGCATCCACCGAAGGGCTGTGCCGATTACCCGTCGACCTCCGCGCCCGTCATCCGCCGACCGTCCCTGCCCAGTATGCTGAATCCCATGGCAAAGACACCACAGGTCGGCGAGCAGGCCCCGGACTTCGAGTTGCCCGGCACGGATGGCGCGTTCCGGCTCTCCGAGCATCACGGTGAGCGTGTCGTGCTGTTGTTCTACCCAGGTGATAACACCATGGTCTGTACGAAACAGTTCTGCTCCTATCGCGACCACGCCGACGACTTCGCCACGCTGAACGCGACGGTCGTCGGCATCTCCTCGCAGGATCTCGCCTCGCACGAGGCGTTTGCCGCCAAGCACTCGCTCAACGTGCCGCTGCTGGCGGATACCGACAAGCAGGTGGCCAAGGCTTATAGCGCCTTCTCTCCGCGTCTTGGGGTCAAGCGTGCGGCGATCGTGATCGACGAGCAGGGGGTCGTCCGCCACCGTCATGATCATCTGCTCGGGCTCGACTACCAGTCGGTGGACGATCTGAAGGCGGCGCTGGACACGCTGCCGAGCCCGGCTGCCTGAGGGATCGCAACCCCCTCTGGTCGAGCACGAGAGCCTGAGACGGGTCGGGCGCGCGGTGCGCGAGTTGCGCGTGAAGGGCGAGGACCGGGAGTGGCTGGAGGGCGTCGTTCGCTACGTGGAGGATATGGCGGATCGGTCGAGTGCGAGCGTACGCCAGGGTTTGAAGGAGCTGGCCGAAGGCAAGCTCCAGCCGGCCTGACTGGCGCACGGGATGGCGTATTCCGTCACAGGGTGATTGTGATCTCGCTGGCCACGCACGACAAGACCCAGAAACCCGACCGGATCCTCGCTGACACCCCAATTTGGGTGCCGGCGCATGGCGATTCGCTCCTGCATCTCGTCCGAAGCATCAGCAGCGAGGAACGCGAAACCGAGTGTCGCTTGGTCGAAAGAGCAGGAGCTTCGACGAGGACGGACGAGCCCGTGACAAACCCGAAGATCAAACTCGTATCGTTCTCTCACACATCGGTCCCACGGTCAGATATACTCAGCCTGGAAGAAGAGAGGCATCATCGTCAAGAAAGCACTGGAATGGCTAAAGGGCGGCTATCGGACGATTGCGCTGATCGTCGGACTGATACTCCTCGCTGCAGCAGGAAGCTCGTACTTCGAGGTAGACGCGGGCCAGAACCTGCTTACGGTTCTCACGGGAGACGTTCTAGTCGCCTCTGTGGCGATCTTCCTGGCGGCGGTTACAGCAGCAATCTATGCCAAGCCGGCATTCGACGAAGCCCTAGCACGGACGCGGCCCGCTGAACTTGAACTTGATGTCTCGGTAATGGCATCTGGCGTTGCAGTGCCGCCTACAAGCACGGACGATGGCCATGTCTTCAGGGTTGTGGGAGCGTGCCCGCGAACCATTGAGATTCGCCTCAGTCTAAAGAACGTGGGCAAACAGGCGTGTGCGTGCGTATTTAACTTCAGAGTGCCTGAGCAATGTCAGCTGCGGCCTCTCGATGAAGTGTCGAAACAGCATTTTCTGTCGTCGGGCGACAGAGACCTGGAGCTCGTGCCAGGGCTAGTGTCGACGGGACGATATTCGTATGCCCAAGTGGTACTACCAAGCAAGGTTTACGCTACATACGCCGCTGAAATATCGTTGCCGGCGGACCTGAGCTCGTGGCCGTCGGGGTGGCCAATGCGAGTGATCGCTACTGGCGTAAACAATCAAAAGCTACAGCTCGACTTTTGGTGGTGGGTGCATTCGGTCGAGTACGAGGTGCCGCATGAGGTGGAGCGCCTAACGGCATACAGCCTCCCGCAAGGGAGTGACTAGCGAGCACCGCATTCTGCTCACCCGAGAATGTAGCGAGTGTGTTTGCATGCTTCTCCTCGCCTCATTCACGAGTGATCCAGTTTGCCAGCAGAGAGAACCTGATGATTATCCCCACAAGGATTGCGTATAGGAAGGCGAGCGACGGCGCCAGTAAGTACAGGATGACGCCAATCGCAACGAGAATACAGCCAGACCAGCTTTGGCCAGGTGCCACTGAAGTCTCGGGTTCGTGATCTCAAAAGCCCGCCCGTGATGGCGGCGATGCTCACTAACGCTGCCCGGCCTCAGCGTGAGACGTGCCGTCCGCGGGTATTCCTGCATTGTGGACCTCGCGCGGCGTGGCACGCCAGCCCTTGTCATCTGCGCTGTCCTTGCGCTGGGTGGCTGTGGAGGCACGCATGCCGCAACGGCGGGCGACCAGCGTGCGACTCTGACGGCGCCATCTGCGAAGACACCCTTGTCCGTTCCAGCATCCTCGCGGCTATGCCCACCGAACGACGCTGAGCCGCGGCGCCTTCTCCTCAGCAAGACCGCAACGGACGTGCTCGTACCGGGACACCCCAGGACCGCGCTGATCTGCCGCTACTGGGGCATTTCGGGTCGCATACCGGAACCTGAAGACGAACGCGCCGGGATCCCGCGAGGTGAACACGGGCACCCTGTCTACACTATCGCGGAAGCGCGCCGCGTGGTGCGTCAGGACGTTACGAGCTACCTCGCCGGCGAGCTAGATGCCCTCCGGCCAATCAGTTCGCATCCAAACTGCGACGAGGTGCTCGGTGGACGGTCCGAGTTGATCGTCTTTTACTACCGAGGCGGCGGCGAAGCGCGAGTCATTTTCTACGTCGAAGGCTGCGTCGCAGTGCGCAACGGCCGGACCGCCCGATACGGGCTTGGAATGGGGCACGGCAGCGGCGAAAATCACTGGGCGGACGAAGCGTTGCTCTGATTTACCGCCTGGCGGTGGAGGGCAGGTGGACCACGGCGGGTGGATCAGGCGTCACACTCGTGTGCCCACCGCGAGCAGGTACTGCTTCTCGAAACGAGCGTTTCCGTGTGTGCCGTGGTTCCACTCATCGCAGAACCGATCGAGTGCGTCGTTGAACTCTGCCTCCCGCCCGTTGGCGCGTGCGTTCGTCTGAGCCGCGATCGTTGGTCCGTACCGTGCCTTGAAGTGCTCGCCGTAGTCGCGTGGACGCTCGAAGGCCGTGATCTCCAACATGTCGCGCTCCAGCATGTGGAAATCGACACGGGTGCCGAAGAGCTCGGCGATGTGCTCCTCGCTGCCCCACAGCGGCGGAGACTGTGCTCCGGGCGGAGGGGGCGGGGCGAATGGCCCCATCGTCCGGAACAGCGCGCCGATCATCCCCTCGGGCGTCCAGCTGAGCAGCCCGATCGTGCCACCCGGTCGGCAGACACGCACGAGCTCATCGGCGACCTCCCGGTGATGGGGAGCGAACATCGCTCCGATCGAGGACATCACGACGTCGAACGTCGCGTCCCCGAACGGCAGGTGCTCGGCGTCGGCCTCGACCCACTCGAGCGTAAGGCCCTCGGCTTCAGCGTGGCGACGGCCCGCCGCCATGATCTCCGGCGTCAGGTCGCTGGCCGTCACCTCCGCGCCCGTCCGCGCGGCGGGTATCGCGGCGTTGCCGGTCCCGGCGGCGACGTCGAGCACGCTCATCCCGGGGCCGATACGACAGGCCTGCACGAGCCTTGGGCCCAGCGGCAGCAGAAACGTCTCGACCATCGACGGGTAGTCGCCCGAGGCCCACATCGCGCGATGGCGCGCCTTCAACTCAGAATCCGACACAGTGGACGACAAAACAGCCCCCTTTTTGTTGACAGATCGATCGTATTGTTGCGCGGCGCATCACGCGGATACGACGTCCGCGGTCGACGGGTCGATCACGGTTGAGACCTTGGAGATGCGGTCCACGGGGAAGCCGCCGCAGCGGGCGTGCTCGCGCAGGAGCTCCTCGTTGGGGGCGACGTAGACGCAGTAGGCCTTGTCGTCTGTGACGTAGCTCGTGAGCCAGCGGATCTCCGGGCCGAGCTCGCCGATCACCTTGTTGGACGTGGCTGCGATTCCCTGCAGATCCTGCGCGCTGAGGCTCCCGGCTGCGGGCATCTCGCGCTCGATTACGTACTTGGGCATTCTCATCTCCTGTTCGGGTGTTGGACGTTCCGGCCCCGTTCTTGCGCGCCGACCGCCACCCTCACGGCCGGCCCGGTCGAATCGGTCTTGCCGATCGTGGCCGCAGGCCGTGTGCGCGGGCGTGTGAGGCGGGAATCTCACGCGAGGAGCCGCGTCAGCGCGGGATTGTCGATTGCGACGGCCAGCGTGCGCGCCGAGTCGAGCGCGCCGGCCTGCCCGACTTGTGCGGCGTGAACGAGACCACGTACCACGAGCTCACGCATCTCGGTCCGGGCCGCAAGCGCCCCAAGCGCTCGGATCAGCTTGCGGGTCTGCTCGCGCTCTGTCCCCTCGAGGCTGAATACGATCGCCGTGTCGAGTACGTGGCCCTGCATCCAGACGTAGCGGTCGGGTAGCCGCGTGCAGCGGGTGCGCGCCTGGTCGATCCATTCGCGCGCGGCGCCCGGGTGGCCGCGAGCACGGTGCAGCAGCCCGAGGTTGCGAGCGGCGAGACCTTCCCAGCATGGATCTTGCAGCTCACACCCCAGCGCGAACGCTCGCTCGAAGCGCTCAGCAGCGCGGACCGTGTCCCCCTGTTGCAGGTCGACCTCGCCGCGAAGCGCTTCGGGAAGGGGAAGCAGGGACAGCAGGCGCTCGGTCTCGACGAGCGCCAATGCACGGTCCAGCGCGTGCCTCGCCTCGCTGATCTCGCCGCGCAGCAGCTGCGCTCGCGCGATCAGGGTCAGCGAGAACGCGCTCAGGCGGCGATCGTCACAGCGCTCGGCATGCTGCACCGCGCCGTGCAGGGCGCTGAAGGCGCCCGGGTAGTCGCCCATGTCCGAGCGATTCATACCCTGCACGGTGAGGATCGCCGCGTGCTCGGCGTCGCCCTCGGCCAGCCCTTCGGCGCGGGCCAGGCGACGCTCGACCGACGCTCTGCGACCCGCCTGGATGTCGGTGTAAGCCAGCTCGCGCAGGGCGGCCAGGAGCGTCTCGCGATGAGAAGCCGTCTCGGCGGCGGCGAGGGCCTCGTGCAGCACCGCGGCGCCCTCCTCGTCGCGGCCGCGCACCGCGTGCACGAGCGCGGTGCCCAGGGCGAGCAGCGCGCGGGCGTGCAGAACCCGATCGCCGCATGCCTCGGACTCGACTCGGGCTTGACGCAGGCACTTAAGCCCG
Source organism: Solirubrobacteraceae bacterium (assembly GCA_036501315.1). Lineage (GTDB taxonomy): Bacteria > Actinomycetota > Thermoleophilia > Solirubrobacterales > Solirubrobacteraceae > Palsa-744. The sequence continues at coordinate 17,758 of DASYAM010000004.1, forward strand.
TGCTCGAGCGCACCGGCCGCCATTGCCGCCTCGCCCGCCTCGAGGTGATTTCGCGCCGCTATACGGTCGCCGACGGCCCCCTCGCCGTCGCCCGCCGGGCCGGACCAGGCCGCCTGCAGCACCGCCGGTGAGGGCTCGCACCCGAGCTCTGCTTGGAACAGGCGCCGGCAGGCCGCGACCTGCGCGAGCGCGCCTGTGTGGTCGCCGCTGCGGGCCAGGCCGCGCACGAGCAACTCGTGGTGCCCCTCGTCGAACGGGTCGAGCGCCACCAGGCGCGTGGCCAGCTCGACCGCGCGATCTGGACGGCCGGCCGCGAGCTCGGCCAGCGCCGCCTCATGCAGCACGGCCTCGGTCCGCCCGGCGTAGCGCCGGCGTGCCACCAGTAGCCATGAGTCGAAGGCCGGACCGGCCGCGAACTCCATGTCTTCGAGCAGGATCCCATCGACAGGGCCCGGGTCGAGGATGTCGACCACCACGTTCTCGGCGAGCACAAGCTCCACTGGATCGCCCTGCAAGGTCGCCGCGGCTCCGAGCGCGCGGCGCAGTTGCGCGAGGTTCCAACGCAGCGCGCCGAGTGGGTCGGCGGCATCCGCGAACAGCAGCTCGGCGAGCTCGCGGCGGGTGGTTGGACGCTCGCACAGCAGCAGGTAGGCCAGCAATGCCCACGCCTTACGACCACGCGGCGGCGGGGCCGCGACGCCGTCTCGCAGGATCGCCGGCGTCCCGAGCAGCCGGATGGTGCTCACCACACCGTCACCTTGGCATACTTAGCAAGTCGCGTTCGCGTATTCGCTCGAGCGAAGGGAGACGACCGATGCCGCGTTTTGTGATTCATCGTGTGCTTGGCGACGTTACCGAGGCTGACGTTGAGGCGGCTGCAGAGGTCTCTCGCCGCGTGCGCGCCGAGAGCTTCCCGGAGATCGAGTGGGAGCATTCGCATGTCGTGCGCACCGAAAACGGCCTGACCTCCTACTGCGTCTACTCGGCTCCGAGTGCGCAGCACCTCCGCGACCACGCCGCAGCGGCCGGGTTGCCCGCCGACGAGGTGCAGGAGATCGAGCTCGAGCTCCTGCCCTGACAGATCGGCCCCGCCGCGGAGCTTTCCGGGCTCGTGCAGGCCCTGTCCGCCGGCTGAAGGCGGCTTGCTGGAGCGGTTTGTCTGGCGGTTGACAGTTCGGGCTTGCAAAGTTCGCCGCTTTGTGTATATATTTATGAGCAGAGGTGCTCCTGGGTTTGGGGGCATGGAAATAGACTGGGTTTGGGTCGATCTTCCAGGTTGACTTGAGCGCGCGTTGTAGGGGATGTAGGGGAGAGGGCCGAGTCGGATGAAGAGGGGTTGTGCTCGCGTGAGTCCGTTTGGGACAGGTGTGATGGGGATCGTTGCGTGCTCTGAGGGGCCCGTAGCTAGATGCGTCAGCGTCGCTGACACATCTCTCTCTCTCTCTCTCTCTCTCTGCACCGGGTTTATTAGGCGCTAGGCCTAGTTTTAGCGCTGGTCCTGGCGCTTTTCTCAGTCGTTTAGCTTCAAGGTGTTGCGCGTCTGAGCGTGGGATGTCTGCTGGCGGGGGCGTGTGATGGCGTCTGGCGCTCGTCCGGCACGGGATCGTGCTGTGCGTGCCGGCACCGGGCCGGTGGCGAGTGTGCCGGTGCGTCGTCGTGGTGTGGCTGCGGCGCGTGTGCGTGCTGGTGAGGTGTCCCAGATGCAGCGTGCTCGTTTGTTGAGCGCTGCGGTGCCGGTGGTGGACGAGTTGGGCTGGTCTGGTGTGACGGTCGCGGATGTCGCGTCACGGGCACGGGTCTCGCGTCGTACGTTCTATGACCTGTTCGCTGACCGTGAGGAGTGTCTGCTGGCGGTGCTGCAGGACACGGTTGCTCGTGTCGAGCGTGATCTCGCACAAGCAGGCCCAGAGGGCGTGTCGTGGGTTGAGCGTATCCGTAGCGGCCTGTGGATGATCTTGTGTTTCCTTGATCGTGACCCGGTGCTCGCGCGGGTGTGCGTGGTGCAGAGCGCGCGCGGCTCACGACGCGTGTTGCAGGCCCGCGAGGATCTCCTAGCTCGCCTGGCGAGCGTTGTTGACGGGGGACGCTCCCAGAGCGCGCGTGCGGCGCTGGCGCCCCCGTTGACCGCCGAGGGTCTCGTCGGTGCGGCGCTAGCGATCCTCTACAAGCGCTTGTTGAACGGCGAGCAAACACCGTTGAGCGATCTCCATGGGGAGCTCCTCGGGATGATCGTGCTGCCCTATCTCGGAGCGGCAGCGGCGCGCAGGGAGCGCAAGCGGCAACCACCACAACACTCTGAGAAGGCTGCCGCGGGGATCCCGCGAACGTCGCCGGCCGGTAGGGAGGACCCGTTGCGAGATGTCCCGATGCGCTTGACGTACAGGACCTCGCGCATCCTTGGCGCCACCGCGCAACATCCGGGAGCGAGCAACCGCGTGATCGGCGAGCACGCCGGCCTCACAGACCAGGGCCAAGTCTCAAAGCTCCTGGCACGCCTACAACGCCTCGGGCTGCTCACCAACACCGGCGACCGCCAAGCACGCGGAGAGCGCAACGCCTGGCAACTCACGCTCCTAGGCGAACGCGTCACCCACCAGCTCAACCTCAGCGAGACACCTCAACTTCATCAGGAGACCGCATGAGCACCACACATCACCACCAAGAGAAAGGCACCAACGTGATTCATCAAGAGCGCTCTTCGAGGACACCCCATATCAGGACGGGTCTCTTCGCGACGCTGCGTGGCGTCCTTCGCTTGGAAGGGAGTGGTGCGCCCGCTCGCCGCCTGGGACTTTTCGCAGCGCTCGTGATCGTCAGTGCGCTGACGATCACGGCCGCTCCTGCGTTCGCTATCGATACACATGTGTTCTCGACGGATTTCGCCGGCGGGGGGTCTGGTGGAGGTCAGGTCGCGCTCTCGGCGGAAAGTGGTGTCGCGGTCAACTCGACTACGCATGATGTTTACGTGGCCGACACGGGTAATTTTCGTGTCGATCAGTTTACGTCTTCGGGTACTTTTGTTCGTGCTTGGGGTTGGGGCGTGGGGGATGGGTTGCCGACGTTCGAGACGTGCACGCTTTCATGTCAGGCCGGTGTGTCTGGGTCCGGTGCGGGCCAGTTCACCAAGCCGACGTTCATCGCGGTCGACAACTCTGGTGGCGCGTCCAAAGGCGATGTTTATGTTGGTGATGCGGGTGATGGTCTCGTCTCGAAGTTCAGTCCTGAAGGTGTCCTGCTCGAAGCGTGGGGCACCAGAGGCCAGCTCAACGGCTCGACTGCGACCGCTGGGTCGTTCGGGAGTGTTTACGGCATCGCGGTGGATGGGTCCGGCGCGCTCGAGGTCATCAACTCCGAAAGCCAGGTGTTCAGGTTTGCCCAGGACGCCAGCTTCACCGAAGAACTCGCGGTCGCGCGCGGCACCGCCCCCGCCGGGCTCGCCGTCGATCCCGCGGGAGATCTTTTCAAGGCCAATGGGGAACCGAGCATCGAGGAGATCAATGCCGCTGGCAGCGACATCGGTCAGGTGACCAGTTCCATATCCGCCACCGCCCTTGCTGTGCAGGCTGCTACCGGCGATCTGTATGTCGATGAGGGTGGCGATATCGAGCACTATGTCTTCGCTGCTCCCGGTGTGGTCAGTGAGCAGGGCGGGACGAGTTGCGATGTCGAATCGTTTGTTGGATGTGCCGCGAGCGATGTGTTTGGGATAGGCTCGCTCAGCGGGGGCGCCGGTATCGCTGTGGATCCTTCTAGCGAGACGGCGTACGTGGCCGATACTGCCAGCCAGAGGATCGATGTGTTCATCGGACCAGTGCTGCTCCCGGACGCCACCACCGAAGCGCCCACCGCTGTCTCTGAGAGCACCGCGACGTTGAACGGGACCGTCAACCCGGACGGCACTGAAGTGAAATCGTGCGAGTTTGAATACGGTTCAGAACCCGGTGTCTTCAATGGCACCGTGCCGTGCGCGCCCGTGACACCGTACAACGGCAGCGCCCCGATAACGGTGAATGCCGAACTGGACGGCCTGACGATGTACACGATCTACCATTACCGTCTCGCCGTGACTAACGCCAACGGCACCAACCGTGGGTCTGACGTCTCGTTCACGACACCCGGCCCGCCACGCATCTCCGCAGTCTCCGCGCAGGTCGACCAGTCTGAAAAAGCCGGTCAGACCAGCGCGACGCTGAACGCACAGATCAACCCCGGCGGTAGCGAAACTACATATCGCTTCGAGTACGGCGAAGCCACCGCCTATGGCGCGAGCATCCCCGTCCCCGACGGCGCTCTCGCCGCCAGCCAGACATCTCAGCCCGTCCCGACCGCGGAACCGTCCGGCCTGAAACTGGGCACCGTCTACCACTACAGGCTCGTGGCGCACAACCAGTACGGCACCGCCACCAGCACAGACCAGACATTCAGCACGCTGCCGGCCGCGCTCCTCACCGCGTCCGTCTCCAACGTCACCGCGACATCCGCGATCCTGGAAGCACAGATCAACCCGCTTGGCACAGACACTACGTACTACTTCCAGTACGGCACCACCAGTTGCGCCACAAGCCCCGCGAGCTGCACCAACACGCCTGTTCCGGCGGGCGAAGCGGGCGCCGGCGAAACGGAAGTCCAGGTTCCCACGAGCCAGATCCGGGGACTGATAGCCGGGACCACGTATCACTATCGCGTGATCGCGACAAACGCGCTCGGGACCGTCGTCGGACCCGAACAGGCCTTCACGACTCAAACATCAGGCACGGCCACCCTGCCCGACGGGCGTCAATGGGAGCTGGTCTCACCTGTCGACAAGCACGGCGCGCTGCTCGAACCGAGCAATCCCGGCGCGGGGGTTACGCAGGCGTCGGCGAATGGTGATGCGATCAGCTATCTCGCACGTACGCCCACTGAATCTGAGCCAGCGGGCAACGCTAACTACACGCAGGTCCTCTCCACGCGCGGTTCGGCGTCCTGGGGGTCACGCGATATTACGAGCCCGCGGGATGTGCCGGTCGGCGCTCTTGGTGGGGATAAAGCTTCGGAATACCGGTTCTTCTCACCGGACCTCGCCACGGGCATTATCCAACCAATTGGCCTCTTTACGCCGTCTCTGTCTCCCGAAGCATCGGAACAGACGCCATTTCTGCACACGGACTTTCCCGGCGGAGAACCGACGAACATCTGCTCGAGCTCGTGCTACCGGCCGCTCGTGACCGGCAAGCCGGGCGTGGCCAACGTGCCACCAGGAACAGTTTTCGGCGAAGCGAACATTTGTGTAGACCAACTCGAATGCGGTCCAAGGTTCGAAGGGGCGTCTGCGGACGGCAGCCACATCGTTCTCTCGTCTATCGTCGCGCCGCTCGTCGAAGGGGCGGCGCCGGCCAGTCTCTATGAGTGGGTCGACGGGCAGCTGCAGGTCATCAACGTGCTGCCGCAAGACGAAGGCGGTGGCGTGGCGCAAGGAGCAAGTTTGGGCGGGCTGGGGCTGTTTGGTCGCCCCGTGACGGCGAAGGCCGTCTCCAATGACGGCTCGAGAGTGATTTGGTCGACAGCAGGCTCCGGATCGGCGCTCTACCTTCGGGATATCGGTCGGGATGAAACCGTTCGCCTCACCTCTGGCGGAAGCGGCGAACCGAAATACCAGACCGCGAGCGCCGACGGCGGCCGCGTCTTCTTCACCCAGGACGAAGAGCTGTATGTGTTCGAATCCGCTCCCGGCGCCGCGCTGTCGGCCGGCCACACGACACAGCTCACGAGTGGAGGAAAGGTGATCGGGTTGGTAGCGGGCATCTCAGAAGACGGCGCCACGATCTACTTCGTCGGCAACGGTGCTCTTACCAATGCACCAAACGCGCAGGGTGAAACCGCCATAGCGGGCGATTGCAGCGGCTCAGCGGGGACCGGCTCGCCGCCGGGTGCGTTGTGCGATCTATATGAGCTCAAGGCGGGCGTCACGAAGCTCGTGGCGGTTCTCTCCGGCGAAGACCAAAGTGTATGGACCGGCACGACGAAGGTCTCCGGCTGGACGCAGACTTCCGGCAACGGTCAATGGATGACGTTCATGTCGAGCCGCCCGTTGACTGGCTATAACAACCGTGACGCCGTCAGCGGGGTGCGCGATACCGAGGTGTTCATATACGACGCTGTGGGCGACGGGGGTAAAGGACAGCTTGTGTGCGTGTCCTGCAACCCCACGCATGCGCTTCCGCACGGGCTGCTCGAGAGGAATGGTGGGGGCCACACGCCGCTTGCCGACGCCTACGGTACTTGGACCGGCCATACGATCGGGGGCATCCTGCCGGCATGGACGTCGCCTCTCTCTCAGCCGCGCTATCTGTCCGATTCTGGCCGTGTCCTGTTCGACAGCTTTGACGCTCTCGTGCCGTCTGACACAAATAACACCGGGGACGTATATGAGTACGAGCCGCCCGGTGTTGGTGGTTGCACGGCTGCAGACGCGTCGTTTGTCTCGAGCGAGAATGGTTGTGTGGGTCTGCTGTCGTCGGGCACGGGGGGCGAAGCGGCGTTCTTGGACGCGAGTGAATCCGGGAATGACGTGTTCTTCCTCAGTCCCGCTCAGCTCGCGCCTCAGGACGTGGACACGATCCTTGACGTGTACGACGCGCGTGTCGGGGGTGGCTTCCCATTGCCCGCACCGGTGCCTGCGTGTGAAGGGGACGCCTGCCAGAGCATGGTCGCGGCTCCCAATGATGCGACGCCGGGCTCGCTCGCCTTTCACGGGCCCGGAAACGTGAAACCGCCAGCGGTCGCACCGCCGGCCAAAAAGACCACGAAAAGGACTGCAGCTCAGATCCGCGTCGAAAAGCTCGCGAAGGCGCTCCGTCTCTGCAGGAAGAAGCACAGTCACAAGCGCGCCCGCTGCGAAAAACAGGCTCGTAAGAAATATGGCGCATCTCGCGCCTCGAGAACCACCACTAACCGGAGGGCAGGCCGATGAGCATCGCAACGAGCCGGCAACCACGCGCCAGCAGAGACGTAGCCATAGCGAACATCGGAGCAGAGCATGGGGCCACAACAGCGACGCTCGTACGCCTGAGTCCTCGAGTCGCGATCGTAGCGATTCTCGTTCTTGGTGCTCTGGGGACGCTCGTGTTTGGTGCTGCTTTCGCGCATGCCGCCGAGCCGTGGTGGCATTTGTCGTCCGGTGCGCGTCCGGCCAGCCTGACGCCGGGGCTGGCGACCGATGAGGTTCAGGAAGTCGCGGTGAAAGGCAGCGGCAGCTTCACTCTGACGCTCACCACGGCGAAGGGATTGGGATATATCAATACGGCAGGGGAAACCACCCTCGGCGACTTCGTAACCAACGAAGGCACGTTCCGTGTAGGTGACACCCTGAGCGCATTGAATCTGGAAACTGAGTCCTACCCGCCCGACACCAAGATCGTCGAAGTGGGGACGGAAACGTTGACAGTCTCGGCGCCGGCGAAAGGAGGCTCCGCCTTTTTTGAGCGGCTGGCCGACACCGAGACGACCGCTGCGATACCTGTTGGTGCTACGGCTGCCGAAGTCAAGGCGGCTCTTACGGCGCTCCCCGGGCTAGGAGGGGGGGATATCGAAGTGATCGGTGGTAGCGGAGGACCGTTCGTCGTCACGTTCCAGGGCGCCTTCTCGTATCTGCCGGTCGCATTGATGCGCGCCGGGGGAAGCGCTGATGTGCAGGTCGGTGAGCGGACCCGCGGGCGTGCGGACGGTGAGGTCGTGGTCACGGCTGAGAACGTCGGCGACGTGCCGCTCACTGCCGAAGATGCGCCTGCGACGATTGCCGATGTACTGCCTCCCGGTCTTGAAGCGGTCTCGATCGAGGCCAGCGAACCCGCTCCGAATCTGGGCCTGGTGAATCCTAGGGCTTTCCCCTGTACGCTTGCCACGCTGAGCTGCACGTTCGGGGGAACGGCGCCTTACCAGGGGGGGTTTCTACCGAGGACACTCGATGCTTTCGATCATCTCGAAATTCGCATTGGGGTGAGGGTCCGGCCGGGCGCGAGCGCGGGGGAAGCGATCCGGGTCAGCGCGTCGGGTGGGGGCGCTCCGGCGGCGTCGTTCACGCACCCGGTGCGTATCGGCAGCGAACCGGCGTCCTTCGGCGTCGAAGATTATCGGTTGACGGCTGAAGACGAAGGCGGCGCTCCGACGGCGCAGGCGGGAGATCACCCGTTTCAGGTGACTGGTGGTGTTGTCCTAAACCAGGGCCCCGACGCTACCCCGATAAATGCGCCGAAGCCCGAAGTCGATCCGGTCGGGATGGCCAAGGACATCATCACCAAGCTTCCACCGGGGCTACTGGGCAACCCGCTCGTCGTGCCGCGTTGCACGGGCCCCCAGTTCCTTCATGACCAGGGGGGAGGTCTCGAAGACGCCTGTCCAGCACGGAGTGCTATCGGTGTGGCCTCAGTGACAGTGAACGAACCGCGCGCCCTCCGATATTTTTCGGTCTCTGTCCCGATTTTCAATCTCGAACCGGATGTTGGGGAGCCGGCAAAGTTTGGATTCTACATACCGTTGGCCGGTGTCCCCGTGCCTCTGGATACTTCGCTTCGGGATGGGCCGGGTGAAGACTATGGCATCAACGTTGACACCACGAACATCAGCCAGATCGCTGCCTTGACGAGTGCGACCCTGACGTTTTGGGGTGTTCCCGGCGATCCGCGCCACGATGACTCCCGTGGCTGGACGTGCCTTGACGAACAGCGTGGCAAGCTGCCCGAAGAAGGCCAGGAACCGTGTATAGCTACCGCACAGTCTGACCCGCCGGCATTTTTGACGATGCCGACGTCGTGTGGGGGTCCGTTGCAGACGAGCGTCGAAGCGGACGACTGGCAGTCGCCGGGAGTGGTCACGCAGTTCCCTACGAGTGAATTGCAGCAGGCGTTGGAGGGTTGTAACAGGTTGCCGTTCGCGCCGTTTATCTCTGCTGAAGCGACGACGGAGAACGCGTCTGCGCCGAGCGGCTTGAACTTCAACCTGGACTTCCACGACGAAGGTCTCACAAGGGGCGAAAGCACGGCGCAGTCTGAGTTGAATAAGACTGTCGTAAAGTTGCCTGAAGGGATGACGATAAACCCGTCTGCCGGTGTGGGGTTGGGGGGTTGTTCACCGTCGGGTTATGCGAGTGAGACGATCGACTCGGCGCCGGGTGCGGGTTGTCCAAATGATTCGAAGTTGGGTACGGTGGAAATCGAAACGCCGTTGTTGGCGCAGAAGATTCACGGTTCGATCTTCATCGCGCAGCCGCATGAAAACCCGTTCGACTCGCTCGTGGCGTTGTACGTAGTGGCTAAGAGTCCGGAAACGGGCGTGATGATCAAGCTCGCGGGCCGAGTCGAACCGGACCCTGTGACGGGACGGTTGACGACGGTCTTTGAAAACAATCCGCCGCTCGCGTTCAGCCATTTCAACTTCCACTTTCGTGAAGGGCAGCAGGCGCCGCTGATCAGCCCGTCCACTTGCGGGACTTATGCGACACAGGCCCTGTTGTCGCCGTGGTCAGAACCCACGACGGCCCTGACGGACACGTCGTCCTTCTCGATCACGCGTGGCTATGACGGTGGCGCGTGCCCCTCGGGTGGCGTGCCGCCGTTTACGCCTGGGATCGAAGCTGGCCTGTTGAACAACAATGCGGGTGCGTTCAGCCCGTTCTATCTGCATCTCACGAGGACCGATGCGGAGCAATACATCTCTGGCTTCTCGACGAACCTGCCGCCCGGCCTGACGGGTGACCTGACAGGGATCCCGTTCTGTCCGGAGGCCGCGATCGAAGTGGCACGCCACAAGAGCGGTAGGCAGGAGGAAGCAGGACCGTCGTGTCCCGTTGGCAGCCAGATCGGGCATACGCTGGTCGGCACTGGTGTTGGTGCGGTGTTGGCGTATGTTCCCGGGAAGGTGTATTTGGCGGGCCCGTTTCGTGGTGCTCCCTTCTCGCTCCTAGCCGTCACCTCCGCAGTCGTCGGCCCGTTCGATTTGGGGACGGTGGTGTTGCGTTTCGGGTTGAACATCGACCCGTATACGGCGCAGGTCAGCGTCAGCCCGACCTCCAGCGAACCGATTCCGACGATTCTTCAGGGGATCGTCACGCACGTCCGTGACATTCGGGTGTATGTCGAAAGGCCGGGTAACGCTCCGTTTACGCTGAACCCCACGAGCTGTGCTCCGATGGCGATCGGCAGCACCCTGAGCAGTCCCGGTGGCGCCAGCACGACGGTCGCCAGCCCGTTCCAGGCCACGAACTGCGCGAGCTTGAAGTTCGCGCCGAAGTTCGCGGTGTCCACCAGCGGGAAAACGAGCAAAGCGAACGGTGCGAGCCTGCACGTCGCCCTTACGTACCCCTCGGGACCGTTGGGGACGTATGCGAATATCGCGAAGGTCAAAGTGGAATTGCCGAAGCAGCTCCCGTCGCGGTTGACGACGCTGCAGAAAGCGTGCACCGCGGCGCAGTTCGAAGCGAACCCGGCGGGCTGTCCCTCGCCGTCGGTGATCGGCAGCGCGAGGGCGGTTGTGCCGAACATCCCCGAACCGTTGGTCGGCCCGGTGTATTTCGTCAGTCACGGCGGCGAAGCGTTCCCGAGCCTCGAGGTCGTGCTGCAGGGCTACGGTGTAAAAGTGGTCCTCGTCGGCTCGACGTTCATCAGCAAAGCGGGGATCACGTCCACGACGTTCAAGACTGTCCCGGATAATCCCGTGAGCTCGTTCGAACTGACGTTGCCGGAGGGTAAGTATTCGGCGCTTGCCGCGAACGGCAGCCTCTGTGGTCAGAAGCTCACGATGCCTTCAGACTTCACCGGGCAGAACGGGATGGAGGCGGACTACAAGACGGTGCTCAGCGTCACTGGTTGCGCGAAGGCGAAGGTCCTGACCCGCGCGCAGAAGCTCAAGGCGGCGTTGAAGGTGTGCAAGAGGGATCGCTCGAAGGCTAAGCGAGCGAAGTGCGAAAGGACAGCCCGGAAGAAGTACGGGCCGGTCAAAGCCAAGACCAAGACCAAGAAGAGGACTGGGACTAAACGATGATCAAGCAACAACAGGAGGAGGGGGGCCGGATGCTCACACAGACAAGGAACGGATCAAGGGGTATGGCCGAGATGGCCAGGACGGAGGGTGTCGCCGGGAGGGGTGCGACGCGGGTGTTCAGGCGGGTGCTGCTCGCCGCAGTGGCTGGCGTGTTGGCGCCGATGGCGTTCTTGGGTGTCGGATCCTCGTCGGCGTTGGCGGCACCCACGGGTATCTTTGCTGCGTTTGCGCAGTGCCCGACGAGCATTCCTGGGGTTGCGTTGTGCCAGTACATGGAAGTGACGAGTGGGGAATTCGCGATCGGGTCGTTGCGGGTGCCGGTGGATCGTCCGATCGTGCTTCAGGGTGGAGCGATCCCAACGGGCGGCTCGAACTTCAACGAATACTTCCTGTTGCCTGCCGCCAACGGCGAAAGCATCTCCCAGACCGAACTGGAAGTCCCTGGGGGCCTGTCGAGCGTGATCGGTTGTCCGAGCCTCAGAGACGGCAGGGGCTTTTCTCGGGGGCGCAGGCATGATCCGTGCTCGCGGTTCTGGGGTTGGGGCGCTAGCAGGGTCAGCGCGACGGTCGAAAGCGTCGCCGGACCGACGAACCCTCCGATCCAGAACATCGCGGCGCTCGTCGAAGAAAAGGGCACGGCGCTCACGTTCCCAGCACGGATTCATTTGAAGAACCCGGTGTTGGGCGAGGGGTGCTACCTGGGGTCTGAAAGCTCCCCGATAGAGCTTCACCTAACCGACGGCACGACCAGCCCTCCACCACCGAACCAGCCGATCACCGGGAAAGCCGGTATCGCGGCTACCGAAGTAGAAGAAGGGTATGAAGCACTTACGACGAGTCAGAGCACGCTCGTGGATAACTCCTTCTCAGTACCCCCCGCCGAAGGCTGCGGTGGCGAGCTATCGAGCATCATCGACCCGCTGCTCGACCATACCCTGGGCCTTGAATCACCGGCAGGGCACAACACGCTGATCCTCAACGCAACGAACAAGATCGCCGAAGCAGAAGCAGTACTCGCAAGCGAAAAATTCCCGGCCAAACCAAGCCCCGAACCATCACCACACCACCATCACCACCACTGGTAAAGCCTGACCATCGCGTGGGAGGATCGCCGTCAACACGGCGATCCTCCCACGCACGTAGACAAGCCTCGGCCGCGAGCCCGTGGATGGCGGCCACGCTCGGGTCGTCGATCTTCGACTCGCCGGTGGTTCGGTGGTTGCACGGGCGGCGACTTTAGACTGCTGCCGATGGCAACCGCACCCCCCGCCGGCTCTCCCGACGACCATCCAGGCGGCGAGCTAACGCTCGCGCAGGTCGCAGCGCGCGCGGGCGTCACGCCCGCGACCGTGCGGCGCTGGGCGAAGGAGGGGCTCGTGCCGCAGTTCGACGGGATCTGGACGCCCGCCGCGGCTTCGCACGTCAGGATCGTCGCGCGGCTGCGCGAACGCGGGCATACGGTGCAGCGGATCAAAGAGGCCAGCCAGAGCGGCCGGCTCGCGTTCGGGTACATCGACGAACTGCTGCCCAGCTCCGAGGCGCGCTACACGCTGCGCCAGGCGGCGCGTGAGCTCGACGTCGACGAGGCGCTGATCGAACGGCTGGTCAGCGCGATGGGCCAGAACGCGCTCTCGAGCGAGGAGATCACCGAGGAAGACCTGCAGGTGCTGCGCTACGGCGCCGAGGTGCTCGCCGCGGGCCTGCCGCTGCCCGCGCTGCTTCAGATCGTGCGCGTGTACGGGCAGGCGATGGCGCAGGTCGCCGACGCCGAGGTGCGGCTGTTCCACCTGTACCTGCACGAGCCGCTGATGCGCGAAGGCGTGCCCGGAATCGAGGTCGCGCAGGCGATGGAGGGCATGACGCGCGAGATGCTGCCGTTCGCCGCGCCGTTCATCAACTACCTGCACGGGCGGATGCTCGGGTACTTCGTCGAGCAGGACGTGATCGGCCACATCGAGGCCGACCTCGGCGAGGAGGCCGTGGAGGAGGGGCGGATGCGGGTCGCGATCGCGTTCGCCGATCTCGCCGGCTACACGAGGCTGACCGAGGAGCGCGGCGAGGCGGAGGCGGTCGACGCGGTCGAGCGGTTCGTGGAGACGGTCGAGCAGACCCTGCCGATCGAGGCGCGCGTGATCAAGACGCTGGGCGACGAGACGATGATCGTCGGCGCCGACGCGGCCGCGCTGACCGGCTGGGCGGTGGGGCTGGGCGCGGAGCTGCCGCCGGGCTCGCCGCCGCCGCGGATCGGCATTCACAGCGGCGCGGCGCTGTACCGCGATGGCGACTACTACGGTCGCGAGGTCAACCGCGCCGCGCGCGTCGTCGCGCGCGCGTCGGGCGGCGAGGTGCTCGTGACGCGCCCGGTGGTCGATGCGGCCGGCCGGGCCGACTCGCTCGCGTTCGAGCGCATCGGCGAGGTCGTGCTGAAGGGCTTCAACGAGCCCACGGAGCTGTTCCTCGCCTCCGCGAAGCGGGAATAGGCGGTGACGCCCGAGGAGCTCCCCGAGCGGGTGCGGCGCGAGAGGCTGCTCGGCGAGAGTGAAGCGGTCATCGTGATGGTCTCCGGGGGACGGGACTCCGTCTGCCTATTGGACGTCGCCGTGGCGGTCAGGGGCGCGGCGAGCGTGCGGGCGCTGCACGTGAACTACGGCCTGCGCGGGGAGGATGCCGACGCTGACGAGCTCCACTGCACCGAGCTGTGCACGGCGCTAAGCGTTGAGCTCGATGTCGTGCGGGCCGTGCCCGACAAGCGCGAGCCGGGGAACCTGCACGCGTGGGCGCGCGAGCTGCGCTACGGCGCGGCGATGCGGCTCGCCGAGGCGCTGGACGGGAGCGAAGAGCGTGTGCAGGGGTTGTCTGGGCCGCGAGAGCTGCCACGGTTGCCAGGGTCGAGATCGGCGGACCGGACGCGCATCGCGGCCGGACACACCGCCAGTGACCAGGTCGAGACGATCCTCTACCGCCTCGCCGCCTCGCCCGGGCGCCGCGCGCTGCTCGGCATGGCGCCGCGCGAAGGCCGCCTCGTCCGCCCGCTACTGGGCGTCACGCGCGCGCAGACGACCGCCTACTGCGAGTCTCGCGGCCTCGCCTGGCGCGAGGATCAGAGCAACGACAACGAGCGCTTCGCACGCGCGCGCGTACGTAGCGGTTTGGTCCACGCGTTGCGCGCCGTACACCCCGCCGCCGAGGCCAACGTGCTGCGCACCGCGCGCATGCTGCGCGAGGAGACCGCCCTGCTCGACGGCCTCGTCGACGCCGAGCTCGCCGGCGAGCAGCGTGTCGCGATCGCGCGCCTGCGTGAGCTGCCCGGCGCGCTTCAGCGCATGCTCGTCGTGCGCCTCGCCGAGCACACGGCAGACGACTACGTCCCACAGGCCGGCGCGCGCGTGCCGGAGATCCTCGCTCTGGCCGAGCGCGGCGGCCATGCGGAGCTGCACGTCGGCGGCAACGTCTCAGCCGTCGTCGAGCACGGTGTCCTGACGATGCGCAGGCTCCCCTCCGCCTGACGGATCGTCGCTCACGCCCGACCCGGCCTCCATTAGTCGCGCGCGCCGGTAAGCGCCCGGTCGCATGACCAAGTCGAGACCGCCTCCCGCGGCCGGCGGAGCACCGCGCTACCCCGCCCGGCCGCCCCGCGGGCGGCCCCTCCAAAGCCCTACACTCCCTCAGGTGGCCACTCCCGCGCGCGTCGCAGCCGAGCACGGAGTTGGAGAGGTGCTGATCAGCGCCGAGGCCCTGCAAAAGCGGGTGACCGAGCTGGGCGAGGAGATCTCGCGTGCTTACGCCGGCAGGCCGTTGCTGCTCGTGGGCGTGCTCAAGGGTGCCGTGTTCTTCCTGAGCGACCTGATGCGCTTCATCGACATCCCCGTCGAGGTCGACTTCATGGCCGTCGCCTCCTACGGCTCTGCGACCGACTCCTCCGGGGTCGTGCGGATCCTCAAGGACCTCGACGCCTCGATCGAAGACCGCGACGTGCTGATCGTCGAGGACATCGTCGACTCCGGTCTGACGCTGCAATACCTGCTGCGCAACCTCGGCTCGCGCAACCCGCGCACGCTCGAGGTGTGCGCGCTGCTGATCAAGCCCGACCGATCGAAGATCGGCCAGCGCAAGGACGACCTGCCGATCGGCTACGTCGGCTTCGAGATTCCCGACCGCTTCGTCGTCGGCTACGGGCTCGACTACGCCGAGCGCTATCGCAACCTCCCGTTCGTCGCCGCGCTCGAGCGCTAGCCGGAACGCCGGCCCACGTGTACTAGGGTCCGCAGATCGAACCTCTCACGCTCCGAGCCCGGCTACCCTGTTTGCCTCTTTCCACGACGGGCTCAATCGTCCGAAAGTCGGGTATCTCATGGTACGCTAGGGGACTGGTGGCCACAACTTCAGACGGCGCCAAGACTCCCAGGATCTCGTTATGAGCCGTTTTTTCAAGAGCGCCGCGTTCCCGATCCTCATCGTTGTGGTGTTGGCGTTCCTCGCGGTCAAACTCATCAACCCGGGCTCGCCCAACCACCGCAAGCACAGCTACCAAACGCTCGTCGGCAAAGAGCTGCCCGCCCGTGAAGTCGAATCGGTCGAGTTCAAGAACAAGGGCAAAGCGCTCGAAGTCAAGCTCAAAAACAAGGAAACCTACGAAGTCGGCTACATCGACCAGGCCGCGCCGGAACTGATCAAGGAACTGCGCACCGACGGCGTCAGCTACAACGTCGAATCGGAAAAGTCCTCCGCGCTGCTCAGCCTGCTCGAGTACGTGCTGCCGTTCGTGATCTTCCTCGGCTTCTGGATCTTCCTCATGAACCAGGTCCAGGGCGGCGGCTCCAAAGTGATGTCGTTCGGCAAGTCGCGCGCCAAGCGCATGTCCGCCGACTCCCCCAAGATCACCTTCCGTGACGTCGCCGGCGTCGACGAGGCGGTCGAGGAGCTGCACGAGATCAAGGAGTTCCTCGAGAACCCCAAGAAGTTCCAAGCGCTCGGTGCGCGCATCCCCACCGGCGTGCTGCTCTACGGGCCGCCGGGCACCGGCAAGACGCTGCTCGCCCGCGCCGTCGCCGGCGAGGCGGGCGTGCCGTTCTTCTCGATCTCCGGCTCGGACTTCGTCGAGATGTTCGTCGGCGTCGGCGCCTCGCGCGTGCGCGACCTGTTCGAGCAGGCCAAGCAGAACTCGCCCTGCATCATCTTCATGGACGAGATCGACGCCGTCGGGCGCCACCGCGGCGCCGGTCTCGGCGGCGGCCACGACGAGCGCGAGCAGACGCTCAACCAGCTGCTCGTCGAGATGGACGGCTTCGAGGCCAAGGACAACATCATCATGATCGCCGCCACCAACCGGCCCGACATCCTCGACCCCGCGCTGTTGCGTCCCGGCCGCTTCGACCGCCAGATCGCCGTCGACCGCCCCGACCGCAAGGGCCGCGCCAAGATCCTCGAGGTCCACACGCGCGGCAAGCCGCTCGCGAAGATCATCGACATCGACGCCCTCGCCGGCCAGACCCCCGGCTTCACCGGCGCCGACCTCTCCAACCTGATCAACGAGGCCGCCCTCCTCTCCGCCCGCACCGGCAAGCGCGAGATCGGTCAGGTCGAGCTCGAGGAGGGGATCATGCGCGTGATCGCCGGCCCCGAGAAGAAGACGCGCGTGATGAGCGAGAAGGAGCGCCTGATCACCGCCTACCACGAGATGGGCCACGCGCTCGTCGGCCACTTCCTCGAGCACTCAGACCCCGTCCACAAGATCTCCGTCATCTCCCGCGGCCAGGCGCTCGGCTACACGATCTCGATGCCCCAGGAGGACCGCTTCCTGACCACGCGCGCCGAGCTCAAAGACACGATGGCGATGACCCTCGGCGGGCGCGCCGCTGAGGAACTGGTCTTCAGCGAGATCACCACCGGCGCCTCCAATGACATCGAGAAGGTGACCGCCACCGCCAAGCAGATGGTGATGCGCTTCGGCATGTCCGAGCGCCTCGGCCCGCGCGTCTTCGGCCACGACCACGGCCAGCCGTTCCTCGGCCGCGAGTTCTCCACCGAGCCCGACTACTCCGACGAGATCGCCCGCGAGATCGACGACGAGGTCCGGCGGATCATCGAGTCCGCCCACCAGCGCGCGCGCGACATCCTCACCGAGCACCAGCACGACCTCACGAAGATCTCCGAGATCCTCGTCAAACGCGAGACGATCGAGAAGGAGGAGTTCCTCGCCCTGCTCGCCGGCAAGAGCGAGGACGAGGTCTTCGGCGCCGTGGAAGACGACTCGGCGGCCAAGCCCGAGCTGCCGGCGCCGCCCGCGCCCGCCGACCGCGCCGAGCGCGAAGCCCCGCGCACGGTCCCTCGCCCCGGTCTGGCGGGTGGGACCGCGGAGATACGCGGCACCGACCCCGAGCGCCCGGAGATGGCCTGAGCGCTGAGCCTGTCCGTCGCGGCGGTTTCCGCCTGATGGGCATCGTCAACGTCACGCCCGACTCGTTCTCCGACGGGGGGCTGTTCCTCGACCCCGGCGCGGCGGTTGCGCATGGGCTCGAGCTGGTCTCGCAGGGCGCTGACATCCTCGACATCGGCGGTGAGTCGACGCGGCCCGGGGCCGAGCCGGTCGGCGTCGAGGAGGAGCTGCGCCGGGTGCTGCCGGTCGTGGAAGGGGTCGCGGCCGACCAGAACGTGGCTCCTCACGGCGCGACGCCCGCACGCGTGCAGGTCTCGATCGACACGTCCAAGGCGGCCGTCGCCGCGGCGGCGCTCGCGGCCGGTGCCAGCTTGGTCAACGACGTGAGCGCCTTCCGCGCCGACCCCGCGATGGCCGGGCTGGTCGCGGACAGCGGCGCGGAATGCTGCCTGATGCACATGCTCGGCGCGCCGCGCACGATGCAGCGGGCGGGCGGGCCGAAATACGGAGATGTCGTCGACGACGTCAAGTCGTTCCTCGAAGAGCGTCTCGCGTTCGCCGTGGGGGAGGGTGTGCGCGAGGAGCTGATCCTGCTCGACCCCGGCATCGGCTTCGGCAAGACGGTCGCGCACAACCTCGCCCTGCTGCGCCGTCTCGGCGAGCTGACCTCGCTCGGGCGCCCGCTCGTGGTCGGCACCTCGCGCAAGAGCTTTCTCAGTCGCATCGCCCTCGCCGAAGCAACCGATGAGACGGAGGCGGGGGTGGCGGCGATTGGAGGGCCGAGGGGTGCGGCGGACACGGCGGACAGGCTGCCGGGGACGATCGCCACGAACGTGCTCGCGCTCGAGCGCGGCGCGAGCGTGTTCCGCGTGCACGACGTCGCGCCCGTGCGCGCTGCGCTCGCAACCACGGCTGCTACGTTGGGTCACTGACGATGGACCCCACCCGCGGCGAGGACCCCGACGAGCTAGACGACGGCGACGCCGAGGACACGGACGGCGCGGATGGCGCCGACTACGAAGACGAGCTCGACGAGCGGGACGGGGACCGCGAAGAGGGCGAGGCGGTTGAGGCGGTCACGATCGAGATCACCGGCCTCTCGCTGTATACCCACCACGGCGTGAGCGAAGCCGAGCGCGAGGTCGGCCAGCGGCTGGTGCTCGACCTGCGCCTCGACGTAGGCGAGAGCGACGCGACCGTGACGGACTCGCTCGAGGACACAGTCGACTACGCCGAGGTGTGCCAGCTGGTGGCGCTGATCGCCCAGCAGCGCTCGCACAAGACGCTCGAGCGGCTGTGCTCCACGATCGCCGACAGGCTGCTCGCCGACTACGACCTGGAAGGGGTGTGGGTCAAGGCCGCCAAGCCCGAGCCGCCGATCGCGCTGAGCGTCGACGAGGTCTCCGTCGAGGTCTGGCGCGAGGCGGAAGGGTAGTCCCAGGGCGTGGTTTGACTGTGCTCTCTGTGTGGTGTGCGGACAACCATCGTATCTACTGGAAGATAAAAGGCGGGCTGGACTATGCAAACCGTGGAGAGCGTATAACCATAGTTATACGCTCTCCAGCGAGCACATTCTCCAACGGAGGAAATTTGTGCCATCGCTCTTGACAAGTTAGTTAGCAGTCACTCATAATAAAGACCGTGCACCGACAGAACCACAGACGAGCGACGAGCGAACGGTGATCGGGCGCCTGTCGGAGCTCGCGGTGGGGCACACGCGGCGCGTGCTGATCCTCGCGGGAGTCTTGTTCCTGCTCGCGGCGGCCTTTGGCGCCCCCGTCGTCTCGATCCTCAAGAGCGAATCCGCCGACTTCCAGGATCCGCACGCGCAGAACCAGCAGGTGCTGCGGGCGATCGAACACGCCACCGGACAGTCGGCCTACTACGGCGTGGCGGGGCTGATCTCGAGCAAGACTGACATTCGCCGTGACGCCTCGGCCCAGGCGCGCGCGGCGCACGTCGTCGCGCTGCTATCCAAGCAGCCCGGCTTTCAGCGCGCGCTCGACTATCCCGCCACGCACCTTCCCACGCTCGTCTCACGCGACGGTCGCCAGACGGTCGTGCTCGCCGCTTTTGCCACCCGCGACCGCTCGGCCGAAGCGGTCGAACGCATACGACCGCAGCTCACCGGCTCAGACGTGCGCCTGGGGGGCAGCGACGTCGCGTTCAACGAAATCAACAAGCGCACCTCCTCCGACCTCGGGACGGCCGAGGCATTCGCGTTCCCGATCCTGCTGCTGCTCTCGTTCTGGGTCTTCCGCGGTCTGATCGCGGCGGCGTTGCCGCTCGTGGTGGGCGGTTTTGCGATCGTGATGACGTTCCTGCTGCTGCGGCTGATCGACCAGTTCGCGGGACTGTCGATCTTCGCGGTCAACCTCGTCACCGGCCTCGGTCTCGGCCTCGCGATCGACTACAGCCTGTTCGTGCTCTCGCGCTACCGCGAGGAGCTGGCAGGCGGCGCCGACACGCGCGCGGCGATCGCCCGCACATTGCAGACCGCGGGGCGTACCGTTCTGTACAGCTCGCTGGCCGTCGCCGGCGCGGCCGCCTCGATGCTCGTGTTTCCGCTGCGCTTCCTCTACTCGATGGGGGTGGGGGGCGCGATCGTGGCGCTGATGGCGGGCGCGATCTCCCTGGTCGTGCTCCCAGCCGTGCTCGTCGCGCTCGGCCCCCGCATCAACGCGCTCGCGCCCGCCCGGTTGCAGCGCAGCGCGGCCCGCTCGGCGCGGGCGACCAGCGAGGGCGCGTGGTTCCGGCTCGCGCGGGGTGTCATGCGCCGCCCTGGCGCAGTTGCGCTCGTTACCGCCGCGGCGCTGATCGCCGTCGCGCTGCCGGCGCTGCGCCTGCAGCTGATACCGGCCGACGCGCACGTGCTGCCGGCCTCCTCGCAATCGCGGCAGGTGGCGGAAGCGATCACGCACGACTTTCCCGTCGACGGCTCGCAGACGACTACGCTGATCGCCTCCGCGCCCGCCAACGGCGCTCAGCGCATGGCCGCGCTCGCCGGCCGGGTGCAGCTTACCGCCGCCGGCCAGGCGAGCCTCGCGGGACCGCCGCGCTATCTCGGTCACCAAACGTGGGAGATCGAACTGCTGCCGCACGGCGTCACCGGCTCGCCGGCAAACCAGCGGCTGGTCCATCGGTTGCGGGCGCTGGCCAAACCGCCGGCGCTGCTCGTCGGCGGCGCGACGGCGTGGTTCGTCGACCAGAAGGCGGCGATCGCGGCGAACACCCCGCTCGTGCTCGCGATCCTCGTGCTCGTCACGGGAGGATTCCTGTTCCTGATGACCGGCTCGCTGATCCTGCCGCTGATGGCACTGACGATGAACCTGCTGACGGTCGCCGTCGGGGCTGGGTTGCTCGTGCTGATCTTCCAGGACGGCCACTTCGCAAGCCTGCTGGGCTTCAACCCGATCGGGGGCCTGGAGGAGTCCAACCTGGTGTTGCTGTTCATCATCGCCTTCGCCCTCTCGACCGACTACGGCGTGTTCCTGTTCGGCCGGATCAAGGAGGCTCACGACAACGGGTTGCCCACGCGCGAGGCGGTCGCCTATGGCCTGGAGCGAACCGGCCGCCTGGTCACCGCCGCCGCGCTCCTGTTCTGCGTTGCGATCGGCGCCTTCGTCACCTCGCACATCTTCTTCGTCAAGCAACTCGGCGCCGGCGCCGCGCTCGCGGTCGCGATCGACGCCACCGTCGTGCGTGCCCTGCTCGTCCCTGCGCTGATGGGCCGTCTCGGTGAGCGCACCTGGTGGGCGCCGCGACCGCTGCGCCGACTGCACGCACGCGTGGGCCTGCACGAGGGCGGCGGGCACGACGGCGGCGGACGGCGCGAGGGCGGCGGTGTCGGCGACGGTGGCCTGGGGAAGGCGCCCGCGTGAGCGCGAGGGCTCAGGACACGAACACGGCCGAGCTATTTAGGGCGGCGGTCGAGCGCAAAGACATCGAGGGCCTCGGCGAGCTGTTCGCAGAGGAGATCGTCTTTCACAGCCCCGTCACCTTCCACCCGTTCGTCGGGCGTGAGACCGTGACACAGCTGATCGGCCTGGTCGCGCAGGTCTTCGCAGGCTTCCACTACACCGACGAGCTGCAAGCAGACGGGTCGCACGGCCTGATCTTCCGCGCGATGGTGGGCGATCGCGAGATCGAGGGAATCGACCTGCTCCGCTTCGACGAGCGGGGCCTGATCGCCGACTTCACCGTCATGCTCCGCCCGCTCTCCGCGCTCGTGCCGTTCGCCCAGGCGATGGGCGAGAAGGCGACGGCCGCCGGTCTGCAGACGACGCGTTCGTGAGGATTCTCGGGCTGCCCGCTCGCGAGGATCCCCGGCCGCTGACGACGCGTCCGTGAAGGTTGCCGGCGGCGCGCGATAGCGTCCCCGTCATGGCGCGCAGACTCGGACTGCTCGGGCTCGGCTCGAACGTGGGCGACCGTCGCACTCATCTGCAGGAGGCGGTCGACGCGCTGGGAGCCGCCGGCGTGACCACGCTCGTGAGCTCGTCGGTATACGACACCGACCCCGTCGGCGAGGTGCTCGATCAGCCGAGCTTCCTCAACGCCTGCCTGCGGATCGAGACCGAGCTGGCGGCGCTCGAGCTGCTCGACCTCGTCAAGCGCACCGAGCGCGAGCTGGGTCGCGCACACGACGAGGTCCGCCACGGGCCGCGCGCGATCGATATCGACGTTCTGCTGCTCGGCGACATCGAGCTACGCGACGAGCGCATGTCCCTGCCACACGAGCAGCTGCTTCATCGCCGCTTCGTCCTGATCCCGGCGCTCGAGCTCGACTTCGAGCTCTCGACACCCGATGGCGCGCGGCTGGCTGACGCGCTGGCGGCGCTGCCCCTGGACGAGGGCGTGCGCTGGGCCGGACCGCCGCTCGATCTGCCCGCGGCGTCCTGACGGCCTAAAACGCCTTTCAAAAAGAGCGGCACGCCGGATGCGTCCCTGGACGCGGCGCTGGATCGCCACGTGACGACCGATCGAAGATCGGCAAGCACGTGCCACCAGCATGCGCTTCACCGTCCCGCGACGCCCAGCTTGGTCCATGAACGCCCCGCCGCACCGCTCTTTTTGAAAGGCGTTCTCAGTGGACGACGACCTTGCCCTTCATCCCTTCGCTCGCGTGGATCGTGCAGCTGTAGTTGAACGTGCCCCGCTGCGTGAACCTCACGGTGTAGGAGCCGCGCGTCATCGTGCGCGAGTGGAAGCCGTGAAAGGTCACGTTGTGTTCGCTGGAGTTGTGTTCGGTGGACGCGTCCTCCCACACCCACTTCACGCTTTCCCCGCGCCCGATGCTCAGCGTGGAGGGATGGAAGCGGACGTTCTTGAGCACCACCGTGTGGCTGCCGGCCGTTCGCGCGCTCGCGCCGCCGAAGGCCCCGGTGGGTATCGCCGTGACCGCGGCCGCCGCCACCGCGGCCGCTGACAGACAGAGTGCCTTCCTGCTCATGTTGTGAGGCTCCTTTCGTGCTCGTGCTCGCTCCAGCTGGCGAGCCGCAGCAGCGCGGCGCCGCTCACGCCTCGTCCAGACACCACGCAGAGATGTCCGCCGCGCAGCCAGGTGACCACCGGCGCGCCGTTCTCGACGGATAGCCGGTAGGGCACGCGCCCACGCCACTCAACGACGCCGCCACCGATGCGTGGCGGCGTGCCGGCCACGATCGCATACCCGATCCGGCGACCACGCGTGTCGGCGTAGAAGACGGTCGTCATCGCATGCCCGGCGATATGGTCCCTACGGGCGCCCGTCGAGCGCCAGCCGAAGCGCTCTTCCCAGTAAGGGAACGAGACGCCGTCGACGGCGGCGGCGAGCTGCGCGCCGTTGCCCGGGCTCTCCGGCGGCGCGGCCGCGGTCGCGGGGAGCAGCGTTGGCGCCGACGCCTCGCGCAGGCTCATACCTGCGCGGCCGCCCCCTCCGCTCAGGGCGATCGCGAGCACGGCCACCGCCACCGCGGCGAGCGCCGCCGCGGCGAGCAGGCCCCGTGGGAGCGCAGGAGGCCCGGCCCGAAACGGCCCGGCCCGGCGTGTAGAGACGAGGGCTCGCACCTCGCGGTGCAGCGCATCCGGCGCGGGCGCATCGATCGAGCGCACAAGCTCGACTAGCTCGGATTCTGTGCGTGGACGTGGCTCGCTCATGGTGTGCCCCTACTTGGCAAGACTCCGCTCGTCTTCGTCTCTTCCCGGCGGATCGACGCGCCTTGTGAGGATGGCTTTGAGTCGAGCGCCGTCGGCAGCAGCTGCTTGGCGAGCTGTTGACGGGCGCGAAACAGCCTGGTCGTGAGCGTCGCCTCGCGCACGCGCAGCGCACGAGCGGCCTCCCGGTAGGAGAGTCCCAACACGTCGACGGCAACCAGCGCCATCCGGAAGTTATCCGGGAGGGAGGCGATCGCCGCATACAGCTCCTGCATCTCCAAGGCCTGCTCTGGCTGGCCCGCCGTGCGCCGGTCGGCTGCGGCGACGTCCTCGAGCGTGGCGACGGTGATCGGCCGCCGCCCGGCGGTGCGGCGGCTGGTGAAGAACGTGTTGCGCAGGACCCGCATCAGGTAGTAGAGATCCTCGTCGCCATGCAGCACGCGCGGGCGCGAGAGCACGCGCGCGAACGTCTCCTGCACCAGATCCTCGGCGTCCTCGCGCGAGCCGCACAGCGCCCACGCGGCGCGGTAGAGGCGATCCACGTGTTGTGTCAGGGACTGCGGGTCCAGAGTACGCATCGAGTTGACGGGTCACGCCGGCATGCCAACGGTGGCGAGCGGGCGAAGGCGCCGTCGTGCGACTGTAGCGCCGCCGACCGGCGCGTGATCCGATGCGCCACGCTTTGCCGCTGCGGCGGGGGCGTCTGGCGTACCCGGCGGTGGCCTTACGCGGGCGCGGCGCCGCTTACGGGCAGCCACTCGGCGGGCAGCACGCCGGCCTCGATCTCTCCGACCATCGGTGGGAAGTAGCGCGTCAGCTGTGCCGCGGGGCGCTCTGAGATCAGCGGGCGGACGTCGCCGATCGACATCAGCAATCGGATCGTGCTGCCGATCTGCAGATCGGCAGCGTTCGGCTGCTCACCGCCGAGCAGGCCGTCGGCGATCCACCCCTCGATGCGGTCGAGATGTCCCGGGAGCGCTGTCAGATCGGCGCGGGCGGTCTCGTCGCGTGCCTTGTTCTTGCCCGCCATCAACTTGGCGGTGAGCGGCAGGGCGGGTCGCATGAGCGAGGTGGGGAGCGGCAGCTTGGCGTCTCCCACATAGCTCTCCATCGCGGCCGGGCGGCGCAGGAAGGCGACGTCGATGATGCGGCGCGGCATGCTCTGCAGGACCTCATCGCCCCAGCGCTCGGCCTCGAGCACCTCGCCGCGCGCGGGGTCTTGTGCGGAGGGCAAGAGCGCGGGCTCGGGGACCAGCTCGTCGAGGCGCCGCATGATCGTGCGCGAGCCGACGATGCGCTCGCCGTCGATGCGCATCCCCGGTACGGTGGCGCCGCCGTAGCGCAGCGGGCCGATCAGCATCTGGGTCATCGGCAGCAGGTCCACACGGTCGAAGGCGATCGACTTCATCCGCAGCGCGACTTCGACCGCGGCGCATGGATGGGACCCGGGGAGGACGTAGAGCTTCGCGTTCATCGCGGCGAACGCCCCGGCTGGAAGCGATCGTCCAGTACGGTCGAACAGGTGGAGCGCACGGTGGTCACGCTGCTGAGCATAATGGTCGGCCATGTTGCTTGTCGTAGACGTCGGAAACACGCAGACCCATTTCGGGGTGTACAGCGGCGAGGAGCTGCTCGAGCACTGGCGCTTTGCGACCGTGCGCCAGTCGACCGCCGACCAGCTCGGCGCGGCGCTGCGCAACCTGCTGGAGCTGCGCGGGTACGGCTTCGCCAACGTGGAGGCGTCGATCGTCTCCTCGACCGTGCCGCAGCTCGAGCCCGAGTGGACGGCGATGGCCAGCCGCTATCTGGGCCACGAGATGCACGCTGTCGGGCCCGGCACGAAGACGGGCATGGCGATCCGCTACGACAACCCGCGCGAGATCGGGGCCGACCGGCTGGTCAACGCGATTGCGATCCGCGAGCGCTTCGGCGGGCCGGCCGTTTGCGTCGACTTCGGCACGGCCACGACGTTCGACGTGATCTCGCGCAGCGGTGAGTATCTCGGCGGCTCGCTGATGACGGGCATCGAGATCTCCCTCGAAGCGCTGTCCGAGCGCGGCGCGCGGCTGCCCAAGGTCGATCTGGCGCCGCCGAAGAGCGTGATCGGCAAGAACACGATCGACGCGATCCGCTCGGGCGTCGTATACGGGTACGCGGGTGCGATCGACGCGATCCTGCGACGGCTGTACGACGAGCTGGGCGAACGCACCGCCGTCGTCGCCACCGGCGGGCTCGCGCACCTGGTCGTCCCCTACACCGAGGAGCTCGAGGAGATCGACGACCTGCTGACGCTCACCGGGCTGCGGTTGCTGCACGAGCGCAACATCTAGATCGGGTCGTCGTCGTGTGCGTGTGTGTATGCGTGTGCGTAGTGTGAGTGGGGTGGGTGTGCGCGTGGGCGTGCTTATACGTGAGCGTGTGTGCGCACACACGTGCGCAATCATGCGGAGATGACGAAGTCGCTCTCCGACCCCTGGATGCTCGGCCCGCTGGAGGTGCCGAACCGCGTCCTGCTGGCGCCGCTGGCGGGGATCGGCAACTGGTTCGTCCGCCTGCAGGCCAAGCGGTTCGGCGCGGGGATGGCGGTCTCGGAGATGGTCTCCTCCCACGCGATCCGCTACGGCAACGAGAAGACGTGCACGGAGATGCTGCGCATCGACCCGCGCGAGCGTGCGAGCGGCCCGGTGTCGATCCAGCTGTTCGGCGAGGACCCGGCGACGATGCGACTGGCGGCGGCGCATGTGGCCGAGCGGGGGGCGGACGCGATCGACATCAACATGGGCTGTCCCGTGGCGAAGGTGCAGAAGACGGGCGCCGGGGCTGCGCTGCTGGCCGATCCCGACCGGGCGGTCGCGGTGGCTTGCGCCGCTCGCGAAGGCGCCGCGCTCGGCCGTGACGGTGGGCTGCCGGTGACGGTCAAGCTGCGCTCCGGCCTGCGCCCAGGGGAGAGCAGCGGGGTCGCGCTCGCGCATCGCCTGGTGGGAGAGGCGGGCGTGGCCGCGATCGCCTTCCACCCGCGGTCGGCCGCGGTGCATCACAAGGGCGTCCCCGACTACGACCTGGCGGCTCGCCTGGTGGAGTCGCTGCCGGCGCCGGTGATCCTGACGGGCGGCCTCAGCGACGACGAGCACGTGCGCGAGGCGTTCGAGCGCACGGGCGCCGCCGCGGTGATGCTCGCACGGGGAGCGCTCGGCAACCCCTGGCTGTTCTCCCGGCTGCTCGTGCCTGGCTCCCACGCGAGCGAGCCCACGCGTGAGGAGGTCCTGCGGGAGCTCGATTGGACGATCGACCGCGCCGTCGAGCACCTCGGCGAGGAGCGCGCGACCCGCTATCTGCGCAAGTTCTATCCCTGGTATGTCGTACGTCTGGAGCTGCCCGCTCACGACGCGAAGCGGTTGCAGGCGTCGTTGCAGACCGCCGCGTCACTCGCGCAGGTCAGGGAGCTGCTCCGAGCGCCGCTCGGTCTCGAATCTGCGGCGCTCGCCGTCGCCTCCGCCGCCTGAGAATGGCTTTGCCTGGGACGGCTGAGAATGTCCTATACTGCTGCGCTCTTTGTCGCTCCCGGCCGTGAAGTCCCCGCTGTCAGGCGGGGTTTTTGTGTGCATCGGCGGCCGACCACCAACCCCGCGAACGAGGGTCACATGCCGAAGGACGTAATCCTCACCCCTGAAGGACTGGACAAGCTCAAGGACGAGCTCGAGCTGCTGTCCACCGAGAAGCGGCGCGAGGTGGCGCAGCGCATCAAGGAGGCGCGGGAGTTCGGCGACATCGCCGAGAACTCGGAGTACGACGACGCCAAGAACGAGCAGGCGATGCTCGAGAGCCGGATCGCGACGCTACAAGAGAAGCTGCGTATGGCGACCGTGATCGAGACGAAGGATCTCTCGACCGACGTGGTGCAGATCGGCTCGGTCGTGCACGTCAAGGACGAAAAGACGGGCAAGTCGGTGAAGTACACGATCGTCGGCTCGGCCGAGGCCAAGCCGGAAGAGCACAAGCTCTCCAACGAGTCCCCCGTCGGGCGCGCGCTGATCGGGCACAAGCGCAACGAGACGGTCGCCGTGAAGGTCCCGCGCGGTCCCGCGCGCAAGCTGAAGATCACGAAGATCGACGTCGGCCTCCAGTAGCCTCACCGCAATGGGCGGAACCGAGGAGGAGCGTCCGACGGAGCTCGGGCCTGCGGGCACCGAGCCTGCAATGGTCGATCCCACACCAGCGGGAGCCAAGAGCGCGGGAGTCGAGAGCGCCGAGAGCGCCGGGCCTAAAGGCGAAGGACAGGGTAGGCACGGGCTGGCGGAGCTGATCGCCGAGCGGCGCGCAAAGGCGCAGCGCCTGAAGGAGTCCGATCCCGAGGCGTTCCCCTACGCGTACGCCGGCGTAGAGCCGATCGCGACGGTTCTCGAAACCCATGCGCAGTTGGCCGCCGGCGAGGAGACCGAGGAGGCCCACCGGGTCGCGGGCCGTGTGGCTGCCCGCCGGGGCTCCGGCAAGGCCGCCTTCCTCGACCTGGTCGATCGCTCCGGCAAGATCCAGCTGCACGCGCGCGTGGATGTGCTCGGCGAGGAGGCGTTCGCGCGGCTGACCTCGCTCGACCTCGGCGATCTCGTGGGGATCGACGGCGCGGCGCTGCGCTCGCGACGGGGCGAGCTGTCGCTGCGCGTCGAGCGCTTTCAGATCCTCGCCAAGGCGCTGCGCCCACCGCCCGACAAGCATCACGGGCTGAGCGATGTCGAGACCCGCTACCGTCGCCGCGAGCTCGACCTGATCGCCAACGAGGACGCGCGCAAGGTGTTCGTCGACCGCGCCAAGATCATCTCCGCGATCCGCTCCTATCTCGACAGGGAAGGCTTCGTCGAGCTCGAGACGCCCGTCCTGCAGCCGCTGTATGGGGGCGCCCTGGCGCGGCCGTTCACGACGCATCACAACGCCCTCGACCGTGACCTGTACCTGCGGATCGCCACCGAGCTGTACCTCAAGCGCGCGCTTGTCGGCGGGTTGGAGCGCGTCTACGAGCTCGGCAAGAACTTCCGCAACGAGGGGCTCTCGCCCAAGCACAACCCCGAGTTCACCGTCATCGAGTGGTACGAGGCGTACGCCGACTACCAGGACGAGGCGCGCCGCTTGGAGGCGATCGTCGGCGCCGCCGCCGACGCGGTGCGCTACGACGGCGAGCTGAAGCTGCGCGAGCCGTTCGCACGAGTGTCGTTCGGCGAGGCGATCGAGCGGGCCACAGGCATCGACGTGCTTGCCCTGCGCGACGTCTCGGCGCTCGCGCGCGCGATCCGGGAGCGCGGCCTGGAGATGGCCACCGAGGGCTTCACCTGGCCGCAGCTCGCCGACGACCTGCTCTCCAAGTACGTCGAGCCGAAGCTCCAGCAGCCGACCTTCGTCATGGACTACCCGATCGAGCTCTCCCCGCTTGCGCGCGAGCACCGTGACCCCGCGAAGCCCGAGCTCGTCGAGCGCTGGGAGGCGTTCGCTGGGGGGATGGAGATCGCGAACGCGTTCAGCGAGCTGATCGATGCGGACGTCCAGCGCGAGCGCTTCCGGGCCCAGGAGCGACTACAGACGCTCGCCGAGGAGGAGGCTCAGCCTTACGACGAGGTATTTGTCGAGGCGCTGGAGCAGGGGATGCCCCCGGCCGGCGGCGTCGGCGTCGGGATCGACCGGCTCGTGATGCTGCTCACCGGGCGCGACTCGATCCGCGAGGTCGTGCTGTTTCCGGCGATGCGCGACTGACGAGGCCGTTCACGCTCGTGCCGCTCCTACCCGCCTCGGGCCGGGGTGGCCGGTTGGTAGACTGCCGGGAAGGCGTCGACAGGACCACACACACATAGCGGTGGAGAGGCACTTAGTCCTCGCAGGAAGGAATCAACACCATGTTCGAGCGATTCACAGAACGAGCCCGGCAGGTGGTCGTTCTCGCGCAGGAGGAGGCGCGGACGCTCAAGCACAACTACATCGGCACCGAGCACATCCTGCTCGGCCTGCTCCGCGAGGAGGAGGGTCTGGCCGCGCGCGTGCTCGAGAGCTTGGACATCACCGTCGAGCGGGTGCGCGCGCAGGTCGTGCGGATCGTCGGCTCCGGCGAGGAGGTCACCTCCGGGCAGATCCCGTTCACGCCGCGTGCGAAGAAGGTGCTCGAGCTCGCCCTGCGCGAGGCGCTGAGCCTGGGCCACAACTACATCGGCACCGAGCACATCCTGCTCGGCCTGGTGCGCGAGAACGAGGGCGTCGCCGCGCGCATCCTGCTCGACTTCGACGCCGACTCGGAGAAGATCCGCAACGAGGTCATCCGCATGCTGTCCGGACCGGGCGGTCGTCGCCAGGGTCAGTCCAGCGGCTCCGGCTCCGGCGCGGGCGCGGGGCCGGGCGAGGGCAAGAAGTCCTCGAAGCTGCTCGACCAGTTCGGACGAAACCTCACAAAGCTCGCCGCCGACGGCAAGCTCGACCCGGTGGTGGGCCGCGAGACGGAGATCGAGCGGATCATGCAGATCCTCTCGCGCCGCACGAAGAACAACCCGGTGCTGATCGGCGAGCCCGGCGTGGGCAAGACCGCCGTGGTCGAGGGGCTGGCCCAGCGGATCACGAACTCCGACGTGCCGGAGCTGCTCAAGAACAAGCAGATCTACACGCTCGACCTGGCCGCGCTGGTCGCCGGGTCGAAGTACCGCGGCGAGTTCGAGGAGCGGTTGAAGAAGGTGATGAAGGAGATCACCCAGCGCGGGGACATCATCCTGTTCATCGACGAGCTTCACAACCTGGTGGGCGCGGGCGCCGCCGAGGGCGCGATCGACGCCGCCTCGATCCTCAAGCCGGCGCTGGCGCGCGGCGAGCTGCAGACGATCGGCGCGACGACGCTCGACGAGTACCGCAAGTACCTGGAGCGCGACTCGGCGCTCGAGCGCCGCTTCCAGCAGATCCGCGTGGAGGAGCCGACGATCGACCAGACCGTCGAAATCTTGAAGGGGCTGCGCGACCGCTACGAGCAGCATCACAAGGTGCAGATCACCGACGAGGCGCTGCGCGCCGCCGGCGAACTGGCGAGCCGCTACATCTCCGACCGCTTCCTGCCCGACAAGGCGATCGACCTGATCGACGAGGCCGCCTCGCGGATGCGGATCAAGTCGATGACCTCGCCACCGGCCAACCGCGAGCTCGAGGGCGAAGTCGAGACGACGCGCCGCGAGAAGGAGGCCGCGATCGAGGCCCAGGAGTTCGAGAAGGCGGCGGCGCTGCGCGACAAGGAGCGCAAGCTGACGAACAAGAAACGCGAGCTCGAGCAGGAGTGGGAATCGGGCGAGACCGGCGATCGCCCAGCGATCGGCGAGGAGGAGATCGCCGACATCGTCTCGATGTGGACCGGCATCCCCGTGTTCAAGCTGACCGAGGCCGAGACGCAGAAGCTGATGCGGATGGAGGACGAACTGCACAAGCGCGTGATCGGCCAGCACCCCGCCGTCGAGGTCATCTCCAAGGCGATTCGCCGCTCGCGCGCCGGCCTGAAGGATCCCAAGCGACCGACCGGCTCGTTCATCTTCCTCGGTCCGTCGGGCGTGGGCAAGACCGAGCTCGCGCGCACGCTCGCCGAGTTCCTGTTCGGCGACGACGACGCGATGATCCGGATCGACATGAGCGAGTACATGGAGAAGCATGCCGTCTCGCGACTGGTCGGCTCGCCTCCCGGCTATATCGGCTACGACGAGGGCGGCCAGCTGACCGAGGCGGTCAGGCGCAAGCCGTACTCAGTGCTGTTGCTCGACGAGATCGAGAAGGCGCACCCGGACGTTTTCAACATCCTGCTGCAGATCCTCGAGGACGGCCGGCTGACCGACGCGCAGGGCCGCACGGTCGACTTCCGCCACGCGATCGTGATCATGACCTCGAACATCGGCGCCGCGGAGATCGCACGCAACACGCCGCTCGGCTTCGCGGTCTCAGACGACGAGACGGGCATCACCTACGAGGACATGAAGAACAGGATCATGGGCGAGCTGAAGAAGGTCTTCCGCCCGGAGTTCCTCAACCGCATCGACGACGTGATCGTCTTCCACAAGCTGCAGAAGGAGGAGATCAAGCAGATCGTCGAGCTGCTCCTGCTGCGCATCCGCGAGTCGATGGCCGAACGCGAGCTGCAGCTCGAGCTCACCGACGAGGCGAAGGACCTGCTCGTCGAGAAGGGCTGGGACCCGTCGATGGGCGCTCGCCCGCTGCGGCGAGCGATCCAGCGCTACATCGAGGACCCGCTAGCCGACTTCGTGCTGCGCGAGCAGCTGACCCCCGGCGCGACCGTCGTGATCGACCCGACTCCGGAGGACGAGGAGGGCGAGGTGCGCCTGACGATCGTCAAGCCGAAGAAGCAGAAGACGCCGGTCGGCGTCGGCGCCGCCGAAGAGCTCGCCGCCGACGAGGGCGGCACGCCCGACGACGCAGGCGAGTCGGGCGAGGAGTCGTAGACGGTCTCGAGTCGTAGGCAGTCCTGAGTTGTAGGCGGTCCTGAGTTGCAGGGCCTCGCGAACAGCTCGCTGCGCCCGGAGGTTCACGACCGGCTCTGAGAACGAGCGCGAGCCGTCCCCGGCGATCCGTAGGCTGGAAGGATGGCTCGGACCACCGTTCATGTCTGCTCGCAGTGCGGGTTCCAGTCCGCTCAATGGCTCGGTCAGTGCCCCGGGTGCGAGGCGTGGAACACGCTCGTGGAGGAGCGCCTCCCGACCGCGCGTGCCGCGGGGAGCGGGGCTGGCGGAGCCAGGCGAGGGGGCAGGGGCGCCGGTCGTGCCGTGGCCGAGAATGGGCCCGACGGCTCCGTGCGCCCCCTCGGCTTTGGTCCGAGGCTCGCGCCGCGCCCGCTGAGAGATGTCGGCGCGGCGCCGATCGCGCGCATGTCGAGCGGGATCGGCGAGCTCGACCGGGTGCTCGGCGGAGGGTTGGTGCCCGGCTCGCTCGTGCTACTCGGCGGCTCGCCCGGCATCGGCAAGTCGACGCTCACGAACATGGTCCTCGGACACCTGCAGGACGGGGGTCGCAAGACGCTGTACGTGAGCGGCGAGGAGTCCGCCGAGCAGGTGAGGCTGCGCGCCGAGCGGCTCGCGCCCGGGGCGCTGAAGGTGCCGATCCTCGCCGAGACGGACCTCGACACGGTGCTCGACACGCTCGCAGCAGAAGCACCGCATGCGTGCGTGATCGACTCGGTGCAGACGCTCAACTCCGGCGAGCTGTCCGGCGCGCCCGGCTCGGTCGGGCAGGTTCGCGAGGTCGCCGGCCGGATCATGGAGCTGGCCAAGGCGCGCGGGATCGCGGTAATCCTGGTGGGACACGTGACCAAGGACGGGGCGCTCGCCGGGCCGCGCGTGCTCGAGCACCTGGTCGACTGCGTGCTGCAGTTCGAGGGCGAGCGCGAGCGCCCGTATCGCGAGCTGCGCGCGCTGAAGAATCGCTTCGGCTCCACGAGCGAGTCTGGGCTGTTCGAGATGCGTCAGGGGGGCCTTGTGGAGGTGCTCGACGCCTCGGCCAGGTTCGTCGCCGAGGCAACGCGGGCGCCCGGCAGCGTGGTGCTGGCGGCGATGGAGGGATCGCGACCGCTGCTCGTGGAGGTGCAGGCGCTGGTGGCGCCTTCAGAGCTCGAGCAACCGCGCCGAGTCGTCTCCGGCCTCGACCGCAACCGGCTCGCGCTGGTGCTGGCGATCCTCGGCCGTCACGGCCGCGTCGGTACGGGCGGCTCGGACGTGTTCGTGAACGTGGTTGGCGGCGTGCGCGTGGACGAGCCCGGGTGCGACCTGGCGGTCGCGCTGGCGGTCGCCAGCGCGGCTCGCGGCGAGCCGTTGAGCGGGACGCCCCGCGCGTGCTTCGGCGAGCTCGGCCTGACCGGCGAGCTGCGCTGGGTGGGCCACCCCGAGCGCCGCTTGGAAGAGGCTGCAAAGCACGGGCTCAGCGCCACGATCGCACCGCCGCAGAGCGGCCCGGGCGCATGTGAGGCGGCCACGCTGCGCGAGGCGCTGGCGGCGGCGCTGGGAGCCCAAGCGCGGCGCCCGGCACGCGCGGCGGCCTGAGAGTTCTCTCGGGGCATGGCCCGAAGCGTCGTTCTTCAGTCCAGGAGCCGAGGAATAAAGCCTGAATGCTTTAGAATGGGTTGTCGTGGCTCCACGATCCGGCGAAGATTTAGACAATGAAGTAAGACCGGAGCCGGGGCTGATGAAGGCGCTGGAGATGATCGCCCCCGGCACGGCGTTGCGGGAGGGGATCGAGAGCATTCTGCACGCCCGCACAGGCGGATTGATCTTGATCGGCGAGCCGGATGACCTCAGCTTCTTGAACAGCGGCGGGATCAAGCTCGAGATCGACTACACCCCCGCGTTCCTCTACCAGGTGGCGAAGATGGACGGCGCGATCATCCTCAACGCGAACGCGACGAAGATCACGATGGCAAACGTCCAGCTGATGCCCGACCCGACGATCCTCTCGCACGAGACGGGCACCAGACATCGCACGGCTGAGCGCGTCTCCAAGCAGACCGACGCGCTGGTGATCGCGGTCTCCCAACGGCGCGAGGTCGTCTCGGTGTATGTCGACGGCGCCAAGTACATCCTGCAGGACATCCCCGTGGTGCTCGCCAAGGCCAACCAGGGGCTGGCGACGCTCGACAAGTACCGCACCCGCCTGGACCAGGTCTCGACCCGCCTGACGGCGCTCGAGTTCGAGGGCGGCGCGACGCTGCACGACGTGCTGACCGTGCTGCAGCGCGCTGAGCTGGTGACACGGATGGCGGTCGAGATCGAGCGCTACATCGTCGAGCTGGGCTCCGAGGGCCGTCTGATCGAGATGCAGCTGGAGGAGACGATGGTGGGCACCGCAGCCGAGAAGGCGGCGCTCGTGCGTGACTACCTGTACGGGCACTCCGACGAGGCCTTTGCGGCCGCGCTCGAGGAGATCGGGCGACTGGTTCACCAGGACCTGCTCGACTTCGGCCGCATGGCCGAGCTGCTCGGGTACGACCGTAAGCTGAACACGCTCGACTATCCCGTATCGCCGCGTGGCTACCGCGTGCTGGGACGCATCCCCCGGCTGCCAAAGCTGGTGGTCGCGCAGATCGTGGGCGAGTTCGGGGGCTTGGACGAGCTGTTGGCCGCGACCGACGCGGAGCTCGAGGCGGTCGAGGGCGTGGGGGAGATCAGGGCGAAGGACATTCGCGAGGGCCTGCGCAGGCTGCAGGAGCTCAACCTCGTGGACCGCTACCTGCAGACTTGACCGAAGGTTCAGACACGGTCCGCCACCCCGGCCGGCCGCAAACGAAGGAGGACACCATTCCCGCACAGGCAATTGAAGACGCATCGGCATTGATCGAGGAGCTCGAGGTGACCCGCGAGGTCGAGTTCATCGAGTTCGAGCTCGGCGACCACGTCGTCTATCCCCATCACGGCGCGGGGAAGGTGCTGAAGAAGGAGGAGATGGAGATGCTCGGCGAGCGGCGCGAGTATCTGACGATCAAGATCCTCCACAACGACATGACGGTGAGAGTCCCCACCGAGAACGCTGCGCTGGCCGGCCTGCGTCGAGTGATCGACGAGGAAACGGTGCAGAAGGTGCTCGACGTGCTCCGCGACACGGTCTCGGAGATGCCGAAGAACTGGAACCGCCGGTTCAAGCACAACCGCGACAAGATCAAGACCGGCGACATCTACGAGCTGGCCGAGGTCGTGCGCAACCTGTCGCTGCGCGAGTCCGAGAAGGGGCTCTCCACGGGGGAGAAGCAGATGTTCACGCGCGCCAAGAAGATCCTCGCCTCAGAGCTGATGTATGCGCTCGACAAGGACGAGGAAGATGCCGAGAGCTATCTCGACGAGCTGCTAGCCAACTCGGCCACCAGCCAGATGGCGATGGCCAAGTAGGGGCCTTTCACGCACGCGGCAGCAACCCCCTTGCTCGGGTGCGCCTGCCGCGTGCGCGACAGACCCTCGAGCCTGAGAGCGCCTGAGCGATGGCCGCCGTTGCCCTGATCGTGGCCGCCGGGCGCGGCGAGCGCCTTGGGGATGCCAGCCCGAAGGCGCTCGTCGAGCTGGCCGGGGCGCCGCTTTTGCAGTGGAGCCTCGCCGCGCTGCGTGACGTCGAGGAGATCGACCGGATCGTGCTCGCGCTGCCTGCAGGCTCGCAGCCACCGCGGGGAGTCACAGCGGTGGATGGCGGCGCCGTGCGCTCCGACTCGGTGCGCAGGGCGCTGGCCGCCGCCGGGCCCGGCGATCCGGTGCTCGTGCACGACGCCGCGCGGGCTCTGGTGACGGCTGAGTTGGCGGAAGCCGTGATCGCGGCGCTCGCGGCTGACGGAGATGCTCAGGCTGCGATCGCCGCGACGCCTGTGAAGGACACGGTCAAGCGGGTGGGGGAGGACGGCGTCGTGAGCGAGACGCTCGAGCGCTCGAGCCTGTGGGCGGTGCAGACGCCGCAGGTGTTCCGCCGCGGCGCGCTCGAACGCGCTCTGGACGTCCCCGAGGCAGTGCTGGCAGAAGCGACCGACGACGCCTGGCTGATCGAGCGGATCGGCGGCAGGGTGCGCGTGGTGGCGGCAAGCGACGAGAACCTCAAGATCACCACACCGCTGGACCTGGAGGTAGCCGAGCTGCTGCTGGCTCGGCGCGCACGCGCGCGGTCTCCCGCCGGGCCTGCTTGAATCATCGCCCCGATGCTCACCGACTATCACCTCCATCTGCGCCCGGACGACGTCGAGGCAACCGCCGCCGAGCACTTCACCGAGGCGAACGTCGAGCGCTATCGCACGATCGCGAGCGAGCGCGGCATCGCTGAGCTGGGCGTCTCCGAGCATGTGTACCGCTTTGAGCAGGCGCTCGAGGTCTGGCGCCATCCGTATTGGCTCGCGAACGCGCGCGACGATCTCGACGCCTACTGCTCGTTCGTGCGCGAGCACACCGACCTGCGGCTGGGCATCGAGGCGGATTTCGTGCTCGGCGGCGAGGACCGCATGGCCAACCTGCTTCAGGCGCGCGACTTCGACTACGTGATCGGATCGGTGCACTTCCTGCGCGACGAGGCGATCGACATGGACGACTACAGCGTGTGGGATCGCGGCCACAGCGCGGAGGACGTGTGGCGGCGCTATTTTCAGACGCTCGGCGAGGCCGCGCGCAGCGGTCTGTTCGACGTCCTCGCGCATCCCGACCTCGTGAAGGTGTGGGGCCGCGAGCGTCCGTTGCCGGAGGGCGATCTACGCCGCTACTACGAGCTGGCGATCGATGGGATCGCGGAAGGGGAAATCGCCGTGGAGGTCTCAACCGCCGGTCTGCGCAAGCGCGCCGGGGAGCTGTATCCGGCCCCGGCGTTCCTCGCGATGTGCATCGAGGCTGGCGCGCCGGTGGCGCTCTCAAGCGACGCGCACCGCCCGCAGGACGTAGGGGCCGACTACGACCAAGCCCTCGAGCTGTTGAGCGGGCTGGGGGTGCAGGAGCTGTGCGTGTTCGAGCGGCGCGAGCGACGCCTGGAGCCAGTCGGAGCGAGCGAGGCGGCCGATGCCAGCGAAGCCGCCGGCGCGGGCGGGTCGATCGGCGCGGTCGAGACGTTGGGTGTGGGCCGGTCAGGCGAGGCCGACAGGCGGGGCGGGGCGAGTCGCGAATGACGCCGGTGGGGATCGGCTATGACTCGCACCGTCTGAGCGAGGACCGTCCGCTGATCCTGGGCGGCGTGAGCATCCCCCACGAGCGTGGTCTCGACGGCCATTCCGACGCGGACGTCCTCACCCATGCGGTGATCGACGCGCTGCTCGGCGCCGCCGGGCTGGGGGACATCGGCGAGCACTTTCCCGACACCGACGAGCGTTTCAAGGACGCCGACTCGTTGCATCTGCTCGGGATCGTCGTGACGAGCGTGATCGCCGCGGGGTTTGCGATCGTGAACGTCGACTGCACGGTCGTGATGGAGCGCCCGAAGCTCGCACAGTACCGTCAGTCGATCCGTGCCCGTCTGGCAGAGGTGCTCGAGCTGCCCGCCGAGCGTGTGAACGTGAAGGCCAGCACCGGCGAGGGGATCGGGTTCGTCGGCCGCGGCGAGGGCGTGGCCGCGCTCGCCGTCGCCGGCCTGGAGCGGGCGTGACCGAGCGCGAGATCCGCCTGCACGACACCCGCTCCGGTGTTGTCCAGCCGCTGCGTCCGCGCGATCCCGAGCATGTCGGGATATACGCGTGCGGGCCGACCGTGTACAGCCGTATCCACATCGGCAACGCGCGGCCGTTTGTCGTGTTCAGCCTGCTAAAGCGATTTCTCGAACACGAGGGATACGGGGTAAGCCTCGTGGTGAACGTGACCGATGTCAACGACAAGATCTACGACGCGGCGCGCGCGCAGGGCCGGGCGAGCGCTGAGCTGGCTGCGGAGATGACCGACCGCTATCGCGCCGACACCGACGCGCTAGGTCTCGGTCGACCCGATCACGAGCCGTTGGCCTCCGAGACGATCGGTCCGATCGTCGACCACATCCAAACGCTGATCGACCGTGGCCACGCATACGTCGCCGATGGCGACGTCTACTTTCGCGTGCGCTCCGACGAGCGCTACGGCAGCCTGTCCCACCGCCGGCTGGAGCACATGGATCAGGGCGAGGGGGGAGAGGGCACGGAGCGCAAGCAGGACCCGCTCGACTTCGCGCTGTGGAAGGGGCGCAAGGAGGGCGAGGACACGAGCTGGGACGCGCCGTGGGGCGAGGGTCGGCCGGGCTGGCACATCGAGTGCTCGGCGATGGCCGAGCAGTTGCTCGGCGTCGGCTTTGACATCCATGGTGGAGGCTCCGATCTGGTCTTTCCCCACCACGAGAACGAGGCCGCGCAGACACGCAGCGCGCGCGGCGAGGAGCTCGCTCAACTATGGATGCACAACGGGATGATCCAGCTCACGGGCGAGAAGATGGCCAAGTCGGCGGGCAACATCGCGCTGCTGGGAGAGGTGCTCGAGCGCTATGGCCGGGACGCCGTCGTTATGTACCTGGCCTCTGGTCACTACCGCCAGCCGCTGGCGTTCTCGGACTCCGAGCTCAGAGACGCAGAGCGTCGTGTGCAGCGGATCCGGGACGCCCTCAGACGGCTCGCTCGTGGCGGCGCGAGCCCAGCGGACATGACCCACCACAAGCAGGCGTTCTTCGACGCGCTGGCAAACGATTTCAATACGCCCGCGGCGCTGGCCTCGCTGTTTGAATGGGTGCGTGAGGCCAACCGCCGCGAGGAGGCGGTCGGGGACGGTGATCTGCGCGAGATGCTGAGCGTGCTGGGGCTCGATGGGCTCACCCCACTCGAGGCTGCCAGCGACGTGGCGGCGACCGATCCCGCAGCGGTTGCATTGCTCGAGCAGCGCGAGCGAGCGCGCGCGACGCGGGACTTCCAAACCGCC
Source organism: Solirubrobacteraceae bacterium (assembly GCA_036501315.1). Classification (GTDB taxonomy): domain Bacteria; phylum Actinomycetota; class Thermoleophilia; order Solirubrobacterales; family Solirubrobacteraceae; genus Palsa-744. The sequence goes on from DASYAM010000004.1 coordinate 56,662, forward strand.
GATCGCGTGCGCGAGGAGCTGCGCGCGCGCGGCTGGGAGATCCGCGACGGGCCCGCCGGCCCCGAGCTGATTCCCGCGCCGACGCCGTGATCCTCTACGGCCGCAATCCCGTCAAGGAGGCGTTGCGCGGGCGTCGCAAGCACGCGATCAAAGAGGTGTGGGCAACGGTGGGTGTCGCGAGCGAACCCTGGCTGCAGGGTACGCGCATACGGAGCGCCTCAGCCGAAGAAGTCGAGCGACGCTGCGGCTCGAGCGCCCACCAGGGAGTCTGCGCGGATGCCGGCGCCTACCCGTATGTGGGCGCCGGGGAGCTGCTGTCCGGTGAGAGCCCCCTGATCGTCGCGCTCGACCAGGTGCAGGACCCGCAGAACCTAGGATCGATCTGCCGTACCGCCGAGTGCGTCGGCGCGGCGGGGGTCGCGATCCTCGAACGCCGCGCGGCCGAGGTGACCCCGGCGGTATGCAAGGCCTCCGCCGGGGCCGTCGAGCATCTGCGCATAACCAGGGTGCGCAACCTCGCGGACTTCCTCGCCGATGCCCGCCGAGCCGGGTGCTGGTGCTATGGCGCCGGCGTTCCCGCCACCGCCGGCGCGCGGACGGCGCCCGCGGGGGGGACGCAGGGCGCAAGCAGGCAAGCGCCGACGGCGAGGGCGCCGAGCGATCGCGGCCCGGTTGCGTATGACACGCCGGACTACAGCGGCGGCGTCGTGCTGGTGCTGGGCAGCGAGGGCGCAGGCTTGCGCCCGCGGGTGGCCAAGGCGTGCGACGAGCTGATCGCGCTGCCCCTGCTCGGGGCCGTCGAGTCGCTGGGTGTGAGCGCTGCCGCGGCGGCGATGCTGTACGAGATCTTGCAGAATCGCGAACGCGCGTCTTGACAACGATTCATAACTGTGCAAGGCTCGCGCCAACATAACTCTGAACCTAAGGTTGATGAAGCCTTGGGGGCGGACAATACGAATAGCTTTGGCGCCGGGGGAGGAGTGCGCCACTGAGCAAATTTGGGCCTGCCCTGACACGGGCATCCCGAGAAAGGATCTGCTCGTGGCACGAATCACCAGCAACACTCACTCTGAAGTCAAGGTCGAGGATGGGTTCTTGATCGCGTTGGCGAAGCAGGGCGATCGCAACGCTTATGACAGTCTCGTCAGGCGCTACCACGGCTTCGTCCGCCTGAAGGCCTCCTCTTACTTCCTGGCGGGCGGCGACTCCGAAGACCTCATTCAAGAGGGGCTCGTCGGCCTATACAAGGCGATCCGCGATTTCCGCACCGACCGTGAGTCGAGCTTTCGCAACTTCGCCGAGCTGTGCATCACCCGCCAGATCATCACCGCGGTGAAGACCGCCACGCGCAACAAGCACACCCCGCTGAACCAGTACGTCTCGTTCTCCTCCACCCCGGCGGGCGCGGGCGACGACGTGCCCACGCTCGACCAGATGCTGCCGGGCCCGACGGTGCACGATCCGGTCAACCAGGTGATCTCCTCCGAGGAGCTGCGCTCGCTCGTCGGCTGCCTCTCGACCGCGCTGTCGGAGCTCGAGAGCCGGGTGCTCGGGCTGTACCTCGACGGTTACTCCTACGAGCAGGTCGGCATGCGCCTGCAGTGCGACACGAAGACCGTGGATAACGCGCTACAGCGGGTCAAGCGCAAGGTCGGAACGCACCTCGACGCGCGCGCGGTGGCCGCCTGAGCAGACCTGTGGCCGCCCCCGGAGGGACGGCCACGAACTGCGGTTGCTCACGCTGGTCCCGTCGAGCCGCCGGCCGGGCTGTTCAGCCCGGCCGCGTTGTCCTCGAGCCGTTATTCGCCGAGCGGTGTTTCCGCTTCCGATCCCGTCGTCGTCCCTTCGCCCGGCATCGAGGAGTTGCCCGGCGATTCCGGCGTGAGCGCTGAGGCCGGCGCCGGCTTCACCTGGACGGTGAACAGCTGGCTGACCGCGCGGCCGTTGTCAGGGCCGCCGGGGATCTCGATCCGGAAGACCTTCGTCCCCGGAACGTAGACCTGGTGGACGATCGTGTAGGTCGATCCCGGCAGCACGTGCCCGACCTGCACCACGTGAAAGCCCGAGCCCGTAGCGTCCTCGCGCTCGAGGTAGATCACGTGGCCGGTATGGTCAGGAGCGACCGTGCCCTTGAATTCCAGCGCCTGTCCCGCCTGGATTGTGGTGGCGGAGACTTCGGCGGTGAGCACGTCTTTCACGCCCTCATACAGCACCGCGGACTTCAGCTGGTGTCCCTTGCAGGCCCGTACGTCGGCATGCGAGCTCGGCGGGCAGCTCAGATCGGCGCTGATGACCCGGTAGAGCGTGCTGTTGACGGGCGTCTGCGCGGCGAAGCTGTAGTTGCCGCTCGCGTCCGTAGTCGCTTCTGCCACCGGCGCAAAGCCATGCTGATGGACCGTCCGAGCCAGCAACGTCACCTGACGTCCGGCCGTCGCGCCGGCGACCACGCCCGAGATCGTTACCGACTGGCCGTAGCCGATCGGGTCAGCCGAGCTTGAGATCGTCAGATTCGGGTTCTGCGCCTGGGAGATCTCATACTCGAGCGGGGTCGAGGCGCTCGGGATGTTGAGCCCATCGCTGCGCACCAGCACACGAATGCTCGCGTCGCCAGGCACGCGAAAGACGTGCGTGATCGAGTAAGTCCCGTCTTCCATCACCTGGCCGACGCCGATCCGGTGCCATTCTTCGCCGTTGATCGCGTTCTGGCGCTGCAAGATCACGCGCGCGCCGACATCCGTGCCGGGCGTAACGGTGCCGCTGAAAGTCTCCCGATGGGGCGCCCCGGTTTCGATCTGGGTGCCTTCCGGCGGTCCGGCGATCGTCACCTGTGCGGCGACCTTCAGGCGCCGGCGTCCGCTCTGCGCGCCGAGCGAGCGGACGTAGAAGCTCACGTTCGTGTCCTCGGCCGCGGTCGAGAACTTATATGCGCCGCCTGCTTCCGTCGTCGTGCTCTGCACCGGGATGAAGCCCGCTGTTCCGGCTAGGTGTGCATACAGCTGCACGGTCTGTCCTGCGGCGGGTACACGGCCGCAGGTGAGGCGACCGGATATTTCGGTCGCTTCCCCGGCCGTGATCGGGTCGGGGGAGATGCTTGCGATGTCGATTCGGCAATGCCCGAGTGGGCCTGGATGCTTGTGAGCCAGCGCCGCGGCCGGGGCCAACGCGAGCAGCGAGGCTGCGGCCAGGGAGGCCGGGACTAGTTTACGAAGACGCATTGCGCTTCCTCCCGTTCTGAGTTAGGGCTCGCGCCAAGTAAATGGCGGGTTGAGGTGGCGTGGGCCCTTAGGTTGGGTTTGGTTGAACATCTACGCCTACGACTGCCCGTCCCCCTCAAAGGTTGGGCAGTTGTTCTTCTTCGACGAGATGTTTCTTAGTCACGGCTCTCGTGCCTGTTCCGCCGCCATCGGCCTTGCCTGTCCCGGCCGTTTCACCGGACGCGACTTCGCCGGCGGCACGGCTCGTTTCGACACCGTTTGTCCCACTGACGCTCCCCTTGCCCGGACCGCTCGCCGCGCCGCCACCAGTCTTCTTCCCGGCCGGGGAGCCGTCGCCGCTTGTGCCTTCGGCTTCCCTGCCCGAACCCGATCCCCGGATCTTGCTCGTGCCCGTTTCCTTTGTCGAACCCGTTTCCCGCGCTTTCCCGTTGCCGATCTTGGAGCCGGGTTTTTCTGTTTCCGTGCCCGTCGTGGCGCCGACGCCGGTGCTCGAGGTGGAAGTGACTTCCGGCGAGCGGCGACGTCCTTTGCTCGCGCCGCCTTTGGCGCTCGTAGTCGTAAGGCTCTCGTTTGGTGTTGTGACTCCCGTCGTGGACGTGATAGACGGGTGGGCTTTCCGGCGCGGGCGTAGTACCGGCGCCGGCGCCGGTACTACGGGAGACGTAGCCGCCGGTTTGGCCGGGTGCTGGCGATGGAGCGTTTTGCGCTGGGCGTGGAGTCGCGCGGCCCGCAGCCGGCGAAGTCGTGCCGCTCTACGGCGAAGGAGCTCGCGGCGGCGGCGCAGCGCCACACGCCGACGTGCGCGGATCGCCTTGGCGCGGGCTGCTGCCCGTGCCGTCCGCGGACCGCTCGCAGCGCCGCGCTCGCCCGGGCGCGACGTTCCGGTGAGCTGCTCCATGCCGGCGGGCGTTGCCGCGCCTGGCGCAAGCGTCCCGGCGGCGGTCAGGAGCGGGTTTGCGCCGCCGAAGACGCTCAGCTCGGTGAGCGACTCCGCTTCTACAGGGCTCACAGGTCCCCGCGCGCCTGCGCGCTCGAGAGCAGTCAGCGAGCCTCGAGCAAACGAGCCCGACAGGCCGGCGCTCGAGTCGGCGATGTCGCTCCTCCCGCGCCGTCCTCCGGCCGCCTTGACCGCAGCCAGCCGCGCGAGGATCGTGCGGTGCTGCGCCGCGCCGGCGACGCGGCCGTGAGCAGTTACGGCGCTCGCGGCTGCCATCGCGACGACCGCTCCCCCGACGGCGAGCTTTGTAGCGACCCCGCCTCCGATCAGCGCACCCACGCTCGTGCCGCCGGCCCCCGTGCTCGCGCCGACCGCCGCGCTCGTGCCGGCGGTCGTGCCCGCACCGATTGTCGTACCGGCGCCGACCGCCGTACCGACGCCCGTGCCCGCCGCGGTGAGGCCACCGGCTCCACCTGCACTCGTGGCTCCGGTCCCGCCGGCGGATGCGAGACCGCCGCTGCCTGCCAAACCGGCGGCACCGGCTCCGTGCGCCGCTCCATGTCCGAGGATCGCAGCCAAGAGCCCCGCGCTCGGGAGCACGGGCAGCACGGCAGCGAACGACTCGCGCTGGGCGCTCACAGCGAGTTGGAAGTCGCGACAGCCTGCGCACAGCTTCAAGTGTCGTCGCAGCGGGCCGCGACGCAGCTCGCCCCCACGGGCGACCGAGAGCTGTTCGCGAATGTCCCGGCACGACGCCTCGCGCGCGTCGCGGTCGGCGATCAGGGAGCTTCGCGCCTGGTAGATCAGCGCCTTGACCTTGCTCACCTCACACCCCACGATCGTGGCGATCGTCCGGTGCGGCAGATCCTCGAGCTCGGCCAGCAGCAGCGCCGAGCGCTGGTCCTCGGGCAGGCGGCCGATCCCGTCGAGCAGCTCGCGCAGGTCCTCGCGCCGGTGCACTTCCTCCGACAGTCCCGCCAGTGCCGGAGTGCGATCCTCCAACTGCGTGGTTGCTCGCCTGGCGGCGATCGCCGTGAGACAGCAGTTGCGCGCGATCGCATACAGCCACGGGCGCAGCTCGCGCGGGGCGCTTCCGCCACGCAAGGCTCGATGCGCTTTGACGAACGCCTGCTGCAGCGCATCCTCCCCCTCGTCGCGGTTACCGAGCATGTGCCGGCAGTAGGACAGCAGCGGCGCATGGTGGCGCTTGAAGATCGTCTCGAACGACCGCTCGTCTCCTGCGCGCACGCGCTGCACGAGCACCCCGTCGGATGCCGCTGGGCGGTAGCGGGCGCTCCGCTTGGCAGGGCTCGGAGGTTCGGTGGGGACCAGTGGATTGAGCTCAGCGGTAGGCATCGTTCACCGGCCACGCATCGCTCGGCGACGTGGCGATCTATCGAGGTCATACACCCGCATCACCAACGAAACCCCCGCGAGGTTGGCGAGTTGCGCGTGATCGAGAGCTGCCCGGCCACGAGGCTGTCCAAGTCCCCGGACGCCTTTTTGGACGCGAGTCGAACGACCTACGCCATTTGCGGGTAGAGAATCAACGTATGTCCGCAGTCGAGTCATCGTTCGAGGAGGGCGTCGCCACCGGGACGCGTGCCACCGAGCACGACCGCAGGGTTCGGGAGTCGATCGGCGACGCCGACCTTGGCGAGCTGAGCGCGGCCGTTGCCCGCGATGTGCGCCGGCGAGGCGTGTCGTTCGGCTCGGCCGACGGCGAGCAGTCGTTTCGCATCGACCCGATCCCCCGGCTGATCGACGCTGCGGAATGGCGGGAGCTCGCGGCCGGCGTGGCTCAGCGCGTGCGAGCGCTGGAGCTGTTCGTCAGGGACGTCTACGGAGATCGCAAGATCGTGACTGCCGGCGTGGTGCCGGCCGACAGCCTCACCCACGCGCTCCACCACGAGCCGCTGTTGAGCGGCATGGGAGAGCAGGCGCGCTCGTGGATCACCGTCGCCGGCCTCGATGTCGTGCGTGACAGCGATGGCTCGTTCAAAGTGCTCGAGGACAACCTCAGAACTCCGTCCGGCATCGCCTATGCGGTGGCGACCCGAGAGGTCATGGGCGCGCATCTGCCGCCTCCCGCGGGGTTGCGCGTGCGCTCGCTCGACGCTGCGTTTCAGACGCTCGGCAAAGCTCTTCGCGCTGCGAGCCCTTGCGATGAGCCGTTTGTGGTGCTGCTGAGCGACGGCAAGCTCAACTCTGCTTTCTACGAGCACGCGACGATCGCCCGTCGCCTGAAGATCCCGCTGGTGAGCGTCCGGCAGCTGTCGGTGCGCCGCGGGCGCCTCTGCGCCGATCTTCCCGGAGGCGAGCGGGCGGTCGACGTCGTCTACCGACGGACCGACGAGGACCGGCTCTCCGACGACCAGGGCAAGCCGACGGGAATTGCGCAGCTGCTGCTCGAGCCGATCCTCAACGGCGCGCTCGCCTGCGTCAACGCCTTCGGCACGGGCGTCGCTGACGACAAGCTGCTGCATGCCTACGTCGAGGACATGGTGCGCTTCTACCTTGGCGAGGAGCCGCTGCTGCGGTCGGTCCCCACCTACGATCCCGCGCAGCCGGGCGTGCTTGAGACGGTCCTCGAGCGCATCGACGAACTGGTCGTCAAGCCGCGCAGCGGCCACGGCGGCTATGGCGTCGTGATCGGGCCCCACGCGCGGCCCGAGGACCTGCGCGCCACGGCCGCGGCACTGTCCGCGGCGCCGGAGCGGTTCGTCGCTCAGGAGACGATCATGCTCTCGCGTCACCCGACGGTCACCGACGGGCGTCTGGAGCTGCGCCACATCGACCTGCGCCCGTTCGCCATCTCCAGCGGAGAGTCGGTCCACGTGCTCCCCGGAGGGCTCACCCGCGTCGCCTTCGAGCGCGACGCCCTGGTCGTCAACTCCTCGCAGAACGGTGGCAGTAAGGACACGTGGGTGCTGGCATGAAACCTTTGATCGGCGTGACCGTCTCTGAGATCCGCAACAAGGCGGATGCCCAGCGCGTACCACACGGCGAGCCGAACCAGACGGAGATGACCCTCGGGCTTGCGTACATGCGGGCGATCGAGCACGCCGGCGGCCTGCCGGTCGCGTTGCCGCCGCTGGCGACCGGGAACGTCGATCGCCTGCTCGACCATCTCTCGGGGCTGCTGCTCTCCGGCGGCCCGGACGTGGATCCCTCCTGCTACGGAGCCAAGCCTCACGCCGAACTGGGACCAACCGATTCGGCCGTCGACGTTTTCGAGATTGCGCTGTGCAGGCGCGCCGATCGCCGCGGCCTGCCGATCCTCGGCATCTGTCGGGGAGCGCAGGTGTTGAACGTCGCGCGTCAGGGCACGCTGCATCAGCATCTGCCCGATCTGCTTGACAGCGCAGTCGGCCACTCCGGAGCCGTCGAGCATCGTCAGCTCGAGCCGGGCGATCGCACCACGCACGAGGTACGCGTCGCGCCCGACAGCGGCCTTGCCCAAACCACGGGGGGTGGGCCGGTGAACGTCAACTCGTTTCACCACCAGGCGATCGATCGCCTGGGACTCGACCTGCGCCCGGTCGCGTGGGCGAAGGATGGTGTGATCGAGGCGATTGAGGACGATCGGCGCGGCTTCGTCCTCGGCGTGCAATGGCACGCCGAGACACTCATCGGTGAAGCCGATCAGCTGGCGCTGTTCGAGCGCCTGGTGGAGACAGCGAGGCTCGCTTCGCAGAACAATCCAGGCGAGCAGAGTGGCTCCGGTGCCCACACCGTCTGACACGCTGCGGCCTGCCCACAGCGAGATCTCCCACGTGGGAGCCTGGTCCGATTGGGCGCCGTCCGGGTTGACGCCGTGGACGGTCGGGGTGGAGGAGGAGGTGATGCTGCTCGACCCGTCCACCTGGTCGCTGGCGTCGCATGCCGACGCGGTCATCTCGCGGCTGACGGGAGAGCTCGCGGCTCACACGAGCACCGAGACGCACGGCTCGGCTCTGGAGCTGCGGACCGACCCGCACACGAACGTATCGCAAGGTCTCGCGCAGCTCGAGCGCCTGCGCGGAGCGCTCGCGCACGAGCTGGCCACGCTCGAGCTGAAGGCGGCGGTCGCCGGTCTGCACCCGTTCACGCTCTGGCAGGACACGCAGATCTCCGATGGCGATCGCTATCGCTTTCTGTATGGCTCGATGCGCGAGCTCGCGCGACGCGAGCCGACCTTCGCCTTGCACGTGCACGTCGCCGTGCCGGACCCAGAGCGCGCGATCCTGGCCGCCAACAGGCTGCGCACCCATCTGCCGCTGCTGCTCGCGCTGTCGGCCAACTCGCCTTTTTGGCAGGGCCGCGAGACCGGCTTGGCCTCGGCGCGCACGCCGCTGTTTCAGGCTTTCCCGCGCGTGGGAATCCCACGCGCGTTCCTGGACTACGAGGACTACGTGAGCACGATCGACCTGCTGCTGCGCTGCGAAGCGTTTCCCGAGCCGACGTTCCTATGGTGGGACGTTCGCCTGCAACCGCGCTTCGGCACGATCGAGATCAGGATCATGGACGCCCAGACGACCGTCGCCGACTCGGTGGCGCTGAGCGCGTTGGTGCAGTGCCTCGTACGCCTGGAGGCGACTGAGGGCTCAGGCGCCGACCCGGCGATCGATCTGCCGGAGGTGCTGGCCGAGAACCGCTTTCTCGCCGCCCGCGACGGTGTCGAGGCAAGCCTGATCGACGCCCGCCTGGGACGTCGCGCGCCCGCGCCCGACGTGCTGGAGTCCGTCCTTCGCATGTGCGCGCCCCACGCCGAGGACCTCGGTTGCGTGGAGGAGCTCCAGTGGACAAGGAATCTTGCCGCCACACCCAGATCGGTGCGCCAGCTCGACCTCGCCCGCGGGCCCGACAAGCTCCCCGGCCTCGTCGAGGCGCTCTCCGCGCTGTTCTGACCCGGCCGTCCAGGTCGCCGCGTTCGCCGCGCGCGCTTCCCCCGTCGCTGCGTATCTAGCGGCTTTCGGACTGCTATGTCACCGCCGTCATCGCGGTCCGATTCCCGCCAGAGATCGGCCGCCACATGTGTCACGGTGTAGCAGTGGATATCGATTCGGACCGCATGGACCTTGACTCAGATCGCGTCTGGCACGCGATCGAAGCGTGCGATCCCCGCTTCGACGGGTGGATCTTCTGCGGTGTGAACACGACCGGCATCTACTGTCGCCCGAGCTGTCCGGCACGGACACCCAAACGCGAGAACGTTCGCTTCTTCGTGTCCGCGGCCGCGGCGCAAGGGGCCGGCTTTCGCGCCTGCAAGCGCTGCCGCCCGGACGCGACACCGGGCTCGCCCGAGTGGGATCTGCGCGCTGATCTCGTCGGCCGCGCGATGCGGCTGATCGCCGACGGGGTGGTGGATCGCGAGGGTGTGGGCGGTCTCGCCGGCCGCCTCGGCTACACCGAGCGGCACGTGCATCGCCGGCTCGTGGCCGTGGCCGGCGCCGGTCCGCTCGCGCTCGCGCGTGCCCAGCGCGCGCAGACCGCCCGCATTCTGCTCGAGACGACCGCGCTGTCGATCGCCGGAGTGGCGTTCGCGGCGGGGTTTCGCAGTGTGCGGCAGTTCAACGCGACCGTGCAGGAGGTCTTCGCGATGACACCCAGTGCTTTGCGGGCGCGAGCACGGCGGCACGGACGCTCCGAGGACAGCGGCGCGCTTGCGCTGCGCCTGCCCTACCGCGCGCCGCTGGACGGGGCGGGCGCGATTGCATTCCTCGGGTTGCGAGCCGTTCCCGGAGTGGAGGAGGCCATCGATGGCGCCTACCGCCGCAGCCTGCGCTTGCCGCACGGCATGGGCGCCGTCGAGCTGCGTCCTGCCGATGGGCACGTGCAGGCGCGCTACTGGCTCACAGACCTGCGCGACCTCGGCGCGGCGATGCAGCGTTCGCGCACGTTGCTTGACCTGGACTCCGACCCGCAGAGCGTGGTGGACGTGCTCGGCGCCGAGCCGCTGCTCGGACCGCTGGTATGCAAGGCGCCGGGACGACGGGTGCCCGGCGCGGTGGATGGCAACGAGCTCGCCGTCCGCGCCGTGCTCGGCCAGCAGGTCTCGCTGCGCGGTGCCGCGACGCTTGCCGGCCGCCTCGCCGCCCGCTACGGCGAGGTGCTCGAGCGTCCGCTCGGGGCCGTGACACATGCCTTCCCTTCGGCGCAGGCGTTGGCCGACAGCGGCCTCGAGGGCCTTGCGATGCCCGCCGCTCGCAGGCGAGGTCTGCTCGCCCTGGTCACGGCGCTTGCCCGGCGGGAGCTCGTGATCGACGTGGGCGCCGATCGTCTCGACGCGCGCCGCCGGCTGCGCGCGTTGCCGGGGATCGGGCCGTGGACGGCTGAGTACGTCGCGATGCGCGCGCTGCGCGACCCCGACGCCTTCCCGTCGAGCGATCTCGGTGTGCGCCGCGCGCTCGAACAGCTTGGCCGGGATGGCCGTCCGGGGGCAGCGGCGACGCTCGCCGAGAGTTGGCGACCGTATCGAGCCTACGCAGTCCAACATCTCTGGGCCTCGCTCGCACCGCCGGTGCGCGCGAGGCGCGAACCTACGTACAGCGGCAAAGCCGGTCGGCTCGCCGCGTAAGGAGTTGAAACCCATGTCCATGTCATCCACCGTCGAGACCGTCTCCGATCAGCGCTTCTACACGAGCATCGACAGTCCGATCGGCGAGTTGTTGCTGCTCGGTGACGGCCACGCTCTGCGCGGTTTGTACATGCAGGATGGACGCAAGCCGGTGCAGATCGCGTCCCAATGGGAGCGCTCGGACACGCCTTTCGTGGATGTGCGGGAGCAGCTGCGCGAGTACTTCGCCGGCGAGCGCACGGCATTTGACGATCTGCCGATCGTGCTCGACGGCGCGCAGTTCGAGCGCCGAGTCTGGCGCGCTCTGCAGGACATTCCTTACGGTGAGACCGCCAGCTACGGCGAGATCGCCAGGCACGTCGGCCAGCCTGGCGCGGCGAGGGCGGTCGGCCTCGCCAACGGCCGTAACCCGATCGCCGTGATTGTCCCCTGCCACCGTGTGATCGGCGCGAACGGATCCCTCGTTGGCTATGGCGGCGGACTGGAGCGCAAGCGGCTGCTGCTCGAGCTCGAGCAGGGCCAGGGACGTATGCGGCTGTAAGCGCCGGTCCCAGCGAGCCCGACCTGCCGGGCCTTGAGCGTGAGCCGGCCCTCGTGAGCCGGCCCTCAATTGGAGCGATAACCCGCGAGCCTTGATAGTCCGCGTCGCTTTTGGGTAGTAGCACTGGAATGACATCGAGCGAGGAGGCACCGTTGCCGGCGCTACCCGAGGGCACGACCAAGCTGATCCAGTACCTAAACGAGGCCTATGGCCTGGAGCGACGACTGGAGACCGCGCTGCAGGCACACCTCACGCTCGCCTCTCGCCCCATCTACAAGCAGCGACTGCGCGCGCACCTCACCGAGACCAAGAGTCACGGCCGCGATGTGAAGCGGCGGATCAAGCAGCTCGGTGGCACGCCGGAGACGATCGACCTGCCGGGACCCGACGTCGTCTCCGACCTCGCACAGACCGCGGTCGCCGGCGCGCAACGCGCCGCGGCGCTCGCACAAGGTCCTCTGCATGCTCTGCGTGGCACGGGAGAGGAAGAGAAGCAGCTCAAGAACGCCAAGACTGAGTACGCCTCCGAGGCGGAGGAGATCGCCACCTACTCGGCCATCATGGCGCTCGCCGAAGCCCTTGGCGACACCGACACCGTGCGCCTCGCGCGTGCGATCCTGCGTGAGGAGGAACGGATGAGCGCGTTCCTGGCCAAAGAGATACCCCGCATGGTCAAAGCGGTCGTGAAAGCGGAGATTCCCGCCAATCAGCGACCCACGCCAAGACATCGCGCAAGCTCCGCTCGCGCCCGCACCTCACGAAGTCGCAAGACGCCCGCCAAAGCTTCTCGCTAAGTCACCCTTGGCACGCCGGCGACATATACCCTCGACGCTGAGCGCCGATTGAGCGCCTCGCTCGCACTCGCTGGGCCTTGGCGGCGGCGCTACGATGCGAGCGCCCGCCGACGTAGCTCAGCTGGCAGAGCGCCGCTCTTGTAAAGCGGAGGTCGCCGGTTCGATCCCGGCCGTCGGCTCTCCTCGGGCAGACCTGTAACCCGGCTCGGGCGAGCGGGTATCGAACGGTATGGAGCATCACGGCGCGCAGCAGCGACTTCTCGCGGGCCGGGACCCCGACGATCGTGGCCCCGGCGCAGGCATGTCCGTCCCCGCGTGGGACGCGTCCCCCGCCGCGTGGGACGCGTCCGCCTCCGCGGGCGAGCCCGAGGCCGGCCGGCGACACGACGGCCCAGATCTGAACGGCTTTCGCGAGCACGCCCTCGCGCGCGGCGTCAACCCGGTTCTCTACTGGACGCTGCGCGCGATCCTCGTGCCGTTCTTCCTCGTCTACTTCCGGCTCGAGCGGATCGGCCGTGAGCATCTGCCGCGCAGCGGTCCGCTGCTGCTGGCCGCCAACCATCGCTCCTTCCTCGACCCGTTCGTGATCGGCACGCTCGTGCGCCGCCCCGTCTATTACATGGCCAAGCGCGAGCTATTCGAGAAACGCTGGCTGGCATGGTTGCTGAACGGGCTTGGCGCCTTTCCCGTCGATCGTGGCGCCGGCGACAAGGACGCGATGGACACCGCCCGCGCGATCCTCGCACGGGGCGACTGCGTCGTGATCTTCCCCGAGGGCACCCGCGTGCGCCCCGGCCCGCTGGGTGATCCCCGCCGCGGCGTCGGCCGGCTCGCGCTCGAAACCGGCGCGCCCGTGGCGCCGGTCGCGGCGATCGGCACCGAGGACGTCCGTCGCGGCTGGCACATCCGCCCGCATAAGGTTCGCCTGCGCGTCGGTCGCCCGCTGCTGTTCCCGACGGTCGAGCGGCCCTCGCCGGCCCTGGCCGCCGGCGTCACCGCTCGCATCTGGGCCTGCGTCTGCCTGCAATGGGAGTGGCTGGGCGGCGTGGGAGTCAGGCGCGAGGACGGAGACCGGCCGCGCGGCACGCCCGCGCGCCGTAGGCGCGCCCCTCAAAGCTCCTCCTCCGCCCGCGAGGAGGCCCGCGCGGCCTAAGCCCTTACCGACCGGCCTGTGGTGGTCGGTCGGGTGGAAGGCCGGTGGATAGGGTGTGCGATGAGTGGACGAGACCCCGCAGAAGAAGTCAAAGGCGCAGCTCGACGCGGAGTTCTCCGACCTCTATCGCACCCATCTGCGCGACGTCTACAGCTACGCCTATTACCGCATCGGCGACCACCACGACGCCGAGGACCTGACCGAGCAGACTTTCCTGCAGGCCTACCGCCACTTCGAGCGCGCCCAGCGCGAATCGCACGGACGCCCGCTGCGGCCATGGCTGATCCGCATCGCCCACAATCTCGCCGCCAACCTCTACCGCGACCGCTCGCGCAAGCCGGCCTCGCCGATCGACGACACCGTCCCGCTGGCGGCGCTGCATACGACCGAGCAGCTGGTCGAAGGCCGCGACGAGCTCAGCCGCGTGCTCGACGGGGTGCGCGAGCTCCCGGACGATCGTCGCGAGGCGCTGATCATGCGCTTTGCGCTCGGCATGGACAACCGCGAGATCGCTCGTGCGATGGGGCGCTCCGACGGCGCCACCAAGGTGCTGATCCATCGTGCGATCAAGCAGCTCGAGGAGATCGTCGGCGATCGTGGTGGAGGGAACCTCGATGAGTGAGGCCCTGCCCAGCTTCGAGCGCCTGCTGCGCGAAGCGCTCGCCCCGGTGGAGCCGCCCGCGGACCTCGTCAACCGGCTCGAGGGCGCGCTCACCAGCATCACCGAGCTCGCCGCCGAGGAGCTCGAGGCGTGGGAGCTCTCGTCGATGCGCGACCCGCGCAACTGGGCCCGCCCGGCTGCGGCGCTCGTGGCCGGGGGTGCCGCCGGCACGGCGCTCGTGCTCCTGCGCACCCGTCGCCGCGCGCAGGACCGCGGCGGCGCCGCCGCCGGCCTGACGGCCGCGCGTGACACCGCCGAGCGGGCCGTCCGCGACCTCGGCCGCGAGACACGCAAGCTGCTCGGCGATCGCTGAGCGCTGCCTTATGCCCGAGCGTCGCCCTACGCGCTAGGACGGTTGCCGGCCGCCTTGCGAATGGTTTCGGTTAGGCGCCGGTCGCCTAATTGCGAACAGTTCTGTCAGCGGGCATTCCGACCGGCTGGAGTGATTGAATGCTTACGCGGTCGTTTTACATGGCTCTGATCCATGTCAACCAGGTCGCGCGTATCAATGTCTGACATGGCCCGCTACAAGCGCTCGGTGGAGTCCGCTTCCGCCTCTCTGCATCGGCTCGCCGACGAGGATCTCATGCAGCTCGTCGCCGAGAACGACTCGGCCGCGTTCGCGATCCTCTACGACCGCCACGCGAACGTGGCCTTCTCGCTCGCCTTCCGCATGTGCGGCAAGCGCGCGATCGCCGAAGAGGTCGTCCAGGAGGCGTTCCTTTCCGCCTGGCGCGGTGGCACGCGCTATGACCGCACACGCGGCAGCGTACGCACGTGGGTGCTCGGGATCGTGCACAACCGTGCGATCGATGCGCTGCGTCGCGGCATCGTCCAGGATCGCGGACGGGTCAGCGACGAGGGCATCGAGGAGCGTGTGGAGGCGCCCGAGCGGACCGACCGCGAGGTCGGACGCCGCGACGAGGCGCGCGAGATCCGCGCCGCGATGGAAGGTTTGCCCTCCGAGCAGAGTCGTGTCATTGAGCTGGCCTATTACGGCGGCTTCACCCACACCGAGATCGCCACAATGCTCGACACGCCGATCGGCACAGTCAAGGGCCGTATGCGCCTGGGTTTGCAAAAGCTGCGCTCGCAGCTCGGCTACATGCAGGTGACCCCGTGAACGAGCCTGAGGCCATGAACGAGCCCGAGCCGATCCGTCCCTGCGAGCGCATCGACGATGCCGCTGCCTATGTTTTGGGCGCGCTCGAGGAGACCGAGCTCGACGCCTACCGGGGTCACCTCGCCGGTTGCGCAGCTTGTCGCGACGAGGTTCTGCACCTGCAGCCGGTCGTCGACTCGCTGGCGGTCGGAGTGCCGCTCGAGCAAGCGCCGGGCGGCCTCCGCGCCCGGCTGATGGCGGTCGTCCACGGCGAGGCCGAACTGCTGCGGGCGGCCGGCCACGACGCCGACCGCCCGGCGCGCGTACGTCCTCGCCGCTTCTGGCTGTTCCCCTCGTTTGCCGCCACCGGCGCCCTGGCCGTGGGACTCTTGATCGGCGCGCTCGTGATCGGCAATGGATCGAGCGTACGCACGCGCGTGATTCAGGCCACGGTCGTCGCGCCGGGCACCCACGCCAACGCCGCGCTGCATCAGACCGGCTCGCGCGTCGTGCTGAAACTGGTCGGCTTCCCGGCGCCGCCACGCGGGCGCATCTATGAGGTGTGGCTCGAGCACGGCGCCCAGCCGCCGCGGCCCACCGACGTGCTGTTCTCGGTCACGCTCAACGGCAACGGCTCGGTCGTCGTGCCGGGCGATTTGAAGGGGGTGACCAAAGTGCTGGTCACCGACGAGCCGCTCGGCGGCAGCCCGCATCCGACGCGCAACCCGATCGTCGTCGCCCCGATATAGAGGCTGTGCGACCGACGCCTGGTGCGCCAGGCTGCTCCTCGCGGGTCGCATACGGCCCGCGGTCGTCGCGCGGCGCGGCGAAGGCGTCGCCGTTTGTGAACGTGCAGTGACGGAGTGGCGGGCCGAGGAGAGATACGCTCTGCCCCGCCCATGGCCACGTGCTATCGACATCCGTCGCGTGAGACCGGCGTCTCCTGCTCAAACTGCGGGCGGCCGATCTGCCCCGACTGCATGACCCCCACCCCGGTCGGCATGCGCTGTCCGGAGTGCTCGCGCCAGCGCACCCGCGTGATGACGATGCGCAATCTGGCCAAGGTCCCGCGCGTGACCTATGCGTTGATCGCGATCAACGTCCTCGCGTTCCTCACCGAGCAGGGGCAGTTCACGCTGTTTGGGTCGAACATCCACGGCGCTGTGATCGAAGAAGGCGTGATCGACCGTTTCGACGTGTCGGTCAGCCATCAATACTGGCGGCTGATCTCAAGCGCGTTCCTGCACGAGAACTTCATTCACATCGGCTTCAACATGTACCTGCTCTACCTGCTCGGCCTGATGCTCGAGCCAGCGATCGGCTCGGTCAGGTTCGCCGCGATCTACTTCACCGCCCTGCTCGCCGGCTCGTTCGGTGCGCTGCTTGCCACCGCCGCGCCGAGCCTCGGCGCCTCTGGAGCGATCTTCGGGCTGATGGGAGCCGCCGTCGTGGAGCTTCGCTCGCGCAACCTCTCCGTGATGGAGTCGGGCATCGGTGGCCTGATCATCATCAACCTGGTGCTCAGCTTCAGCTTGGCGAACATCTCCGTCGGCGCTCACGTCGGCGGCCTGATCGGCGGCTTTCTCGCGGGTTACGCGATCCGCTGGGCCGATGGGCGCAAGCTGGCAGCGCTCGGGCTGCTCGCCTGCCTGCTGCTCAGCGTCGCCGCCGTCGCCGGCGCGCTGGCCGTCGCCGGTGCGAGCGGCTCCGGCCTGGCGTGAGGTTGCTTCGGCGCGAGCGTAAGGATGGAGGTCGGGCGGTGGCGAGAGCTCGCCGAGGGGGCTGTTCGTACGCGTCGCGACCGCGCGCGCTCGATGTCGACGGCACGATCATCTATTCTCGCCTTGCCCACGATGACGGTTCTCAACGATCAGGAGATCGAACAACGCCTCGCCGGCAGTGAATGGCTTCGTGAGCGTGGGCGCGCCGGCGACGGGGATGTCATCGTGCGCGAGCTGAAGTTCGAGGACTTCTCCGCGGCGATCACGTTCGTCGATCTTCTCGCCGCTGTGGCCGAGGCGGCCAACCATCATCCCGACATCCTCGTCCACGGTTGGAACAAAGTGCGCCTGGAGCTCTCGACCCACTCCGAGGGCGGCCTGACAGCGGCCGACTTCGACCTGGCAGCGCGCATCGACCAGCTCGCGTGAACGGCCTGAAGCTCATCCTCGCGATCGTGCTGATCGCGATCAACGCGTTCTTCGTGATCGCCGAGTACGCACTCGTGCGCTCTCGCCGCGCGCGCCTGGAAGTCATGCGCGACGAGCGCGTCAAAGGCGCCGCCCTGGCGCTGGAGCAGGTGGGGAGCATCAATGAGTACATCTCCGCCGTGCAGATCGGCGTGACGATGACCTCGATCGGCATCGGCGCCCTCGGCGAGCCCGCGCTCGCCGAGATCCTCAAGGGGGCGCTCGGCAACGGGCTCGGTCACGGTGTCGCGGTCGCGATCGCGGTGATCGTCGCCTTCCTGATCATCGCCTCCGCGCAGCTCGTCGCGGGCGAGATGGTGCCGAAGTTCTACGCGATCGACCGCGCCGAGACGGTCGCCCGGCGGGTAGCCCGTCCGCTGCGAGCGTTCGCCGTGCTGTTTCGCCCCTTCATCGTCGTGCTCACCGCCGTCTCCGACCGCATCCTGCGGCTGCTCGGCGTCGACATGAGCCTCGAGCGCCGCGGCGGCTCGCCGGACGAGCTCAAGCGTCTGATCGCCGAGTCACACGCCGGCGGGCAGATCGACCCGGGCGAGGCGGGCATGCTCACGGGCGTATTCCATCTGCACGAGCAGGAGGCACGCCAGGTGATGACGCCGATCCCGGCGGTCGTCACGATCGACGTCTCCCAGGACGTCGAGGCGGCGCTGCAGCTCTGCGTCTCCAGCGGTCATACCCGGTTGGTCGTCACCGAGGAGGACAACCGCGACCGCGTGCGCGGCATCGTCCACGCTTCCACGCTCGCGCGACAGCTGCTCCAAGAGGGCCCGCGCGCGTCGGTCGAGCCGCTCGTGCACGACGCGCCGATCGTGCCCGAGACCAAGCCGCTGGACGACCTGCTCGCGGACTTGCAACGCGAGCGGACCTCGATGGCGGTCGTCGTCGACGAGTACGGCCGCGTTGCGGGGATCGTCACGGTCGAGGACATCATCGAGGAGGTGGTCGGCGAGATCGCCGACGAAACCGACCCGGCCGCAGGCGAGGTGCGCAAGCTCGCCGGTGGCGACTGGTTCGTGCGTGGCCACGTCGCGGTCACAGATCTCGCCGACTACGGCCTCGACCTGCCCGTCGACAGCGACGCGTACAACTCCGTCGGCGGCTTCGTCTTCGCCGAGCTCGGTCGTCTTCCGCGCCGTGGCGACATCGTCAACGCCGACGGCTTCTCGATTCGCGTCGAGTCGGTGCGCGACAACCGCATCGAGGCGGTGCGCATCCGCGAGCGCCGCCGCCCGCCCGCGCCGTCGCCGGGCGAGCGCTCGGACCGCGACGGGGGGGATTCCTAACACAGGTCCCCGAGGCTCCTCGCTCCGAAGATTCTCAGAGAGTGCCCCGAAGACACGTCCGGCCCGCGGGGGGAGCGGGCCGGAGCGTGTGCACTGGGAGGAGGCGGGTGTGCGTTTGCGACTTACCGTCGTCGCATATCCCAGTATCCGCACGAGGATGAACGCCAGCTAAAACTCGGCTCAGGCGAAATAAATTCTCATGTTGCGGGCTCGGGTTGCGGCTCGGGTCGGCGTCTCTCGAAGGTTTTTACACCTGGATCGGCCAGCCGCGCCCGTTGGCCAGCCATAGCTCGAGCAGCGGATCGACGACGCGCCAGCCGGTCGTTGTGCTCTCATCGACAACCACGTGCCCGTCGCGGTAGAGGCGCTCGATGGTGCTGTGGTTGCCCCCGGTCTTGCTGACCCCGTAACGCTCGCGCGCGACGCGGCCTTGCAAAGGCAGCGTGCGTTGGGAGATGACGGCCATCAGTCGCCGCTCGCTGTTATTCCAGGAATCCCACGCCGCTTGTACCTCTGGGTTTGCGTCGTGTGTGGCGCTTGCGAATGTCCTTAGCCAATCCTCGCTGGTGGCGGTCGCAGAGTGATTCGTGTGCTCATAGAGATGGTGTGCGAACAGCATCGCGCGCTGTGGATGTCCCTCTGCGGTCGCCAGCAGTGGCTCGAGTGCCTCTCCAGGGTCACGGTCGCCGCGTTCGAAGCGGGCCCCGATGTACTCGCCCAGGTCCTCTGCCCTGAGCGGGGGGAGATCTACGGGTTTGGCCTGCGCGAAGAATGCATGGCGGCGGTCTGAGAACAGGTCGCGCATCAAGCCCGGGTGAGATCCGGAGAACAAATAGGCGGCAACCTTGCCATGCTGCTCGAGCTCAGCACGGATCGTCCCGGTCAGGGCATCTCCCACTCGTACGACGTCTTGAAACTCGTCGAACGCGATCGCGCATCGACGGCCATGACGTTCCTGCAACCGGCGTGGCAACGCGAGCCGATCCAGCAGCTCGGGCATTCGTTGCTCGGGGGATAGCTCGATGCCAACCCCACCGGGCGCCGCCGTCACGCGTGGCCGGAGTGTCGCGACTGCGCCGGCGAACCAGCGCTTCAGCTGTCCGTCGAGCTGCTCTCGGTAGGCTCGCTCAATCCGCTCGGCGACGTCGGCTGCTGTCAGCACGCCCAGAAAGTTCACGTAGATCGGCACGAAATCGTCCTTCTCGGCCGCTGCCAGCACAGCCCTGAGCAACGACGTCTTGCCGTAGCGGCGTGGTCCCTCGAGACGACTGTTGCGAGTCTCGCCGATGAGATCGCGCAGCAGTGCCAGCTCGGCGACACGGTCGGCCAGGGTCTCGGGAGGCTCGAGCGGGTTCTCGTAGACGAACGGGCTGCCCATTGGTGCAGTAATATAGCACCAAGTGGCGCATAATATTGCACCCAATGGTGTGGTTGTATAGCACCAAGTGAAGGGCGGACCCGGAGTCCGATTTCCGACAAAGCCTCGATCTATCCTTCACGTCGATATTTGCAGGCAGGTCTCAATCGGGAAGTGGGCCTGAGGAAGTCGAACCCAGTGGTCGATAGCCGGGTCTGTATCACGCGTGATACAATTGGTCAATGGCTGAGGTCAGCATTCGAGATTTGCGCAACCACGGGGGCGATGTCGTGGATCGGGCGGCGCGTGGAGAGCAGATCACGATCACGCGTTCGGGCAAGGCCGTTGCCGAACTTCGCGCAATATCGTCCCGCGGACTCTCGGCCGAAGCTCTGTTGAGACGCTGGCGGCGGCTGCCGTCTGTAGATCCCGTGGTGTTTCGCGAAGACGTCGACCGGCTGCTGGACTCGAGCCTGTGAGCACGGAGATACCGCATCCGCGCGGGATACTCGACACCTCGACGGTCATCCTGCTGGAGAGGCTTGTGGACGCAAGTACGCTTCCTCTCGAACCGCTGATCACGGCGGTGACGCTTGCCGAGCTCTCGGTCGGCCCGCTCGTCGCTGAAGAGGAGAGCGAGCGTGTCGCTCGTCAAGCTCAGCTCCAGCAGGCAGAGGCGGACTTCGAACCGCTCCCGTTCGATGCGGATGCGGCTCGGGCGTTTGGCGGTGTGGCCACCTCGTTGCGGCGCGCCGGTCGCAAGACCACCGCGCGGGCCTACGACGCGATGATCGCCGCTACGGCCGTAGCCAATCACCTGCCGATCTACACCTGCAACCCGGCGGATTTCCGCGACATCGACGGGCTCGACGTGGTTGCCGTCCCCATCCCGGAGGAGAGAAGCTAGCGGTCCGGGCGAGGCCGGCGTCAGCGTCAGTAGGAGTGGAACCCGCGTCCGCTCTTGCGCCCGAGGGCGCCATCGGCGAGCAACGCTTGAATGCGCGGCGGCACCGGCTCGCCGATCGTCTCGCCGATCGAGGCCGAGACGTCCAGCCCGACGAGGTCGAGCAGCGCCAGCGGCCCCATTGGATGGCCGGCGCCGAGCTGCATGCAGCGGTCGACGTCGGCGGCCTCCATGCCCGTCTCTTCGAGCAGGCGCACCGCGCTGAACAGGTACGGGAAGAGCAGGCGGTTGACGACGAAGCCGGGTACGTCGGGAACGACCACGGGCGTCTTCTCGAACGTCTCGCACAGCGTGATCGCGCGCGCGCGCGTCTGCTCGCTTGAGCCTTCGGGGAAGATCAGCTCGACGAGCTGCATCTTGGTCACGGGATTGAAGACGTGCAGCCCTACGAACCGCTCCACCCGTCCGCTCGACTCGGCGAGTCGCCGAACCGACAGCGACGAGGTGGTGCTCGCGAGGATCGCGTCGCGGCCGACGATCCCGTTCAGCTCGCCCAGCAGCCCGGCCTTGATGTCGTAGTCCTCAACGACCGCCTCGACCACGAATGTGGCGTCTGCAAGCGCTCGCTGGTCGGTTACGACCTGGACGTGCTCGGGGTCAACCTCGGCGCCCATCCGCGCGAGCGTCTGCTCGACCTTCGCGCGTGCGCGCTCGGCGGAGTCGACGGACCGCGCCAGCAACAGCACGGGGCCATGATGGGCCGCGGTCGCGGCCAGGCCGCAGGCGATCGCGCCGCTGCCGGCGATCGCGAGGCGCTCGTCGCTCATCGCTGTGTCTCTCTACTCGTTGCGCTGATCGTGCGGCTCATGGGGCGATCGATTGGCGGTGGTGGTCGGTAGTGGTCGATGAGGGCGGTGTCTGGCGGCCTGACGGTGATGGCGGTAGACCCGCCTGCCGGGCGTCGGGTGTTGACTGACTGGTCAATCTATTCTCGGTAAGGCGCGGTAGAGTAAGGGATACCCCATCAACATGCCGCGCAAGACCTTAGGAGGACTGTTCAGTCATGAGGCAATCAGAGGGCCGCGAGGTCGTCATCGTCGAGGCGGTGCGCACGCCGATCGGCCGCGGGCACAAGGAAAAGGGCTACTACAAGGACACCCATCCGAACGAGCTGCTCGGCAAGGTCTACTCCGAGGTGATCTCCCGCTCCGGCATCGACGCCGCAGAGGTCGAGGACGTGATCGCGGGCTGCGTGCAGCAGTTCGGCGAGCAGGGCTTCAACATCGCACGCAACGCCTGGCTGCAGGAGGGCCTCCCGATCGAGACCCCCGGCACGACCGTCGATCGCCAGTGCGGCTCCGCCCAGCAGGCGGTCAACTTCTCCGCGGCGCTGATCGCCGCGGGCGTGCACGACGCGATGATCGGCTCCGGCGTCGAGCACATGGGGCATTTCCCGTTCTCCGCTGGGATGAAGACGCAGGAGGAGTTCGGCTTCGCCTTCACGCCCGAGCTGATGGCCAAGCACAACATTGTCGGTCAGGGCCTCGGCGCCGAGATGATCGCCGACCAGTGGGAGATCTCCCGCTCAGAGCTCGACGAGCTCGCCGTGCGCTCGCACCGTCTGGCCAACCAGGCCACGCAGGAGGGCCGCTTCGAGCGCGAGATCGTGCCGATGACGGTGGACGGGCAGGAGCTCGTCGCCGATCAGGGCATCCGCCCGGACACGAGCCTCGAGACGCTGTCGCAGCTGAAGCCAGCGTTCAAGCCCGACGGCAAGATCACTGCGGGAAACGCCTCGCAGATCTCAGACGGCGCCGCGGCGGTGCTGCTGATGAGCGCTGAGAAGGCCTCTCAGCTCGGGCTGAAACCGCGTGCGCGGATCGTCGACCAGACGACCGTCGGCTGTGACCCAGTGAAAATGCTCGAGGGCCCGATCCCCGCGACGAGCAAGATCCTCGAGCGCAACGGCATGCAGATCAACGATATCGACCTGATCGAGATCAACGAGGCGTTCGCCCCGGTGGTCGCGGCCTGGCGGCGCGAGCACAACCCAGACATGGACCGCGTGAACGTCAACGGCGGCGCGATGGCGCTCGGCCACCCGCTCGGCTCCACCGGCGCACGGCTGATCACGACGCTGCTGCACGAGCTCGAGCGCTCCGACAAGGAGATCGGGTTCGTCACGATGTGCTGCGGCGGTGGCCTCGGCACCGCCACGCTGATTCAGCGCGTCTGAGTCGGTTCTTTTGGGGGGAGGGCACATGTGCCCTCCCCACGGCCGGCGCATGCGCCGGCCGTCCGGACGGTACATGTACCGTCCGGTGGGCCCGCACATGTGCGGGCCCACCCGACAGGCCGCATGCGGCCTGTCCTCCCCAATCGGCGATCTGCGACTAACCGCCGCTTGGTCCCGAGCCGGTCCAGTTGACCGCCACTGGCGCGAGCGCCAGCAGCGCTTGCCAGGTCGCCGCTTCGGTCTTGCCCGTGGGGGAGATGCCGTGGGCCGACTGGAACGAGGCGAGGTTCGCGGCGGTGGTCGCGTCGAAGATGCCCGTCGTCGCCTGCGTGGGGATCGCGGCCGCGAGGTGCTCCTGCATCCACAGCACCGGGTCGCCCTTGTTGCCTTGTTCCAGTTCAGTATAGCTCGGGTTCGGCGTGACGCTCGTCAGCGGTGTGAGCGCTTCGGTCAGCGCGGTCCAGCCGCTGCTCGGCGTTTCCTGCCAGTCCCACCACGACAGGCCCGTCGAGCCGTAGTCGACCGCCTCCTCGCGAAAGCGCACTAGTTCGCTGTTCGACGGATGGTTGTACGTCTGCCCAAGCGGGAAGATCGGCCGTCCGTACACGCGGTTTGAGATGAACGTGTTCGCGTAAGCGGTGTCGACCGAGTTGCCGATGTCCTTCCAATACATCTGCGGCGCGTTGAACTGCGCCCCGTTGGGGCCCAGGAAGACGGAGTAGGGGAACGACGTGTGGTAGTACACGTACGGGAACGAAGCGAGCCCCAGTGGGTAGGCTGCGCCGATCTTCGCGCGCAGATCGGCGATGTAGGTCTGCGCGGCGCCGTAATGGCCTTCGTACTCCGCCTCCGCGTCGATCACGAGGCAGTCCGCGCCGTTGGCGACCGCCTCGGCGCCGAGGTTCGCCTCGCCTTCGGGGTTCGTGCCGTACACGTACTGCCACCCGCACACTTTCAGCCCGTTCGCGTGCAGTTCGGCGACTAGCTGCGGCGAGAACTGGCTCCAGTAGTTGCTCGAGCCGTCGGAGCTCTTCACGAACAGCGTCGTCACGCCCGCCGCGTGCGCCTGGGCCACGATCGCGGCGACATTGCCGCCGTTTGAATGGCTCATGTACCAGATCCACATGCCCTGCCCTTCAAACGCGCTGGCGGTCGGCGCTGCGCCGACGGCGCTCGGGGAGGCCGCCGGCGGCGGGGTCTTCGGCGCGGGCGGGTGCAGCGCATGGTTGTACACGTAGATCGGCCCGTATGAGCTCGTGTAGCGCGAGTGGCTCAGCAGCACCATGATGTGTCCGGAATGGGCGTTCTTCGGGACGGTCACCTCAAGGCCCGCCGCCTTCGGCGGCTTGTGCAGATGGGCGTACGGCGAGACGCTCGAGATCCGCGCGCCGGGCGAATGGGGGAAGGCCACGGCCATCCCCGTCGTCAGGCCTTTGCCTGAAATTAGGAGAACGCCGTGGGTAGAGACCTGATGGGGGTTGCCGCTGCAACTAGGCGTCGGCGTGCAGCTGACGCCCGTGATGCGCACCGTCGTGACGTGCAGGCTGGGGGAGACCGTCGTAGCGCCGCTGGTCTTGTCTGTGCCACCGACCGTGGCGCCGCCGGTGGAGGCCATAGCGGAGAGCGGCGACAGAGCACCCAAGCCGGCGAGCGCCATCGCGGCGGCGGCGGCGGTTACGGCCAAGAGAAGCGTAAATCGCTTCTTGTGGGCGCCTATGCTCATCAAGAAAAACCCCTTCTACGCTGGAACACCCGCGTGCGCCGCAGCGGCGACTGCCGAGGGTAACCGTTATGTCAGCGCAAACCGACCAGCGGGAAGGAAGTTGCGTCTCGGAGCGGTTTAGAACCTGTCTCAAAACATCCGGCACGCCCGGAATGCGCCCTGGACGCGGCGCTGGATCGCCACGTGACGGCTCGAACGTGCTGGCCGATCCCGGATGATCGGTAGCACGTGCTTCGCCCATCCCGTGTCGCCCAGCTTGGTCCATGAACGCACCGGCCGCACCGCCTGTGTTGAGACAGGTTCTCAGCCCCAGCGGAAGCCCGTGGTGGACGGTGTCGGGGCGAGCGGGCTGGAGGGCAGGTCGGGGGGCGGGTCGGGCAGGTTGTAACCGGCAGGCGCGACATCGTTGGGCGTGTCGGGATGAAACAGCGAGGCGAGGTATTGGATCTGCCCGCGCCCCGGGCCGAGCTCCGACTGACCGCCGCCGTAGGTGGAGATGTCGTGGGCGGCGCAGTAGTCGTAGGTGTCCAGCAGCGAGCGCAGCCCGCCGAGACGTGAAGGCTTGATGTTCAGCGTGCGCGGTTTGAACGGCAGCGATTCGATGTCGGTGACGCCATGGATCGGCGCGTCCCACGTGATCCGCTCGTGGTGGGCCGCCAAGATCGGCTCGGTCTCCTCAGTCAGCTTTGGATCCTCGATCCACGCATCCGGAAACGCCTCCACGACGCGCTCATACAGCGCGGGATCGGCCGGATTGTCGACGATCGTGCCCTCGTACTGGCCCTTCAAGTCGACCGAGTCCACCGCGCCCAGCGCTACGAGCTCTGAGATCAGCTCCGCATCCCACGAAGGCGTCGGGTCGAGCTTGAAGCGTAGCCCCGGAGCGATCTGCAGGCGGCGCTTGACTGGCTCGATCGAGGGAGGCTCGCCGAGCCGCAGCGAGGCGACGAACGTGACCGGCCGCGGCTCGCGCCCGAGCACCTCGTGCAGCGTCATGGCGCCCTGGCGCAGCGCCAGGTCGAGCGCGGCCGAGTCGAACGCCCAGTTGCGATACAGCCGAAACTCGGGCCGCTCGGTCGGCTGTGGGAACAGCTCGAGCGAACGCAAACGCTCGGCAAAGCTCGCAAGCGTGAAGTCGCCGGTCAGCGGCAACGTCGCCGGTGAGCGTTGCAGCGCCTCCTGGTCCTCGGCCGCGTAGGTGACGTCCTCGCCGACGCCCTCCTCACCCCGCCCGTGCAAGTGGATGACGGTCGTCTTGCGCACGAACTCGCTCGAGAACGCGGTCTGCAGCGGCTCAAGCTCGTAGCGCTCGACCCGCACAGGCAACCCGGCCAGCAGCTCCCAGGTGGAGCTCACGAGCCAGACTCGCCTTCCAGGCGGGTTACCAACTCGTCGAGGCGTAGCTCCTCGAGCGCGTCGCCGACAGCCGCGAGCTCGCGCGCGCATAGCTCGATCAGGCCCTTACCCTCGGCGACCAATGTGAGCGTCTCGTTGAGGCTCGCATCGCCGGAGTCCAGCCGCCGGATGATCTCCTCCACGCGCGCAGCCGCCGCCTCGTAGGTCTGCGCGGGCTGCTCCTTCGCTGCCTGTGCCGAGGGCTCGTTCATGGCTCGAGGATCTTCGCAGGGATGACATCGTCGGCGAACTGCAGCTGCACTCTCTCGCTCGTGCGCGCGTGTGCGGCCGTCGTGATCGGCTCCCCGCCGGGCGACTGCACGAGCGCGTAACCGCGCTCGAGGGTTCGCTGCGGGTCGTGGGCGGCGAGCGCGAGCGCCAGTCGCTCGAGCTCGCGCGGCTTGCGCCGCCGGCAGTCGAGCAGCGCGGAGTCCCCCTTGCGCTGCAGCACTAGCGCGCGCCTGCCGTTCAGCTCGCGCTCCGACTGCGCGCGCCGCCGAGCGCCTGCGCGGATCTCCCGCAGCTGCTGATGCAGGCGCGTGCGCTGGCGCTCCAGATGCGCCGCGGGCGCGCGCGACAGGCCCGCCAGCAGGCGCGCCCGCGACAGCACCGCGCGGCGGCCCTGCTCGCGCAGGCGCGCCGCAGCGGCCACCTGGTCGGCTCGCGCGCGCGTGCAGTCCACGCCGACGGCGGCCTCCGCCGCGTGGGTTGGGGTGGAGCAGCTGACGGCGGCGACGTCGTCGAGCAGGGTGCGGTCGGTGTGATGGCCGACCGAGGAGATCACCGGCATCTGAAGCAGCGCCACCGTGCGGCACAGTGTCTCGTCGCAGAAGCACAGCAGGTCCGCGAGCGATCCGCCGCCGCGGGCCACGATCGCCACCTCGACCCCGCCGACGGTGGCGAGGTCGCCGAGCGCGCGCACGATCGCTGGTGCGGCGTGGCGGTCCTGCACGGGCGCAAAGCCCCACACCAGGCGCCCAGCCCAGCCGCGCCGGGAGAGACCGGCGAGGATGTCGTCGCGGGCCTTACCCCCCTCGCCGGTGATCACCCCAATCGTGCGCGGCAGCGGTGGCAGCTGCAGGCGCTTCTGCAGCTCGAGCAGGCCCTCGGCGGCCAGCTGCCTGCGCAGCCGCTCGACGCGCGCGAGCAGATCACCCTCGCCGGCCACGCGCAGGTCGGCGACCGCGAAGGAGAAGCCGGGGGAGGAAGTGGCGCTGCCCGGGTAGTAGTCACAGCCGCCGCTGACCACCACCTGCATCCCGTCCGCGGGCGGCCCGGCGGCGTGGGCGCAGATCGCCTCCCAATCCTTCAGCCAGATCGCGCACGGGATCGAGCCGGTCGGGTCGCGCAGCTCGAAGTACACGCGCGCCCGGGACGGCCGTAAGTTCACGAGCTCGCCGACGAGCTGCACTTGCGCGAACGCGCGCAGCCGGCCGCGCAGGGCGCGGGCGTACTCGCCGACGGGGAACGGCCCAGAGAGCCCGCTGCCCGGGATCCCCGCGCCCGCGTCGCCATCGCCGGCGGCGGGCATCGCAGTGGAGGAAAACGTGGACATCTAAATGAGGTTAGTCGCTACGATCGACGGCAATGTCGCGCATCAAGTCGAGCCGTGGCAGCTGACGCCGTGGCCAGCCGCAGCAAGAGCCGCAACGGGCATCGTCGCGGGCGCTCACGCAAGCGGCGCCCGGTCTCCCCGCCTTCCTCCGCACCGGCGCAAGTCACGGCAGCCAAGTCGCCGGCGGCCAAGCCGCCGGCGACGGGCGAGCGACCACAGGCGCCCTGGCACCCGCTGCCGCTGTCGGAGCTGTTGATCCTGATCGGCGCGATCGGCACAGTCGTGGGTCTTACGCGGCTCGGTGACGGAGCCTCGCAGGACGCGCCGCTGCTGTTCGCCGGGCTTGCCGCGGTCATGATCGGCACGATCGAGGTGACGTTGCGGGAGCATCGCAGCGGCTACCGCTCGCACATCCTGCTGCTTGCGCTGCTGCCCACGATCCTGTTTCACACCGCGGCGATCCTGATCGTGTCGGCCTTTACACCCGTGCCGCGCGCATTGAACGTAGGGTTGCTGATCGTCGATGCGGCGATCTTCGCGGTCCTGTTCAAACTCCTGCGCGCAGGCTTCGCCGACGCGCGTCGCGAGCGCAGCTTCGTCACACGGCGATAGATCCCCGTCCGGCGTTCAGGCGTCAGCGTTCAGGCGTCCAGCGTGCGCGACGGACGCCGTCAGGCGTCCAGCGTTCAGGCGTCCAGCGTGCGCGACGGACGCCGTCCGGCGTTCAGGCGTCCAGCGCGAGCGACGGCAGTGGGCGCAGGTCGGCCACGGCCGGGTCCTCGCCCCGGAGCTCGCCCTCGAAGCCCAGACGCTGCAAGCGCGCGATCTCGCGCTCGCCTTCCACCCGCGCGGGGTGACCGGGCGGGAGAGGGGCGATCAGCTTCGCGACGCGGTTGCGCAGCTGCAGCGCGAAGTGCGGGGTCGAGGCGCCCATCAGCTGGCGCACGTCCTCGACGGTCACCTCGTACGCGTCCCGCCCGTCCGCCAGCCGGCGAGGATCCTCGGCCTGGCTCATTCGACTCGCCCCAAGCTTGTTGCTTTGGCTGGAGTGGAGAGGGTCATTCGGCGAGTGAAGCTGACGGTTCTTCTTCGACGGTCGCTTTGCCCGGGGTCTTGCTGGGCGAAATCTCGAGCAGCGAGTCGATTTCGGCTTGGACGACGACGGAGATCGAGCTTCCGATCAGCCAGCCGTGATTGTAGAAGCCGCGGACCGGCGGTGCGCTCGCGTTGTAGCCGGGCTGGACGTCGCCGAGGTAGCCGCTCAACGTGGGCGGTATCGAGGTTGAGCTTTCGAGCAGCAGCAGCGGGGCGTAGTCGCCGTGGGCGGACAGCGCAGCCGCCGCCGGCGCAGCGAGCGGATCGGAGGCGAGCGCGAACACGAGGCCATGCCCCGCTTCGTGGATGCCCCACCCGAAGGACCCGTCGGCGAAGCGCGATACGGCGATCGCGTTGGCGGCCGGGCTGTCGCGTTCGCTCGGCGGCGACACGGCGATCGGCACGACGCGGCCGAGCCGCGCGAGCGCCGCCAGCGCGCGAGCGCTGATCGCCGAGGGCCCGACAGCGTAGATCGTCGGGCGGTGCAAGCTCGAGAGGAGAGCGGCGGTCGCAGCGGGCACCCCGGTGGCGGTGACGAACAGGATCGGCGCGCCGCTCTCGGCCGACAGCCCGGCTGCGGGCATCGCGAGCGCGGGCGGCCCGTCGGCGGCGGTCACGATCACCTGCCGTGGCGCCGCGCCGCGGGCGACACTCATGATGCGCTCGATCGCCGCAGCGACGGCCGCCGGTTCGCCGCTGGGAACGGCGTACGTGCGATAGCCACCGGGCACCGCCGCAGAGGTGCCGACGCGGATGACCTGCGCGCCGCCGACGGCAGCGGCCCCGCCGGGGTGCAGTGCTTCGAGCGTTGCTGCGCTCACGTGCGGAAGCGTCTCGCCGTCGCTGTACAAAAGCGGCGCGCCCAGTGGAGCGCTCGCGAGCGAGGCCGCCGCGAGCGAGGCCGTCCAGTTGCGCTCGTCTACCAGCACGACCGCCTGCGGCCGTGAGGCGGGCGTGACCCCGGGATAGATCGCTCGCGCGACCGCGGCCGCGTCGCTTGCCGGGTCTGAGTCGCCCAGCCGGACGGTGTTCTTCGTGGCGACTCCCGATGCGCCGCTCGCTTCCGCTACCGCTCCGACGGCTCCGCCGACGGAGGCTCGCGGTGGCGTGGACTTGCCGCAGCCGGTAAGCGCCGCGACACAGACAAGGAGCACCGCGACAGAAAGCCGGGGCGAGGAGCATCGCATGGCAGGACCCTAACGAATTCCCCGCAATTGCGAGGAATTCGCGGGAAAAGCGGTGCATGTCATGCAAGCGTCATTGCACTTTGCTAGCCTGCCGCCCAGAACGCCGAATCCTTGACCAGATGTCAGGGAACGGGGGACCCAAGTTGTTGGGGCGAATCCCACGGTAGATCCGTGAGAAGCGCAGGCTCTTTCAGCGCTAGCCCGTCAGCTAACCCCGCAGGCCGACGAAAGAGGTTGTGGTTGTGCGGGTGCGAACCCTCAGCAGCACGCTTTTCTGCAGTTTGACGACCATGGCCGTCCTCGCCACATCGGCGCTCGCGGGCGGCACCGGCGGTGTTCCAGCGGCGACGCCGACCCCGGCCAAGCCGGCGGTACCGCTGCACGCGGCCCCGATCACGGCACGCACAGCCAACGTCACCTACACCGGGCCCGTGTACGAGAAGACGGCCACGGGCGAAGTCGTCCCCTACCAGGCGCCGTCCCCCGCTGGTCAGACGACCGCCTCGGCCGCCTCGAACGCTTCGAATCCGACAGGTGGCAGTCCCGTCACCCCAGCCCCCGGCGTCCCTAGCCCCGGCGCGAGTGCCGAAGCCAAGCCCGACCTGCTCGTCCCCGGCACGCTCGCGCGTTACGTCGACGGTCTCGCGGCGGCGCCGATGTCCGCGCCGGCGGCCGTGCAGCAGATCGTCTGGGCCGGCAACCAGCTGATCGGTCTGCCCTACATCTACGGGGGCGGCCACGCATCGTTCAGCTCCCCCGGATATGACTGCTCGGGAACGGTCTCCTTCGCGCTGCACGGCGCCGAGCTGCTGCAGGCACCCGAGGATTCCTCCGAATTCGAAACCTGGGGCTCGCACGGCGTCGGGCGGTGGGTGACGATCTTCTCCAACCCCGGCCACGCCTACATGACGGTCGCTGGCCTGCGGTTGGACACGAGCGCCGCCGACGATCCCACCAACGAGCAGGGCCCGCGCTGGCGCCCGCTGCGCCAAGGCAACGAAGGCTACGTACTGCGTCATCCGCTCGGGCTCTGAGAGCCTGACGCGCAGATCCAGAGCCTGCGTCGGCTACGCTTGACCTTGCCGGCCGATCGCCGATCGGCCGCCCCGTCGTGGCAACGCAATAGGAGGATCAGATGGCCGGTTTGACCGGGCGCATGTCGACAGTCGTGAAGGCAAAGGTCTCAAAACTGCTCGACCGAGCCGAAGATCCCGCCGAGACGCTCGACTACAGCTACCAGAAGCAGGTCGAACAGCTGCAGAACGTGAAGAAGGGCATCGCCGACGTGGTGACCGCCAAGAAGCGCCTGCAGATGCAGGAGACGACGCTGAAGCAGAGCGTGGTCAAGCTCGACACACAGGCCCGCCAAGCGCTGGCAGGCGGCCAGGAGGATCTAGCGCGCACGGCGCTCGAGCGCAAGAACGTCGCCCAGACCGAGCTGCAGGGGCTCGACACGCAGGTCACAGAACTCGAAGATCAGCAACAGAAGCTGACCGACTCAGAGCAGAAGCTGCGCGCGAAGATCGAGGCGTTCCGCACGAAGAAGGAGGTCATCAAGGCGCAGTACTCGGCGGCGGAGGCCCAGGTGAAGATCTCCGAGGCGGCGACCGGGGTGGGCGAGCAGATGGCCGACGTCGGCCTTGCGATGCAACGCGCGGTCGACAAGACCGAAAACATGAAAGCCCGCGCGGACGCAGTGTCCGAGCTCGAAGCCGCCGGCACGTTCGACGACATCACGGCGCTCGGCTCCGGCGAAGACGACATCGATCGCCAGCTCAAGCAACTGTCGAGTCAGCCGGAGGTCGACGACGAGCTGGCCAAGATGAAGGGCGAACTTGGGCAGGGCGCCGGAGCTGCCGCGCCCCAGATCTCCGCGGCCGGAGACGGGGCTGAGGCTCAGCCGCCGGCCGAGGGCGGCCAGTCATGATCGTGCGCATCTCCGGCGAGGACCAGTACGTCCTCGCCGACAGTGACGCCGAGCGTCTGAACGAGCTCGAGAACGCGGTTGTGGCCGTCGTCGAGGGCGGCCGTGAAGACGGCTTTGAGGATGCATACAAGACGCTGCTCGACTACGTCAGGGCGCGGGGCGAGCGCGTCGGCGACGAGGAGATCGAGACCTCTGACCTGATCCTGCCCCCGGCCGACCTTACGTTCGCGGAGGCCGGCAAGGAATTCACCGGCGAGGGTTTGATCCCAGATTGATCAAATGGGGATTCCCCACAGCGGGAACCAGCGCTCGAGTTCCGGCTCCATTGGCAGTTCTGAAGCCATCTGCGCCTTGATCTGCAGCTCGCGCTCGGTATCGCGCTGCTGCTCTCCCACGGCCGGCACGAACGGATACCAGAAGCCGCGCTTGTAGTTGTAGATGAAATAGATGCGCCGTTTTTGCGCGTCGACGAAGGAGAACACCGCGCACAGCAGCCGCTCGCCGTGGCCGGCGGTCTCGATCGAGCCGGACACCGCGTTGATGCCGACCGCGAGGTCTTCCACCGAGGGCTCGCCGTCGGGGTTGCGCAACACCATCCAGCGGTAGCCAAAGCTATCGTCCTGCGTCGCCACCCGCGTGCCGGAGTCGCCCCCGGTCGCCTTGACGACTTCTTCCATGTCGCGCAGAGTCGCTTCGAACTCGCTCGTGGCGAGCGCCTGAAAGACGATCGCGGCGGTCCCCGTCGGCTCGACCTGGTGTGCGGACTCGAGCGTCACATACGCGGTCGTAATCGCGAACAGGCGGTCGGGCGCCGGGCCCTTGACCGTGTGGCGGCCGGTAAGCGCGTCGAGCAGCCCCATGATGGTCAGGCGTTGCTCTGCAGCTGCGACTCGAGGCGCTCGAGCGCAGCCAGGCGCTGCTCGAGCGGGGGATGGTCGGCGAAGATGTTCATCAGCGACTTCTTCGTGCGCGCGGGCAGGATGAAGAAGGCGCTCATGCCCTCCGCCTTGCGCAGGTCCTGGGTCGGCACCCGCTCCATCGTGCCGCTGATCTTCAGCAGCGCCGAGGCCAGCGCGCTGGGGCGGCCCGTGAGCACGGCCGAGCCGCGGTCGGCGGCGAACTCGCGATAGCGCGAGAGCGCGCGCAGAAGCAGGAAGGAGATCGCATAGACCGCCGCCGAGACGAGCACGACGACCATGATGTCCTCCTCCTCTTCGCGGTTGCCGTAGCCGCCGCCGAAGAACAGCGCGAACTGGGCGATCGTCGAAGCGAGCGTGGCGAAGAAGCTCGCGAGCGTCATCACCATAACGTCGCGGTTGATCACATGGGTCAGCTCGTGCGCCATCACGCCTTCGAGCTCGGCGGGCGAGAGCAGCTCGAGGATTCCGCGGGTCGCGCAGACCGTGGTCGCCTTCTTCGAGCGGCCCATCGCGCAGGCGTTCGGCATCGAGGTCTCGATCACGCCCACCCGCGGCTTGGGCAGGTCGGCCTGCACGCACAGCCGCTCGACGATCCCGTGTAGCTCGGGCTCCTCGGCCGGTGACACCTCCTTGACCCCCATCGTCGCCAGCGCGATCTTGTCGGAGGCGAGGAACTGAACCACCAGCAGCACCACCGCCACCACGACGATGATCCCGGCGCCGGCGCCGGCGGCGAACAGCACCCCCACGAACACCGCGTAGACCAGCCCGAGCAGGAACATGGTCAGCAGCATCCGTGCCTGCAGGCCGGTGTCTTTGCCGAAGCTCGAATGTCGTTTGGCCATCGGTGCTGATTGTCGCAGAAGGCGACTAGAGTGCCCTTCGGTGAAGCCCGAAGTAGAACTGCTTGGCATCTCTATCAAGACCTTCGGGGTGATGTTCGCGCTCGGATTCCTCGCCTGCGGCGCGGTCGTAGCGAGGCGGCTGCGCGAGCTGGGGCGGCCGGTCGACTGGGCGTATGAGATCGTCTTCTCGGCGCTGCTCGGCGGCGTGATCGGCGCGCGCGGCTACTACGTGATCCAGAACTACGCCCAGGTCAAGCACGACCTGCTCGGCTCAATCTTCTCCGGCTCCGGCCTCGTCTGGTACGGCGGCGCGATCGGCGGCGCGATCGGTGTGATCGCATGGATGTATCGCCGCAAGGTGCTCGAGCTGAGGATGTTCGACATGTGCGCGACCGCGCTCGCGCTCGGCTATGCGATCGGCCGCATCGGTTGCCAGGTCTCCGGCGACGGCGACTACGGGATCCGCTCGCACCTGCCGTGGGCGATGGGCTACCCGCACGG
The DNA here is from genome assembly GCA_036501315.1 of Solirubrobacteraceae bacterium. Lineage (GTDB taxonomy): Bacteria > Actinomycetota > Thermoleophilia > Solirubrobacterales > Solirubrobacteraceae > Palsa-744. The sequence continues at coordinate 90,759 of DASYAM010000004.1, forward strand.
CACCTTGCCGACGCCGCCGGGGGTGAGGGTACAGCCGACGCCGATCTACGAGACGGTCGCGATGTGCCTGGTGGCATATCTGCTGTGGCATCTGCGCGACCGCGTGCGCCCGGGCGTGGTGTTCGCCTTGTACCTCGTGCTGAGCGGCTTGGAGCGTTTCCTGGTCGAGTTCGTCCGCCGCAACAAGGAGGTGCTCGCTGGGTTGACCGCGCCGCAGGTCGAGAGCGTCGGGCTGCTCGCGGTCGGGCTGGTGTGGCTGTGTTTGATGGCGCGCGCGGGTGGGCTGCACGGGCTGAGGGCCCAAGGCGGCAGTGGCTCGCGCGGTAGCGACCCTCGCCCTGCGACGGTCTGAGCGGCGTGATCCCGCGTCGACGAACCGACCGCCTCCGCTCAGGCCGTGTCGTCCGTCGGCGTGGTCACGGCCGGCGCCGGCTGGGCCTCGGCCGCCGCGTAGGAGCCCACGGCGCCGACGGCGCCGGCGCCAAGCGCGGCGAGCGTCCAGCCCAGGCCGGTGCGCTCCCGGCCACGCGCTCCATCGAGCGAGAATGCGCCGGGCCCTGCATCTACCAGCGCGAGCGCCGCGGCGATCAAGACGAGGTTGTACTCATAGCCGCCGTTCGTAACCCACGGCCCTTTGCTCGCGTGCACGCGGTGGATTGCCGTGAGCATCGTCGCGATTAGCACCGAGGCGGCCAGGGGCGTCTGCAGACCGAGCGCCAGCAACGCGCCCCCACCCGCCTCGGCGGAGCCGGCGGCGATCGCGTTCTGCCGTCCCGGTCGCAGGCCGAGCTGCTCGAACCCTTGGGCCGTCGCGTCGAGGCCATTGCCCCCGAACCAGCCGAACAGCTTCTGCGTGCCGTGCCCGACGAACAGGCCGCCCACGACCAGCCTCAACAGCAATCGTCCGATCTTCATCTCGACCTCCGTTCGGGTTTGTCCGAGTATGCCCACCACTTACCCGACTCCCGGACCGCTTCAACCTGAAGGATCTCAGCTGTATGCGACGCGGCACCATGATGGGTACGCGCGGCCGTCGTTCCTTTGCTCGACGGTCTCGTCCGACGACTCTCTCGACCGCAGGCGATAATCCCTGCGATGACAACCGGCACGACCCTCTCGCACGTGTTTCCGCTCGGCAGCCGGCTGAACGAGCGCGGCCGCCTGGAGATCGGTGGCTGCGACACGATCGAGCTGGCGCGCGAGCTCGGGACGCCCGCATATGTCGTGGCCGAGGACGACCTACGCGAGCGTGCACGCGCATTCCTGCGGGCCGACGAGGAGGGGGAGCACGGCGACTTCGAGGTGGTGTTCGCCTCCAAGGCGTTTCCCTGTACCGCCGTGCTGGGGCTGTTCGCCGAGGAGGGGTTGTGGTGTGACGTCGCTTCCGGCGGGGAGCTGCACCTGGCGCTGAACGCTGGTTTCGCTCCCGAGCGGATCGTCGTGCACGGCAACGCCAAGTCCGAGGCGGAGCTGCGCGCGGCGCTTGAGGCGCGCGTGGGGCTGATCGTGATCGACAACTTCGACGAGATCGATCGTCTCGAGCGGCTGTCGTCAGAGCGCAATCCCGCCCAGGACGTGCTGATCCGGGTGACGCCGGACGTGCGGGGCGAGACGCACGAGAAGATCTCGACCGGCCAAGCCGACTCTAAGTTCGGCTTCGCGATGGCCGATGTCCCTGCGGCGATCGAGCGGATCGCCGGCGTCGACGGTCTTGCGCTCGCTGGCCTGCACGCGCACATCGGCTCACAGCTGCTCGAGCTGGAGCCCTTTCGCCGCGAGGTCGCCGAGCTGGCAAAGGTCGGCGACGAAGTGGGGGGGTTCTCGACCTATGACCTCGGCGGCGGCCTCGGCGTCGCCTACACCGAGGCTCAAACGCGCCCGCCGGCGATCGAGGACTACATCGGCATGCTGCTGCGCGTCGCGGCGGAGCAGGGGATGGGCGGGGCGGGCAAGCGCCTGCTGATCGAGCCCGGCAGGGCGCTTACGGCGAACGCGGGAGTGACGCTATATACGGTCGAGAGCGTCAAGCGCAACGTCTCCACATGGGTCGCCGTCGACGGTGGGATGTCTGACAACCTGCGGCCGATGCTCTACGGCGCCGCCTACGAAGCGCACGTCGCCGATCGTTTCGCCGGCTCGACGCGATGTGTGCTCGCCGGCAAGCACTGCGAGTCTGGCGACGTGATCGTGCGCGAGGCCCTGCTCGACGACCCGCGCCCCGGTGACGTGATCGTGACGCCCGCGACCGGCGCGTACGGCTACGCGATGTCGTCCAACTACAACGGTGTGCCCCGTCCTCCGGTCGTGTTTTGCAAGGACGGAGACGCGCGCGTGGTCGTGCGGCGTGAGGGCTTCGACGATCTGACGGCACGCGATGTCCGCTGAGCCGATGAACGCAGAGCCTTTCAAAGTCGGTCTGCTCGGCCATGGCACGGTCGGTTCGGCGTTCGCCGCGCTGCTGGACGAGCGGGCCGGGGAGATCGAGCGGTTCAACGGTCGCGCGCCGCTGATCTGCGGCGTGCTCACGCGCACGCGCGGCGATTTTGCGGAGATCCTCGCCGGCGCCGATTTGATCGTCGAGGTCATGGGCGGAATCGAGCCCGCGCGGGAGCACCTGCTCGCAGCGATGCGAGCCGGGCGCGATGTGGTCAGCGCGAACAAGCAACTGCTCTCCCAGCACGGCGAGGAGCTGTTCGGCGTCGCGCGCGAACACGACGTGCACCTACGCTTCGAGGCTGCCGTCGCCGGCGCCGTGCCGGTCGTACGGCTGCTGGAGGAGTCCCTGGCCGCCACGCCGATCGATCGCATTCACGGGATCGTCAACGGCACGACTAACTTCATCCTCTCCGAGATGGCCCACGGCAGCACTTACGCGCAGGCGCTCGCCGAGGCGCAGCGGCTCGGCTATGCCGAGGCGGACCCGAGCGACGATGTATCGGGCCGCGACGCGGCCGCGAAGATGGCGATCCTCGCCAGGCTCGCATTCGGCGCGCCTGTGCACCTCGACGATGTTCCCTACGAGGGAATCGAGCATCTGCAGAGCGACGACCTCGAGTACGCCCGCGAGCTGGGGCTGGGGTTGAAGCTGATCGGTACAGCTGAGCGCCGTGACGGCGGTCTGTCAGTGCGCGTCTACCCGGCGTTCCTCTATGCAGGACATCCGCTCTCCTCGGTGTCGGGACCGTTCAACGCGATCACCGTCGAATCTGAGGCGATCACCGAGATCACGATGTCCGGCCCGGGCGCCGGCGGCTTGCAGACCGCGAGCGCAGTGCTGGGCGACGTGGTCAGCGTGATGACGGGCGGCGCGCGTCCGCCCGCACCGCCGCTTGCGCTGCGCTTGCTCGAGGACGTACCGAGTGCCTTCTACGTACATCTCGAGGTGGTCGACCGCCCGGGCGTGCTCGCGGGCGTGACGCGTGTGCTGGGGGAGCAGGGGGTGTCGATCAAGTCGATCGTCCAGCGCGGCATGCAGGAGAACGCGCGCCTTGTGATGGTCACCCACCAGGTCGCCGAATTGCGCCTGCGTGCGGCGATCGAGCTGCTTCAAGCGTCGGAGTTCATCCGCTCCACTCCGCGCACTATCCGCGTAATCGAAGAGGAGTTCACATGAGCGAGACGCCTCCCGTCTTTTCAGGGGTTCCGCGCGTGCCGCTGCCGCGTGTCGAAGGCGCGGCGTTCTCGGGCGTGCACGTGCCGCTGATTGAGCGCTACCACGAGCGCCTGCCGTTCGAGCCCGGCGACAAGCTCGTCAGCCTGCAGGAGGGCTCGACGCCGCTGCTGCGCGCGCCGGTGATCTCCGAGATCGTCGGCGCGACGGTGCGGTTGAAGCTCGAGGGAGCCAACCCGACCGGCTCGTTCAAGGATCGCGGGATGACATGCGCGCTGTCAGCCGCCGTCCGCGATGGGGCCAAGGCCGTGATCTGCGCCTCGACGGGCAACACGGCGGCGAGCGCCGCCGCATACGCGGCGCGCGCCGGCATCACCTGCGCCGTGATCGTGCCCGAGGGGAAGATCGCGCAGGGCAAGATGGCCCAGACGCTTGTGCACGGCGCGCGCGTAATCTCGCTCGCCGGCAACTTCGACCAAGCGCTGACGCTCGTGCGCGAGCTGACCGCGTCGCATCCGATCGTGCTCGTCAACTCGGTCAACGAGTACCGCATCGAAGGTCAGAAGACGGCTGCGTTTGAGATCGACGAGGCGCTCGGCGGGGAGCTCGAAGCGCTCTGCATCCCGGTCGGCAACGCCGGCAACATCACCTCCTACTGGCGCGGCTTTCGCGAGGTCGGCGCCGCGCCACGGATGCTCGGCTACCAGGCCGAGGGCGCCGCGCCGCTCGTCGAGGGGCGCATCGTCGAGCACCCCGAAACGGTCGCCAGCGCGATCCGGATCGGAAACCCGGTGCGCTGGGAGGATGCGATGGCGGCGGCGACCGATTCGCGCGGCGCGATCCGCGTCGTCAGCGACGCGGAGATCCTCACCGCCTACCGGCTGCTCGCCTCGCGCGAAGGGATGTTCTGCGAGCCGGCCTCCGCCGCGTCTGTCGCCGGGCTCCTGAAGTACGGCGCTGAAGGCGCCGAGCAGATCGTCTGCGTGCTCACCGGACGCGGTCTGAAGGACCCGGAGACGGCGATCGCCAACAATGACGGCAAGGTGATCCAGTGTGTCGCCGAGACGGCCGCGATTGAGGAGGCGGTGCTGGGTGGTGCGTAGGCGCCTCGTGCGCGCGCCGGCATCTTCTGCGAATCTCGGCCCCGGGTTCGACTGCATGGCGACGGCCCTCGCGCTGCACATGGAGCTCGAGGTGGTGGAGACCGGCGAGTTCGCCGTCGAGACGGATCTGCCGGTGGCGAAGGGGCGCGAGAACCTGTGCGTGCGGGCGTTCGAGCGGCTGCACCCGGCGGACGGCTTCACGTTCAAGATCCGCTCGCAGATCCCCCTGGTGGGCGGTCTCGGGTCGAGTGCGGCCGCGGTCGTGGCCGGGCTGATGGCCGCCGACCACCTGTTCGAGCTGGACGTCGACCTGCTGGCGCTGGCCACCGAGATCGAGGGTCATCCCGACAATGCCGCGGCGGCGCTGCGAGGCGGGTTCGTCATCTGCGCCGACGGCGATTCCACGCGCTTCGATCCCCCCACGGGCCTCGAGGCGCTCGCGGTCGTCCCCGAACGGCCGGTGCACACCCATCTCGCCCGCGAAGCGCTGGCAAAGGAGGTGCCGATCGAGGACGCCGTGTTCAACGTCGCCCACGGCGCGCTGCTGACGCTCGGCCTGCTCACCGGCGATTGGGACACGCTTGCACGCGGACTGCAGGACCGACTGCACGAGCAACGCCGCGCGGACCTGTTCCCGCGCTCATACGCGCTCGCGCGGCGCGTGCGCGAACTGGGCGCGCTCGGCGCGACCATTTCCGGCGCTGGACCGACGCTGCTCGTGTGGTGCTTCTACGAGCAGACCGGAGCGGTCGCCGAAGCGCTCGGGCCGGAGATCGACGGCTGGGCACGGCTGGTGCGGGCGCCGTTCGAGCCGCAGGGGGCTTACGTCAGCCAGCTCTGACCATAGCCTCCACCTGGGTCACGCTCCGATCGCTCGCAAAACGGAGAGCCGCAGCTCGAACGTGCCCGTGATCGCAGGACCGCAGCTCGAGCTCCCCTTCAACCCAGCCGAGAGATCCGCTCGCGCGCGCCGTCCATCCCTCCCAGTCGCCCGACCACTTCACCGGCGAGCGCGATGTAGTCCGCTCCCAGGTCGGGTCGGTGCTCGAGGATCGAACGCGCTCGCTCGGCCGACTCGGCGTAAGCGATCGAGGAGCGGATGACGGTATCGAAGACCTGCTCGCCGAAACGCTCCTTCAGCGAGACGAGCGCCTCGCGCGAGTGGACGGTACGCATGTCGGCCAGGTTGAGCAGCACCCCCAGCAGCGACAGCTCCGGGTTGAGGCTTTCGCGCGCGAGCTCGACGACCTCCATCGCCTGCTCGACGCCCTGCAGTGCGAAGTACTGAGCCTCGGCGGTGACGAGCGCGTGGTCGGCGGCGACGAGCGCGTTGACAGTGAGCAGGCCGAGTGACGGTGGGCAGTCGATCAAGATCACGTCATGCTCGCCCGGAAGCTTTGCCAGGGCGCGCCTGAGCGTGAGCTCGCGCCCCATCTTGCCGCCCAGCATCAGCTCGGCCTCGGCGAGGCTCAGGTTGGCGGGGATCAGGTCGTCATGGGTTGCCTCGGCGGCCTTGGCCCGCCCTGATAGCACGTCGGCAATCGTCGGCTCGACGTCGGGTGGCAGGTCGAAGTAGTCGGAGAGGTTTCCCTGCGGGTCGAGGTCGATCGCGAGCGTGCGCACGCCGCCACGGCGGAGCACATCGGTGAGGGTGCGCACGGTGGTGGTCTTGCCGGTGCCGCCCTTCTGGGAGAGCACGGCGATGGTTTGAGTGGCGCTCGCCATGTGCGCAGGCGATACTACGCTGCGCGGCTCCCCGGCTGCGGACTGCGCGGCTCCGCCGCCAGATTCGAGCCCCTCTGACTGCCATTTGTGGGTCGTTTACTACAGGTGTTCTGCCGCCCGTCCAATCGCACGGCGTCGGTTTATCAGTGGATGGCGTGCAGCGGCTTTGAACCGCTCTCAGGCGCATCGTCGGCTGTGAAAGGCTGTTGTGGCTTGACGCTGAGGAAGCTCAGTCGGTAGCGGCCGACGATGATCTCATCGCCGTCTTTCAGAACCTTGCCCTCGATCCGCGCGCCGTTCACGAACACCCCGTTCAGGCTGCGATCGTCGAGTACACGCACGCCGTCGGGTTGGCGCACGATCAGCGCGTGCCGGCGGGAGACGGTCGGGTCGTCGAAACGCACGTCGGCTGCCAGGCTGCGCCCGATACGCGTCCACTCGCGGGTGAGCGCGATCGTCCGCACCTCCCCGCCCTCCTCATAGGAGATGTACTCGCCCGGCTGTCGTATCCGTTCTCTGGCCGTGGCCAGCTGCGCGATGTGGTCCGCGGCTGACTCCGAGCGCCAGAGCGGGCTTCTGCCGGTCTGTGTGTCGGCCAGCGCGCTCGCGTGCTCGCCGAGCGGCCGTCCGGCGGCGGCACGCCCAGCGCTGAACAGCGAGGCGCGCACGTAATCCCTGCCCCCGCAGCCAGGACAATCGGCGAGCGGGTCCGAGCCAGCAAGCGTCAATACGTATCCGCAGCGCCGGCAGCGAAACGACCCCGCCCCGACGATTGTGCCCGAAGTGAGTGAGCTCATCCTGCCGTCCCTTTCTTCCCGGCGGCTCCCGAAGCGCTGCCGATCGAGGTAAGCACGTGGATCATAACAAGCCTGTCAACACCATTTACATCCCAAGTTCTGACCAACAAAATCTGACACCAGTACGCGTACGTGAATGTCTGTGCCGCTCGTAGTTCTTTATACCCCCTGTCCTAAGGCCGCAAACCGTCGAGGTGAGGCTGATAGGGCGCTGAAGCGTCCAGGCGCGAGCCACGCCATAGCAGCCGCTTTCCTGCATTAGCCCAGGAGGAAGCTGCGCCGTCGCGGCGAAAACCGGACGATCATGGCCCTTTCCGTCCCACATGTGGAGCAGCTGGAGCGCTTTCTGCTGCGCCGCGGTGTCGGTGCGCTCGAGGCCGATCGCCACTGCTGCGCCGACTGCGGGCGCACACCGCTGACGGGCGAGCGCGTCCACCTGTATGACGGACGCAAGCAGGGGATCGTCTGCGAGCTGTGCCGGAGATTGCGTCGCGAGATCCCGGTGGCAAGCGAGCTCGTGCGCCACTGCGAGCACGGCCACACGGTCCGCCTGACTGCTCGCGCTGCGTAGTCGCTCGCGCCGCGTCGAATGCTAGCGCCGCGTAGTCCGCTAGCGCTGCGTAGTCCGCTAGCGCTGCGTAGGCCGCCGCGACACCGCTGAGGCAGAGCGCCAATCCGGGGCGGCCATGATCCGGGGCGGACATTAGACTTCACGGGACCATGGACGCCATGACCGTTTCGATCGTCGTAGACGCTCCGCGCGAGCGGATCTTCGACTATTTGCAGGACATCGCCAACCATTCCGAGTTCACCGACCACTATCTGGTCGACTGGCGCCTCACGCGGATCGATTCGGTCGGCCGCGGGGCTGGGGCGCGTTTTCGCGTGAAGGCGCCCGGCAATCGCTTCAGCTGGGCTGACGTGACGTTCGCAGAGGTCGAGCGCCCGCACCGGATCGTCGAGGTGGGGCGCGGCGGCAAGAACAACCGCATTCGCACGCTCGGCGTCTACGAGCTGGCTCCGGCGGCTCATGACACGACGCGTGTGCGCTACACGCTCGAGACTGAGCCGGCGAAGCTATCCGATCGGCTGATGGAGAGCTTCGGCGCGCGTAGCTGGTTGAAACGCAAGAACGAGCGCTCGCTGCGCCGGCTACGCTCGATCATCGAGCGAGGCGAGGGCCGCGGACAGCGCGTCACGGTCGCCGCCGGATAGACTGCCGCGTCGCATGTCCAGCCTCCTGCGCAAGTACTCAATCGTCCTGCTCGCCCTGCTCGCCCCGCTCGTGCTCGGCGCTTGTGGCGACTCCCACACGAAGGTCACCACCGGGACCTACGCCGGGGAGTCCGGTCAGAACGCGCCATATCTGAACGTCGGTCCGTTGATCTACGAGGTTCAGCTCTCGCGCGAGCTGAACCCGGCGAACGTCGAAGACGCCACCTACCTGCAGGGGTTGAGCCCGGCTCAGCGCACGCTCGCGCCGGGCGAAGAGTGGTTCGGCGTGTTCGTCCAGGTCTACAACAACACCTCCAAAGCGCTCCCCGCGGCGAGAAGCCTGACGATCGCAGACACCCAGGGCAACACCTACACGCCGCTGACACCGGCGCAGTCAAACCCGTTCGTCTACACCGGCGGCCTCGTCCCGCCCAAAGGCCAGCTGCCTACAGCCGGCTCGATCGCCGACGGCGATGCCGTGCAGGGGATGCTGCTGCTTTACAAGATTCAAATCGTCTCGCTCGACAACCGGCCGCTCGAGCTGAAGATCGTCGATCCGACGGACGCCGCGCAGACCGCGTCGGCGGAGCTCGACGTCTGACGGCTGGATCGTCGTTCCTGGCACCGATCGAAGATCGGCCAGCAAGGCGAAGCTCTCGCTGGAGGAAGGGCGAGCCGATGACGTAGCCAGGGACGACGAGGCGGCCGTCAGCGGCTCGCCTGTAGCCCGGCTTCGAGCACCTGACGCGCGACGGGAGCCGCCGTGGCGCCGCCGGCGCCGTCTTTGACGAGCAGCACGGCGACCGCGATGCGCGGGTGCAGCGCCGGGGCGAATGCGGCGAACCAGGCGTCTGTGTTGCTCGCTTCGCTCGCGGCGCTCTTGCAGGCTTCAGAGGAGGAGCTTTCCGGGTCTTCTCCTGCGCCGCCTTCCTGTGCGCTCGCTTCTTCGCTTGCGCCCGAGCAGGTGGTCGCGGTCTTCAGTTCGGCGGTGCCGGTCTTGCCCGCCACCGTGACGCCGGGGATCGCGGCTGAGGTTCCCGTACCCTCGCGTACGACGGCGATCATCAGTTTGCGTACGGTGCGCGCCACCGCGGCGCTCGTCACAACGGGGCCTGGCCCGGACGGCGCTTCGAAGGCGAACGTCGGCCGTGGGCGGCGGCCGCCCTCGCCGATCGTGGCCGCCACCGTGACCATCTCAAGGGCGCTTGCCAGCACCTGCCCCTGGCCGATGGCGGTCGAGCCGAGGTCGAGTTCGCCCCGGATCTGCGGCGCGGCCGGCAGGGTGCTCTCGGCTGCTCCGGGGATACCGGGCTCGTGGTTGAAGCCATACCCTTCCGCTATCGCCACCAGCCGGGTTGCACCGAGCTTGACGCCGAGCGGGGCGAACACCGAGTTGCAGGAGACCGCGAACGCTAGTTCCAACGTGCCGCCGCATTCCTCGCCGTTGGCGTTGCTCAGCTTGACGCCGTCGAGGGTTGCGTAGGTGTTGTAGCGGTAGGAGCTGCGCGGGGCTGCCAGCCTGGCCTGCAGCACGCCGCTGACGGTGATCATCTTGAATGTCGACCCGGGCGGCTGCAGGCTGTCAAGGCCGAGCCCGGCTACCGCCAAGAGCTGTCCAGTGGAGGGCTGCATCGCGACAATCCCACCGAGCTGCCCGCCGAGCGCGCTGACGGCGGCGCGCTGAACGGCGGGGGAGATCGTGCTGTGCACGGCGGGAGCCGCGACCGGCGCCGCCGACGCGAGCAGGCGCCGGCCGGCCGATAGTTCCCCGCCCGCGCGGCCACGCAGGCGGTCGTCCAGCGCCTGCTCCATTCCGCTCACGCCGACGATCGCATCCGCCGGTGCGCCTTCAGCTTCGAGTGTCAGTCGCTGGCTCGTCGGGACCGGACCGACATCGCCGAGCACTGCGCTCGCCGCGTCTCCCAGCGGCGAGGCGCGCTCCCCGGCGCTCGTCGCGGCGCCTTCCGCCAGCACGCTCCCGTCGCGCGCGAGCAGCGTCGCACGTCGTGGCAGCTCGGTGTGGCGGCTGAGCAACTCTCCCGAGCGCAGGCCGGGGAAGGTGGAGGAGCGCGACCACGCGACGCGCGCGCCTTCGCCGCCGGTTTCGACGATCTTCAGCTCGAACCCGAGCGACAGCGTGCCGAACAGGCGGGTGCGTACACGCACCGGCACGCTGACAAGGCCGCCGGAGAGGTCGCGGGGCTTGCCCACGACCTTCAGGTGGGTGGCGGTTGCCGTGGTCAGGGCGGCTCGATAGGCGCTCGCGAACTCGCCGGCCGGAATGCGCCGCTGGGAGGTGCTGTCGAGGTCTCCGTACATCGCCGCGTAGTTCCTCTGCGTCCACGCTGCGACGAAGCGGGCGGCGAGCGCATGCGCCGTGGAGGAGGTGTGGTTGGCGCCGACGATCGCGCCGATCGCAAATGCCACGACGGCAAGAGCGATCACCGGACGCGCCCGCCTCGCCCGCCGAGCCTGGCTATCGGTCAACTGGGCACGCACGGTGAGAAGGCCGGTCGGGGGATCGCGAGGACGCCGGTGGGGATGGCGCCGCTTGTGGGGGTAGTGGCGCTTGTGGGGGTAGCGCTTGTGTGGAGAGCGGCGCTTGTGGGGATGGCGGCGCTCGTGGGGATGGCGGCGACTGTGGAGGCGGTGGTCTCCATGCGTGCCTGTGGCGATGCCCGTGCGTAGGCACTCAGGCGCGATAGAACATTGCAGATGACGCAGCTCGACTGGATCATCGTTGCGTTCGCGGCCATCCTTGCCTCGTTCGGCTTCCGGCGGGGGTTCATCGTCGGTGTGCTCTCTTTTGGCGGGTTCGCACTCGGTGCATTCCTCGGAACCCGGCTAGGTCCTCTTCTGCTGCCCCAAGGCTCCGCCTCGCCGTATGCCCCGGCGTTTGGGCTGATCGGCGCCCTGCTTGCCGGCGCGATCCTCGCCAGCGGGCTGGAGGGGCTCGGCTTCAGGCTGCGGCGTTCGCTGATCGTCCCCGGCATGGGCCTGCTCGACGGTCTGCTCGGTGCGGCGCTCGGCGCGACGCTCGGGCTCGCCATCGTGTGGATCCTCGCGGCTGTCGCCGCTCAGACGCCCGGGCAGGACCGCCTGCGCGCAGATGTCCAGCGCTCGGCGATCCTGCGTGAGCTGAACGTCCTGCTGCCTCCTTCAGGCCCGCTCTTGAACGCGCTCGCGCGTCTGGACCCTCTGCCGCAGCTCGCCGGCCCCTCGCCGGACGTCGCGGCCCCCCAGCCCGCGGTCGCGCGCGCGCCCGGTGTGGCGCGCGCCGCGCGCAGCGTCGTGCGCGTGCTGGGCACCGCGTGCGGCTTGGCGATCGAGGGCTCGGGCTGGGTGGCGGAGCCGGGCGTCGTGGTGACCAACGCGCACGTGGTGGCGGGCGAGCAGGACACGACCGTCGAGGTCGGTGGATCCGCGCCGGGACTGCCGGCTCGCGCGATCGCGTTCGACCCCACCCGTGACATCGCCCTGCTGAGAGTGCCGGACCTGAACGTCCCGTCGCTCTCGCTCGTGTCCGAACCGCCTTCTGGTCGTGCAGGCGCGATCCTTGGCTATCCGGAGAATGGTGCGTTCGACGTCCAGCCGGGACGGATCGGGCGCACGCAGACGGTGCTCACCGACAATGCTTACGGACAGGGCCCGATCTCGCGTCTGCTCACGCCCTTGCGCGGGCTGGTTCGGCCGGGCAACTCGGGCGGCCCGTTGGTGGACGTGAACGGCAATGTGCTGACCACTGTCTTTGCGAGCACCGTCGGCGGCGGCGGCGGCGGCGGCGGGGCCGCGGGCGGCTATGGCGTGGCGAACAGCGCCGTCGACCATGCCCTCGCCGAGGCAGGCGGTGGCCAGGTGTCCACCGGGCCGTGCGCCTCGGGATAAGGGGGGGCGGCTCCCCGCGGGCGCCATGGGGTTTGCCGGGCCGTGGTGGGTCGCTGGGCCGGTGGTTCGCCGGGCCGTGATGGGTCGCCGGACTGTAGTGGGGCGCCGCGTGGTGGGGCGCCGGGCCCCGCGCGGAGGCGCCGTGGGTCAGGTTCCGGCAGGCGCCGGGCGTGTGCTCGCGCGCGGGCGTGCGGTGCGCTTTTTTGACACGCTTGGCGTCGTGGTCGCACCGGCGCTCGGACGGGGCTTTGCCGGGCGAGGCTCGCGGACGGTAGCGCTCACCTGCGACTCGTCTTCCTCTGCGGCAGCGGCGATCTGGCCGAGGTGCGCGTCGATCGCTGCTTGAACTGTCGACAACCGGCGCACAAGCAGAGCGCGCACCCGCTCGAGCGCCTCCGCGTCAAGCAGCGCCGGGCCGCTGCCCAGTCGCGTCTGTTCGACGACGGGCGCAACGCCAGGGTGCTCGGCTTCGATCTCGCCGAGCGCGCGCTCAAGCGCAGCGATCTGGATGCGCAGCAGGCGCCGCCGCTCGAGTGCCTCGTCGTCGGGGTGCGGAGGCGACTCGGGCGAGACGTATAGAGCCGCTGCAACCTCGCGTGGGTCGACGCCGGTCGCATGCGCCTCGCGGGCCGCGTTGGCCGCGATCGCTCCCACCGCCGAAGGCCGGCGCGGCGTGGGCCCGACGAACGTGCCGCTGCCCTGCTGGCTGTCGATCAGGCCCTCCTGCTCGAGTCGCTGGTAGACGGCGCGGACGGTATTTACGTTGACGCCGATCTCTTCGGCCACTTCGCGCAGGCCGGGCAGCCGCTGGCCGGGGGCGAAGCGGCCGTCGCCGATGCGCGTACGCAACGCCCATGCGAGCTGTACGCCGATCGGCACATCGGCGCGGCGATCGATCGCGATCCCCAACTCGATCGGCTCGAATGGCTGTGACATAGCTTCCACGTTATAGCGATTTACGAGACGGATTGACAGTGTTCTAGTCAACTAGTACTCTAGAGGAAAGTTTGGTCAAAAACAGCGAGACGATGGGGAGCTGAGCCTGTGCGTGCATCGATTTTTGCCCGAGCGATCGACCGTAAGCACGATCGCAGTCACCACAGACGAGGCCCAGCGAGGGAATCGCTCATGTGGCTGCTCGCGCCCGCTCGGGGTGTGCGGGCACTTGCGCCCGCCGCGCTCCTCGTAATCGCCGTGCTCGCGTTTGCGCCCGTCGCCGACGCCACGCCCACGGCCACGCTCAAAGTGAAGGCCATCCCGGTCCCCGGGTTCCCGGGGACCGGCAACATCCTCGGCGCCGGATCCGCGGTCGAAGCCGTGGTAACGATCAGCGGCACCGAATACGGCGGCTTTCCGTCGCCGCTCACGGGAGTGAACGTGTTTGCGCCCGCCGGTCTGAAGGTAAGCCCCAAGGGCTTTCACACCTGCGCTCCGGCGACGCTCGAAGCCGACGGTGCCGCGGCGTGCCCTCGGACATCGGTCGCCGGGCCGCCCGGCATCGGGCTCGGCGTCGTCACTTTTGGTGGCGACCGCGTTCCGGAGAGCGTCTCGATCCAGGACTTCTTCGCGCCCGGCGGCGGGCTGACGTTCTACGTTGAAGGCAAAACCCCGGCCTCGTTTCAGATCCTTGAAAAGGCCTACTGGACCACGGCCGCCGCGCCGTTTGGCGAGGAGCTGCTGGTCGAAGTGCCGCTGATCGAAACGGTGCCCGGCGCCGACGATGCGTCGGTCACGTCTTTCAAAGTGAAGGTCGGCGCCGCCTACAGGAAGGGTCGCAAGACGGTCTCCTATCTCACGCAGCCAAAGACCTGTCCTCGAGGAGGCTTTCCGGTGAAGATGGAACTGAAGTTCATGAGCGGTGAAGCCGTGACGGTCGCCGACGACGTGCCATGTCCCAAGCGCTGAGCGACGAGGGGCGCGAGCCGCCGAGTCGCGCGCGAGCGCCATACGCCGCCGCGCTCGGCCGCGAGCTGGCCGGGCGGGCGTTTCTGCCGGCGCGTAACACGCTGGAGGAACTGGGCGACATGATGCTGCTCACCGGCAGAACCGTCGCGTCCGCCGTGAAGCCGCCGTACCCCTACGGGGGCGAGCTCGTCTCTCAGTTCCTGTTCTCGCTGCGACTGGTCTGGCTCCCGCTGATGATCTCCACGATCGCGCTCAGCTACGGGGCCCCGGGTCTGCAAGGCGCGAATTTCCTGACGGTCATCGGCGCCGTGGACCGGCTTGGCGACTTCTTCTTCATCTTCGCCGTGCGCGAAATCGGCCCGCTGATCACCGCGGTCGTGGTCGCCGGGGTCGCGGGCACCGCGATCACGGCCGATCTGGGCGCGCGCAAGGTCAGGGAGGAGCTCGACGCGCTGCAGGTGCTGGGCGTCGACCCGGTCAAGAACCTCGTCGTGCCGCGGTTCCTCGCGCTGATGATCGTGACCGGCCTGTTCGACATCTACGCGCTGCTGTTCGGCATCTTCGGGGGGATCCTCGCGGCGCTCGTCAACCATCAGCCGCTCGGCCCTTTCTGGGACACGCTGTTCGCGAACGCGTCGATAACGGATCTATGGGGATCGGTGCTGAAGACGACTGTCTACGGCGCGATCATCGCGATCGTGTGCTGCTACAAGGGCATGTCGGCCTCCGGCGGCGCTGAGGGCGTCGGCCGCGCCGTCAACCAGGCGGTTGTGACCTCGCTGCTGCTGCTCAGCCTGTTCAACGTCGTCTTCACGCAAACACTGCTCGCCACCCATCCGCAGATCATCATCGTCAAGTGATCGCCCACGAGCCTTCTCAGACGCCTCGCGACGGCTCCCGCTCGCAATGCCTACAGCTGTTGCGACCGGCGCCGGCAACGTTGTCGCAGGAGCTCGCGCACGTGTCTCCCAAAAGTCGTTCCATGGCCCAACCGCTACGCTGACCGCCATGTCGAAGACCCTGGTCATCGCCGAGAAGCCCTCCGTCGGGCAGGACCTGGCACGCGTGCTGAAAGGACCGTTCCAGAAGAAGGAGGGCTGGCTGGAAGGGCCCGAGCACGTGATCACGTGGGCGGTCGGCCATCTCGTACAGCTCGCCGAACCGGACGAATACGATCCCAAGTTCAAGCGCTGGCGGATGGACGACCTGCCGATCGTGCCGGAGAAGTTCAAGCTGATCGTGCGCGACGAGCGCTCGCGCAAGCAGATGACGGTCGTCACCAAACAGCTCGGGCGTGACGACGTGGGAGATGTCGTCAACGCCTGCGACGCCGGGCGCGAGGGCGAGCTGATCTTCGCTTATCTATATGAGAAGGCGAACGCAAAGAAGCCGGTGCGCAGGCTGTGGCTGAACTCGATGACGAACGCCGCGATGAAGGACGCGTTCGCGTCGTTGCGGCCCGCAGAGGAGTTCGCGCTGCTGGAGCAGGCGGCGCGCTCGCGCTCGGAGGCCGACTGGATCGTCGGCATGAACGCCACGCGCGCGGCGACGATCCGGCTACGCAGCTCGTTCGACGGCGCCGTCTCGCTGGGGCGCGTGCAGACGCCGACGCTCGCGATCGTGGCACGCCGCGAGGAGGAGATCAAAGCGTTCAAGCCCGAGCCCTACTGGCTGGTCGACGCGACGTTCGCGGCCCCGCCGCTGGACGGCGGCCAAGGCGAGGACGACGGCGAGCGCACCTACAAAGGCCGCTTCCACGCGGGCGCCAAGCCGCGGATCGCGACCGAGCAGGAGGCGGTGGCGATCGTCGAGGCGTGCACCGGGCGGCACGGTACGATCACGAAGCTCGAGAAGAAAGAGCAGCGCGAGAAAGCGCCAATGCTGTACGACCTGACGACGCTGCAGCGCGAGGCGAACAACCGCTACGGGTTCTCCGCGCGCAGGACGCTCTCGGCGGCGCAGCGGCTATACGAGGAGCACAAGGCGCTCACCTACCCGCGTACGAACTCGCGCTACCTGACCACCGACATGGTCGAGGAGATCAAGCCGATCGCTGAGCTGGTGGGCTCCCACGCCGAGTATCGCGCGGCCGCGGAATACGTGACCGGGCTCGACCTGCTGCCGCTTGGGCGGGTGGTCAACAACGAGAAGGTGACCGACCACCACGCGATCATCCCCACGCGCTCGGAGCACATGCTCGACCGCATGGGGTCCGACGACAAACGGATCTACGACATGGCGGCGCGACGCTTCCTCGCGGTGTTCCACCCGGAGGCGGTGTTCGAGAACACCAAAGTCGAGACGACCGTGCCGGCGGGCGAGACCGAGAAGGACGGCGGGTACGTGTTCCGCACGCGCGGCAAGCTCTTGCTGACACCGGGCTGGCGCGGTGTGTACGACGAGGTCGCCGCCGAGGCGAGGCCGAAGGGCGAGGAGGACGAGGGCGTCGATCAGCAGCTGCCGCGGCTGCTCAAGGACGAGCAGGTGCAGACACGCGAGATCGAGAGCGCGCGCAAGGAAACCAAACCCCCGCGCCGCTACAGCGACGCGTCGCTGCTCGGCGCGATGGAGACGGCCGGCAAGCTCGTCGACGACGACGAGCTGCGCGAGGCGATGAAGGACTCCGGGATCGGCACGCCCGCCACGCGCGCGGCGATCATCGAGCGGCTGATCGCGGTCGGCTACATCGAGCGCGACGGGCGCGCGTTGGTGGCCAGCGAGAAGGGGCTGAACGTGATCAGGCTGCTGAACGAGCACATGCTCACCTCACCCGACCTAACCGGCAGCTGGGAGCACCGTCTCGGCAAGATCGAGCGCGGGGAAGACTCGCGCGAGAAGTTCATGGGCGACATCGCCGGCTTCGCGCAGGAGACCGTCAAAGAGCTCGATGAGACGCTCAAAGACGTGAAAATCCCCCGTGCGAAGCTGGGACCGTGCCCGATCTGCGGGCACGAGATCATCGAGAACCGCAAGGGCTACTCGTGCTGGGCGCGCAACGATCCCGGCTGCGGCTTCGTGATCTGGAAGGGCAAAGCGAGCAAGCAGCTGCCGATCGCGGTCGCGCGTGAACTGATCAAGACGGGCTACACCTCGCGCGCGGTCACCGGCTTCAAAGGCCGCTCCGGCCGCTCCTTCCGCGCACATCTGGCAATGAGCCAGACCGAGGACGGCAAATGGCGGGTCGAGTTCAACGAGGAGTGGGCCAAGGAGGGCGCCAAGCCGCCCGAGGGCGAGGGCGAGGGCGACGGGAACGGCGAGGCGGTCGAGGCCAAGGCGAAGGACGCGCCCAAGCCGAAAGCCAAGAAAGCCAAAGCCGTCGCGGCGCGCAGCGCGGCGTAAAGAGCTGTCGCAGGTCGCATTCGGGGTCGTCGGGCGCGTGCGGGAGTATGGGTATGAATGCCCATAACGCTGATCACAGGACCCGCAAACGCCGGTAAGGCCCAAGTGGTGATGGACTCCGTGCGCCGGCATCTGGCGCACGGGGAGGAGCCGCTGCTGATCGTACCGACGCACACGGACGCCGATCACTACCGGCGCGAGCTGGCCGGAGACGGGACGGCGATGGGCGTACGGGTCGAGCGCTTCGCGGGGCTGATCGACGAGATCGCCACTCGTGCGCGCGTGACGGGCCCCGTGCTGAGCGGCCTTGCGCGCGAACGGGTGCTGGCGGCGATCGCGGCGCGCGTCGCAGACGCGGCGACGCCAGGCTATGTCCGCGCGCTGGCGGCGCTCGTAGCCGAGCTGCAGGTACGGCGGGTGACCCCGGCGAGACTGAGCCGGGCGCTGAGTGAGTGCGCCGCGGGAACGCCGGCCGAGCGCGTCGGGGAAGATGCGAGCGCCGACGTCCTGGCAATGGGCGGAGGCCCGCCGCCACGGGCGGGGGGCGCTGCTCCGCACGAGCCGGGCGCGGGCGTGGGAAGGCTGTTCGAGGAGTACAGCCGCCGGCTGCGAGAGCTCGGAAGCGTCGATCCCGAGCAGCGCGCGACGCGCGCGCTCGATGCGCTGCGGCGCGAGCCGGCGCTGTGGGGAGGGACGCCCGTGCTGCTCTACGGGTTCGACGACCTCACGCGGCTGCAGATCGACGCGATCGAGACGCTCGGCGCGATCGTAGACGCGCAGGTCACCGTGTCGTTGACCTACGAGCCTGGTCGGGCGGCGTTCGCCGGGCGCGCGAACGCGTTCCACGCGATCGCGCCACTCGCCGCCGAGCAGCGCGTGCTGGCGCCGCGCGCCGACTACTACACCGCGCATGCGCGCCTACCGCTGAGCCATCTAGAGCGTTCGCTGTTCGAGCCGGACGGGACGCGCGTGGATCCCGCGAACGCAGTGCGGCTGTTGGAGGGTGGCGGGGAGCGGGCCGAGCTCGAGCTTGTCGCGCGCGAGATCGTCGCGCTGCTCACAAGCGGCATGGCGGCCGACGAGATCGCGGTCGCGCTGCGCGCGCCAGCTTCGGCAGCGGACCTGATCGAAGAGGTGTTCGACGCGGCGTGCATACCCTACGCACTGCAGCGGCGCAGAAGGTTCGCCGACACCGCGATCGGCGGCGCGCTGATCGGATGGCTGCGCTGTGCGACTCCGGCCGGCGAAGCGGCGGACCTGCTGGCGTGGCTGCGCGCGCCAGGCCTGCTCGAGCGTCCCGAGCCCGCCGACTGGCTGGAGGCGGCGGCGCGGCGCACGGGTGCGAGGAGCGCCGATCAAGCGCGGGCGTTGTGGGAGCGAAAGCATTGGCGGCTGCGAGCGATCGACCAGGTGGGCGAAGCTCAAGAGCGTGGCGGGCGCGCATTGATCGAGCGTGTCGCTCGCGAGCTCAGCTGGCTGTTCAGCGCGCCCAGACGCGGGCAGGCAAGCGTGTTCGGCGACGAGCAGACCGAGCTCGACGAGGCACGCGCGCTCGTCGTGGGCACGCGCGCGCTGAACGTGCTCGGCGAGCTCCAGCGCAGCGCGCCCGAGGCGGCGATCGGGGACGCGAGCGAGCTCGCGCGCGCGCTCGAAGAGGTCGAGATCGTAAGCGGCGAGCGTCCCGCTCCGGGCAGGGTAGCGGTGCTCGACCCGCTGGCGCTGCGCGCGCGACGGGTGCGCGCGCTGTTCGTGTGCGGCCTGCAAGAGGGTGTGTTCCCGGCGCCCGCGCGCCCGCAGCCGCTGCTCTCCGAGGAGGAGCGCCGGCGGCTGGCGGAGACGGCGGGTCTGCGGCTGGGCGAGCACGAAGATGCGCTCGCGGCCGAGCGCTACCTGCTGTATGCGGCGGTCTCGCGCCCGCGCGAGCTGCTCGTGCTGAGCTGGCACATGGCCGGCGACGACGGCGCTCCGGCGGTGAGATCGCTGTTCGTGGACGACATCTGCGACCTGTTCGAGCACAGCCTGAGCGAGCGGCTCGTGCACCGTTCGCTGGGGGCGGTTGACCGTCCGACCGACTGGCCGGGGATCGGCAGCCGCGCCGGCGATCTTGTGTCTAGGCCCGTCTCCATCGCCGCGTCGTCCTCCGCGCCCACCTCGATCTCCGCGTCTTCTACATCCGCGCACGTCCCCGAGCGTACGCAGGGTCCGGGGGCCTTGCGCGACACTGAGCTGCTGGCGGAGCTGCGCTCGCACACGTGGTCGGCCTCCTCGCTCGAGGTATGGATGAGCTGTCCGATGCGGTGGTTGGTGGAGCGGCTGCTGCGCGCGCGCGATCTCGACCCCGACCCTGAGCCGATCGCCCGTGGCGGGCTTGCGCACGCGGCGCTGAAGGACACGTTGGAAGCGCTAAAGCGCGAGACGGGGTCGGCCCGGCTGACGCCGGCGCGCCTGGAGCGGGCCCGCCTCCTGC
Organism: Solirubrobacteraceae bacterium; assembly: GCA_036501315.1. Lineage (GTDB taxonomy): Bacteria > Actinomycetota > Thermoleophilia > Solirubrobacterales > Solirubrobacteraceae > Palsa-744. The sequence goes on from DASYAM010000004.1 coordinate 110,805, forward strand.
TGAGTGGCGCACTCGAGGCGAACGAGGGCGAGTTCCCGCTGTCGGCGGCGCCGGAGCGACGGCCGGGGATGCGCCGCCGCCTGCAGGCCGACTTGGAGCGCTATCTACGCCATGCGGCCGAGTGTGAAAGCCCGCTCGAGCCCAGCCGGTTCGAGCTCGGCTTCGGCTTTGCAGCAGGCGAGGAGCATGGCGGAGAGGACCTTCACGCCGGGGCGAGCCTGCCCGCGTTCGATCTCGGTGACGGGACAATGCTACGCGGGCGCATCGACCGCATCGACCTCGGCGCCAGGGGAGAGGCGGTCGTCTACGACTACAAGGGCCGCATCGCGCCGCCGGCCGCCAAGTGGGGGGCAAAGACGGGCAACGTGCAGGTCGCGTTGTACATGCGCGCGGTCGAGCAGCTGCTCGGGGTAAGGGCCGTCGGTGGCTTCTATCAGCCGCTGGCAGGCGGAGACCTGCGCGCGCGGGGGATGCTCGACGAGGACGGCGGCATCGAGATCGAGTGCGTGCGGGGAGAGCGCCGTGAGCACGCGGAGATGCACGAGATCTTGGACGGCGCGGTGGCGGCGGCGCGTGAGGCCGCCGCGCAAGCGGGACGCGGCGAGCTGCGCGCCCAGCCGCGAACCTGCGCGTACCGCGGTGGTTGTGCCTACCCCACCATCTGCCGCTGCGAGGATTGATCAGTGAACGCTTCGCCCTCTGCATCGTTCGCGTCAAAATCCGGCCTGACCGACGAGCAGGAGCAGGCGGTCTCGCGACGGGCCGAGCCGCTGCTGCTTGCGGCCGGGGCGGGCACCGGCAAGACCTCGGTGCTGGTCGAGCGCTTCGTCAGGGCGGTGCGCGAGGATGGGATCGCGCCGGGGAGGATCCTTGCGATCACGTTCACCGACCGTGCCGCAGGCGAGCTGCGAGAGCGGGTCAGGGAGCGCTTCATCGAGCTGGGCGAGCGCGAGGCCGCGCGTGACACCGAGGGGGCGTTCGTCAGCACGTTTCACGGCTTCTGCGCGCGCCTGCTGCGCACGCACGCACTCGCCGCAGGGTTGGAGCCGGAATTCGAGATCCTCGACGAGGGACTGGCGGGACGGCTGCGCGAGCGGGCGTTCACGGTCGCGCTCAGAGCTTTCGTCGAGGGCGAGCGCGGCGAGGCGGTGGACCTGCTTGCGGCCTACGGGCCCGATCGTGTGCGCGCGATCGTTGCGGAGGTATATGCAGAGCTGCGCAGTCGCGGTGAGCGCCTGCCGACCCTGCCCCGCGCAGCGCTCGCACCGGACGCGGGCGAGGACGATCTTGCCGGGGCGCGCGCATGCGCGCTGCTCGACGAGCTGCTGCTGGGGTTCGGTTGTGCCTATGACGGTTTGAAGCGCGCACGCGGAGCGGTCGACTTCGACGACCTCGAGCTGTGCGCAGCACGGCTGCTGCAAGAGCGTGCGGACGTGCGCGCGGCATGGTCAGAGCGGTTCCAGTTGCTGATGGTCGACGAGTTCCAAGACACGAGCCCCCGCCAGCTCGCGATTCTCGCCGCGCTCGAGCGCGAGAACCTGTTCACGGTGGGTGACGAGCTGCAGTCGATCTACGGCTTTCGCCACGCCCAGGTCAGCCTGTTCCGTTCGCGCCGCGCCGAGCTGGACGAGCGCGGCGCAAGCCTGCGACTCGCGCACAACTTCCGCAGCCGCACACCGATCCTCGACGTCGTCAACGGGGTGTTCGCCCAGCGTTTCCGCCCGGACTACGACCCCCTGATCGCCGCGCGTGACGGCGCCGAGGAGGTGGACGGGCCATGCGTAGAGCTGCTGTTGACCAGCCGCCGCGGCTGGGACGAGGACGAGGAGCGGCCGGGCGCATCCTCGGCGCCGCTCTGGCGCCACGCCGAGGCCGACGCGCTGGCCCAGCGCGTGACCGAGCTGGTCACCGGCGGCCAGGCACGGGCTGGAGAGGTGGCCGTGCTGCTGCGGGCGGTCGGTGACCTGGACGTGTACGAGCGCGCGCTGCAGGCGCGCGGCCTGCGCACGCTCGCTGCAGTCGGTGGCTTCTGGGGACGTCAGGAGGTGGGGGACCTGCTCGCATATCTGCGCGCCCTGGCCAATCCTCTAGACGAGCAGGCGCTGTACGGGACCCTCGCCTCACCGCTGGTGGGATGCTCGAGCGATGCGCTCGCGCTGCTCGCGCGCGCGGGCGGCGCGGCGAAGCTGGGCATATGGGCGACAGTGGGAGCCATAGACACCGTCGGGGCGGAAAGTGATGATGCTCAGGCAGCGAGCGACGTGCAAGATCCGGGCGCGGAGCCCTCGGCGACGCGGATCCTCGCCCGCCTGCCGATGCGAGATCGCGCCGCGCTCGTGGCCTTTCACGCTCGCTTCGCCGCCGAGCGTCGGTCTGCGTCACGACGGACGATCTCTCAGCTGATCGAGCGGGCGGTAGCCGCCAGCGGCTACCGCGAGCACGTGCTCGGGCTGGAGTGGGGGGAGCGGCGGTTGGCGAACGTGCACAAGCTGCTGCGCCTCGCCCGCCGCTTCGAAGCGAGCGACGGCCGCGACCTGCGGGGCTTTCTCGATCATGCGGCACGTCACCAAGAGCGTACGAACGGGATGGCGGCGGTCGTGGCCGAGCCCGACGCGCCCGTGGCGGGGGCCGAGCCCGACGCGGTGCGGCTGATGAGCATCCATGCCGCCAAGGGCCTCGAGTTTCCGGTGGTGTGCGTCGCCGACCTGGGACGCGCCCCCAACATGGGCGTGCCCGATCTGCTGCTCGACGGCGAGCGCATCGGCCTGCGGCTTGCCAGGCTGGACGGGGCGGAGGCGATACCGTCACTTGAGTTCGATGAGCTCTCTCAGGATCGCAAGCGGGCGCAGGCCGAGGAGGAGGAGCGCATTCTCTATGTGGCGATGACGCGCGCCCGCGAGCGGTTGATCTTGAGCGGGAGCTGTGACTTCGAGCGCTGGCCGGAGGCCCGCCAGGGCGCGCCCACGATCTCCTGGCTCGGTCCTGCGCTGGCGCCGGAGCTGCCCGCGCTGGCCAAAGCGCAAGAGCAGCCCGTTTACGATCTGGCTGCCGGCGGGAGTGGCCGCACGACGGTGCGCTGCCGGCTGAACACGCCGGCGACCGCTGGCACGGTCTTGTGGGAGGATCCTTCGCCTGCCGGATCGTCGGGGGTCTCAGGACAGCTGTCGCTTCTACAGCCACCGCCCTCTTTCCAGCCACCTCCGTCTCCAGCGTTGGCCCGGCGCCGTGCGACCGTGGCCGAGTCGGTCCGTCCGGAGAGGCTCAGCTACACGGCGCTCTCGGAGCTTGAACGCTGCGGATATCGCTACTACCTCGAACGCGTCCTCGGGCTGGCTGAGAATCGCGCTGCCGCGCGGCCTGAGCCCGGGCGCGAGGTCCTCGAGGCGCGTACGCGCGGCAGGCTCGTGCACAGGCTGCTCGAGACGGTCGACTTCGCCAGGCCGCTGGCGCCGGCGCCCGAGGACGTCGCGCGAGCGGCGCGCGCTTTCGGTGTGCGCGTCGGGCCGCAAGAGCGCGAGGAGATCGCGACCATCGTAGGCACGGCGGCGGAATCTGCGCTGGCCGAGCGCATCGCGGCGGCCGTCAGCGTGCGCCGCGAGCATCCCTTCGCTTTTGCGCTTTCCTCTTCTTCTTCTTCTTCTTCCTCCTCCTCCTCCTCCTCCTCCTCCTCCGATCCATCCGCTTCGGATGGTCTCTCTCTGGGCCCACTGATCACGGGCGTGATCGACCTGCTCGCGCGCGAGGGGGATGATGGCCTGCTGGTGGTGGACTACAAGAGCGACCGTGTCGGCTCAGAGGAGGATCTACCCGCGCTCGTCGTGCGCGATTACGGTCTCCAGCGGCTGATCTACGCGCTCGCCGTCCTGCGCGAGGGGGCTCCCAGAGTTGAGATCGTCCACTGGTTCCTGCAGCGTCCGCGCGAGTGGGTCGTGGCCCGTTACACAGCGGAGGATCGACCGCGACTGGAAAAGGGTCTCGCGGAGCATGTCGTGCGCGCGTCCACGTCCACGTTCGCGGTCAGCGAGCGACCCCACCGCAGCCTGTGTCTGACCTGCCCCGGGCGTGGGAGCCTGTGCTCATGGAGCGAGGCCGAGACGATGACGGGAGAGTAGGGGGACCTTCGTGACTCAAGAATCCATTCGAGGGCCCTCCGACGCCGAGCTGTTCGCGCGCTGTCGCGAGCATGCTGACGTGCGTGCGCGCGAGCAGCTGGCCGAGCGCTACCTGCCACTCGCCCGCCGGCTGGCGCGTCGCTACCAGCGCGCCGAGGAGCCGCTCGAGGACCTCGTGCAGGTAGCCTCGCTGGGTCTGCTCAAGGCGATCGATCGCTTCGACGCCACCCGCGACGTGGCCTTCTCGAGCTTCGCCGTCCCGACCGTGCTCGGCGAGCTGAAGCGTCATTTCCGCGACCGGACATGGTCGGTGCGTGTGCCTCGCGACCTGCAGGAACTCGCTCTGCGCGTCGATCGCACGGCTACCGAGCTGTCACTCGCCGCCGGGCGCGCGCCGACGGTGGCCGAGCTGGCGAGTGCCGTCGGTGTCTCCGAGGAGCAGGTGCTCGACGCGCTCCAAGCGGCCGGCGCTTACCGCGCCAGCTCACTCGACGCACCGCGCTCGGCTCAGGGAGGCGACGATCCAGGCGAGCCGCTCGTGGGTGATGCGCTGGGCGTCGAGGAGACCGGCTTCGATCGCGCCGAGGAGCGTGCCGCGCTCGCGCCGCTGCTCGCGCGCATATCCCCGCGCGAGCGGGCCGTGCTGAGGTTGCGCTTCGCCGAGGATCTCACCCAGGCCGAGATTGGCGAGCGCATCGGCGTCTCTCAAATGCAAGTCTCGCGCCTGATCCGCGGGGCCATCGCACACCTTCGTGATGGTCTTGACGAGGAAGGACGACAGTCCTAGTGCGCGGGCGGGTCGGACACATATACCGATCACACCGACGCAAGGGGTGGGCCCACCACTTTAGTTGACAGTCCTTTACGCAAAGGGTTGACATCTGTCAAAATCTTGTGACACTTGACATATGCCCCGCTCGATGTGGATGGGAACGCTGAACTTCGGCTTGGTCAGCATGCCGGTGAAGCTGTATACGGCGACCACCAGCAAGACCGTCCACTTCTGCCAGCTCCACGCGGGCGACAACGTGCGCGTGCAGACCAAGCGCTACTGTCCGGCCGACGAGGCCGAGGTCGCCTTCGACGAAGTCGTCCGCGGCTATGAGATCGCCCCCGAACGCTATGTCGTGATCGAGGACGAGGAGCTCGCCGCGATCGCGCCTGAGATCACACGCACGATCGAGATCGAGGACTTCGTCGACCTCGAGGAGATCGACCGGATCTACTTCGACCAGCCCTACTACGTAGTGCCGAATCGTGGCGGCGCGCGCTCCTACCGGCTCTTGCTGCAGGCCATGCGCGAAACCGGCAAGGTCGCGATCGCCCGCGTCGTGCTCCGCTCGCGCGAGCGGCTGGTAGTCGTTCGCGCCTACGGCGAGACGCTGCTGATGACGACGATGGCCTTCGGTGACGAAGTGCGACCCGCCGGCGAGCTGAACGAGCTGCTCGCAGACGTCGAGGTGGGCGAGCGCGAGCTGGAAGTGGCACGGCGGCTGGTCGACTCGTTGGCTGAGCCGTTCGACATCTCCAAATACCGCGACACCTACCGCGAAGCGGTGCTCGATCTAATCGACCGCAAGGCCAGCGGTGAGGAAATCGTCGTGCAGCCGGAGCTGCGCGAGCGGGCGCCGGAGTCGCCGGACCTGATGAGCGCGCTGCAGGCCAGCCTCGAGCAGGCGCGCGAGCGCGCCGGCACGGACGGCGCCAAGCGGGGGGGGAGCAAGGGCACTGCGCGTCGTTTGCCGCCGGCGGGTGCGGGCGCAAAGACCAGAGAAGCGACCTCGAGCGGGGCCTCGTCGAATGGGACGACATCGAGCGGAGCGCGGAGGAAAGCAGCGAAGAAGCAGGATGCCGCGGCAAACGGGAAGGCTGCGAGCGATATGGCGACGGCCGATGAGCCCGCACAGGCGCTCGCCGTGCTCGCCGCTCGCGGACTCAGTCGCGACTCAGCGTAAGCACGAGCTTCTCTGTGGGCTCGTCCTCACCCGCGACCACGTGTAGCTCGTGCGACATCTGCTCGAGCACATTCCCGACTCCGGGGAGCGTCGCGTCCGCGACCAGCGCGCGGGCGCCGTGCTCGGCGAGTGCTCCCACCTGCAGCTCGAGCCCGCGCGAATCGCTCGTCACCGTGAACGCGAGCCGGCCGTCGTTCGCGTGGGCCGGTGCGTGCGCCGCGATCGCGTCGCATATCAGCAGCGCGTCGTCGAGGCGATCCAGCGGCCAGTCGGCGCGAGCGAGGACCATCGATACGACCCGGCACAGCACGGGCCCTACCAGCGGTCCTATGGCAAGGCGCAACGAGACTGCGTTCTCCTTCGTGGCCTGCGCCTTCCCCTCGGTTTCGCTCACGGCAGGTCCGGGGCGGCAAACGCGTCGCCGGGTGCTGTGGGCTCTCCAGCGACGGCAGAGCCTGTGAGCGAGAAGATCATGCATACCTCCGTACGCCCGTCCTCGCCGTGGCCAAGCTGCATCCCCTCGGTGAGCGAAGCGATCAACGGGAGTCCCAAACCCAGCCCGGGGCTGTCCGGCCGGGGGACAATGCCCGGCCCTTCATCGCGCACGAGGACCGTCAGCTCATCGTCCGTCAAGGTCGCCAAGACCTCCAACGGCCCCTCTTGGTCGTCCGGATAGGCGTGGACGACCACGTTCGTGCACGCCTCGGTGACTGCCAGGCGGATGTCGGAGACGACCTCCTCGTCGATCGCGAGCGCCTCACCCAGCGCCCCGAAGGCGTGGCGTACGATCGCTATGTTCTCGGCTCGCGCCGGGAGGGCCAGCTCCATGTTCGGCGTGGTGGGGCCCGGCATCATCGATCGCTCCTGTGATCCTGGAGTTCGCTTGTCATCGATGATGGTGCCCTGGACGGGGTCTTTTCACACATCGATCCCCTGAAAGGTTTAGTCGTTCCTCTGCAGATCTCGTATCGGACGGCGAGAACGGGCTTCCGGCCCCATGGGAGCATAGACCCCGAGCCGGTCATAGCGCGGTCATAGCGGGCCGACGCGATCGCACGCGCGGATGGTTTTCACGCGGTCTGCGCTGCTACGCTTTCTGGCTCCGCCTCAGGTGCCCGCCTGTGTCGCGCGGGGTGCATCTACCCGTGCGGATGCACCGCCCCAAGGGAGCACTTCTATGACTTCGCACATCAAGCAGCCGCCAAAGGCCGTCGGACTCTACGACCCTCGCTTCGAGCACGATGCGTGTGGCGTGGGCATGGTCGCGCGTCTGGACAATCGGCCCACGCACGAGGTCGTCTCGCGCGCGATCACCGCCCTTGAGAATCTCGAGCACCGCGGGGCCAGCGGCGCCGACCCGCGTACCGGCGATGGCGCGGGGATCCTCATGCAGATGCCGGACGAGCTGCTGCGCGCGGCGGTCGACTTCGAGCTGCCGCCGGGAGGGCGCTACGGCGTGTTGATGTGTTTCCTGCCTCAGGACGACGGTGTCCGCGCGCGCTTGGAGGCGCTGCTCGAGCGGACCGTCGAGGCGGAGGGCCAGCGGTTGCTGGGCTGGCGCGACGTGCCGGTGTGCGCGGAGCACACGGGCGAGGTCGCCGGCGCCTGCCGGCCGGTTATCCGCCAGCTGTTCGTCGGCGCCGGAGCTCGGGACGGGCGGGCATCGGCCGGCGGGGACGCATTCGACCAGGATGCGTTCGAGCGCAAGCTGTACGTGATCCGCCGCGTCTGCGAGCTCACCGCCGGCGAGCCCGGCCTGTATGTCACGTCGAGCTCCTCACGCACGATCAACTACAAGGGCATGCTGATCAGCTTCCAGCTGGCCCCGTTCTATCCCGACCTGCGCGACGAGCGCTGCAAGAGCGCGCTGGCGCTGGTCCACTCGCGCTTCTCCACCAACACCTTCCCCAGCTGGGAGCTCGCCCACCCCTATCGAGTGATCTGCCACAACGGCGAGATCAACACGGTGATGGGCAACGTCAACTGGATGCGCGCGCGCGAGTCCGAGCTGCGCAGCGAGCTATTCGGCGAGGATGACCTGCCGAAGATCCTGCCGGTCGTCAGCCCTGGCAACTCGGATTCGGCGACGTTCGACAATGTGCTCGAGCTGCTGCTGCTCGGCGGACGCTCGTTGCCGCACGCCGCGATGATGATGATCCCCGAGGCGTATCGCAATCGCGACGATCTGCCTGAGGCGCTGAAGGGCTTCTACGCGTTCCATGCCTGCCTGATGGAGCCGTGGGACGGTCCGGCCTCGGTCGCGTTCACCGATGGGCGCGTGGTCGGCGCCACGCTCGACCGTAACGGGCTGCGCCCCGGCCGCTGGGTGGAGACGACCGACGGGCACGTCGTGCTCGGCTCGGAGTCCGGCCTGCTCGACTTTCCGCCGGAGCAGATCAAGCGACTTGGGCGGTTGCAGCCGGGCAAGCTGTTCCTCGTGGATCTGGAGCGCGGCTGCATCGTCGCCGACGAGGAGGTCAAGCGCGAGGTCTCCACGCGCCGACCCTACGGCGAGTGGTATGCGCGCAACGCGATCCCGTTCGCCGCCCTGCCGCCCTCCGACCAGGTGACGCTCTCCGATCAGCCGCTACGCACGCGCCAGCGCCTGTTCGGCTATTCCCAAGAGGACCTGCGCGTGCTTTTGACCCCGATGGCCCGCGACGGCGCCGAGCCGATCGGCTCGATGGGCAATGACTTGGCGCTCGCGGTCCTCTCCGAGCAGGCGCCGCCGCTGTTCTCCTATTTCAAGCAGCTGTTCGCCCAGGTCACCAACCCGCCGATCGACCCGATCCGCGAGGAGATCGTGATGAGCCTCGCCACGAGCCTCGGCACCGAGCTGAACCTGTTCGCGGAGACGCCCGAGCACGCCCACAAGCTGGTGCTGAATCAGCCGATCCTGCTCAACCGAGAGCTCGAGACCCTGCGCCATGTCTCCCACGAGGTGTTCGCTGCGCGCACGATCGACATCACCTGGCCGCTCGCGGACGGCGCCGCCGGGATGGGCGAGGCGATCGCGCGCATCTGCCGCGAAGCGCAGGAAGCGATCGCCGAGCGGGTCAACATCATCCTCCTGTCCGATCGCATCGTCGGGCGTAACCGCGCGCCGATCCCGTCGCTGCTGGCGGTCGCCGCCGTTCATCACCATCTCGTGCGCGAAGGCACGCGCTTGCGCGCCGGCATCATCCTCGAGTCGGGCGAGCCCCGCGAGGTGCACCACTTCGCCACCTTGATCGGCTACGGCGCAAGCGCGATCAATCCGTACGTGATGCTCGAGACGCTCGACGAGCTCGTCTTCACCGGGCGCATCACGCGCGCTGGAAACGGCGGTGACGAGGAGACTCCGCTGAGCGCCGAGGAGGCCGCGCAGAACGTGGTCAAAGCGCTCGGCAAAGGGTTGCTCAAGACGATCTCCAAGATGGGCATCTCCACGATCCAGTCCTACTGCGGAGCGCAGATCTTCGAGGCGGTCGGACTCGAGCGGGAGCTGGTCGACAGGCATTTCACCGGCACTGCCTCGCGCATCGGTGGCGTTGGCCTGGAGGTGTTGGCGACCGAGGCGCTTGAGCGTCACGCCCGTGCCTATCCGACGCCGCATGACGAGCTATTGCCGGTCGGCGGTGTCTACGCGTGGCGCCGCGACGGCGAGCAGCATATGTGGAACCCCGAGACGATCGCGCTCGTCCAACACGCGGTGCGGGCGGTCAACGGCGACGTCGGCGCCGCCTTGCAAGGCGACCGTGAGGCGCACACCGCCGTGCGAGGGAGCGAGGCGTTCGCGAAGTATCGCGAGTACGCGCGCGCGATCAACGAGGACGCGGCGCGCAAGGCCACGCTGCGCGGGCTGCTGCAGATCGGGCCCGAGCAAGAGAACGGAGCCCTGGGGTCTGGACGAGCGATTCCACTCGAGGACGTCGAGCCGGCGAGCGAGATCGTCAAGCGCTTCTGCACCGGCGCGATGAGCCTTGGGTCGATCTCGCGCGAGGCGCACGAGACGCTTGCGATCGCGATGAACCGCCTCGGTGGGCGCTCGAACACCGGCGAGGGCGGGGAGGACCCGACGCGCTTCCAGCCCGACGCCAACGGCGACCGGCGGCGCTCGGCGATCAAGCAGGTCGCCTCGGGCCGTTTCGGCGTCACGATCCACTACCTCGTGAACGCGGACGAGCTACAGATCAAGATGGCTCAGGGCGCCAAGCCCGGCGAGGGCGGTCAGCTGCCCGGCCACAAGGTCGACGCCTACATCGGCTCGATCCGCCACACCACCCCCGGTGTTGGTCTCATATCGCCGCCGCCCCACCACGACATCTACTCGATCGAGGACCTCAAGCAGCTGATCTACGACCTGCGCTGCGCCAACCCGCAGGCGCAGGTCTCGGTCAAGCTCGTCTCCGAGGTCGGCGTCGGCACGGTCGCCGCGGGCGTATCGAAGGCGAACGCCGACCGCGTGCTGATCGCCGGCCACGACGGCGGCACCGGCGCCTCGCCGCTGTCCTCGATCCAGGCGGCGGGCATCCCCTGGGAGATCGGCCTGGCTGAGACCCAGCAGACGCTGCTGCTCAACAACCTACGCTCGCGCATCGTCGTGCAGACCGACGGGCAGCTGAAGACCGGCCACGACGTCGTCGTCGCCGCGCTGCTCGGCGCCGATGAGATGGGCTTCTCCACCGCGCCGCTGATCGCCACCGGCTGCATCATGATGCGCGCCTGTCACCTGAACACGTGCCCGGTCGGGATCGCCACCCAGGATCCGGAGCTGCGCAAGCGCTTCAAGGGCACTCCCGAGCACGTCGTCAACTTCTTCTTCTTCGTCGCCGAGGAAGTGCGCGAGATCCTCGCCTCGCTCGGCCTGCGCTCGCTGGACGAGGCGATCGGCCGCGTCGATCTGCTGTCCGCGCGCGGCGCGATCGAGCACTGGAAGGCGCGCGGCGTCGACCTCACCCACATCCTCACCCACGTCGAGCTGCCCCCCGACGCGCCCCGCCGGCGTGTGCAGCCGCCGCCGGCAGTGCTTGAGGACGCTCTCGACTGGCGGCTGGTGGAGCTGGCTCAGCCGGCGCTCGAGCGGGGCGAGCCGGTGCGCGCCGAGCTTGAGATTCGCAACCGCAACCGCTGTGTCGGCGGCATCCTCTCCAGCCACATCGCGCGCGCGCACGGCGCCGAGGGTCTGCCGGCGGACTCGATCACGGTCGACTTCGCCGGCTCGGCCGGCCAGAGCTTCGCCGGCTGGCTCGCGCCCGGCGTGACGTTCACCCTGAACGGCGACGCCAACGACTACGCCGGCAAGGGCCTCTCCGGCGGGGTCTTCGCGGTGCGCCCGCCGGAGTCCATGGGCGAGGACTTCATCGCCGAGCAGAACGTGATCGTCGGCAACACCGTGCTCTACGGCGCGACCGCCGGCCGGGCGTTCTTCCGCGGCCTGGCAGGCGAGCGTTTCGCGGTGCGCAACTCGGGCGCGTGGACGGTCGTCGAGGGCGTGGGCGACCACGGCTGCGAGTACATGACCGGCGGGCGCGTCGTCGTGCTCGGTCCGGCTGGGCGTAACTTCGCGGCTGGCATGAGCGGCGGTGTGGCCTATGTGCTCGACGAGGAAGGCACATTTGCGAAGCGCTGCAACATGGGCATGGTCGGCTTCGATGCGCTCGCGGCCGCGGATGCGATCGAGCTGCGCGCGATGATCGAAGAGCACCTCCAGCGCACCGACTCCCCCGTCGCCGCACGCGTGCTGGCGGAGTGGGAGGGCTTGCTCGCGCGGGGAGCGTTCGTGAAGGTGATGCCCCATGATTACAAGCGCGTCCTGCAAGAGCTGGCCGAGGAAGAGGTACGTGCAGCGGACACCGGCGACATGTCCAGCGCCGGTAATGGTGCGCTGCCCAAGAACGAGATCGACGTGATCGGCGCTCCCCAAACGATCGGCGAGCCAGAAAGGGACCACTAGATGGGCAAGCTCGGCGGGTTCCTGCAAATCGAGCGCCACGGGCCGCCTCAGCGCGATCCGGCCGAGCGTGCGCACGACTATCGCGAGTTCGTGCTCACGCGGCCGGTTTCCGAGTTGCGCGAGCAGGGCGCTCGCTGTATGGACTGCGGTGTGCCGTTCTGTCATAACGGCTGCCCGCTCGGGAACCTGATCCCCGACTGGAACGACCTCGTCTACCACGATCGTTTCAAGGACGCAATCGCGCAACTGCACGCGACGAACAACTTTCCCGAGTTCACCGGCCGGCTCTGCCCGGCTCCGTGCGAGGCGGCGTGCGTGCTCGAGATCCGCGAGGGAGACGCGGTCACGATCAAGCAGATCGAGAACGCGATCGTCAACCGCGCCTGGGAGGAGGGCTGGATCGTGCCGGAGCCGCCGCGGCGCGAGACAGGCCAGTCCGTAGCTGTCGTCGGCTCCGGCCCGGCGGGCATGGCCGCCGCCCAGCAGCTGCGTCGCGCCGGTCATCGCGTAACGCTGTTCGAGCGCGACGAGGCAATCGGCGGGCTGGTGCGGTTCGGTGTGCCCGATTTCAAGATCGAGAAGAGCGTCGTCGAGCGCCGCGTCGAGCAACTGCTCGCCGAGGGTGTGGAGCTGCGCTGCGGCGTCGAGGTCGGCGGCGATCTCGATGTCAGCGATGAGGGATCCGGAAACGGCGACCGGGGCGGTGAGGATGGGACTCCTCGCGAGGTGCTAAGCGTCGCAGAGCTGCGCGGCGGCTTTGATGCGGTCGTGCTGGCAACCGGCTCGCGCGTGCCCCGCGACTTGCAGGTGCCGGGCAGGGAGCTGGCCGGCGTGCACTTTGCGATGGACTACCTCTATCAGCGTAACCGCTGGGTCGCGCGCGAGCACGGCCCCCAGCCTCGCGTACCACGGCCGGCCGTCGAGCGGACGATCACTGCGAAGGACAAGGACGTTGTCGTGATCGGCGGCGGCGATACGGGCGCTGACTGCGTAGGCAACGCGCTGCGCGAGGGCGCGCGTTCGATCGTTCAGCTCGAGCTGCTGCCCGAGCCGCCGGAGCACCGTCCAGATGACCGCACGCCGTGGCCGCAGTGGCCGCAGAAGTACCGCCTCAGCTATGCGATGGAGGAGGCGAAGAACCTGCACGCGGGCGAGCAGGATTACTCGGTCACGACCACCCACTTCTCCGACGACGGCACCGGCGCGCTCGCCGCCCTGCACATCGCCCAGGCCGAGCCCGCACCGCCGTTCGGCCCGGTCGCGGGGACCGAGCGCGAGCTGCCGGCGCAGTTGGTGCTGCTGGCGATGGGCTTTTTGCATCCCGAGCAGCAGTTGCTCGACCGGCTTGCCGTGGAGAAGGATCCACGCGGCAACATCAAGGCGGTAAAGCCCTACAAGACCTCGGTGGACGGCGTGTTCGCCGCCGGCGACGCTCGCCGCGGTCAGTCGCTGATCGTGTGGGCGATCAACGAGGGACGCCAGTGTGCGCGCATGGTCGACCGCTACCTCGCGGCCAAACGCAACGGCGCTAGCGGCGCGAGCGCTCTGCCGCAGGATGGTGGCGTTGCTGGTCACGCCGATGCCGATCAGGGCCCTGAGGGCCCGCCGCAACACGTCGGCCCTGGGATCGGGGCAGGGTAGCCCATTCGTCGCGGCCCGCGTGCCGCGGGATGAGCCTGAAGCGCGGTCCTGATCCTGCCGCGGTCCGGGCCTTTCTTCTACGCTGCTTGTGCATGGCCACGACGATCACCAGCGACAGCGATCTTCCCAGGGCGTGCATCATCGGCGCCGGCTCGTCAGGGATCGCCGCGGCCAAGGCGCTCGCCGAGCGCGGGGTTCCGTTCGACTGCTACGAGAAGTCCGACCAGGTAGGTGGCAACTGGGTGTTCGGCAATCGCAACGGAATGTCCTCGGCGTATCGCGACCTGTTCATCGATACCTCGCGCGAGCGCATGGAGTATTCGGACTTTCCGATGCCGGCGTCCTATCCCGACTTTCCCCACCACACCCAAATCAAGGCGTACTTCGATGAGTACGTCGACCATTTTGGGCTGCGCGAGAAAATCACCTTTGAGACGGGCGTGGAGCATGCGTCTCGGCGCGCGGACGGCGTCTGGGAGATCACGCTCGAGCGTGGGGAGACGCGTACCTACGACGCGCTGCTGGTCGCCAACGGCCATCACTGGAACCCGCGCTGGCCCGAACCCGCGTTCCCCGGCGCTGACACCTTCGCGGGTGAGCAGATGCACGCGCACTACTACAAGGACAACTCGATCTTCACCGGCAAGAACGTGGTCGTGCTCGGCCTCGGCAACTCGGCCGTGGACATCGCCGTCGAGTCGTCATACGCAGCCGCCCGCACCTATCTCGCCGCTCGCCGTGGCGCCTGGATCGTGCCCAAGTATCTGTTCGGCCGGCCGATGGACCAGCGCCGCAACGATCCCCGCATCCCTTTCAAGCTTCGCCAGCGCCTTGCCCAGCGACTGATCGTGGCTTACACGGGCAGGCCCGAGCGTTATGGCCTGCCGAAGCCCGATCATCGCTTCGGCGAGGCTCATCCGACGATCTCCGGACGCGTCCTCGATCGCATTCAGCACGGCACGATCGTGCCGAAGCCCAACATCGCGGCGTTCGAGGGCAGCCGGGTGCGTTTCCTCGATGCCAGCACGGTCGACGCCGACATCATCGTCTATTGCACGGGCTACAAGATCACCTTCCCGTTCTTCGACGCCGATTTCCTCGCCGCGCCGGACAATCACATCGAGCTGTTCCGTCGCGTCTTTCACCCGGACATCCCCAATCTGTTCTTCATCGGCCTGCTGCAGCCGCTCGGGGCGATCATGCCGCTCGCCGAGGCACAGGGCGCCTGGGTCGGCGACTACCTGCGCGGGAATTACGCGCTGCCGTCCACCGCCTCGTTGCGGGCGGACATCGAGGCCGACCAGGCGGCGCTGCGCAAGCGCTACGTCGCTTCCAAGCGCCATACGATCCAGGTCGACTTCGACGACTACCTCTACGCCCTCGCCAAGGAGCGGCGCGCGGGCGCTGAGCGAGCACGCGCACAGGGCGCTTCACCTACTTTGCATGCCGACCTTCTGCCGTCATAACCGCTTCATAGAGCGCTGCCCGATCTGCAGCAAGACGCTGCCCGGGCTCGCGCCGGCGCCACCGTCTACGCGCGCAGGGAGCGACGGCCGTCGGCCGAGCACAGGGCGCGGGTCGAAGACGTCCGCGACGACGGGGTCGGCGCGGGCGCGTGCCCGCACGAGCGGCTCGCGCAAGATGCGCGTCGTGCATGAGGCCCGCGATGTCGACGACGGCTTTCGCTCACCGCTGCTGCCGGGGCTGCGCTCCTCCGCCGAGGCCGAGCGCCTGGCTGATGAGATTGCCTTCGCGAGCGCCCGTCTGCTGGCGCTTGGCGCCGCTCCGCCCGCCGTCTATGGCGAGATCCGTGCGCGTGCCGAAGAGGATCTGGAGGAGGCCACATGGATGTGCTTCTTGACGGCCTATCTATCTCCACTCGAGCGCGAGGACTCCTTCTTCTTCATCCGTCAGGCGCTCGTCGCCGCCGGCGCCACCGGCTGGCGGAACGGGTCGCTGCCCGACCTCGACGGGGCGCTGCTCGGGCCGCGCACCTCTCACGATCCTGCGCGCGGGGCGGAGACGCTGCTCGCCTACCGTCACTGGGTGGAGCGCTCGGGCGGAACCCAGGCGAGTGCCTTCACCGGGGATGAAGCATGGAGCGCGCCGCGCCGTTTCGGGCGGTTGTTTGAACGGCTTGCGCTTCCCGGCTTCGCGCGCATGGGTCGCTACGACCTGCTTGTGACGCTCGGGCGCCTCGGTTTGTATGAGTTGCGCGCAGACTCGCTGCACCTCTCCGGAGTGCGCGGCCCAGCAGGGGAGGATCTCACGACACTAGCCGCCAAGCGCGTGTTCGCGATCGGCGACGAGCTGATCCTCGAGCGCCGCGCGCTCGCGCTCGCCGAGGCGATCGACGTGCCCGTGGAAGCGCTCGACCTGGCGCTCGCCAACTGGGGCAAGGGCAGGAGGGCATCGCTCGGCTTCCGCTCGGACATGTCCGATCATCATGCGCTCGAGCGTACGCGCGCTGCGCTCGAGCTGCCCGAGGATGTGGAGCGGTCGGATTCCGCGGCGGGGAGGACCTGACGATCGATTCGCGCTCGAGCCGGCCAGCTGCGCCCAATTCGGAAAAGTACCGTCCACACCGTTGCCTACAGTCCTGCAGATGCCACTCTGCTTCATCGAGCCCCAGGATGCGATTCGCGTGATCGCGGAGTCGGTTGGCCGTGAGGCGCGCCGCCAGCTTGTTGGCGAGGTCGTGCGCGCGTGGGTCGACGACATTCCCGACAAGGAGCTGTCGGTCCACTACGCCAAGGCGATCGCCAGCCTCGACGAGGACGACCTGCACCTACTGGCCGCCTGGCACGCTTCGCTCGAGGTCGGCCAGCCGATCCCCAACACCGACTTCCTCGTCGGCGTGTTCCCGAGCCTTGGCGACAACCGCCGCGAGGCGCTGAAGATCGCCGCGGGCTTCCGCGGCGAGGAAGCCTTCCAGGCGGGCGTCTCCGAGGATCAGGCTCTGAATACGGTGCTTCCTCGTCTTTCGCGCGAGCGCGCGATCGAACTCGCTACCGAGTGCATTCAGCTGTACATGTGGGACCGCTTAGGCTGCGATAACTAAAGCGCTGGTCTTGCGACGGTAGACTCGGGGTATGCCTACCGTCGAGGATGTGATGGATGCCCTATCGAACGTGATCGACCCCGAGCTCGGGCTGGACTTCGTCGAGCTTGGCTTGATCTACGGGGTCGAGGTCGACGACGGAAACGTGCATGTCACGTTCACGCTGACGACGCCCGGCTGTCCGATCGGGCCGCAGGTCAACGAGCAGATCGAAGAGTTCGTCGGCGAACTGGAAGGCGTCAAGACGGTCGAGTCCGAGATGGTATTCACGCCGCCGTGGTCTCCGGAGAAGATGTCGGAGGACGCTAAGTTCGCGCTCGGCTACTGAGGGCGAGGACGGGCCACGAGGGGTGGCGGGCTACGCCGGGGTTTGAACTGCTTCGCGCGCGAGCGAGACGAGCTTTGCGAGTTCCTCGGCGATCGAGTCGCTGATCGTGTCGAGGTCGGGCAGCGCGTCGAAGTCGCCGAGCAGCCCGAAGTTCATCTGGCCGTTGTAGGACATGATCGCGATCGCCAGCGCGTGGTTCTCAGGCAGGAACGCGACCGGGTAGGCCTCGAGCATCTCGCGGCCGAGCACGTACAGCGGGAACTGCGGGCCGGGGACGTTCGTGACAAGCAGGTTGAACAGGCGTGTGGAGAAGTTCAACCGCGAGGCCTGCGCGAGGATCGTCGGCGGGGCGAAGTTCTGCACGCCCGCGATCACCTCCGCGCCGAGCGCCTGCTTTGACTCCTTCAGCCCGTCCATCGCCTCCGAGACGAAGCGCAGGCGCTGGATCGGGTCTGAGATGTAGACGGGCAGCGGCCCGCGCATCGCGACGATGCGGTTGCCACCGTGGCGGTGCTCGTCCTCGGCGCGGACCGACACGGGCACGAGCGCTCGCAGCTCCATGCCCTCGGTGCGTACGCCGCGAGAGATCAGGAAGGTGCGCAGCGCGCCGGCGACGACGGCGAGCACGACGTCGTTGACGGTCCCGCCGAAGGCGTTCTTTACGAGCTTGAAGTCGTCCAGGCGGCTGCCTATCCCGAAGTAGCGCCGGTGCGGTCCGATCGGCACGTTCAGCGGGACGTCGGGGGCCGGGTTCAGCCCGGCCCAGACGATCTCGCCGAGACCCTCGGCGGCCTCGCGCGCGCGCACGAGCGCATGGTCGGGATGGGCGAGTGCGTCGAGCGCGCCCTCCGCCAGCTCAATCCCTGCCCGTACCGCCCCGCGCAGGCCTGCGAGCAGCAGCTCGGCGGTTCCCGGCTCTGCGTGCGGCTGCCATGCGCGCCCGGAGTTGCGTAGCGGCGGCGGTTTAGGAGAGAGGTCGAACAGCACGGTCGCGAGGTCGATCCCGGCGATCCCGTCGATCAGCGCATGGTGGCTCTTCGATATCAGCGCGAAGCGGTCGTCCTTCAGTCCCTCGATCAGCCACATCTCCCACAATGGCTTCGAGCGGTCCAGCTGCTGGGAGAAGATCCGTGCGGTCAGGCCGCACAGCTGCTCCCAGCCGCCCGGTGTCGGCAGCGCGGTGTGGCGGATGTGATACTCGAGGTTGAAGCTCGGGTCGTCGACCCACACGGGGCGCCCACTGTCGAGCGCGGTGAAGGCGAGCTTGTGGCGGTAGCGCGGCACGAGATGCAGCCGCCGGCGGATCTGTTCGAGGAACTCCTCCATCGCCGGCGGCGGCCCTTCGACGATCGTAAGGCCGCCGACGTGCATGTGCGACACGGGCCCCTCCTGATGCAGGAACGACGCGTCGATCGGAGTGAGCCTGTCCAGGTGCCTTTGCGCCACGCGCTTAGGGTACCTGGAGGGCCCCTACAATGAGCAGCGTGCCGAGCGCTGTTGCAAATACGGTCGAGAAGCTCCTGCTGGCCGCACCGCGCGGCTATTGCGCCGGGGTGGACCGTGCCGTGCAGACGGTCGAACGGGCGCTCGAGCTGCACGGCGCGCCCGTGTACGTGCGCAAGGAGATCGTGCACAACAAGCACGTCGTCGATCAGCTGCGCGAGCGCGGGGCGATCTTCGTCGAGGAGCAGGACGAGGTGCCCGAAGGTGCCGTGTGCGTGTTCTCCGCGCATGGCGTCGCGCCGAGCGTGCGTGCTGGGGCGGCGCAGCGCGGCCTGCGCACGATCGACGCGACCTGTCCGCTCGTGACGAAGGTACACCGCGAGGCGACGCGTTTCGCCGAAGAGGGCTACACGATCGTGCTCGTCGGCCACGACGGCCACGAGGAGGTCGAAGGCACGATGGGCGAGGCGCCCGATCGGATCGTGCTCGTGCAGTCAGAGCAGGACGTCGATGAGCTCGAAGTCGACGATCCCGAGCGCGTCGCCTACATCACCCAGACGACGCTGTCGGTGGACGAGACCAGCTCGATCCTCGCCCGCCTGCGCGGGCGTTTCCCGAGCATCGCCGGTCCCCGCACCGACGACATCTGCTACGCCACGACCAACCGCCAGGCGGCCGTCAAGCAGATGGCCGACGCCTGCGATGTGATGCTCGTGATCGGCTCGCGCAACTCGTCGAACTCGGTGCGGCTCGTTGAGGTCGCGCGTGACTGTGGCACCGACGCCCACCTGATCGACAACGCGGGGGAGGTGCAGGAGGAGTGGCTGGTCGGCCGTCGCGTGGTCGGCATCTCCTCCGGCGCCAGCGCCCCCGACGACCTGGTGCAGGACCTACTCGACTTCTTCCGCGCGCGTGGCGTCTCGGACATCTCCGAGTTCCACGTCATCCGC
This sequence comes from Solirubrobacteraceae bacterium, assembly GCA_036501315.1. GTDB lineage: Bacteria > Actinomycetota > Thermoleophilia > Solirubrobacterales > Solirubrobacteraceae > Palsa-744. Next base: position 130,230 of record DASYAM010000004.1, read on the forward strand.
GAGGACGTCCGCTTCATGCTGCCCAAGACGGTCCGCCCCGCGCGCGAAACCGCCCCTCTGGGCGGGGCGTCCTGAGCGCGAAAGCCTCCGCAGCGGCTATGCCCCACCGTCGATGCGAGTGTTGAGGCCCGGCGGCCGGCCGACCGCGATCCACGATCTCTCGTAATGCGGACCCTGATCGTCTCCGACCTGCACCTCGGCGGCCTCTCCGGCGTCGACGTGCTGCGCCGTCCCGAGCTGCGTGCGCCGCTACTGGACGAGCTAGCCGACATCGATCGCCTGGTGCTGCTCGGCGATGTGCTCGAGCTGCGCCACGGACCGCCGCACGAGGCGCTTGCCGCCGCGCGCCCGTTCTTTGAGGACGTCGGCCGTGCGCTGGCAGGTGGGGAGCTGGTCGTGACCGCCGGCAACCACGACCACCTGCTCGTCACCTCCTGGCTCGACGCGCGCGCGCTGCACGAGCCCGAGCCGCTGCGCCTCGAGCAGCGCTTCGCGCCGGCCGAGGGCTCGGCGATGCTCGCGCAGATTGCCGAGTGGGCGGCTCCGGCACGCGTCAGCGGCGCCTATCCGGGGCTGTGGGTGCGACCTGACGTGTATGCGATGCACGGGCACTTCCTTGACTGCCATCTCACGATCCCGACGCTCGAGCGTCTGGGCGTGGGGGTGATGGGGCGCCTGCTGGAACGGCCGTCAGCCTTGCTCGCGAGCGTTGACGGCTACGAGGCGGTGACGGCCCCGATCTACGCGTGGCGTGATGCGATGGCGCGCTATTCGCGCACCGGCCCGGCGCTCAACGGCATCGCCACGACGAACGCTTGGCGCGCGCTCGGTGGGGGTGGGGGTGCAAACGGCTCGGTTGGGGGCCTCAGTGCGCTCGCCCAGCGCGTGCGCCGGCGTGCGATCGCCAGCAGCTTCCCGCTCGCGATCGGCGCGATGAACCGCGCCCGGCTGGGGCCGGTGAGCGCAAACATCTCACTCGTCGAGCTCCGCCGCGCGGGCCTGCGCGCGATCGGCGAGGTCGCGGCGCGCCTAGATCTCGGCGACGCGCACGTGGTCTTCGGCCACACCCACCGCGCCGGTCCACTGCCCGGTGACGATGCGCAGGAATGGCTCGGGCGCGGCGGCGCGCGCCTGGTCAACTCGGGCTCGTGGATCTTCGATGTGAGCTTCGCCTCTCGTCAAGGCGATAGTCCCTACTGGCCGGGCACATGCGTGTTGGTCGATGACTCGGGACCGCCCGTGTTGAAGCGACTGTTGATGGACCTCACTCATCGCGACCTCGCGCCGGTGCTCGCCGGCAGTCATCCTTAACAAGGACAGGCTGGTCAAATGCTTTCGAATGTTCGGATTTCCGAGCTTAGCGGGAAGCAACACAGCCGTCTTCAACAACACATTCGAGCTGTTAGCATGATCTGGTGGAGGCAAGCGTAGGGTCTCTGCCTGGGGCCCGCGTGGACCGCGGGCCCCACGGTCGCTCAGGGCAAGCCCGGCGTGAAGCACGTCGCGTGGCACTCCACGCCCGTGCCGATCTCGAGGGCGAGCACGCCCGCGGTGTGGCGCTCGTGCTCGACCAATTGGTACGCGCCGGGGTGAGTGACAGTCAGTTCGGTCGCGGATGCGCCCGTGTCCCCGGTGGACGCGCCCGCGGTGACGCGCACCGTGCCCTTCCCGCCGAGCACCGCCCATACGCCGCCGCCCTCGTACGGGCCTGAGTAGGCGCCCGGCTGGTCGGCGGTTTGGGGCACGAGCCGCGCGTCCGCGGTGTCCTCGGGGCGCAGCGGCGCGAGCGGCGCGCGCTCGACGCCGAGCAGCTCCTGAATCGCTCTCTCGGTTTCCTCGTAAGCGCCCTCGCCGTAGTGGTACTCGAACAGGCGCGCCCGCCCGTCAAACAGATACCTGGCGGGCCAGCCCTGGTTGCCGTAGTCCTCCCACACCGCGAGCTCGCTGTCGATCAGCACGGGGTACTCGATGTCAAGGCGCGCGACCGCCTCGCGCACGGCCGCCTCCTCGCGCGAAGGGCCGAAGCCGGGACAGTGCACCCCGATCACGCGCAGCCCGTCGTCCTCGTAGCGCTTGTGCCACGCCTTTACATACGGCAGCGTGCGGAGCGAGTTGGGGCGGCAGAAGTCCCAGAACTCGACCAGCATCGGCTTGCCCCGCTGGATGATGCTCGCCTGGGTCCCCACCACGTTCACCCACGGCAGGCGCACGGGAAACAGCGGTGCGGCGATTGTGTCTACGGGCGCTCTCAAGATCGAGCGCGCTCTAGCCTATGCTGCCGACCATCTCCAACTGGATGAGCCTGTTCAGCTCGACCGCGTACTCCATCGGCAGCTCCTTCGTCACCGGCTCGATGAAGCCGTTGACGATCATCGCCGCAGCCTCGTCCTCGGTGAAGCCGCGCGAGCCCATGTAGAACAGCTGGTCGTCTGAGATGCGCCCGACGGTCGCCTCGTGCGCGACGGTCACGTGCGGGTTCTGGATCTGGATGTCGGGCCAGGTGTCCGATTTCGATTCGCCGTCCATCATCAGCCCATCGCACTGTACGCGCGCTTTCGAGCCGGCGCTGTTGTGGCCCATCTTGACCAACCCGCGGTAGCCCATGATCCCGCCGTCCTTGGAGATCGACTTGGCGAGGATGTTCGAGGTCGTGTTCGGCGCGAGGTGCACGACCTTCGCGCCGGTGTCCTTGTGCACGCCTTTGCCAGCCACGCCGACGTTGAGGTGATCGGCGCGCGCGCCCTCGCCCATCAGGTAGGAGCCGGGGTAGAGCATCACGTACTTCGCGCCCATCGAGCCGCCGACCCACTCGACGGTGCCGTTCGCGTCGACGATCGCGCGCTTGGTGTTCAGGTTGTAGACGTCCTTGCTCCAGTTCTGCACGGTCGTGTAGCGCGCCTTGGCGCCGTCGTGCACGAAGATCTCGACCACAGCGGAGTGCATCGAGTTGACGCTGTAGGTCTGCGCGGTGCAGCCCTCGATGTAGTTCACCTCGGCGCCCTCGTCGGCGACGATCAGCGTGTGCTCGAACGTGCCCTCTCCTGCCCCCTCCATGCGGAAGTAGGACTGCAGCGGCAGGTCGCACTTGACGCCCTTGGGTATGTAGCAGAAGGCTCCGCCCGACCAGACTGCGCCGTGGAGCGCAGAGAACTTGTTGTCCTGCGCCGGCACGCATTTGGTCATGAAGTATTTCTGCACGAGCTCCGGATACTCGGTGATCGCCGTGTCCATCGAGCAGAACAGGATCCCCTGCTTTGCGTACTCCTCCTTCAGCCCCTCATACACGGGCTCCTGGCGCCACACGCCGACGACGCCCGCGAGGTGCTCGCGCTCGGCCTGGGGGATGCCGAGGTCCTCGTAGGTCTGCTTCATCTCGGCTGGCACGTCGTCCCACGAGTTGAAGCGCCCGGCGGTTGGGGGGGAGTAGAGGACGAGGTCGTCCAGATTCAACCCGCTCAGGTCGGGGCCCCACGTGGGGACGGGCTTGCGTTCGAAGATCTCCAGCGCCTTCAACCGTTTCTCGGCCATCCAATCGGGCTCGCCCTTGATCTTCGACAGCTCGCTCACGACCTCGCGCGAGATGCCCTGGCGGGCGCGCAGCTGACCCTGGTCGTCCTCGACGATCGGGCTCGGTTTGGCGATGGACGTGCGATCAATCGTGGCCATGAGGCTCCTCGCTGCGTGGCTTTGTGCGAATCCCGTGTGCTGCACTAGGGATTGTATCGAGAGCGCCGGGGACGCTCTGCTAGGCGTAGGTACCGGTTCGCTCGTTGAGCGTATGAGGGCATGCGCCGAGCCCGCAATCAGGATACCCTCCGGCTGTGCCGGGGAGCTGTGTGCCACCGTGTCCGGGACCTTCCTCCCGCAGCACGAACATGCGCGCAATCCGGCGGCGGGACACGAAGTTCGAGGTGTCCGTAAGATCGTTGTTGCACTCCAGAGGTCTTCGCTTCAGGGTGGACCTGCCGATTCGCCTGGAAGGTTTCAGGCCGATCCGGCCAGACATCGCCTTCGCCAAGCGCCAGGTGGCTGTGTTCTGTGATGGCTGCTTTTGGCACGGCTGCCCCGAGCACGGGCAAAGGCCGGACATCCGCAACGACTACTACTGGAAACCGAAGATCGCTGGCAACGTGGAGCGCGACCTCCAGCACACGACCGCACTACAAGATGCCGGATGGGCGGTCTTACGCTTCTGGGAACACGAAGATCAGCTGACCGTCGCTGATGTCATCGAGCGCGAGATCAGGGCGCGCGTCAGCTACGGCTGACGAGTTCGAGCCAGCTCGCAAGGCTGATGATCCGCCCGCTGTCGAGGTGCTCTCGTAGCTCAGCGAGGGTCTTGGGCAGATCGGCCCGGCCGAGGTCGTGCACGACGCGCAACGCCTCTGGGCAAACATGCACGACAGCGTCGAACAACGGCCGGTTACCCTCTATGTAGGTCGCGTTCGCGCGTAGGCGGGCTGGGTCGAACTCATTGGTGAGCCAGTAGAAGCCAAACGGCTCGCGCAGCTCGTTGAACGTGACGTAGGTGCGGTAGTCCCCGAAGAATTGCTTCTCCCGATCGGCGCGAACCGACCACTTCGCGCTCACCAGTGCCCGTGCGCCTTTCCCCGTTCTCGCCCAGAGGTCGACCTTCTCCTCCTTGTCTCCGGGACGCGGCGCACGGAATCCTGGGATCTCCTGGAGTGCGATCTGGACGCCGGTCTGCGCCGGGCGTGGACCGTCGAGACGGTCGAGGATACCCTTCAGCACGTCCTCAAATCCCCGTCCAAGGAGATTCTTGCGCTTGTTCTCACTGGCGATATAGGCCCGGATCGTGCGCAGCACCTCTCTGGTGATCTCGGGGCTCGGTCGTTGATCATGAGCCTCCGGGAGCAGTGGCTCGAGCAGCTCGCGCAACTCGGGATCGTCTCCGGGCTCCGGCATCCCCTGGGCCTCATAGGGATTGCGCTGGTCGCGCCCTCGCTCGGCGAGGATTTGACGCTTGGCTGTCTCCTCCGCGGCAACGCGCTGAATCACGCTGCGGAACATCCAGTCGATCTCCCCTGGAAGCTCATCCGCACCGACACTCAGCTGTGCGGCGACCCAGGCGTGAAAGGCGAGCGTACGCGCGTACCACGGTCGCCCGGGTTGCGCCTTGTCGCTCTCGTAGCAATGGGCAAGCCCGGTCGTCGGGTCCGCCCACAGCAACAGGCGATACACATCCTTCCACGCGTCAGCTGGCGCAACCTTGCGCTCGCCAAAATACGCGTCGATCAGGGCGACGCGGCTTGGCTGACTGAAGGGGCCGTTGAGAGCGGGAGTCATGCAGCGGCGACTGCGACCCGGGGTGTGGGTGCAGTCGCGCTCAACATACTCGCTATGGCGGTCGCAATCGCCTGCGCCAAGGGCGGTGGAACGGCGTTACCCACCTGGCGGTAGCGTGAATGCCTTGCACCGTTCTTGAGCTGTCCCGGGGTTCCGGGCGGAGCGGTTGCGAAGTGGAAGCGGTCGGGGAATCCCTGCAGGCGCGCTGCCTCCCTGACCGACAGGCCACGAGCGAACGCGTAGTGGTAGGCGAAGTCGGCCTTGGTGTTCACGGTCCAGGCGAGCCGGTCAGGGCTCAGGCGCCGGTAGGCATAGAAGTGGCGCCTGGACAGGCGCTCTCCGTTGCCGGCTGGGCCCCACTTGGACTTCCCGAGATACCGAACGAGCAGATCGTCGGGAAGGTCGTACACGTTGCCCCCGGGCGGGATCGCTTCCAGGCGCAGCCGTGTGTCCTCGCGTATGCGTGAGGGGGTGTGATCCTGCGGCCGATCGCTCCCAGCCCTGAGCTTCTGCTGGTAGGCCGACTGAGGCTTGGTCGTGTATCGCTCGCCTGGCGTAGTCAGGTCGCTCAGTGCCTGAGCGACCGTCACGGCCCGGTCATCCCATGGGTCGGTGAGGGTCTCGCGCAGCTCCTCACTGGCCCACAGCTTCGGTGCGGCCTGCTGGCTGGCCCCATCCTCTGCGAGCCCCAACTTGGTCACTCCCGATCCGCTTGGTAGCAGTGGCTCGCCCAGCTCACTGGACAAGCCGGCAAACACCAGACGTTGTCGTCGCTGTGGGGTCCCGAAGTCTCCGGCATCAAGAACACCGGAGATCACGTTGTACTCGCCATCGAGGGATAGGTCGCGCTCGATCTGACGACGAACTGCGCCACCTGCGAGCTGGTTTAGACCGGGGACGTTCTCGACCAGCAGCGCCCTCGGGCGCAGCTCACCCAGTAGCCGCACGAACTCCCGGTAGAGACGATTACGGGGGTCCGCGAGTAGGCGGTCGTGATTGTGGATTTGGCTAAACGCCTGGCATGGCGGTCCACCGGCAAGCAGGTCGAGCCTGCCTGCACCCACAGCTTCGACAAGCTCTGCATGCTTGGCTCGCGCCGTCAGATCGCCTTCCGTCAGTGATGTGCCAGGAAAGTTCTGCCTGTAGGTCGCGCAGGCGTCGGGGTCGTGATCGGCAGCTGCAAGTACGGTGAAGCCCGCGGCCGTGAGGCCCTGGCTGAGCCCACCGGCACCGCAGAAAAGGTCGACTGCCGTTGGCGCGTGATGTGATCCCTGCACGCCTCGCACGATACGGCCCGGACCGGCAGAAACCACGTCTATGCGGGGAATTGTCACACTTCCGGCGCGCTTTTGACTCTGCTCATACCGGCCAGGCGTGGTCGCCCGTGACCGCGCCGCGGACGACCTTGAGGTTGAGCAGCGCGCACTTGCGCCGCGTGGCCGATACGGGGATACCGAGCAGCTCGATCATCCAGTCGGCGCCGAGGGCCTCGACCTCGGCCAGCTGCATGCCGATCAGCTCCTCCGAGGCGATCGACGCCGACGCCTGCGAGATCGCGCAGCCGTGGCCGTGGAAGCGCAGGTCCTCGATGCGCCCCTCGTGCACGCGGATGTGGACTCCGAGCTCGTCGCCGCACAGGGGGTTGTGCTCG
>DASYAM010000005.1:0-25872 GCA_036501315.1 Solirubrobacteraceae bacterium
GTCGCCGTGTCGACCAACGGCGCTTCGCGTGAGCGCAGCGACAAGGTCCGGGTGGCCATCATCGGCGTCGGAAACTGCGCATCGGCCTTCGTTCAGGGAGTCCACTACTACGCCGACGCCGATCCCACGCAGGCAGTCCCCGGCCTGATGCACGTCGACCTCGGCGGCTACCACGTGTCCGACATCGAGTTCACCGCGGCCTTCGACATCGATTCCAACAAGGTCGGCAAGGATCTCGGCGAGGCGATCTGGTCGGGCGAGAACAACACGATCAAGTTCGCCGACGTCGCCGGAGGCGGGCAGCTCGCGCCGCTGAAGGGCGCCGTCTACGTGCTCGCGGCCCTCAGCCTGATCACCGTCGCGCAGCGGATCGCGCACGTGCGACGCGAGCTGTCCCAGCCCGCGGTGTGACCTAGCGCGCCCCGCGGAGTAGTTACCCCGAACCTTCAGGAAGGACATACGACTTGACTCCCACCCAACACAGCAATGGCAACGGCGCGGCCTCCAAGAACGGCGCCTCCGGCAACGGCCTCGCTAGATACCAATCCGACAAGGTCCGCGTCGCGATCGTCGGCGTCGGCAACTGCGCCTCGGCGTTCGTGCAGGGCGTCAACTACTACCGCGACGCCGACCCGACGCAGGAAGTCCCCGGCCTGATGCACGTCGACCTCGGCGGCTACCACGTGCGCGACATCGAATTCACCGCGGCCTTCGACATCGACAAGACGAAGGTCGGCAAGGATCTCGGGCAGGCGATCTGGGCCGGTCAGAACAACACGATGAAGTTCGCCAAGGTCCCCAAGAATCTGGGTGTGCCCGTGTATCGCGGCATGACCCACGACGGGCTCGGGAAGTACCTCAAGGAGAAGGTCACCAAGGCTCCCGGCGAGACCGCGGACATCGTGAAGATCCTCAAGGACACCCACACCGACGTGGTCGTCTCCTACCTCCCGGTCGGCTCCGAGGAGGCCACCAAGTGGTACGTCGAGCAGGTGCTCGAGGCCGGCTGCGGCTTCGTCAACTGCATCCCCGTGTTCATCGCCCGCGAGGACTACTGGGACAAGCGCTTCAAAAAGGCCGGCCTGCCGATCGTCGGGGACGACATCAAGTCTCAGGTCGGCGCGACGATCGTGCACCGCACGCTCGCGCGCCTGTTCGCCGACCGCGGCGTGAAGATGCTGCGCACCTCGCAGCTGAACGTGGGCGGCAACATGGACTTCTACAACATGCTCGAGCGCGAGCGGTTGGAGTCGAAGAAGATCTCAAAGACCAACGCGGTGACCTCGATCATGGATCACGAGCTGCCCGCGGAGGACGTCTACATCGGACCGTCGGACTACGTGCCGTGGCTGACCGATCGCAAGTGGGCACACATCCGCGTCGAGGGCCAGGCGTTCGGCGACGTGCCGCTGAACGTCGAGCTGAAGCTCGAGGTATGGGACTCGCCCAACTCGGCCGGCATCGTGATCGACGCCGTGCGCTGCTGCAAGCTCGCGCTCAACCACGGCGTCGGCGGGCAGCTGGACGGGCCTTCCTCCTACCTGATGAAGTCGCCCCACAACCAGCGCCCCGATGACCAGGCGCGCGCCGACACGGAGAAGTTCATCGCCAAGTACACCGGGCGAGCAGGCACGCGGGCGGGCGGAAGCACGAGGCGGGCGGCGAGCACGCGGAAGGCGCCGGCCAAAGCGAGCTCCCCCGCCAAACGCAGCAAAGCGCGCGCCGTGAAAACGCCCGTGGCCAAATAGCCCGGGCAGGCCGCGGGCGGGCGGGACACTAAGCAGCGATGAGTCCCCCGTTTGCGATCGCTCACGTGACCCCGTATCCATGGGAGGACGAGGAGAACGAGGTCAACGCCCACGTCGCACGGGTCGCGCGCGAGCTCTCCCGGCGCGGTCACCGCGTGCTGATCGTCGCTCCGTCGCGCTCGCAGGAGCGAGTGCGTGCGAGCCGCAAAGAGCTGCGCGCTGCGCGGGGGCAGCCCGCTGAGCTGCTGCGGGAGGCCGAGCGCGGCGAGCCGCACGTGGTCGCGGTCGGCGAGGTGCTCGACCTGCCCTCCTCCGCCCGGCCAGGCGCCGGCGGCGGCAGGCGGCGGCCGGCGGCGCTGCCGATCGACGTCGCGCGCACCGTCGAGGAACTGCTGAGCACCGTCGAGCTGGATTTCGTGCACGTGCACGAGCCGTTCGCCCCCAGCACCTCGAACGCGGCGCTGCGCCACTCGCGGGCGCTGAACGTCGGCTCCTTCCACTCCTCGACCGAGCGGCTGCTCTCGACGCTCGTGGCACGGCGTTTCGTGGAGAGCTTCTTCGGGCGCCTCGACGCACGCACGGCGAGCCTCCCGGCGACCGCCGAGCTGATGGCACGCCACTTCCCGGGGGACTATCGGCTCGTCCACGACGACGAGGACGCGACCAGCGAGCTCGAAGCGATCTATCGCGCGCTCGCCGCGCGGCGCCATTCCGCACACGGAGATCCCGCGATGCAGAGACGCCTGGCGCAGCGCCCGTTGATCGACGTCGACCTGCACATGCACACCGACCACTCCGGCGATTGCGCCACTCCCGTCGAGGTGCTGCTCGCGACGGCGCGCGAACAGGGCTTGGGGGCGATCGCGGTGACCGATCACAACGAGATCTCGGGCGCGCTCGAGGCGCGCTCGCAGGCGGCCGAGCCCGGTCCCCAGCCCCCCCTGAAGGTGATCGTCGCCGAGGAGGTCAAGACCGCCAGCCAGGGCGAGGTGATCGGGCTGTTCATCGAAGAGAAGATCCCGCGCGGCCTCAGCCTGGCGGAGACCGTGGCCGAGATCAAGCGCCAGGGTGGCCTTGTGTACGTGCCGCACCCGTTCGACCGCATGCACTCCGTGCCTGACTACGAGCATTTGCTGAAGATTCTCGACGACGTCGACGCGATCGAGGTGTTCAACCCACGCGTGGCGATCGGCGCGTTCAACGAGGAGGCCGTACGCTTCGCGGCCAAGTACCGGATCGTCGCCGGGGCCGGCTCCGACTCCCATGTCGCGCAGGGCCTCGGCTCAGTGCGGATCCGCATGCGCGACTTCGACGGCCCGGCCGAGTTCCTGCAGTCGCTGCGCGACGCGGACATCACGACCCGTCCCTCCTCGCTGCTGTACGTGCAGGCGCTGAAGTTCCTGCAGACGCGCGCCACGCCGCCGGCGGCCCAGCGGGCGAGCAAGGCGCGGCGCATCAAGCGGGTCAGGCGAGGGCCACGAGGTTCGCGCGGCAGCGGTCCGAGGTAAGGTCGGAGCCCGAGCGAAAGCGCAAGTCCTGGTGCACCGTCAAGGACAACCACGGGCGTCGTCAAATCCCTCGGGGTCGATGCCCATCACCGATGACGAGATCCGCGAGAAGTACCTGGAGCGCGCGATTCGCGAGCTGAACACGCTCACGCGCGAGCTGCAGGCGTGCCCGCACTGCCCGCGTGGTGCCTTGATGCCGGTGCTCGGCTCGGGACACCCGCAGGCCGACATCATGCTGCTCAAGCATTCGCCGCAGCCGTCGGAGATCGAGGAGGGCGTCGCCTTCTACGGTCGCGCCGGCAGCGCCATCATGAAGTCGCTCAAGCGACTGTCGATCGACCCGCTCGCCGTCTACGGAACCCTCTGCGTGAAGTGTCCGCTGAGCGACCCTTCGCTCGCGGACTTCGCGTGCGTCGCGCGGGTGGTCGAGGAGATCGCGATCGTGCAGCCGAGCATCGTGGTCGTGATGGGCGTCGAGGCGCTGGGCGCAATGGCCGAGATGGAGATCCCGCTGGCGCATACGCTGCAGCCTCGTCTGGGCGAGATCCAGCAGCTGACGCCGACGATCGATGCGCTGTACGTGCCCGACATCGACGAGTCGCTCGACGAACAGGATGCAAAGCGCGCCTTCTGGGCAGCGTTCCGCACGCTGGGCGACTGGTACGCCTCGCAGCCGCCGTACTGAGCTTCGCAGCCGTCGTATCTATCGATAGGTCCCGCGAAACCGAGGCGCCTTCGCGAGGCGCGCGGTCAGGCCGTGAGGACGATCTTGCCGAGCTTGCCGCCCTCCGCGAAGCGCTCGTAGGCAGCCGCTGCGTCCTCGAGCGGGAAGGTCTCGGCCACGGGCACGCGCAAGACGCCGGCGGCGAACATGGGGAGCACCTCGCGCTCCAGGAGGCGGGCCGTGAGCGCTTTCTCCTCGAGCGGCCGGGAGCGCAGCGTGGAACCGTGGATGCGGGCGCGCTTGCCCATCAGCGCGAGCAGGTTCAGCTCCGCCTTGACGCCGGCCGAGACGCCGATCACGACGATCCGCCCCTCCATCGCCAGCGCCTGCAGGTTCTCGGGCAGGTTGGGTGCGCCCACGAGCTCCAAGATCACATCGAACGGGCCTCTCTCGGCGAAGCCGTCCGGCGCGATCGCGGTTGCGCCGAGCGCGGATACCTGCTCGCGCAGCCCCTCGCGCCGCACCGTCGCGGTCGCCTGCGCGCCGGTGGCGCGCGCGAGCTGAATCGCAGCGGTGCCCACCCCGCCGGCGCCGCCGTGCACGAGCAGGCGCTCACCCGGCCGCAGGGCCGCTTGCGTGAAGAGCGCGTCGTGAGCGGTCGTGAACACCTCCGGCAGACCTCCCGCCGCGGGCCAGTCGAGCCCGTCTGGGACGCCCATCAGCTGGCGCTCGTGCACGATTGCGAGCTCGGCCTGGGCGCCTCCCCCGACGATCGCCATCACGCGCTCGCCGATCGCGAAACGCTCGGCTCCCGGTCCGCGCGCGGCCACCTCGCCGGCCAGCTCCATCCCGGGGATGTCCTGGGGCGAGCCGGGCGGCGCCGGGTACAGCCCGCGGCGCTGCATCATATCCGCCCCGTTCAGACCGGCGGCGCGCACGCGCACGAGCACCTCGCCGTCGCCGGGGACGGGGTCGGGGTGCTCCTCGATCAGTATCTCCTGGTCGCGAATCGTGGCGGCGCGCATTTGCGGACGTAGGATACTGTCGAGTGACAATGCCCAGCCGCTTGGCGATCGCCCTCACCGTGCTCACACTCGGGCTGGTTCCCGGCGAGGCGCTCGCTGCTTCCCCGCAGGACAGCTCCTCGACTCACCGTGCGCTGATCGCCGCGGACACGACCCTGCAGGCGATCGTGAACACATGGCCCAAGGAGAAGGCGAGCCTCCACAAGCTCAACCTGAAATTCGCCGCGGAATGTCCCCACGTGGCCGTGGGCTCACCCCAGAACTCATCCGAGCAGAAGCTGAGCTATGAGATCGTCGGCGCGTTGTTTGCGACGGGATATCACACGGACGCGAAGATCGCCAATGGGTTCATCAACGCCGTGAGCTCGCTGCGCTGGAGCAACCCGGCGATCACTCGCCGTCTGCATGTGTTCATCAAGGGGCTGCGCGAAATGCTCGCCCTGAAGGTGCCGGACCTGTGCGCTGACGTGCGCTCATGGATCGCCAGCGGCTATCAGACGGTCCCAGCCCGCACGTTGCAGTTCGATGAACACGTGGAAGCGATCGAAGTCGAAGTCCCCTCTCCAGGGCTAGTCGCCGCGTACGTGCAGCCCGCCGACCGGAGCCTGTTCAAACAGGTGGGGCATCTGCTCACAAGATTTGAGGAACTCGAATTTTCGACAGGCCAGCAGGATTGGATCGACGTGCTCGAATCGCTCAGCTTGAACGAGTAGCGTGCGAGCGCTCGAACAGCGCGACACACTCGATGTGGTGCGTCTGCGGGAACATGTCCACGGGACGGACCCGCTTCAGCGTCCAGCCCGCCTCGACCAGCTCGGCCGCGTTGGGCGCGAGCGTGGTGGGGTTGCAGGACACGTAGACGATCCGCTTGGGCGCCGCCTCGACGATCCGTCGTACGACTTTCTTTGACAGCCCCGCGCGTGGAGGATCGATGACGACCACGTCGGGGCGCCCGGCACGCTGCAGCAGCTCGGGCAGCGCGAGGCGGGTGTCGCCCGCGAAGAACTTGGCCTTCGTCACCTCGTTGCGGCGTGCCCCGGCGATCGCGTCGGCGACGGCCTCTTCCACCAGCTCGATCCCCCACAGCTCGCCCGCGTGCGGCGCCAGCGTGAGCGCGATCGTGCCGATCCCGCAGTACAGGTCGTACACGCGCTCCCACCCCTCGAGCGCGGCGTACTCGGCGACGATCCCGTACAACGTCTCGGCCATCTCGGTGTTGGTCTGAAAGAACGCCTCGGGAGAGATGCGCAGATCGAGCTCGCCGAGGCGCTCCGGCAGCTCGGCCTCGCCCCACACGAGCTCCGTGTCTCCTCCCGCAGTGGTCTCGGCGAGGCTGCGCGAGCGCGTCCACAGCACGCCGCTGAGACTCTCGCCGAGCGCCTCGCTCAACGCGCCGGCGAGCGCGCCGGCCTCGAGCTCGCCGGTGGTCGTGACGACGCGGACCTGCAGCTTGCCGGTGCGGCGGCCTTCGCGTACGACGAGGTTGCGCAGACGGACGCGCCCGTCTGGCGCAGGCTGCGGCGGCTTGGCGCGCTCGCCCTCGACAGCGGGGGGTAGGCGTCCGCGCCTGCGGCCGCGATCCCAAGCTGAGAGCCCCTCGGCTCGGCACCAGTCGAGTACGAGCTGGCGTGCATGGTTGCCGGCCTCTGAGGCGAGCAGACAGTCACCCATGGCGGTCACCCGATTAGCGCCGGCGGACACGTGAAAGCCGCATACGAGACAGCCGTCTTCGGTTTCGCCGAAGGAGTACTCGAGCTTGTTGCGATACCGCCACTCCTGGACGGCCGGCACGATCGCCTCGAGCTCGAACCCATCGAGCCTGCCGATCCGCCGCAGCGCCTCGTCGACCTGGGCGTGCTTGACCTCCAGCTGGCGCTCGTACGGCAGCACCTGCCAAGGCACGCCCGGATGATCGGCCACGGGCGCGATCCGCTCGGGGCTGGGATCGAGGATCTCGACCGTGCGCGCATGGGCGTAGCTGCGCTTGCGCTTGTACACGACCGCGCGCACGCGATCGCCCGGCACCGCGCCGGCGACGAACACGACGTAGCCCCCCGCCTGGCTCGAGCCCTCCGGGTGTACCCCGGAGGGAGCATCGCCCAGCCGCGCGACGCCCTCGCCCCCGAACGCGAGCGACTCGACCTGCAGCTCGAGCACGTCCCCGCGCTGGGGGCGCTTCAGCTCCTCCTCACCCGCGACCACGGCTCCCTGTTGATCGGGGGTCATGTCGGTATTACCACTCCTCCCATGACGGACGAGACAGGTATGGACACGCAGGGCAAGCTGGGCAAGGACGCAGGGAGCGTGGCGTGCTTCGCACGCGAGCGACCGAGGACGCCGATCCAGCGTAGCCATGCGTGTTCATACCAGCAGCTCGAGCAGGGCCTTTTGCGCATGCCGGCGGTTCTCGGCCTGGTCCCAGATGCGCTGGCGCTCGCCGTACAGCACCTCGGCGGAGATCTCCTCGCCGGGATGCGCGGGCAGGTCGTGCATCGCAAACGCGCCCGGCGCCGCCGCGTCGAGCAGCGCATCGTCGACGCGATAGTCGTTCAGGGCTCGGCGGCGCTCGGCGGCGGTGTCCTCGTCGCCCATGCTCACCCACACATCGGTGTAGACGGCCTGTGCGCCCGCGACGGCCTCGCGCGGGTCGATGTGTTGGCTCAGCGCTCCCGTGGCGCCTGGCAAGAGGAGGAGGTCCGGCTCGAGCGCATACCCGTCCGGGGAGGCGACCGCCACGTCCACTCCCGCTAGCGTCCCCAGCAGCGCGAGCGAGCGCGCGACGTTGTTGCCGTCGCCGACATAGGCCAGCCGCACGCCTGCAAGCGTGCCGTGCGCCTCGCGCAACGTCATCAGGTCGGCCAGCGCCTGACAGGGATGGTGGAGTGCCGTGAGCATGTTGATCACTGGGATCGCACTGTGAGCGGCGAGCTCTTCGAGCGTCGCATCGGGGCCGGTACGGACGCCGACGGCGGCGACGTGTCGCGAAAGCACGTAGGCGGAGTCGCGCAGCGCCTCACCGCGAGAGACCTGCAGCTCGTCGGCGCGCAGCACGACCGGATGTCCGCCCAGCTCGTGGATGCCAACCTCGAACGACAGTCGGGTACGTGTCGAGGGCTTCTCGAAGATCAGCGCGACGCTCTTGCCGCTCAGCGCATCCGATGACAGGGGAGCCGCCTTCAACGCGAGCGCGCGGTCGAGCAGCGCGTCGAGCTCGGCGGCAGTCAGCTCGGCTCCGGTGAGAAAATGGCGGGTCATGGACGGGCCAGTGTAGGTTAGGCTCACCCTCTGGGCTTGTTTACCAGGCTGAGCCCCCAGAAAGGACCGTCCGATGAGAGGAAGTCTCTCCGTCTTGATCGCCTGCTCCACGTTTGTGCTCGCAGCCGGCTGCGGCTCGTCGAGCAGCTCCAGCTCGTCGTCCTCCAGCTCGAGCGTAGGCAGCACGGCGAAGACCACGAGCGCGAGCGGTGGGCTGAAAAAAGACACGACGCCCAAGTACGCGAGCCCGGCACCTTCAGCGCCGGTGCAGAGCGGCGCCGTGCAGATCGCCTACCGCAACATCGCGATCGACCCGGACACGGTCAAGGTGAAGGTCGGCAGCACGATCAAGTGGACGAACTATGACTCGGTCGAACATAACGTCACCAGCGAGGGCGGCGCGCAGAAGTTCGCCTCCAAGGACTTCAGCGAAGGCGGCACATACGAAATCAAGGCGAACAAGCCGGGGGTCATCCACTACGAGTGCACGATCCACCCGGCGTCGATGAACGGGACGATCGAAGTCGTCAAATAGCGCGGCGCAGGATCCCGTTACTTTTTCCCGACCGTAAGACCGCTTCGCGGGTCGGTCGGGAAAAAGTAACGGGACCTGCTTAGCTGATGTTGAAGTTGGCCAGGCCCTCCGTCGGGGACGAGGCCGTGGCGTACAAACGCTTGGGGATGCGTCCCGCGCCGTGCGCTAGTCGCCCGGCCTCGACGGCTGCGCGCATCGCGCTGGCCATGCGCACCGGGTCCTCGGCGCGCGCTATGGCCGACGCGGCCATCACCGCGTCGCAGCCGAGCTCCATCGCCAGAGTCGCGTCTGAGGCGGTGCCGACGCCTGCGTCGAGCACGACGGGGACGTCGACTGCTTCGCGGATCAGGGCGATGTTGTGCGGGTTGCGGATGCCCATGCCGCTGCCGATCGGCGATCCCAGCGGCATGACCGCAGCGCAGCCTACGTCGACCAGCCGGCGCGCTAGCACGGGATCGTCGGTCGTATAGGGCAGCACTACGAAGCCCTCGTCCACTAGTTGCTCGGCGGCGCGCAGCAGCTCGGGGGCGTCGGGCAGGAGGGTGTCCTCGTCGCCGATCACCTCGAGCTTGATCCAGTCGGTTGCGAATGCCTCGCGTGCGAGGCGGGCGGTGAGGACGGCGTCGCGGGCGGTGAAGCAGCCGGCGGTGTTCGGCAGGAGCTCGACGCCGGCGCCTGCGAGCACGTCGAGCAGCGAGCCGCGTGATTCGGCGGCGGCGACCTCGATGCGGCGCAGCGCGACCGTCACGAGCTCTGAGCCGCTGGCGGCGATCGCCTCGGCGAGGAGCTCGAGCGAGGGGAAGCCGCCGGTGCCGAGCAAGAGGCGCGAGCGCAGCGTGCGGCCGGCGATCGTCAACGTGTCCTCGTCGGGGGGCATACCTTCGATCATCCTCCCTGCATCGCTGTCAGCACCTCGACGCGGGCGTCCTGCGGGAGCGCGAACGTCTCCCAGTCTGCTCGCGGCACGACCTCGCCGTTGACGGCGATCGCCACCCCGCGCGCCGCAACGGTCAGACCGAGCTCGCTCAGCACCTCCGCGAGCGTCTCGCCAGGCCGGGTCGCGGCGCGCTCTCCGTTGACGACGATCACGTGGGCACGGCCATCACGGCCATCGGGGAGGTGGGCTCAAGCCGGGTTGTGAAGCGGTCGGGCGCGCAGGCGGCGGCCAGCGGTCCCGGCGGATCGCCGGCAAGCGTCGCCACGACCAGCTCGGCGGTGAGCGGCGCGAGCAGGATCCCGTTGCGGTGGTGACCCGTCGCCCAAACCAGGCCGGCGAGCGCGCCGGCCCCGATCGCCGGTGCGTTGTCGGGCGTCCCCGGCCGCAGCCCGACCGACAGCTCTTCGATCTGCAGCTCGCTGAGGCCGGGCACGAGCTCGTGCGCGTCGCGCAGCAGCTCGTACACGCCGCCCGTGGTGGGCTGCAACTCGAACCCGCGCTCCTCGACGGTCGCGCCGAGCACGTAGCGCCCGTCTCCGCGGGGAACGAGGTAGCCGCCCTCGAAACGCACGACGCGCGCGAGTAGTCCCGGTCCGGCGGGGTCGCGCAGGCGCAGGATCTGGCCCTTGACCGGGCGCACGGGCATCTGCGCGGGGCGTGGCAGGCCTTCGACCTGCTCCGTCCATGCGCCGGCGGCCATCACGACCTGGCCGGCAGGGACACGCTCGCCGTCGCCTAGCGCCACGCCTGTGACCCGCGCGCCGGCGGCGTCCAGCTCGACCGAGCGCACCAATGTGTGCTCGCGAATCTCGACTCCCACGCGCGCGCACGCGTGACGCAGCGCTGCAAGCACGGGACGGGGATCGACCGAGTGGTCGTTCGGCACCTCGAGCGCCAGGCGCACGGTCGGGGCGAGCGCCGGCTCACGGTCACGGGCTGCGCTGGGGAGCAGGCGCTCGGCGTGCAGGCCTAGCGAGCGGCGGAAGGCGAGCTGGCGCTCGAGCTCGCGCGCCTCGTCTTCATCGCGCGCGAGCACAAGCGTGCCGGAGCGTCGCAGGCCTACATCCTCGCCGGTCGCCTCCTGCAGCTCTGCAGCGAACCCCGGCCACATCTCAGCCGAGCGCAGCCCCAGCTCGAGCAGTCGCCGCCCGGCCTCGCCGAACTCGGCCTCGGCGACCGGCGCGAGCATCCCTGCCGCCACGTGGGACGTTCCCTGCCCGGTGGTGTCACGCTCGAGCACCGTCACCGCCATCCCGCGCGCGCGGGCGCGCCACGCGGTCGCGAGGCCGATGATGCCGCCACCGACGATCGCCACATCGGTCGATTCAGCGCTTGCAGACATGAGCTTGATGCTAGTGCCCCGATTCGAAGCACCGCCCCTGATTCGGAGCACCGTTGATCTCTCGTACGGGGAGCGCGATCGGCGCGAACCGCCCTGTCAGACTCCGAGGAGATGACGATGCCAGTCACCGACCTCGGGGGCGACCGCCGCGCACAGCTCGCCGCCGCCCGGCTCTACCTCGTGTGCGGGGCCGAAGCTTCTCCCGCGGGACTCGAGCTGCCGGATCTCATCCGCGCCGCGGTCTCCGGCGGTGTCGACGTGGTGCAGCTGCGCGACAAGCACCTGCCCGACGACGAGCTAGCGGCGGTCGCAAACGCCGCGCGCGCGCTGTGCGAGCGGTTGGGGGCGCTGCTAATCGTCAACGACAGGCCGCTCGTCGCGCGCGAGGTGGGCGCCGACGGCGTGCACGTGGGGCAGGACGACATGGCTGTCGCGGAGGTCCGCGAGCTGGTTGGCCCGGACATGCTGATCGGCCTCTCCACGCACGCCCCGGCCGAGATCGACGCGGCCGCTGCGACCGGGGAGGACGGGGAGCCGGCAGTGGACTACATCGGCGTTGGGCCGGTTCACGCCACGCCCACGAAGCCCGGCCGTGCGGCTGTCGGGCTCGAGCTCGTGCGCTACGCCGCCGCGCACGCGCGTGTGCCGTTCTTTGCGATCGGCGGCCTGGACGCCGGCAACGTGCAGGAGGCGATCGCCGCCGGCGCCTCACGGGTGTGCGTCTTGCGCGCGATCGCAGATGCCGGGGACCCCGAGCGCGCGGCGCGCGAGCTGCGCGAGCAGATCGAGTGACGGTGACGGCCCCACTCGAGCCCCTGGGCGAGGACGAGCGACCGCGAGTGCTGCTGATCGCCGTCGCCGTGGCCGCCGTGCTGGCGCTCGGGGTGATCGTCGGCGCGCTGACCGTCCATGGCCTCAACCGCCATGGCGGCTCGCTGGTCGGCGGGCTGTTCCTCGGGTGCGTGCTTGCGCTGCTCGGCCAGGGCATGTACCGGCGCCGCTACTGGGCGGTGCTCGGCTTCGAGGCGCTGCTTGCCTTTCAGATCATCGTGACGTCGCTCGCGCTTGTGGTCGCCTCGACGCTGCTCGCCGCGGGCCTCTGCCTAGTGTCGATCGTGCTCGCGGGTTGGCTGTTCTGGAAGCTCGTGAGAGTCATGGGACGTATCCAGGCGGGCGAGCGCCGGGTCGCGCGATGACCTTTCGATAGGCTCAGCCACGCATGACAGAGAGCTCATATGACTGCATCGTGATTGGCTCCGGCCCGGGCGGCTACGTCGCAGCGATCCGCGCTGCGCAGCTGGGCAAGAAGACCGCGGTGGTGGAGAAGGACAAGGTCGGGGGACGCTGCCTGAACTACGCGTGCATCCCGGCGAAGGCGGTGCTGCGCTCGGCCGACCTGCTCACGGAGATCCGCGAGTCCGAGGAGTACGGGCTGAAGGTCGCTTCCGTAGAGGTCGACTACGCGGCGATTCAGGCACGTCGCGAGAAGGTCGTCTCGACGCTCACCTCGGGAGTCGGCGGGCTGTTCAAGAAAAACGGGATCGACCTGATCGAGGGCGACGGGACGCTTACGGCCGATGGCGACGTGAGCGTCGGTGGCGAGACGATCGGGGCGCAGACCGTGATCCTCGCGACCGGCTCGATCCCGCGCGCGATCCCGGGTGTGGAGCTCGGCGGGCGCGTAATCGGCACGGAGGAGGCCTGGGCGCTGGCGGAGCTGCCGGCGCGCCTGGCGGTAGTGG
Source organism: Solirubrobacteraceae bacterium (assembly GCA_036501315.1). Lineage (GTDB taxonomy): Bacteria > Actinomycetota > Thermoleophilia > Solirubrobacterales > Solirubrobacteraceae > Palsa-744. The sequence continues at coordinate 12,757 of DASYAM010000005.1, forward strand.
GTGCGGGCGCATCGGGCGCGGAGATCGCCTCCGGGTTCGTGCGCCTCGGCAGCGAGGTGTTGCTGCTGGAGGCGCTCGACCGCGTGCTGCCGAGCGAGGACGCCGACAGCTCGCGGCTGGTCGAGCGCGGGTTCAAGCGGCAGGGAGTCCAGGTGCACACGGGCACGCCCGTCGCCGACGTGAAGGCGGGGGAGTCGAGCGTGAGCTTCTCCTACGGCGGCGAGACGGCCGAGGTCGACTACCTGGTGATCGCCACCGGGCGCGGCGCCGACGTGGAGGGGCTCGGTCTCGACGCGGCCGGCGTCGAGCTGGACGACCGCGGCCTCGTGAAGGTCGACGGGGCGCTGCGCACCACCCGCGCCGGGGTCTACGCGATCGGCGATCTCGTCGCCGGGCCGGCGCTCGCGCACAAGGCTTCCGACGAGGGCGTGATCGCCGCGGAGGACTCGGCCGGCCGGCCGACGCATCCAATCGCGTATGTCGACATCCCACGCGCGACGTTCTGCACGCCCAATGTCGGCTCGTTCGGCCTGACGGAGGCGCAGGCGCGCGAGCAGGGGTATGACGTCGTCGTTGGCAAGGTTCCATACGGCGCGGTGGGTGGCGGGATCGTCTACGGCGACCGCACGGGGATGGTGAAGCTCGTCGGCGAGTCCAAGTACGGCGAGCTGCTCGGCGGGCACATCGTCGGCTCGCGCGCGACCGAGCTGATTCAGGAGCTCGTCAACGTGCGCGCGCTCGAGGGTGGCTTCACCGAGGTGGCCCGCACCATCCACGGCCATCCCACCCTGTCGGAGGCCGTGATGGAGGCAGGCCGAGCCGCCGATGGTTGGCTTATCCACGGCTGAGGCCGTGAGCACGCCTAACGCAGCCTTCTATTTCGACCTGGCCAGCCCGCTGGCGTATCTCGCCGCCGAGCGCGTCCTGCACACGCTGCCCGCCCCGGCCGAGTGGCAGCCGGTGCTCGCTAGTGAGCTGCCCGGTGGGGAGACGTTCGAGGGATTTCGCTGTCGCGAGGACGAGGAGATCTTCCGTGTCGAGGTCGAGCGGCGCGCGCGCGAGCTGGGGTTGCAGCCGCTGCGCTGGCCCGAGCCGTTCCCATTCGACAGCGCGCTTGCGATGAGGGTGGCGACGTACGCCAAGTCGATCGGCCGGGCCGTGCCGTTCGCGCAGGCCGCCTTCCGCCAAGTGTTCGCGGGTGGCCGGGCGCTGGAGGAGGCGGACAACGTCCTGATCGCGGCCGCAGCCTGCGAGATGCATCCCAAGGCCGTGCTCACCGGGGCGAGTCTGCGCTCGGTCGATCTCCAGTTGTCGGAGGTGACCGCGAGCGCCGCGCGGGTGGGCGTGATGGACGTTCCCGCGGTCGTCGTGAGCCCCGCTCAGCCCGGAGAGGGGCCGCCTCAGGTGTTCCACGGCGAGCGCTCGCTCGAGGAGGCCGCCGCGCACATGCGCGCAAGCGCGCGGGCCACTGCGACGCAATGAAGGCGAACCGTGCCTATCGGCTGATCCTCACGCGCGGCGGACGCGCGCCCGCGCTGCTGGCAGACACCGATCGCGTGGATCACATCGAGGTGGTGGAGGTCGACAGCGGCGAGGTGGTCCTGTTCTGGGACCGGCCGCCGCAGGCGGCGTCGAAGCTCGCGCGGGCGCTGCGCGCCGACCTGTCGCAGCTGGAGGCGGAGGAGTTCATCGCGCGCTGGGCTACCGTGGAAGGTTGATGCCACCACAGTCCGAGCCCGACGTCGCAGCAGGCACACCGGAGCAGACACGCGCGAGCGCCTCGCCACAGCCGGCGTCGCGGGCGGCACTGCCCGAGCCCGAGGTCGCGCGCGAGTGGCTGCAGATGATGACGCTGATCCGCCGCTTCGAGGAGCGCGCGGGGGAGATGTACGCGCGGGCGAAGGTCGGGGGCTTCCTGCACCTGTCGATCGGTGAGGAGGCGACGATCGTGGGGAGCACGCGCGCGCTCACGGAGACCGACTACCTCGTCTCGACCTACCGCTCGCACGGTTACGCGCTGGCGCGCGGCACGGAGCCGGAGCGGGTGATGGCTGAGCTGTTCGGGCGCGTGGGCGGCTGCTGCGGCGGGCACGGCGGCTCGATGCACATGTTCGACATCGAGCGGCGCTTCATGGGCGGGTACGGGATCGTAGGCGGTAACCTGCCGATCGCGACGGGGATCGCGCTGGCGAGCGACTATGCGCAGACCGACGAGGTGACCCTGTGCACGTTCGGCGACGGCGCGTCGAATCAGGGGACGTTCGGCGAAACGCTGAACCTCGCGGCGCTGTGGCGGCTGCCGGTGGTGTTCGTCGTGATCAACAACCAGTTCGGGATGGGCACGTCGCTCGAGCGCCACTCGGCGGTGACCGACCTGCAGCGCAAGGGCGAATCGCTCGGCGTGCCGGGTACACGCTGCGACGGGATGGACGTGGCCGACACGCACGCGGTCATCGCAGAGGCGGTGGAGCGCGTCAGGGCAGATCGCCGGCCGGTGCTGGTGGAGGCGGTGACGTACCGCTTTCGCGGCCATTCGATGGCCGATCCGGAGGAGTACCGCAGCAAGGAGGAGGTCGCGCGCTGGCGCGAGCGCGACCCGCTCCCCGTATTCGGCGCGCTGCTCGAAGGCGAGGGAGTCATCGACGCGCACGATCGCAAGGAGATCGACCGGGAGGCAGTCGATCGGGTCGACAGGGCGGTGGAGTTCGCCGAGGACTCACCGTTCCCGGCGGCGGAGTCGCTGTACGAGGACGTGTACGTGCTCGACGAGCAGGTCAGAGGGACCTACCACTGATGGCCATCCGGCAGACCCTCGACGAGTTTCGATCAAAAGGGACCGTCGATGGCTGAGCTGCGCTATCGCGAAGCGCTGAACGCGGCACTAAGGGAGGAGCTGGAGCGCGACGAGCGCGTGCTGCTGATGGGCGAGGACATCGGCGTGTTCGGCGGCGCGTTCAAGGTCACGGACGGCCTGCTTGAGGAGTTCGGCGAGCGGCGCGTGCGCGATACGCCGATCTCGGAGAACACGATCGTCGGGATCGGCGTCGGCGCGGCGATGAGCGGGCTGCGCCCGGTGGTCGAGCTGATGACGGTCAACTTCGCGCTGCTCGCGTTCGACCAGATCGTCAACAGCGCAGCCCATATTCGCTACATGTTTGGCGGGCAGGTGACGGTCCCGCTCACGATCCGCATGCCGCAGGGCGCGGGCCACCAGCTGGGACCGACGCATTCGCACTGCTTGGAGGCGATGTTCCTGCACGTCCCCGGACTGCTCGTTGCCGTGCCCGCGACACCGGCCGACGCGAAGGGACTGCTGAAGACGGCGATCAGGGACGAGAACCCGGTGATCTTCATCGAGCACGAGTCGCTGTACGGGATGAAAGGCGAGGTGGACGACGACAAGGAGGCGACTGTCGATTTCGGCCACGCACGGATCGCGCGCGAGGGCGCGGACGTGACGATCGTCGGCATCTCGCGGATGGCGCTGACGGCCGAACGGGCGGCGGAGACGCTCGCGAAGGAGCATGGGGTCGAAGCCGAGGTGATCGACCCGCGCACGCTGCGCCCGCTCGACCTCGCCACGATCCTCACGTCGGTGCAGAAGACCAACCGCTGCGTGATCGTCGAGGAGGGCTGGCCCCACGGCGGGGTGGGGGCGAACTTCGCGGCGCTGATCGCGGAGCACGCGTTCGACGACCTCGACGCGCCGGTCGCACGCGTGAGCGGCGCGGACGTGCCGATGCCGTATTCGAAGCCGCTTGAGGACATCGCTTTTCCGCACGAGCCGCAGATCGTCGAGGCGGCGCTCGCGACCCTTGGACAGCGGCCCGCGGCGATTCCAGGGGCGCGTTAGATGGCCGGCGAGATCGTAATGCCGAGGCTGTCGGACACGATGGAGGAGGGGACGATCCTGCGCTGGCTGAAGCGCGACGGCGAGCAGGTGAAGCGGGGGGAGGAGCTCGTCGAGATCGAGACCGACAAGGCGAACATGACGTACGCGTCAGACCAGGAAGGCGTGCTCGAGACGATCGCCGCGGAGGGGGACACGCTGGCGGTGGGGGAGCCGATCGCGCGGGTGGGCGCGAGCACCGGCGCCGCCGGGCAGGACGCGGCAGCTGCGTCTCCGTCGGTCGCTGAGCAGGAGGATGAGCCGGCCTCGGGGCCGGCCAGCGTGCGCGCGGTGGGTGATGCAACCAAGGACGGTGACTCTCACGAGGCTGGGTCTTCGTCGCAGCGTTTGGAGGGGGAGACCTTACCGGCGGGAGAGCGTGTCAAGGCCTCGCCGCTCGCACGACGGATCGCGGAAGAGAGCGGTGTGGACCTGCACGCGGTGAGCGGGAGCGGCCCGGGCGGGCGGATAGTGAAGGCCGACGTGCAGGCGGCGCGCGCCGGAGAAGACCAGGACACCGTGATCGTGCCGGCGGCGGCCGCCGTATCCCCAACCTCTGAGCCCGACTCCTCCCCACCGCCGGCGCCAACCACATCGCCGGCCGCCGAGCCCGGCTCTACCCTGGCCTCGACACCCGCCGGGGTGGCGACCGCCAAGGGCGAGACGACGACCGTGGAGCTGACCCGCACGCAGCAGACGATCGCGCGAAGGATGGCCGAGTCGAAGGCGACGATCCCCGACTTCACGCTGCAGATGGAGATCGACATGGAGGAATGCGTGAAGCTGCGCGAGGAGCTGAAGCGCCTGTCGCCGGCGGAGGCGCCGACGTACAACGACATGGTGGTGAAGGGATGCGCGCTCGCCCTGCGTGAGCACCCGCGCGCGAACGGCAGCTATCGCGACGGGCGCGTGCAGTTGCACTCGCGGGTGAACGTCGGTGTCGCGGTCGCAGTGGACACGGGCGACGGGCCGGCCGCCGGAGCGCTAATAGTGCCGACGGTGTTCGACGCCGAGGAGAAGTCGCTGGGTGAGATCGCCCGCGAGACGCGCGCCCTGGCCGAGCGCGTACGCGACGGCTCGATCACCCCGCCGGAGCTGGGCGGCGGCACGTTCACGGTCTCGAACCTCGGCATGTTCGGCGTGAGCGCCTTTACTGCGATCGTCAACCCGCCGCAGGCGGCGATCCTGTCCGTCGGCGCCCTTGCGCCAAGGGCCGTCGTACGCGGGGATGACGTGGTTGTGCGTGACACGATGACGGTGACCCTTGCCTGCGACCATCGCATTCTCTACGGCGCCGACGCTGCGCGGTTCCTCGCTCGCGTGCGCGAGCTGCTGGAAGCGCCCGCCGCGCTCACACTGTGAGCACAAGACTCAACGCTAACCTGAGCACATGACGTGTGACGAGCTTTGGGTGTGCCATCTCGGCACGGTTCCATACCTCGACGCGGTCGCCTTGCAGGAGCATGTTCGCGCACAGCGACAGACAGACAAGCTGCCCGACACGCTGCTACTACTGGAGCACCCACCCGTCTACACCCGTGGACGGCGCGCGAGCGCGGACGAGCTGACCATGGGCGAGGACTTTTATCGCGCGCGCGGGATCGACGTGGTCGACACCGACCGCGGCGGGCGTATCACCTACCACGGCCCGGGACAGCTGGTCGGCTATCCAATCATGCGCATCGCCGACATCGGCTCCTACCTGCGCACGATGGAGGCGGCGATCGTCGCGGCGCTCGGCGAGGAGGGCATCGCGGCGCGCTCCCGTTGCGCGGAGGGGCCTGACTATACGGGCGTGTGGGTGGAAGATCGCAAGATCGCCTCGATCGGCGTGCACGTATCGCGCGGGGTCACGACACACGGCTTTGCGGTCAACGTGAACAACGACCTCGACCCGTTCTCTTGGGTCGTCGCCTGCGGCTTGCCCGATGTCGCGGTGACCTCGATCGCCGACGAGCTGCGGGGCTCGAACCCCCGACACGCGGATTATGATTCCGCTGCTTTGGACGTCAACGAGGCGCCCGGGGTCGCGCGCTTTCGCAAGCGCATGGCCCACGCGTTTAGCGAGGCTCACAACTGCCGTCAACGGCTCGTCTCACCGAGACGTGTGGGGATTGACACGCCGATCACGAGCCCACCCGCGCGGCAAGTGGTGCCGGCGTGAGCCCGCCCACAACCGCCACGCAGACTGCGTCCGAGCGCGAGCACGTCACACGCTCGCGAGCGAACCCCGGCGGGATGGACGTGCTCGAGATCCTTGGCCCAAACGTGCGCCCGCTGCGCGAGCGCAAGCCGCCGTGGTTCAAGGTGCCGCCGCCCGGCGGCGAGCGCTATCGCGAGCTCACGCAGCTGATCCGCGAGGAGAACCTGCACACGGTCTGTCAGGAGGCGGCGTGCCCGAACGTGGGGGAGTGCTGGGAGCGGGGCACGGCGACGTTCATGATCCTCGGCGACACGTGCACGCGACGGTGCGGGTTCTGCAACGTGAAGACCGGCAAGCCGACCTGGAACGACCCGCTCGAGCCGGCGCGCGTCGCGCGGTCGATCGCGCGCATGGGGTTGCGCCACGCGGTGATCACGTCGGTCGATCGCGACGACCTGCCGGACAAGGGCGCTTCGGCGTTCGTCGGCGTCATCCGCCAGGTCCGCCGTCAGGCGCCGGGCTGCCAGGTGGAGGTGCTCACGCCGGACTTCCAGGGCCAGGAGATGCCACTCGCAAAGGTGATCGCGGAGCGACCCGACGTGTTCAACCACAATGTCGAGGTCGTTCCGCGGCTGTACCCGATCGCGCGACGCGGCTCCCAATTCCAGCGCTCCTGCCGCGTGCTGGCGCTCGCCGGCGAGCTGGGAGAAGGCGAGGTCGTCACCAAGTCCGGGCTGATGGTCGGACTAGGAGAGACCCACGAGGAGATGGTCGACACCTTCGGCTCGCTGCGCGAGAACGGGGTACGGGTGCTTACCGTCGGCCAGTACCTGCGCCCGTCGGAGCGCCACCTGCCGGTGGTGCGCTACTGGCACCCCGACGAGTTCGCCGCGCTCGAGCGGGCCGCGTATGAGCTCGGCTTCGACCACGTCGCGGCGGGCCCGCTCGTGCGCTCCTCTTACCATGCCGATCAGCACGTCCCGCAGACACGTGCCGGCGTCGGCCCCGTCGCAGCGCGGGGGTAGGGTCCGTGGATAATCCCGCTGAAGGACAACATCCCGCGGACGGGCCTGCCGCTGGCGACGGCCGCACTGGTGGCGCTCGATGCGCTCGCCTATCTGCTCTCGCCGCGCCACGGCGGGCTTCCGCCGGTCCTGCTTGACATCCTCCTGCTCGTGCTGCTCGGACCGACCCTCGAGAGCGCGCTCGGGCGCGTGCGTTTCTGCGGCCTGTGCCTGCTGGGCGGGCTGCTCGCGGTGGCCGCGCAAGCGCTCCTACACGACGGCGCGCCCGGGCCGGTCGTGTTCGGCGCGGCGGGCGCAAGCGCGGCCGTCCTCGGCGGCTATCTGGCGATCCACCCACGCGCACGGGTCCTGACGATGATCCTCGTCCCCTTCCTCGCCACGCTCGTCGAGCTGCCCGTAGCGCTGTGCCTGGGCGCGTGGCTACTCGCGCAGATCCTGCTCGCCGGCGAGAGCGCCTCTTACGTATCGCACGCCGGCGCCTTCGTCTTCGGCCTGGTCCTGATCGGGTCGTTAGCGAAGGCCTCCGCGTGAGGCGCATCGCGGTGTTCGGCGCGGCGCTGGCGTTTATCGCCGGCTTCGCCTTCCTCACCTTCCGCGCGGTGGCCGAACAAGGGGTTACGCTTGCCAGCCTGCTGTCCATCTTCATCCTCGTGCTGCTCGGGATCGGGATCGTCGGCGCGCTGCTGAGCGGACCGCGCCAGTGACCGTTATGGCCGACCGCCGAGGATCGACCCGTCCAGAGGATCGTTAGGGTTCGTAGGAGAATAAATTGTGGTTTGAGGCGGCCCTTCCGTGGCACCAGCCGCCACCCACGATGCTCGACGTGCCACCAGCACGCCTGCGCTCGTGTGCAACGTCTGGCACACACGGCCCGACCCCCTCAACCCCCAATTTATTCTCCTACGAACCCTTACCGCAGATGAGCACCCCTTCGCCATTCATGACCCCCGGCCACCATCGCCGCCGTCGGCGGGAGGCCGCGCGCATCAAACGCCGTCGACAACGACGCGCCTTCGCCGCGGGCACGTTCGCGCTCGCGATCGTCGCGGTCGTCGCCGTCATGGCACTTGCCGGACCGGGAGGAGCGCACGGGCGCGGCGAGGCCGGGCGACATACGGCTCGACGGCAGGTCGCGACCGCGCCGGTGGCAGTTCCTGCGCACTCGGCGATCGGCCTTCCGCTTGGCCGGCCCCCGCTCACGCTCGCGTTGGGCAACCCCGCAGGAGACCCGGTGCACGCGCCGTTCCGTGTCCCGCCGCGCGCCGGCGTGCTGTTCAACCTCTCCACGGGTCAGGTTCTGTGGCAGCGCAACCCTTACCTCCACCTGCGGATCGCCAGCCTGACGAAGATGATGACGGCGCTGCTCACCGCCAGCTCGGCGCCGGCGGACGCTCGCGTGCTCGTGACTAGAGAAGCGATCAATCAGGCCGGGTCGAAGGTCGGGGTGCTGCCGCTGGGCAAACATGTTCGCCTGGAGACGCTGCTCTACGGGCTGCTGCTGCCGTCCGGCAACGACGCGGCGGTGGCGCTCGCGCAGCATGTCGCCGGCAGCGTCAACAACTTCGTCGTGCGCATGAACCGCAAGGCAGCGGAGCTGGGGATGGGCTGCACGCGCTACTCCTCGCCTTCGGGCTACTACGACGGGGGCAACTTCTCCTGCGCGGCGGACCTCGCCGAGCTCGCCCACGTGGATCTCGAACAGCCGCGGATCGCGAGCATCGTGCGTACCTACACGGCGGCATTGCCATTCCCGATCAAGGGCGGCAAGCTCTACCTGTACAACAACAACCCGTTGCTGATCTACGGCTATCCCGGCCTGACGGGGCTGAAGACGGGATATACCGAAGCGGCGGGCAGGTGCTTGGTGGCGACCGCTGAACGCAACGGTGTGCGTCTCGGGGTGGTGCTCCTGCACTCGCCCGACCCGGGCACGCAGGCGGCCTACCTGCTGAACCGCGGGTTCGAAGGCGTCTACCACCAGGCGCCCGTTCCCGAGCCGCCGATCCCGCCGGGGGCATAGCGCGCGCCCTGACGTACTGGCGAGCATCGCAGCGGAACGACACGGGAGACGGGGAGCCAGAACGGACACGGAAACGGGGAGCCGCGGGGAGAACAATCGCGGCCAGGCAATCCCGGCAACGGGTCGGCCGGGGGAGTAAAGTGTCGCGCAAGGGTTGACTGGCCAGTCAACCAGGGGCGAGGAGCCCAAGCGAAGCAGTCCCGAAAAGGAGCAGCCGTGGATCTCGACGACACACCGGAGCAGGGGGCCTATCGCGCACAGGTGCGCAGCTGGATCGAGCAGCATGCCTCCGAGGCGCCGGTCCTGCAGGGCCCGGGCGCGCTTGAGGACGAGAACGAGATCATCGCCGCACGCCGCGCCTGGCAGGGCAAGCTCGCCGAGGCGGGGCTCGCCGGAGTGACCTGGCCGAAGGAGTACGGTGGCCAGGGTCTCGGCCCGATCGAGCAGGTGATCGCAAACCAGGAGATCGCCCGTGCGAAAGTGCCCGGCATCCTCGACGCGATCGGCGTCGGCATGCTCGGCCCGACGCTGATCGCCCACGGCGCCGAGGAGCAGAAGGCGCGCTACCTCGGCCCGATGCTGCACGGCGACGAGGTCTGGTGCCAGCTGTTCTCAGAGCCCGCCGCGGGCTCGGACCTGGCGGCGGTGCAGGCGCGCGCGCGACTGCAGGAGGACGGCAGCTGGCGGTTGAGCGGACAGAAGGTGTGGACGACGAACGCCCAGTTCGCCTCCTACGGCCTGCTGCTGGCGCGCACCGACGCGGACGTGCCGAAGCACAAGGGCATGACGATGTTCGTCGTACCGATGGACGCCCAGGGCGTGACCGTGCGTGGCCTGCGTCAGATCTCGGGCGAGGCCGAGTTCAACGAGGTGTTCTTCGACGACGTCGCGCTCGACGCGGACGCCGTCGTGGGAGGCGTCGGCAACGGTTGGGGCACGGCGCTGACGACGCTGATGTTCGAGCGCGTAACGATCGGCCTCGGCGGCGAGGGGCTCGGCTACAACTCGACCCGCTTCGCCGGGGCGATCGCCGGCGACGAGCAGGCGCGGCGCGACCCCGAGGTGCGCCACCAGCTCGGCGAGATCGCAAGCGAGCTGCTGGCCGTCAGGTTCACCGGCTACAGGACGCTGACGGCGCTGCAGAAAGGCCAAATCCCCGGTCCCGAGGCCGGCTTGGCGAAGGTCACGATCGTCAACGGCGCGATCAAGGCCGGCGATTTGATCACCGATGTGCTCGGACCCGACGCGTTGGCCGAGGACAGCGAGTGGGCCTACATGATCTCCTTCCTGCCCGGGTTGAAGTCGGCCGGCGGGACCGAAGAGATATTGCGCAACACGATCGGCGAGCGCGTGCTCGGCCTGCCGCCCGAGCCGCGGCTCGACAAGGGCATCCCATTTTCGGAGCTGCGTTCAAAGGAAGGGGCAGCGGCATGAACCTCGCACTGTCAGACGAGCAGGTGTTCCTGCGCGAGGCCGCGCGCGGCGCGCTGTCACGCTTTAAGACGTTCGAGGCCGCCCGTGAGGCGCTCGACGGCAACGCCGAGCTGCCCGACCTGTGGCCGATGGCGTGCGAGGCCGGCTGGCCCGGCCTGCTGATCGACGAGGCGCACGGCGGCGCGGGGCTGGACGCGTTCGACGCGATGCTCGTGCTCGGCGAGTGCGGGCGCGTGCTCGCTCCCGTTCCCCTGCTCGGTCACCTGCCGGCGACGGCGATCCTCAACGCATCGCCCAACACGGCCGAGTGGCTCGGACGGCTCGCGAGCGGCGAGCGACGCGCGGCCTACCTGCCGAGCTGTCCCCCGGACGACATCCACGACAGCTGGAGCAGCGACCCGCGCAACGGGCTCGCACGCACCGAGCTGCCCGTCGCCGGAGCGCCCGACGGCGATGGCCGGACGCGCGTGAGCGGAAGCTTCGCGTTTGTGCCCGACGCGCCCGGCGCACACGGGTTCATCGGCGTGGCGCTAATCGACGGCAAGCCGACCGGCGTGGCGATCCTGAGCGACGCGGACGGCGTGACGATCGAGCCGGTCACGCGCTACGACTCCACCCGCTCGCTCGCCCACGTCACGTTCGCGGACTCGCCCGCGCTCGTGCTCGACGCTCCCGAGGAGGAGCTCGCCGCGGCCTGGCATCTGGCGCAGGCGTTGATCGCGGCCGAGTCGCTCGGCAGCGTCGAGACGGCGCTCGAGACCTCTGTGTCCTACGCGAAGGAGCGCTTCACGTTCGGCCGCGCGATCGGCTCCTACCAGGCCGTCAAGCACTCGCTGACAGAGGTGCTGCGCCAGCTCGAGAACGGCCGCTCGCTGCTCTACTACGCGGGCTGGTCGCGCAATGGCGCGCCCGCGGAGTTCCCGCTCGCCGCGAGCGCGCTGCGCTCGGTGGCGGGGCGCGCGCTCGACCAGGCGGCGCGCACGATGATCTCCGTGCACGGCGGCATCGGCGCGACGTGGGAGCACGACGCGCCGCTGTACTTCCGCCGCGCACAGCTCTCCCGCCGCCTGCTCGGTGGTACCGCCGGCGCGACCGACCGGGTCGCGGGCGAGCTGATCGCCCAAGCCTGACGGCCGGATAGCGGCGCGACTGCTACTTGCGGCGCTTCGTGGTGCTCGCGGTCGTGGCCGTCGTTAGCGTTGCCAGCACCGGCGCGCCGTAGGCCGCTTGCACCGCTTCGACCATCGCCGAGTCGACGCCGCAGTTGATGCAGAAGCCGTGCTGGGACCAGCCGATCGCGCGGGCGAGCACCTCGTCGGCGTAGCTCACGCCGGTGGCGTCGTGGCCGTAGTAGTCGTACGCCGCGTCCCACGCCGAGCCGTTCAACGCGTATTCGGCGCCGTTGGCGGAGAGGAGATGGGCAGCCGCCATGATCGCGTCGAAGTCGTCGTAGATCGACGGGTGGGTCGCCGTCATATGGTCGTAGGCGGCCGGGCGTTTGCCGTAGATGTAGGAATCGCTGACGAGGTCCCACGTCGATCCGGCGCCCCTGCGGGACCCATTCGTCACGTTGAACTGCATCGGCCCGCCACAGCAGCCCGCGAAGTTGAGGCCGTGGTAGGTGGTGGGTGCGGTCGAGAAGGCCGACTCCTGCCGGTGGATCGAGGCGATCAGCAGCCAGTTGACCCCGAACGTGCGCTGCGCGGTCGCGTAGATCGGATAGAAGCCTTCCATCCAGCGCCTCAGTATGTGCACTTCGGTCCGGTCGGCTAAGCGCTGTGCCTCGAGGCTCTGCTGCGCGGTCGACGGCTGTGCGACGATCGCCTCGCCGCGCGCACCTCTCTTGCCGTGAAGGCCCGTTCGGCTTGCGCGCGCGGCGTCCGTGCCCGACGCATCCTTTGCCTGCGCCCCGGCGAGCGCGCTCGCGGCGGCCGCCGGCCCGGGCGCCGGGGTCGCGGCGGCGAGCAGGACGGGGGGCGGGGCGGCGGATGTTGCCGGCGCCGAGCGACCGACCAGCCCCGTGAGCACGGCCGCGAGGACACCCGCGCCGAGCAGGCCGAGCACGCACGCGAGCAGCCACGCGCCCCGCTCGGAAGGGGGCGTGGGAAGGTGCGCGCCAAGAACCGTGCCGGGCGCGGGGTCGGGCTCATCCGTGTCCATCGTCATACACGGTATCCGTGTCCGATAAAGGACCCCGCCGGTTTGGCGCGCTTGCCAGCGCGCCGATACGCCTGCTGTCGGGTTGCTACACGTGCCGCACATGCCCAAGCTCACGCTTATCCTCCTCACACTCACGCTCGCCGCGGCAAGCCTGCCCGGCTCGGCGACGGCCCTCGCCGCGTCTGAGGCCACGCGTGCGGCGGCGCTCTCCGCCCAGCCCCCTCCTGCGGCCACAGCCGAGCAGCAGCACTACCTGTCGCTCGCGCACGCCGGCGTGGAGCAGGGGGAGCGTCGCTGGGCCGACCATCGCCGCGGCTGGTACGACGCGCGGCTGGGCGACCGCGAACGCTATCCGCTGGCCACGATCTGGGACATCGTGCCGCTGTTCGAGTCGCTCGACGCGATCGCGATCGCCCAGCCCACGAACGCGAACCGCGGGGCGGTG
>DASYAM010000006.1:0-42019 GCA_036501315.1 Solirubrobacteraceae bacterium
CGATCACGCGCACGACTCGATGGCGCCGGTATGGGAGGCCAACCACGTGTGGCTGATCTTCGTGCTGACCGTCACCTGGACCGCGTATCCGACGGCGTTCGGCTCGATCGCCTCCACCCTGTCCGTGCCGCTGTTCATCGCCGCGATCGGGATCGTCCTGCGTGGCGCGACATACGCGCTGCGCGCGGGCACCTCCACGCATCGCGAGCAGCGCTCGATCGACGCGGTGTTCGCGGTCTCCTCGATCCTCACGCCGTTCGCGCTCGGCACGATGGTCGGCGCGATGGCATCGCGCCGCGTGCCCGTGGGCAACGCCGCGGGGCACATGTTCTCGAGCTGGACGGGCGCGACCTCGATCCTTGTCGGCGTGCTCGCGGTCGCCACCTCGGCCTACCTCGCCGCCGTGTTCCTCGCCGCCGACGCCGCGCGCGGTGGCGACGTGGAGCTCGAGCGGCGCTTTCGCGCCCGCGCGCTCGGGGCGGGCATCGCGGCCGGCGCGGTCGCGCTCGCGGGGATCGCGGTGCTCCATGGCGACGCCCATCCCCTCTACCACCACCTGTTGCACGGCGGGGCGCTCGCGACCCTGATCGTCTCGATCCTCGCCGGGGTCGCCACCCTCGGCCTGGTGTCGGACAGTCGCTTCGAGCCTGCCCGCTACACCGCCGCGCTCGCCGTCGCCGCGGTGATCGCCGCCTGGGCGCTCGCGCAGAGCCCGCTCTTGCTGCCCGGCCTCACCGTGCGAGAGGCCGCGGCCCCGCACGACACCCTCGTGGTCGTGACCGTCGCGGTGCTCGGCGGCGCGCTGATCCTGTTCCCCTCGCTCGGGCTGCTCTTCCGGCTCGTATTGCACGGACGGCTCGACCACGACGCCGAGAGCGCCGCCCGGCCCCTGCCCGTCGCCCCAGCGCTGCTCTCAGCCTCGGCTTCCGGCCTGCTCGCCCGCGTGGCCGGGGCTTGCCTGCTGGCCGGGTTCGGGTTCCTGACGGTCGCCGAAGCGGGCTGGGCGCACGCGGTCGGGGTCGTCGCGCTGTTCGGGTTCATGGTCTGCGGGTTTCTCGCCGCGACGCCTTCACAGCTAGCGGCGGGTGAGGACCGCATGGTTGACTCGCCCGAGCGGTAGGGCTCGACCGATGGGTTTGTAGCGGGGAGACACGTACGCCAGTTCCCCTACAGCCTTGCTGGCGCCGGTCACCACAGCTGTTGGCTTTGCGGACGGGTTTAGGTGGGCACGAGCTCGTGCTTGCGGCGCGAGAAAGCGGGTGTGGAAACCCCGCGTCATACGCATGTCAATCGAAAGGTCAGCTGACGAAGCCTGATATATCGCCGAGAGTGCCCCTCTTGGATTATCTGACGTGGATCGGGATGACCACGTGCGTGTATGTCGTGGGTGCGGCGCCGCCGGCTCGGGCTTCAGGTCCAAAGCCGCCGTAATAGGGCGTATCGATTTTGAAGTCGAGTCTGAGCTCAAGAGAATGCTTGTGGCGACGGACCTCACTCCTCAGAGCATGTACTGCTTCATCTCCCTCTGATTCTTCAGTCGGCAGAAGCGTGAAGGTCTTCGTCTTGCCGGGTGCGATGGAGACGTTTGGTAGTCCGATACCCCCTACATACTGACCTTCGTGTTCGTTGCGTAGTTCCCTTGCTGTTCCAGCTTTCGCCTCGAAGTTGCCTTCACAACCGAGCGGACAGCTCAATCGTATGCGCAAGCGTCGCGAGGTCAGCGTCGCGTAACGGGGCGAGACGATGACCGGACAGCTTGCCGGCGATGTCGGCGGAGTGCCAGGTTCGGTGAGAGGGGCACGATATACGCTTGACGCCCAGCACGCACCGAGCGCGTAAACGACATCTGTTTCATCCATGTCGGGGGGCACGGATTCCAGCGCGCCGCCTGTGCCAAGCTCTACGACCGGATGGACCACCGGCGCTTCGATGGGGGTCCAGGCGAGCAATCGCCTGCTTTCGGCCGCAGGAACTACGAGCAACGCACGACCGTCACGTACGCGCCGCACAGCGCACGCAGGAACTCCCAGTGGGTGCGGCGACGGAGCGGCGATCGTGCTGACGGTCGCCGTGCACGACGAGGCGTCTGCAACGACCAGCGTCCGTCTGACTGCAGATCGAAGGTGGGACTATCGCCAGACGAATCGTCAGGCGGAAGCGGCACGCGATACAGCGCCTGGTCGGTGTCGATGTTGTCCACCACGACCGAGCCGGCGCCTTCGCCGTCGAGCGGATTGGCACGGTAGGCGACGAGCCTACCCGCGACTCGCAGTGTCGTCGCGCGCGTCGACAATTGGAGGACCCCTCGATCGACCGGGTCCAGGGTGGCTTCGAGGGGAATTGTGCGTTGTAGACCCGATGCGAAGTCATGAACGATGACACAGCCAAAGCTGTCGTAGGCGACCACTTCCCCGTTCACGGCGATCGCCGTGTGGGCGGGTATGCCAAGTTCAGGATTCGCCGTTTCGTCGAGACTCGGCGTGAGTAGACAGCCCGCCGCGAGTGCGCTCAGCGGGGCATCGGGAACGCCGGCATCGAGGCGTTCGAAACGTCCGCACTCTGATCCCTTGTATGCGCATTGCACGCCGTCATCCAATATCGTTATCCGGCTCGGAGAGGCGGCAAAGAACATTCCGTTCCAAAATTCACTATCCGCCGGGTGGACTGTCACGCTGGCAACGACCTTCGAGGCATGGCCGGGCTCAAAGGAACGCACAGCGCCGGACCGCGATCCCACTTCTACCCCGACGAAAGTTGCCGACCCCGCGAGCGCAAGCTCTGACCGTTCACCGGCAAAGTGGAAAGATCCGGTAACCAGCGTAGGCTGCGCCACCGCGCCTTCCGCGACCACAAGCACGGTAGCCGCGACCGTGAGAAGACACGCAACGCACCGCACCAAATATGGACGACGGCGGCTCATCGCGAGCAGGAACGGCCATCGGGGACCATCCCCAGCACGACGTTGCGTACAGCGCCCATCGTCAACCCGCGCACCGACACGCGAACTTCGACAGCATCGCTGTCATGGCGATGCACGGAGCGGCAATATGCCTGCAAGAGCTTGGGCGTGGAGCGCACCCTGAGCGCCTCATCTGCACCCGCGGACAGCCCGCGGTGCAACGTGAGGAAGGCGCCGATGTCTTGGTAGGTACCCCCGGCCGCTTCTTCGGCGTTTTCCGTCCTTAACCCGAACAGGCGAGCGCTTGCGGTCACCGCGCACGCTTCACTACAACGAATGTTTATTGCGACACCATGCTTACGCACGAGATCCCTGCCGCCGGCAAGCCTGAGCAGCGGTGCAATTTCCGCCGGGATCGCTTCGGTGAGCCCGTTGACGCTCATGTAGCGAACCGCTTCAGGCGCGGAATCCGACGGCGAGCGCCCGATCCATGCAACCACTGGCGGGCTGTTCCCACCCGCCGCTACCTGCACTGCGTTTTCTCCCAGGTGGGCGACGAGGGCCGGCACCGGTAGACCGTCGCCGGGGGTCCACCGATCTGCGAGTAGACGTCCTCCGTCACGCCACGAGATAAGGGCGCTGCCGTTGGGAAGCCAGCTATCATGTAATTCAGGATGTTCGCCCAGGGCGGCGGCGATCGGGGAGCCAGTGGTGAACTCCGCATTCATGGGAGCGGTCGCGTAGTTCAACACCGGCCCGGACCCACTGCTGGTGATTTCGGTCCAGGCGATCAGTGCCCCGCGGGCCGTGCTCAAAGCGACAGAGGGCGCACGCGCTTCCACACCTGGCGAGGTCACCGATTGCGCCGGTGCAAAGGAACCTCCCTCCTGCCTCCACGCGGCCCTCAACGCCACAATATGGGGTCTGCCTGAGGATTGAATGCCGCTCAGCCACGTCGCGATCTCATCTCCCGATTCATCGGTCTGGATGTGCAGATCGCCGACGCTTGCTTGGGATTCCGCAGAGCTCGACTGATCCAGAACGACGGAAGATAACGGTGGATGACCCGCAAGCCACGTGGCCTCGAGGACCTGCTTATCGTCAGGGTCACACCACAACACCGTCGCTTCGCCGTTGGGGCTCATCGCCACAGCGGGGAGGGTGTCCGGTGAGTCTGTGGTCAGCGTGGCGGGTGCTGTAAAGGTTCCACCAGCCGAACGACTGGCCACCATCACCGTCCATTCGTATGCAGCTGGCT
The DNA here is from genome assembly GCA_036501315.1 of Solirubrobacteraceae bacterium. GTDB lineage: Bacteria > Actinomycetota > Thermoleophilia > Solirubrobacterales > Solirubrobacteraceae > Palsa-744. Next base: position 4,158 of record DASYAM010000006.1, read on the forward strand.
GATTCGCCCGCCGCACCATCCAAGCCGCAACCTCGTCGCCGGCCTGATTCACGGCAATGGCGAGGCCCCCGTTCTCATAGCCAGCGCGATGAGTGGTCCGCCAGACAGTCTGAAGCGGTTCCAGTTGTCTGGGCAACTGATTGCGCACCTGCAGAGCAAGGATTTCACCGCTGCCATTCCCTGTTTCGCGTTCGTCAAACCAAGCCACGGCCGCTCTACTGGCCGACGCAACGGCCAATGCCGGTTCGGAGATCCGAGGCTCGGCGCGGCTGACAGCTATCGCCGAGCTAGCTTCAGTGACGCCGGGCGCGATCGTCGCGACTTGGATCGTGTTCGCGACCCCGACTATTGACCGCCACACCAGCTTGACTTCGCCGTCTGCCGCCATACCGCCGACCAGGTTGTAGTGCTGACCAAACGTGGGACTGATCGTCATCGGCGATGCGAGCGACGCGGCGCCTTGCGGTTCGTCGGCCCGTGCCTGGGCTGTACCAGTGATGAGGGCCGCCACAAGCACAAGGATAGAGACGGATCGGCACAGTCGGTATGAAAGGACGATCGGGGGGTGCGGGATTACTGTCGTGATCACGGGCCGATGTCTGTCAGTGGGGTTCGGTGATGAAGTCAACGCGCGCGACGAGCGGGTAGCGGCAGTGAAAACGCTTGAAGTGCACTCGCAAAACTGGCGCTTCGGGATCGCGCCATGCGAAATCGGCGGGAACCGGATGACCAAGCGCATCGTCCGCCCCTGCTGCGCTCACCACGCTGATGAGGTCAGCATCGTCTTTTCGCGCCACCCGATGCGCGAGCGCGAGCAAGCGTTTCTCGTGTAAATAGTTAGCCCCGGTATCCGCTGGCGGGAGGGGCGCATGCGCCGGTATGCGAGCCTTGGAAAACGGTTCGCATTCGTCTTCCGAGGAGAGACCCTCAACCGCAAACGTGCCCGCACCGAGCCTCTTGACCATTTCGAATCCCAGCGGAGGACAGCCGCCAGTCGAGAATGTTATCTGTTCCGGAGCAGAGGGAGACCTGAACAGCAGATACACGCTGACTCCAAATGGCTCGGCACGGACGAGAGCGTCCGTCTGCCGCTGGATGTGGCCTGCGATGAGAGCGCTGCCGCCGTTGAACAATCTCTCGCCATTGCGAGCTTGTGCGTTCGAAGTTACAAATATTTCAGGTGTAGAGAAGATCGGTGTATATTCGTGGGTGTCGAATATCATTTGCATCTCGTCCGTTTCGCCCGGCACGAGCCCGCCGATCAGATGCGTCACAGAATCTCCTATCGAATCTACGTAGGTGAACCTCAGGGGACTGAACCGTGGATCGATCTGACGGCCGCCGACGACAGTTGGTCGACTTGGTTCCAGTAGGTCGGGATAAAACCGTTCAAACAAGCCGACCGCAGTATCGAGTTCGCGCGATGAGAATGTCGCCGCCGACGCCCGTTCCATCATATCGCCGGGCAGCACAGACTCTATTACGGATACCGCCAGCACCAGAGCGGTAACCGTCATCAGAATCATCCTTTTTCCCTTCATCTGTATCGTCATCAACATGCCTGGGCAGGGTAAGTTGCGGTGCATGATTCTCATGGTCAGTGCCACTATTAGACACAATCGACGACTCAGGACCAATGACTATAGATCGAACTACTCAGTTTAGCTTGGTCGACATCGTCTTGCCGTCCTGTGTCCAATAGGCCGTATTGCCCGCGAGCCTTAGCGAATGTGGGTCGATTTCGGCCCCCGACGCCAGCAGACGAGTCCCGGACGCATCGACGGCCTCAACCTCATACGCGGGTACGCTGGCCGACGGATTCGATGGAGATATCGTATTTCCATCTTCTGCTATCCAGGTGACGGCGCCGTCACTCTTCAAAACGAGCGATACGATATTGTCGATACCCACGACCCCGGGCTCAGGTGTCGGCGGCGTGCCGTTAGGCACTCTGTGCAGCACGCGTCCGTTCCTGAGGTCCCTGACAATCACACGAGATTCTGCACGTTCACTTCCATAGCCACCGATGAAGAATTCTTCATAAGCGACCACCGAGCCAGCGAGCGTCACGTGTTCTATCCCCTCATCACCTTCTGACGAGGGCTTTGGCATCACCCCGACGCACCGGACTGCAGCACCGTCGAGCCGGCACCCGACATCGTCGCTGCTTTGCTCCACGACAGCGAGCCGGACACGTCGAGCGACCCCGCGCCCGTCAGCGCGCCGCCCTGCAGCGACAGCGACGCCACGCTCGACGGGCTCGAGGAGCTGGCCAGTTCCAGCGAACCGCCCGAGATCGTCAGGCTGCCACTGTCCTCCAACACCCCCGCGCGATCGCTCCCAGTCGTGACCTGCACGCTCGTCCCGGAGCCGATGCAGGCGACGTCGCTCGAGCCCGGCACGCTCGCGGCCGACCAGTTGCCCGCCGACTGCCACAACCCATCGCCCGCGCCACCCGTCCACGTGTCGGTGCAGGTCGGTTCCGCGGCGGCGCCGGTGGGCAGCCCCGCAATCGCCACTGCCGCCACCACCAAGACAGCGGCGGTAACCCGCCGCCCGCCGGCGCTTCCCGCCGGACCGCGCCACGACCATCTCATGCCACTACGCCCCAGCCGTCTCACCGTCAGCGCCTCCCCACATCAAACTATGTATACAGGTTCACTAGGCGGATCATGTGAGGGAACCCGTCGCGACCCTCAAAGGTGCGCACCCGCATCTGGAACAGTAGACAATTGTCTGATACACCGTCGGGCGGTGCGAGGCTGGAACTGCCTTAAGACGCGCTCAGGCTGAGCGGAACCTCGTCGACATAGCACCAGCTCCAATCCTCGCCCGGCTCGGCCGAGCGGACGATCGGATGTCCGCTCGCGTGAGCGTGCGCGGTGGCGTGACGGCCCGGAGAGCTGTCGCAGCAGCCGATGCGCCCGCAGGTCTGGCACATCCGCAGGTGCACCCAGCGACCGCCGGTGGCGAGGCACTCCTCGCAGCCGGCGATCTCGGGCGGCAGCTCGAGCACCTTCACCTGGTCGATGTGGCTGCACACGTCCATGGGCTCAGTGTAAGACCATTCGCATCGCTTCGGGCGCACGCTGAAGACGGCCCTCAGCGAGCCTCAGGGCGCTCGCTCGGCTCGGTGTGAATGACCACGTCGGCGAGGTCGGGCAGCGACTGGCGCAGCTCCTCCTCGAGCTCGCTCGCGAGCCGGTGGGCGTCGACGAGCGACTCGCCGGGGTCGACGCCGAGCGTCAGGAACAGCACGCGCCCCCCGTCCGTCGAGAGCAGCTTGACCTCCTCGGCGGGCAGCGACGTGACCTCGGCGCGCGCGCGCACGAGCCGCTCGATCTCGCTCACGGTATGGCGCTCGTCGCGACCGTCGACCTCATGCGCCGCGAGCCTGCGCTCGAGCGGCTCGAGATGGGTCTGCGCCTCCCCCACCCCGGGCCGCGCGCAGATCGCCCGCTCGACGCGCTCTGAGATCTCGTGTGCGGAGCCGAGGTCCAGATCGGCGGGGAACTTCAGGTGCAGGGAGACGCTGGCCGACCCGTCCTGCTCGAAGATCGTGATGTCGTGGGCCTCCATCACCAACGGCTCGGCCAGGGCGATCGCGAGCACCCGCTCGCGCAGGTCGAGCCCGCGTCTGCGAGGCTCGACGTGCACGACGACATCGCTGCCAGGCAGCGCGTCCTCGACGGCGGACTCGATCAGATCGGCGGCCTGGTGGCCCTCTACGACCGCCTGCCCGGGCGGCACGGTCACGACGACGTCCGCGAAATAGCGTCCTGCGGACTCGCGCAGGCGCAGGCGGCTCAGCTCGATGTCGGCGCCGAGATCCGCGATCGCGCGCTCGGCGACTTCGCGCGCCTCCGCAGGCGTGCGGTCCATCAGCACGTTCGCGTTCTCCCCGATCAGCCGCGCCGCGGCGAGGAAGATGATCGCCGCCACGACGAGCGCCGCGATCGAGTCTCCCTGGCCGAAGCCGCCGTGCACGGCCAGCAGCCCCGCCAGCACCGCCAGCGAGCCCGCCATGTCGCCGGCGAAGTGGAAGGCGTTGGCGTGCAGCGCGGCGCTGTCGAAGCGCCTGGCGGCGCGCAGCGAGACGGTCGTGCGGCTGAGGTCGACGACGACCGCGACCGCGATCACGGCAAGCTCGTACCAGTGGACGCGGGGCGCCCTGGCGCCGGTGAGCAGGTGGCCGAGCGCCGCGACGGTGACGACGGTCCCACCGGCGAGCAGGATCGCCGACTCGCCTAGCGCACCGAGGTTCTCGGCGCGGCGATGGCCGTAGGGGTGCTCGGGGTCGGCGGGCCGGCCGCCGAGCCGCACTGCGAAGAACGTGAGGATCGCGGCGATCACGTCGCCGCTCGACTCGATCCCGGAGGAGAGCAGGCCGAGGCTGCCGCTCGCGAGGCCCACCCCCAGCTTCAGCGCCACGAGCAGGGACGCTGCTGCGATCGAGACGAGCGTCGTGCGCCGCGGTGTGAGGATCTCCTCGCCGTCGTCCTCCTGCCGGTCCATCGTCAGAGACTATGGGCCCGTGGCGAGATGCGGCGTATCGTGAGATCGATGTCCCACGACCATGCGCACCACGACCACGCGGCCCACGCGCATACCGTCGCCGCCGACGCCGATGGGGGCAAGCTGGCCGCCGCCCTGGCTTTGATCGTCGGCTTCATGGCGGTCGAGGTGGCGGCCGGGGTGGTCGCGCACTCGCTCGCGCTGCTGTCGGACGCCGGGCACATGCTCACCGACGCGTTCGCGCTCGGCTGCTCGCTGCTAGCGCTGCGGCTGGCGGCCCGTCCGGCCAAGGGCGCGATGACGTTCGGCTTCAAGCGCGCGGAGATCCTTTCGGCGCAGGCCAACGGGGTGACGCTGCTCGTGCTCGCCGCGTTCATCGCCTACGCCGCCGTGCGTCGCCTGTTCAACCCGCCGCACGTGCACGGCGGCCTGATCCTGGCCGTCGCGCTGGCCGGCATCCTCGTCAACCTCGCCGCCGCTCGGATGTTGGCTCGGGCCAACCGCCGCAGCCTGAACGTGGAGGGCAGCTATCGCCATGTGCTGACCGACCTGTACGGCTTCATCGGCACCGCGATCGCCGCCGGGGTGATCCTGCTGAGCGGCTTTCAACGCGCCGACCCGCTCGTCTCGCTGCTGATCGCCGGGCTGATGACCCATGCCGGCATCGCGCTCGTGAAGGCATCGGGGCGCGTCTTCATGGAGGCCGCGCCGGAGGGCCTCGACCCGCGGGCGATCGGCGAGGCGCTCGTCGGCGCGCCCGGCGTCGTCGAGGTGCACGACCTGCACGTGTGGGAAATCACGAGCGGCTTTCCCGCACTGTCGGCGCACGTGCTCGTCGGCGCCGACAGCGACTGCCACGCGGCGCGGCGCGCGATGGAGGCGCTGTTGCACGAGCGCTTCGGGCTCGACCATACGACGCTGCAAGTCGATCATCGTGGCGGCGAGCTGCTTGCGATCGCGCCCGCGCGAGGACAAGCGCAGTACTGAAAGACGATTCGAGCGGGTACAGCTTGGGCAAGCCTTTTGCCCTGCTCGCGGGTTGAGGCAATCACGGACTTGCTCGTTTTGTAGTGGTCCGGCGGGCAGGTGGGGCCGTACACAGTGTCGAACGAGTCCCTGAAACCGCGCCCAGAAGAATAATTGACAACGCAACTATCGCGGCGTATAATTCCGACTCCAAGCATCGGATTAGAAGGACGCTCATGTCAGACTCCCCAGCAAGTTCAACTCCCACACTAGATCCCCTCACGCTCGTCCCGAGCGGCGAGCCGGAGCCGGATACCGCCACGGATGCCACTACGGACCCTGCCGCGGAGGCCGCCGGCGAGGCCGCCGTCGTAACGCCTGTCGCCGGCCGTTTGGACAGCCCCGTAGAGCGGCTCGACCTCAGCACGCCCGAGACGTTCATCCCGGAGGCCGTCGACCAGTTGCTCGCGCACTCGCGCCGCTACCCCTTGCTCGCCCCCGCCCAGGAGATCGACCTGGCCAAGCGGATCGAGCGCGGCGATCTGCACGCCAAGGAAATGCTCGTCAACTCCAACCTGCGGTTGGTCGCCTCGAACGCGAGGCGCTACCAGAACCAGGGCCTGCCGCTCGCCGACCTCGTGCAGGAGGGCATGCTCGGCCTGATCCGCGCGAGCGAGAAGTTCGACTGGCGCAAGGGCTTTCGCTTCTCCACCTATGCCACTCTGTGGATCCGTCAGGCGATCCAGCGCGGCCTGGAGAACTCCGGGCGCACGATCCGCCTGCCTGTTCATGTAGCGCAGCGCTCGCGCAAGGTCGGGCGGGTCGAGCGTGAGCTGTCCGTCCGCCTCGGGCGCGAGCCCACGGTGGAGGAGCTCGCCGCGGAGACGGGCCTTGAGATCGAGCAGGTCGAGGAGGTGCGCCACCAGCGCGCCGCGCTCGTGAGCCTCGACCAGCAGATCGGCGAAGACGGCGACACCGCTCTTGGCGACCTGCTGCCATCGGACGCTGAGGCGCCCGAGGAGACGGCCTGGGACAACGAGCGTGAGCGGATCGTGCACCGCGCGATCGAGCAGCTGCCCGACACCGAGCGGACCGTGCTGACGCTGCGCTTCGGCACCGGCCGCGAGGAGCCACAGACGCTCACCGCGATCGGCAAACGGCTCGGGTTCTCGGCCGAGCGGGCTTCGCAGCTCGAGCAGCGCGCGCTGAAGAAGCTCGCCGAGTCGCCGGAGCTGGCCGCGCTTAGAGAGGCCGCCTAAACGCTTTGTAAGCTGATCCCTCCGGGCACTAGTTCCAGCAACTGGGAGAACTAGGAGGAGGCTGAATGGCTGAGAAGACGTTGTGGGAGCGGACGGTCGAGCTGACGATCGCCGTCGGCGAACGGGCGCTGGCTCCGGTGGAGCGATTCATCGGGCGGCGCTCGCTCGTCGGCGACGAGACGTTCTTCCCGGTTGAGCGCTTTCCGTGGGTCGAGCAGGTCGAGGCCAACTGGACGGTGATTCGCGAGGAGTTAGAGCGCGTGCTCGAGGATCGTGCGGCGCTGCCGAACTTCCAGGACATCTCCAAGGACCAGATCGAGATCACCGACGACGACCGTTGGAAGACACTGTTCCTGTACGGGTACGGCTTCAAGGCCGATCTGCCGACGCAGATGTGCCCGCGGACGGCGGCGCTGATGGAGCAGATCCCGGGGATGAAGACGGCGATGTTCTCGATTCTCTCGCCGCGCAAGCACATCCTCGATCACCGCGGCCCGTACAAGGGCGTGCTGCGCTATCACCTCGGCCTGATCGTGCCCGAGGATAAGGAGGCGTGCCGGATCAGGGTCGGCGAGGACTTCCGTTATTGGGAGGAGGGCAAGAGCATGATCTTCGACGACACGTTCAACCACGAGGTGTGGAACGACACGGACGAGACGCGGGTCGTGCTGTTCGTCGACGTCTTACGCCCTCTCCCCTCCCCGTGGGCGCAGGTCAACCGGGGGATCGTCAAGGCGATCGGCTACTCGCCGTTCGTGCTCGACGCGAAGCGCAACCAGCAGGCGTGGGAACGGGGCTATGAAACGCGGCGACGCGCCGGCGCCCTGAGCGGTGCTTAGAGCGCCTAGAGCATCTCGGCGAGGCGCCGGGCGGCCCTGGCAGCGCCGTCAAGCTCCACGTCGCGGTAGCTGACCTCGCGGCCGATCTCCTGCGCGATCGCCTCGGCGATCTGCTCGGGCGAGGAGTCCTCATAGTCCATGCGCTTCCCGGCCCCGTAGCGTTCGAGGCGGTGGCGGACGTGGAAGTTCTGCTCGAAGTGGTGGCGCAGCGGGAAGTAAAGGAACGGGCGCTTCTGCGCTGTGAGCTCCATCGCCGTCGTCAAGCCGCCCTGAACGACCGCGAGGTCACAGGCGGCCAGATGCCGGTAGAGATTGTGTACGTAGGGCACAACCTGCAGTCCGGGACGCGAAGGCAACGACTCCGGGTCGATGCGTGGACCGGCGACGACGATCATGCGCAGCTCTGGGACGCGCTCCTTGGCCTGGGGAAAGGCGGCGATCACACGCCGCAGCAGGTCCGCGCCAACGCCTGAGCCGCCGACGGTGACGATGCATACGCGCTCGTCGTCCCCGTAACCCAGCTCGGCGCGCAGTCGCGTGCGCTCGCCGAGCTCGGCGGGGTCGAAGCCGGTGACGTAGCCGGTGAAGTCGAAGTGGCGCTCGGTCCAGTCGCGGATCATCGGCAGCTGCGGCCCGAGACGCTCGGGCACGATGTCTTCGGGATTGCCGACGAACAGGGCCATGTCGCGCACCTCGGGGTGGCGGGCGACGTGATCGACCATGTCGGCGTTGTAGTCGGCGGTCAGGAAGCGCTCCCGCGCATCCCCGTCGTCCATCGGCAGGAAGCCCACGAAGTCGGTCAGCCAAGCGAACGGGACGCGCTTCTCGCGGGGGTTCTCGTGCAGGTAGTAGTCGAGCTCCCACGCCTCGTCGCCGATCCACAGGTCATAGCGCCGCTCGCGCACCACGTCGTGGAACAGCATGAAGTTGGCGGCGAGGATCTCATCCATGCGCCGCAGCGCGTCGAAGACGTGCAGGTCGTGCTCGGCCGACTCGCACTCGATGTGATGGGACTCGTTGGCAAGATGGACGCTCGCGGGGTGGATGCGCTCGCCCTCGGTCGCGAGCACGCGGGTGACGGGATCCTGAGCCAGCCAGTCGATCTCGAGGTCCGGATGCAGATGGCGCAGCTCACGGGCGATCGCCACGTCGCGCAGGGCGTGCCCGAGTCCGATCGGCGAGGAGACGAACAGCGCTCGCGGACGGCCGTCGGGACGGTAGACGGTCGGGTCGCGCGGCGTGCGCGGGCGCGCGAACGCATCCTCAGCGAAGTCCCGCAGCACGAGGTTGAATCCGACAGGTTTGCGTCCGTGCAGGAAATGCCCGGCGCCCGCGAACCTCTCGAGCCGGCCGCCGGTGAGACGAGCAAGCGCACGGGCATCGCGGTGGGGCGTGATCATGTCGCGAGTGCCGGAGACCACCAGCACCGGGCAGTCCAGGCCACGTGCCACGGCACGCAACCTGCGCGGTGTATTGCTGCGGTGAGCAGACCGCTCGTCGCGCACCGTGGCTGCAAGCATCTCCGGGTCGGTGTCGAGCGCCCAACCCACCCCGTCTTCGATCGCCTTGCTCGAATGCGGCTCCGGCAGGGCTCGCGAGATGAACCATTCGGCGAACACACGGTATTCATTGCGCCAGTGGGCGGCGTTGAAGCGCCCCCACCAGCGGTAGAGCCGCGGGCTCAGCGCCGGCCGCGAGAGTGTCCACCAGACGAGCCTGCTGCGCATCAGCCACAGGTGCGAGGGGGTGTAGGGGAGCATCGGGCTGGTGAACGCGACGCCGACCATCCGCTCGGGGGCGAGCCGCGCGAGCTCGAGTTGATACCGGGCGCCCGCGGAGAGGCTGACCGTCACCGCTCGCTCCGTCCTAGTCGCGTCCATCACGGCCAGGCAGTCGCGGGCGAACTCGGCGACCCTGTAGTGGCGCGGGTCACGAGGACGATCCGAGCGGCCGTTGCCGAGACCGTCCATCACGAGCACCCGGAAGTGACGCGCCAGGTAGGCGATCTGCATCTTCCAGTGGCGGGAGTGGACCAGCGACCAGGTCGGCATCAGGAAGATCGTCTCCTCGCCCTCGCCGTAGACCTCCCAGAAGATCCGCTGCCCGTCTCGCTCGACGTAGCCTTCGCCATCGGGGTAGCGCGCGCGGCTCTGCTCTCCGTCGCGACCGGCGATCCGCCCGGCAGGCTCGTCTGCGACCCCCGCTGGCGGAATCTCTGCGCTCGTGCTCACCTGTCCTGGTCTTTGGCTCGGTTGCTGTTGTTCATGGTCGTGCTTCTGTGCTCATGGCCGCGCCTCGAGCACGAGGTTGAAAGGCGTCTCGGCGACTCGGCTCACGCGGCTGAAGCCGCCCTCGCCCAGCACCTCCGCGAGGCGTTGCTCGCCAGCCTGGGCACCGAGCGCCAAGCCGACCTCCTGGCTCAGCGACGCGGGCGTGCAGAGCATCGTCGAGCCGCCGTAGAAGATGCGCCCGACCGGGTTGAGGTTCTCCTCGATCGCGTCGCCCGCCAGGGGCTCGACGACCATCCACGTGCCGTCCGCGGCGAGCTGCTCGCGCACGTGACGCGCGGCGCCCGCCGGGTCGCCCATGTCGTGCAGCGCGTCGAACACGCACACCAGGTCGAAGGGTCCGCCGCTGAAATCCTTGGCCGAGGCCACCTCGAAGCGCACGCGATCCGCAACCCCCGTGCGCTCGGCGGCGGCGCGGGCGGCCTGCACGGAGCCCTCGTGATAGTCCGATCCGACGAACTGCGAGCTTGGAAACGCCTGCGCCATCAGAATCGTCGAAGCCCCATGACCGCAACCGATGTCCGCGACCCGAGCGCCCGCCGAGAGCTTGTCGAGCACACCGTCGAGCGCCGGCAGCCAGGCATCCACCAGGTTCGCCAGATAGCCGGGCCGGAAGAAGCGCTCGGTGCCCGCAAACAGGTCGTGATGGTGCTCGTGCCAGCCGAAGCCCTCACCAGAGCGAAAGCGTTCGGCGATCTGCGGCTCGTCCTTGACGACGGCCGCCACGAGCTGAAAGGCGCCGGGGATGAACGCCGGGCTATCTTCGTCGGCCAGCGCCATCGCCTGCTCGGGCGGCAGCCGGAAGGTGCCCGCTGACGCGTCGTACTCGACGTAGCCGCTGGCCGCCTGCTGGCACAGCCACTCCCGGATATAGCGCTCGTGGCAGTTCGTACGCTCGGCGAGCTCCTGGGAGGTGATCGGCTCGCTGTCGGCCATCGCCTTGTACAGGCCGAGCTTGTCACCGATTAGAACCAGCGGCGTTGTGATCGCCGCCCCCAGGTCGCCTACGAACTGGCCCATGAACTGTTCGAGCTTTGCCTCGTCGATCTCTATTGCGCTCATCGTGCATTCCTCCTGTTGGTGGCGGGGTGGTTGTAGGTGTTTGCTTGCGCTTTGCGGCTCTCCAGGGAGCTGAGCCACGCGTCGATGGCCGCGAGCAGGGCTCCGTGGCCGCGGTCGAAGCCGAGCAGCCGCTCGAACAGCAGGCCCTCGTTGAACTGCATGACGAGCGCCGCCCAAGCCTCCGCCGGAAAACGACTTTCGTCGAGCCCGTACTCCGCGAGCGCCTGCACGAGCGCCTCGTGCAGCACTGTGCGCCACTGGCCGGTGATGCCCTGGAGACGTTCACGCAACTCGGGCTTGTTCCAGGCGAGCGCTTGCAGCTCCGCCCACACCTTGGGAAAGCCCGCGTCGAGATCCTCCTCGATGAAGCCCATCGCCCTGCGCCACTTCTCGATGAAGGGCGCCTCGCTTCCATACATCGCGCACTGGCGCTCCAGGACGCGCGTGCTGAATCGCTCCAGCGCCTGCAGCAGCAGCTCATCGACCGAACCGAAGTAGTAGTGCACGAGGCCGTGATTCTGCCCCGCCTCTTTGGCGAGCTGGCGGGTTGAGATCCCCGCTGCGCCCTCTCGGATCAGCAGACGCTCGGCGGCGTCAAGGAACGCCTCGACGTTGACCTCCCTGATCGAGAGGCGGTCGGCGACCTCCACTCCTGCCATTGCAAGTGACTTAGTCATATGACTAAGTCAAGTACTAAAGCAGCTGGACGGGGAGCTGTCAACCGCGCATGAAGAGGTGAGCACACCACCGAGCTGCACGGCCGTCCCGGCGACGCGCAGACGGCGAGCGCTCAGACCGAGGAGACGTCGAGACCCGTCCCGTGAGGCGAGCGCTCAAACGGAAGAGACGTCGAGCCCCGTGCCCTGAAGCAGACCGTTGGCCTGGGAATTGAGCGTCGTGAACTCGCCCGTGAGGATCAGCAGGCCGAGCACGATCATGACGGCGCCGCCGATCCCGATGATCACGGGGAAGTGGCGCTTGACGACCGCCAGCGCGCTCGTCATCCGCTCAAACGCGAGCGCGATCAGGAGGAACGGGATGGCGAGGCCGGCGGAGTAGAAGGCGAGCAGCAGCGCCCCGTGCGCGGCCGAGCTCGAGACAGCCGCCTGGGTGAGGATCGCGCCGAGGGTGATGCTCGTGCAGGGGGTCCAGGCGATCGCGAACGCCGCGCCCGCGACCAGCGGGCCACCGCGGCCGGCGAGGCGCAGCAGCGACTCGGAATGCCACTCGCGGTTGAACAGGCGCACGAAGGGGGTCGCGAGGAAGAACAGCCCCATCGCGACGATCAGCACGCCCCCGACCTGCTGGAGGGTCTGTTTGTGGGCGTTGAGCGAGGAGCCGATCACGGTAGCGCTCATGCCGAGCAGGATGAAGATCAGCGAGAAGCTCGCGATGAACAGCAGGCTCGGCACGAGCACGCGCCTTGCGCCGACGCCCTCCTTCAGGTCGGCGGGAGTGACCCCGATGACCGTGGAGAGGTAGCCGGGCACGAGCGGCAGCACACACGGGGAGAGGAATGACACGAGCCCGGCGGCGAGCGCGATCGGGATGCCGACGCCGGTCGCGGTGTCGGAAGTCGACGTGGCGAGGAGAGCCAGATGACTCACGAGGACCATCTCTCCTCGTCGTGCTGCTCGCCCGCGATGGAATGGGCGAAGTCCGTCGACCGCTGTTCGCCGTCGGATGCGTCCTCACTCGCGGTTGCGCTCTCGCCCGCGACCGCCTCCTCGCCCGAACGGGCATCGAGCGCTGCGCGCAGCTCGGTGACTTCGCGCTCCAGCCGGGCTACGCGCCCCTCGAGGCCCGGATGGGAGTCGCCGGCGTGTGCGAGAGCAGCCGTCGCGGGCGCAGAGCCCGCTGGGGCTCCGCCGGCGCTCGCGGCGGTGTCTGCGTCGGAGTCGGGGTCCTGCAAGAGCTGGGAATAGCGCTCCTCCTTCTGCCCGGGCCGGCGGCCGAGCCGCGCGGCAAGCCCGCGGGAGATCAGCCGCTCGAGCGTTTCATGGACCTCGTCGAGACCGGCGAACGCGTGCATGCGCTCGGCGCGCTGCTTGAGCTCGCCGGGGGTCTGCGGCCCACGCAGCATCAGCACGCACACGATCGCCTCCTCGGCGGAGTCCATCGGCAGCGCTTCGCTCAGCAGGTGGCGGTACTTAGGCGAGCGCCCCCGCCCGCTCGCCAGGCGCGTGAGGCCGCGGCGCTCGAGGCGGTGTAGCGCGTCGCGGACGATCGCGTCGTCGTAATCGAGGACCGGATCGCGGTTCGTCGACTGGTTGCAAGCCAAGCGCAGCGAGTTCAGAGTGAGCGGGTACATGTCCGGCGTCGTGCGGTGCTTCTCGATCAGGCAGCCCAGCACGCGCGTCTCTGAAGCGGAGAGGTTCATGGTCATAGCGTACGTATTTTTGATTGGCCCCCTCGCGGGGGCCCGCGGCGTTCGCGTGGCAGGGCTGGAGCAGCGGTAAAATCCACGGTGTGAGCGACTCGACCGTGCGCGTGCTTTCTTGAGCAGCCGTCCATCTGGACGAGGGCGATCTTCAGGCGAAGGTCCCCACGGGCGCGAACCGCGGGAGCTGAAGCCCGAGGACCTGCCCGACCGGCCGGTCTCGCTGCGACGCGTGGCGCGGCTGTTCAACCCTTACCGGCTGCGCCTCGGCCTACTGCTCGGCCTGATCGTGCTCGGCTCGGTGCTGAGCGTGGCCTCGCCGTTTCTGCTGCGTGAAGCGGTCAACAAGGGGATCATCAAGCACGACCTGACGCTGTTGTCGTGGCTCGTCGGCGGGATGATCGCGCTGGCGATCATCACGGGGGTGATCAGCGTCGCGCAGACGTGGATCTCAAACGAGGTGGGACAGCGCGTGATGCACGACCTGCGCGCAGCCGTGTACGCGCACCTGCAGAGGATGTCGCTGGCGTTCTTTACGCGCACTCGCTCGGGCGAGGTGCAGGCGCGAATCGCGTATGACATCGGCGGGATCGACGACGTGGTGACGAGCACCGCGACCTCGACGGTATCGACGGTCGCGACCGTGACGGCGACGGTGGTGGCGATGTTCGCGCTGAGCTGGCGGCTGACGGTGTTCTCGTTGATACTGCTGCCGTTCTTCGTATGGCTGACGCGCCGGGTGGGCAACGAGCGCCGCCGCATCCAGTCGGTGCGTCAGGGCCGACTGGCCGACATGTCGACGCTGGTAGAGGAGTCGCTGTCGGTGTCGGGGATCTTGCTCGGCAAGACGATGGGCCGCTCGCACGAGCTGGTCGAGCGCTTCAGCTCGGAGTCGAGCGAGCTGGCCGATCTGGAGGTCCGCGCGCGGATGGCGGGGCGCTGGCGGATGGCCTCGGTGCAGATGAGCTTCGCGATCATGCCGGCCGCGGTGTACTGGTACGCGGGCTACAACATCTCCCACAGCCACAATCCGATCTCGATCGGCACGATCGTCGCGTTCACGGCGCTGCAGACGCGGTTGCTGTTCCCGATGCAGCAGCTGCTATCGGTGGGCCTCGAAGTGCAGACCTCGCTGGCACTGTTCGGGCGGATCTTCGAGTACCTCGACCTGCCGGTCGACATCGTCGAGCGCCCGCATGCGCGCGAGCTGAGCGGAGTCCGCGGCGACGTGCGCCTCGAGAACGTGTCGTTCCGCTACGCGCCGCAGGCGCCGTGGACGCTGCGAGACATCTCCGTGGAGATCCCCGCCGGCACGCGCACGGCGCTGGTCGGCGAGACGGGCTCGGGCAAGACCACGCTCGCCTATCTGGTCGCGCGCCTGTACGAGGCGCAGGAGGGGTGTGTGAGCATCGACGGGGTCGACATCCGCGACATGACCTTGCAGTCGCTCGCGCATACCGTCGGACTCGTCTCGCAGGAGACCTACCTGTTCCACGCCTCGATCCGCGAGAACCTGCGCTTCTCCTGTCCGGAGGCAAGCGACGGGGAGATCGAAGACGCGGCCCGCGCGGCGCAGATCCACGAGCTGATCTCCTCGCTGCCCGACGGCTACGACACGCCGGTCGGCGAGCGCGGGTATCGCTTCTCCGGCGGTGAGAAGCAGCGGATCGCGATCGCCCGCACGGTGCTGCGCAACCCGCCGGTACTGATCCTCGACGAGGCCACCTCGGCGCTCGACACCGAGACCGAGCGCGCCGTGCAGCTCGCGCTCGACGACCTCTCGCGTGGGCGCACCACGATCGCGATCGCCCACCGGCTCTCGACGATCCGCGACGCCGATCAGATTCTCGTGCTCGATGGCGGACGCATCGTCGAGCGCGGCACACACGAGGAGCTGCTCGAGCTGGGCGGGCGCTACTTCGAGCTGCTCAGGGGCGCGGCCGTCGCCGAGGACCGTCCGGCGGAGACGGGCGCGGGCGCACCCGCCGCGCTGGCCTGAGTACGCAGAACCGCCCGCGGGTCGCGAACGTGTCGTCGACACGTGGCGCGCGGCACGCCAACTCGCCTCGGCAGGCGTGCTCCGTCGCTATGCCGTGGCGTCGATGTTGAGACGCACGTAGTCGACGACCACCGGCTCGCCCAGAGCGGCGAGCACCTCGTCCATGAACGGCTCGCGCAAATCCTCGGGCAGGTGCTGGATATGTGGGCCGAGGACGATCGTGGCGAGGAACTCGCGCGGGTGCTCGGGTTGCTTGGGTGCCGGCTGCAACCAGCACTCCGCGGCGGCGAAGCCCGCGGCGAGCAGGCGTTCACGAGTCTCATCCGCTCCGGCGTAGTTCCACGGTGGCTGGAAGTCCGCGAAATGCTCGGCGTAGGGAGCGCGAGCGACGACCTCCGCGGCCCGGCCACGTAGTCGAGTGATGTTGCCCTCTCCCCCGCATTGCGCCACCAACTGCCCACCAGGTGCAAGCGCCGCGCGCAGACGCCGGAACAGCCGCTCGTGGTCTGCGATCCAGTGGAAGGTGGCGGTCGAGAAGACCGCGTCCACGGGCTCGTCCAGCTCGAGCTCGAGCAGGTCGCCGACGCGCACGTCGGCCTCGGAGCCGAGCCGCTCGGCGGCGGCGCTCACCATCGATGGCGAGGCGTCAAGCGCGATCACACGACCGCGCGGCAGGCGTTCGATCAGCGCCTGCGTGATCCGCCCCGACCCGCAGCCCCCGTCGAGCACGGTCTCCTCGCCGGAGAGCTCCAGCCGTGAGAGCACCTCGAGCCCCAGCGCCTCCATCGGCCCGGAGATGCGATCGTAGCTCTGCCCGTCCCATTTGCGCGCCTCTGGCATACGTCCGTACGTTATCACGCACGAGAAATCCCGCACCTTCCGCACACACGGAAGCCCCCGTCGCGATCCCTCGCCTGTCCAGCGTCCGTCGCGATCCTCCGCCTGTCCAGCGTCCGTCGTGATTCCTCGCCTGTCTTATGCGTGCGCGTCGAGCGCCGGCATTCCTATCCGGCGTGCTTCGCAAGCTCCGCCAGGACCTTCGACAGCTGCCCCCCCTGCCACGCGATCGGCGAGCGCGGTGGTGGTCCCGCGTCCTCGACGACGAGCTGTGCGTGCGGTATTGCCTGCGCGTAGCGCTCCCCGATCGCCAGCGGGTGGCCTGGGTCGGCCTCGTCACGACTGGCTACGACGACCGTGGGCACACGGATATCGGCAAGCTCGACGGCGCTCTCGAACGGACGCGAGCGCGGCACGACTTCGAGCGCGTCGGCCACGGCCTCGGGATGGGCGTGGGCGGCGAGCCGCTGGCGCACCACCCGCTCCACGGTATCCCGCCACTCGCCTGGCAACGCAGAGAAGTCATAGGCAGCCACGAACCCCTCCACCCCGCCCTCGCGTAACCCGTCGGCGAGCGCGTCCCACTCGGCGAGCGCGCTCGCGTCGAGCGGCAGGTCGGGGTCGAAGGACGGGGTGATCAGTCCCAGCGCCGCGACCCGCTCGGGATGGCGCAGGGCGAAGCGCACGGCGGTGTGCGCGCCCATCGATGCGCCCGCGAGCACGGCACGATCGAGCTCGAGCGCGTCCAGCACCGCTTCCAGGTCGTGCGCGAGTCGGTCATAGCCGTAAGCAACCGGATCGGGAGCGGCCCCCGAGCGACCGTGCCCGCGCGCGTCATAGCTGACGACACGAAATCCCTCGCGCTCGAGCGTGCGCGAGCCCATCACCACATAGCGACGGGTGGCGGTCAGGCCGTGGAGCAGGACGATCGCGGTGGGGCCAGTGCCCTCCACCGTCTGCTGTCCTACAAGCTCGACCCCGTCGTCGGTGAGGACCTTCAGGGCGTCTCTCGGCTCTGTTGGCTCTGTACGCTCAGGCATGCACGGCGGCGTGCGCGCGCAGGAGCTCGGCCGAGCGCGCGGGCTGCTCCCAGAAGAACAGGTGGCCGACCTCGTCGAAGATCTCAAGGCGCGCGTCGGGGATCAGCTCCGCGATCAGGCGGCCGTTCTGGACGGGGAGCAGCTGGTCGAGCGTGCCGTGTAGGACCAGCGTCGGCAGCCCGAGCGCGGGCAGGCGGGCCGAGGTGTCGTGTTCGGTGATCGCGCGCATCTGCTCCATGATCACCTCGACCGCCACTGCGCGGCGGCGTCCGATCTGAAGGAAACGCGCGTAGGCGTCGTCGTTCGCGGCGAAGTCGGGGGAGACGTTGACCTCCCAGCCGGCGCGGATCGCCCGCTCACGGTCGCCGGAGGCCATCGCCTCGGCGAGCTTGCGCATCGTCTCCTCGGAGGCGAGCGCGCTGCCCGCGCCGCCGCAGTAGGTACACCCGAGGGCTAGTGTGCGGATCCGCGCGGGGTGAGCCAGCGCGAGCTCCTGAGCGACCATGCCGCCCATCGAGATGCCGAGCACGTGCGCGGAGCCGACCTCCAGCGCGGTCAGCAGCGCCGCCGCATCCTCGGCGAGCTGGGCGATCGAGAGCGACCCGGAGCCGTTCAGCCGGGAGCTCGAGCCGACGCCGCGATGGTCATAGACGATCACGTCGAAGGCGCTGCGCAGGCCGGCGAGGAAATCCACGTCCCAGTGGTCGAAGGTGCCGCTCATCCCCATGATCAACAGCAGCGGCGGACCTGAGCCGGCGCGGTCATAGCTGAGCTCGATCTCTCCGAGGCTGATCAGGGGCATCTGCCGATCCTATACCTGAAGCAGCAGCTGGTCAGGGTGTCCCGGTTGCTTCCTCTCGGGCTCGGGTACGGCCGGCGCGCCTGAGCTCAATCCCGCGACGCGCACGCCGAGCAGCCGCACCGGCCGGGAGGGCGAGTACTCCGCGAGCAGGCGCAGCGCCACGGCGGTCACCTGCTGCACGTCGCTCGTCGGCGCCCTGAGCGTATGGGCGCGCGTGACGGTCGTGAAGTCGTCGAGGCGGACCTTGATCCCGATCGTACGCCCGCTGCGCGCGTGCGCGAGCAGGCTCGCGCACAGCTCCTCGGCCATCGTGCTCAGCGCCTCGCGCAGCTGCGCGTGATCGTCGACGTCGTAGTCGAACGTCCGCTCGCGTGACTCCGAGACGACCTTGCGCGACGCGCCGACGACGCCGTCGTGCTCGAAGCGCGCGCGCCGCCCCAGCTCGACACCGAGGTTGGGGCCGAAGCGCTCGACGAGCACCGGCTCGGGGGCCGCGCCGACGGCGGCGAGCGTGGTCAGGCCCAGCGCCGCCAAGCGCGCAACCGTCTTCGGTCCGATGCCGGGCACCAGACCGGGCGGGGCTTGAGCGAAGCGAGCGCGCGCCTGCTCGCGCGTGAGCACGACGAAGCCGGCGGGCTTCTCCGCGTCGGAGGCGACCTTCGCGACGAGCTTGTTCGGACCGATGCCGACCGAGCAGACGAGCTCCGTCGTCGCCCTGATCTCCGCGAGCAGCCGGCGCATCGCCGTGCGTGGCGAGTAGAGCCCGCTCAGATCCAGGTAGGCCTCATCGAGCCCCACCACCTCGACCCGCTCGACGTGTGCGCGCACGATGTCCATCACCTGCCGTGAGACCTCTCGATAGGTTGGGAAGTCCGGCGGGAGGACGATCGCGTCCGGGCACAGGCGCCGAGCCTTCGCCGCGGGCATCGCCGAGCCCACGCCGAAGCGCCTGGCCTCGTAGCTCGCAGTGGTCACCACCGCACGCGGGCCACTCCCCGCGACGATCACGGGCTTGCCGCGCAGCTCCGGGTGGCGACACAGCTCGATCGAGACGTAGAACGCGTCCGCGTCGAGGTGGGCTACGCGTAGCTCGCTTGGCTCGGCAGACACATCCTCGAATTTAGCGTCGCGTGCGGCGGTGGGGACGAGCGCCAGGCTCAGCCGCGCTCGCCGGCCAGCAGCTCCATCAGCAGCCCGTCGTGCCAGTCCTCGCCGTCGACGTCGCGCTCGTAGCGACGCATGATTCCCACCGCCCGGAAGCCGGCCTTCTCGTAAGCGCGGATGGCAGCGATGTTCGCCGTCGCGGGATCGATCGTCAGACGGTGGTGGCCACGCTCCTCGATCAGATGGCGCGCGACGCGCCTCACGGCCTCGGTTCCCAGACCGCGGCCGTGCAGCGCTGGGTCCAGGAACAGGTCGATCGATGCGTGGCGGTAGCGGGGCGTGAGCTCCTCCGAGAACTGGATCATCCCCACGGCCGCGCCCCCGTGCTCGATCACCAGCCGCGTCGCATCGGGCTCGTCGCTCCACGGGAAGCCGTCCTCGGGGAGATCCCACCAGCGAGCCACCTCTGGAGCGCTGTGGATCCGCAGCAGATCGGCCTCGTCGTCCTCGCGCAGCGGGCGCAAGGTCAGCTCGGCCGGCCGACCGGCCGGCCCCGTGCGTTTCTCACTGGCAGATGACATCCCGTCGAATCTAGCGGCGCGTCGCGCCAAACATTGAAAAGCCAAGCCGCGAAGTACGCTGCTGATTAGGCGATTGCAAACGGAAAGGAGCGAGATGAGCCGACCGAACGTGTATGCGGGCGAGTTCCAGATGGAGCGCGAGGAGATGGGGGTCCGCGGCAGTCTGCTCGGACCGGCGGCGGGAGCACGCGAGCTCGGCGCCAGTGTTTATGAGCTGGCGCCCGGGGCGAGCGGCTTCAACCTGCACGCCCATTACGGCAACGAGGAGTTGTTCGTCGTCCTGCGCGGTACCCCCACGCTGCGAATGGCCGACGGCGAGGAGGAGCTCGCACCCGGCGAGGTCGTAGCCTGCCCGCGCGGGCGCGAGGGGATGCACACGATCACCAACCGCTCGGCCGAGCCCGCGCTCGTGCTTGCGGTTTCGACGGCGAACTCGCCCGACGTTGTGATCTACCCCGAGACCGACACGGTCGGGGTGGCGACGCGCCACCCGTTCGCGCCGGTGCTCGAGGGTGGCGACGAGGGCATCGTTGGCGCCTTTCGCAAAGACGACAACCTGCGCGCGCAGCGCGCATAAACGGCCGGCGCCGGCCGTCGGTTCTCGCGCCCGGCCTCGATGATCGCCGAGCGTCTCACCGCGCAGCTGCTCGCGGGAGCACCCGCCCGCGAGCCGACGGCGGTCGTCGAGCGGCTGCTGGCGGTTCAGGGTCAGGATCCCCGCGGTGCGCGCCTGGCGATTCGCGCGCGAACTACGGGCCTTGGCGCCACGAACGTCGATCGCGCGCTGAGCGAGGATCGCTCGCTGCTGATCACCTGGCTCAACCGCGGTACGCTGCACCTCGTCACCAGCGAGGATTACCCGTGGCTGCACGCCCTGACCACTCCCCCGCTCCTGAAGGGCAACGCGCGGCGGCTCACACAGGAGGGCGTCACACAGCACGGGGCCGACCGCGGCGTCGGGACTATCGAACGATCGCTCGCCGAGGAGGGCCCGCTGACCCGTGTCCAGCTCGGCGACCGGATCGCGTCCGCCGACGTCCGCACCGAGGGTCAGGCGCTCGTACACCTGCTGATGCTCGCGACCCTGCGCGGGGTAGCGGTGCGCGGACCGATGGTCGGGCGCGAACACGCCTACGTGCTGGTGGGCGACTGGCTGGGCAGGCCAGCTGCAGCGATCGACCGCGACCGGGCGCTGGCCGAGCTCGCGCGGCGCTATCTCGCGGGGCATGGTCCGGCGGACGAGCGCGACCTCGCCAAGTGGGCGGGCCTGCCGCTGCGAGACGTGCGCGCAGGGCTTAACGCGATCGCTTCCGAGCTCCACATACGCCCGGATGGGCTCCTCGATCTCGCGAGCCGCCTGCCTGCGGCGAACTTGCCTCCTCCCCGTCTGCTCGGCGCGTTCGATCCCCTGCTCCTGGG
Source organism: Solirubrobacteraceae bacterium (assembly GCA_036501315.1). GTDB lineage: Bacteria > Actinomycetota > Thermoleophilia > Solirubrobacterales > Solirubrobacteraceae > Palsa-744. The sequence goes on from DASYAM010000006.1 coordinate 25,249, forward strand.
CTGGGCTTCGCGCGAGGCGATCCTGGCGGCTCATCATCAGCGCATAGTTACCGTTAACGGGTTGTTCCGTCCGTTCGCGCTCGTCCGCGGCCGCGCCGTGGCCACGTGGAAAATGTCTGCCGGCGAGGTAGCCCTCGAGGATCCGTTCGACCGCTTGACCCGTAGGGACGCCGCCGCGCTGAACGCCGATGCGAAGGATGTGGTGCGCTATCTCGCGAGCTGAGCTTGCCGTCGCCGGATCTCCGCTGCGTTCGAGAAGCCGCCGCGATCGACAGTCGGCTCGTCGGCGACTGGGATCGGCAGCGGCCGGGATAAGGTGGGGCCCCATGGCAAGCGCCGGGACATCCAGGTACGCGGCATTTCTGCGCGGGATGAACGTCGGCGGCCATCGCGTCAAGAGCGAGGAGCTGCGCTCGCTGTGCGAGGCACTCGGCTTCGCAGACGTAGGCGTCTTCCGCGCAAGCGGCAACGTCGTGTTCACCGCCGCGCGCGAGCCGGTCGCGGAGCTGACCGCGCGAGTCGAGGAGGGACTGGAGAGGGCGCTCGGCTATGCGGTCCCTACGTTCATGCGCACCGCCGAGGAGGTGCGCTCGATCGCCGCGGCGCAGCCGTTCGACTCGTCCCTGGTGCAGGCGTCCAAGGGCAAGCTGCAGGTGACGATGTTGTCACGGGCCCCCACCAAGCGAGCCCGCCAGGATGCGCTCGCGTTGTCCACCGAGGAGGACTTGCTCGCACTGGAGGGTCGCGAGCTCTACTGGCTGCCGAGCGGGGGCATCCTCGCCTCGGCTCTCGACCTCAAGACGATCGCGAAGCTGCTCGGCGTCGGCACGACGAGGACTAAGAACACCGTCGAGCAGATCGCCGCCAAGCACTTCGCCGCGTGAGCGGCGGGATATCGGGCCTGCATCGATGAGTTCTACGAGCCCGTGGGCACGCAAGGAGCTGAGACAGCGTGGGGGATCGGTCGACCCGGTAACTCAACGTGGCTCGCGCCACATCGTCCACACGGTCGGGCCGCGCAACAGGCGTGGCTCGGCCGTGACGCGGAAGCCGTGGCGGGCGTAGAAGTCGATGTTGCGCTCCTTCGAGGACTCGACATAAGCGCCGATGCCGTCGGCGTCGCACTGCTCGAGCACGGGCTTCAACACGGCCGAGCCGAGCCCCTGTCCCTGATGGTCGGGCTCTACGCCCAGCACGGCGAGATACCAGTGCGGCGGGTCCGCCGGGTGCAGACGCTCGAGGTTGTGCCAGCCGAGGGCGACCAGTGGCATGCGCGCGATCAGGCGCGGATCGAGAAAGCTGCGCCCGAGCGCCATCTCCTCGCGCGGTGCTTTCAGCCAGCGCTTCGGGGGCGCCCACAGCGCCGCGCAGTCAAAGTCACTCGTCGTCCAGACCTCTTCGTCCACGAGCGTCTGGCGCAGGCGGGTCGCGTGGAAGCGCTCGAGCGCCTTCAGCCGCAGCGAGTCGGGTCTCCATGCCCATGCGGCGACCGGATCGTCCAGGAACGCGCGCGCGAGTGTTCGTGCGAGCGCGGGCACGTCGGCCGGCCTCGCCCGGCGCAGGAGGGGCGAGCCGCTCACCGATCGACCTTCGTGGTGAAGGTCACGACACGGGTGTGATGGCGATGAGCTTGGCGCACGTCAGGAGTCGATCTCCACCGCGAGCCGGATCCCTTTGTCGAACCAGCTGCGGTGCAGCGTCTTGACCTTCGCGCGAGTCGGTGGGCCTGTGCGATGGATGGCGCACGAAACGTAGTCGAACGGGTTTACCGTCTCGCAGTACACGTCTTCGGCCCGACCCGTCTCCTCCGCCTCGGCGAGCTCGCAAGCCGTGCCGGCGAACGTGCCGCCGGGCATCCGCAGGCGCACCCGCGGATGCGCGCGAAGGTTCAGAACCCACGCGGACGTTGCGGTCTGCCGGGTGCTCGACGGGCGGATCGAGACTATGTACACCTGATTGCCGCTGCGAACCGCCCGCACGCATTTGCGCCGCCTCTTGCCGGTCTTGCGACCGGTCGTCTCAAGGACACCCCAGCCACGCGGCGGCAGAGCCATGAACGCGGGCAGCATCATCGCGCTGAGGATGCGTCCGCCCATTTTCGAGCGTATGAGGAGGTTGCGCTTGCGCTCCGGCACGTGGCCCGCGGGGGGCTGACTCTCCGATGGGCTCGACACGCTGCTGGACATCTGGTCCTCCAAGGTCTGGGATATACCGTCCGACACAGACGGTCCGTGTTGTATCATGCTTGGGACCGCGATGCAAGACATCCAGCTCACCCCCACCTCCTACATCGTCCTCGGCCTGCTCGACCGGGCTCGCGAGGCGACTCCGTATGAGCTGAACCGCCTGGTCGACATCTCCGTGGGCAACTTCTGGTCGCTGCCGCGCTCGCAGCTATATGCCGAGCCCGCGCGTCTTGCGCGAGCGGGGTACCTGTCAGAGGAACAGGAGCAGAGCGGGCGCCGGCGCAAGCGCTACGCGCTCACCGCGCGAGGCTCGGACGCGCTGCGCAGCTGGACCGAGGAGCCCACCTACGAGTATCCCGAGCTGCGCGACCCTAGCCTGCTGAAGGTCTTCTTCGGGGCTGATTCCCAGGCGATGGCGGAGGCGCAGCTGTCGACCCTGCGACCGCTGCTCGCAAGATTTGAGGAGATGCGCGCCAAGGACACCGGCGAGGGGCCCGACGGTCCCCGCCAGACGCTTCAGGTCGGCATCGACCATGTCGAGACCTCGATCCGCGCGTGGGAGCGAATCGCGGGTGAAAGCAGTGACATCGTGGAGACCGCCATCGAGCAGGCGCCTGCCCTGTTGTGAGATAAGGGAGAGCGCGCCGAGCTTTCGAGGCGCGATCGCGACCTTCACACGCTTGGGCCGAGCGCGTCCGCGGAGGCAGACGGGCAGGCCGGCCTGGATGTCGTGGCGGTGTGGCACCCTAGGCCCAATGGACCTCGAGACCCGACGCGCTCGCCGCGAGGCTGCTCGACGGAACCTACGTCGCCGCCGACTCACGGCACTAGCGGCGCTCACGATCGCGATCGTCGCAGTGGCGATCGCCGTCCTCGCTGAGCGCTCGGGGGGCACATCAAGGTCCAGCTCCTCATCGCACGACGGCGCCGCTCGCACCGCCGTAGGCCACTCGCGAGGACCACACGGCGGACCGCCTACTACCAGCACGACGGTAACGGATCGGCCGACTGGCAAGCCGGGCGTCGATCCGGTGCCGATTCTGATGTACCACGTGATCGCCGCTCCGCCCGCGGGTGCTTCGTTCCCGGGTCTGTACGTGCCTCCCGAAGAGCTCGCGGCGCAGATGCAGGCGCTGAAGAGCGCCGGCTGGCACGCGGTTACGCTCGACATGGTCGAGGCCTACTGGCGCAAGGGCGCTCCGCTGGGGGCGGGCAAGCCGATCGTGATCAGCTTCGACAACGGCTATCAGTCCCAGTACACCCAGGCGCTGCCCGTGCTGCGCCGGCTCGGTTGGGTGGGCGATGAGAGCATCCAGCTCACGGGACTGCCGCCCTCACAGGGCGGCCTCAGCCGTAGACAGGTCGAAGGGTTGGTGAGCGCGGGCTGGGAGCTCGACACCCAGGGCTTCAGCCACGCCGACCTGATCGCGCTCGACGCCCAGCAGCTCCACTACCAGGTGGCCGTCGCGCGCTCGGTCGTTCGGCAGCGCTACCACGTTCCTGTGAACTGGTTCTGCTACCCGTCCGGGCACTACGACGCGACGGTCCTCGCAACGGTCAAGGCAGCCGGCTATACGGGCTCGACGACGGTCGTCCCCGGCTGGGCGCACCCGGGCGACGACCCATACCGCCTGCATCGCCTGCGCGTGCTCGGTGGAACATCGCCCGAAGCGCTGCTCGCCCAGATCGCCGATATCCGCGACGATCCACCCGCGCCGCCATCCTACGGCGGCGCCTGATCGCAGCAAGCGCTGGCGTCCCGACCGGGCGGTAACGGCGAAGACCGAGGCTGCTCAGCCAGTCGCCAGGGCGCGACCCGCGAAGACAAGCTGGCTCGCCAGATGGGCGTGCACCGTTTCCAGGCTGTGGCCGCCGGGATACACGGCGCCTTTCGCGTCGGCTCCCGCGGCACGCAGCGCAGCCGCGAACGGTGCGTCCTCTCCGGGATCGGCGATGTCGTCGGCTTCGCCGCCGTAGACGAAGGCGTGCAGGGGATGGTGCGCGAGGTACGGGCGGTCGGCGCGCAGCTTCCCTTGCAGACCGTTGAAGAAGCCCAGCCAGCTCTCGACCGTCGAGAACCGTTCGGGATGCGACAGCGCCACGTTCATCGAGCCGTAGCCGCCCATCGAGTCGCCGGCGATCGCGCGACCGGCGCGACCGGCCACCGTGGGCAGCATGCGGTCGACCAGCTCCTGCGCTTCGAGCACATAGCTTTCGTAGTGCAGGCCGTCGACGTTGCGCCAGTTGTTGGCTCCGGGCCCGCCCTGGATCATCACCGCGATCAACGGTGGGATCGTATGGCGCGCGATCAGCGTGTCGAGCTCGCCCTGCAGACCGACTTCCAGGAACGCGCTGGCCGATTGATCGTTGCCGTCGAGCAGGTACAGCACCGGGTAGCGACGCGTCGTGCTCGCGAAGCCGGGAGGTAGATAGGCGATGAACGAGCCGGGTCCGCGCAGCGCGGCGGAGGTGTAACCGGCCGCGTCGATCGAGCTGCCGGCCGCATCTTGGCTCTTGACGACGAGCGTCGGCAACGGTTGCGGCGACGCGGCTGTGGCAGGCACGAGCGCCGGCGCCGGACGAGTCGCGGCGCGTATGCCGAGGAGACGCTCGACGCCGAGTCGCCCGTTAAGCGCAAGCGCTGCCGAGACCACCGCCACGCTCAGCAACAGCACGGCGATCAGCAGATGCCGCCCGGCGCCGCTGCGACGCCCCTGCACGACCGGCGCGGCAATTGCCGATTCCACGCGCCTTGGGAATGCCGGCACCCAAGGGGGCGGCAGCAGCTCGGCCGCCGCGCCCCCCTGGCCGGGCCACGTCCAGTCGCCCGCGCCCTCCAGCCACGTGTGGGCGCGAGAAGCTCTCAAACTGACAGGCATCCGTGCATTGAAGGAGCCTTGGACGGGAAAACCAACCCCTGCACAAACGCTCCCAATCCGCAACCCCGCTTGCGCCGCTAAGGGCCTTGCTCGAGCACGCCTTTGCGGCCGACTCCCGGCAAGCTCAGAGAGTGCTCCAGACCTCGCCGGTGTCGCCGAACCCGAGCGCTCGCTTAGTTGCTTCGGTGAGGTCGAATTCCCTCCCGGCCACATATGGGCCGCGGTCGATCACCGGCACGCGCACCGAACGCCCGTCGTAGCGCAGCGTGACCAGCGAGCCGCATGGCAGCGTCTTGTTCGCCACCCCCATCGTGGCGTTCGTGAGCGAGCCGCCGCACGCCAGGTTGCCGCCACCCCCGTACCACGAAGCCTCCGCGAGGCGATAGACATCCAGCCGGCCGAGCCTGCGGTGCGAGGCCAAGTCGTAGGGGTCGCCGGCGAAGCGCAGTCGCACGAGCTCGCTGAGCGTGTGCCGCGGCACGTAGCGCAGCCGAAAGCGCCCACGGGAGCCCGTGCGTGTATCAGCCAGCGTTCTCCAGCCGCTGCGACCCAGCGCCTGCAGCGCCACCAGCCGCCCGGAAAGCCCCGGGTGCAGCGCGCCGGCGACGGAGGCCGCCTCGCCGGCGAGCACGTTCAGCCGCGCGCGGCGGATCTGCAGGGCCGTGTCGACGGCCGGCGCGATCGGCGCCGAGGCGCTTAAAGAGATGGAAACAGGCGCAAGCAACGGCACGGCGGGCGACGTCGGGGGCGACGCGGGGACGTACATGTACGGCAACCTCCTTGTTAACCGCCTACGGGGTTAGCTGTCGGGCTCACGCGCGACCAAACGCGCGAAAGGAACGCGAATCAGCCGGGCGTTACGGCCATAACAACGGCCGATTCGCCCCATCCAGATCGCGTTTCAGCGATCCGGCAGTGGGTCCCCCGCTCGCCTCCATCCACGGAGACGACTCGGCAGGGTCAGACGGTCCCCACACGCTAGACGGTTGTCGAGGCAATCGAGTGTGACCGTCGTCACACTCGATTATTAGGAATTATTCCGAATCAGGCCACTGCGCCTCGCCCATCACGCCGTCGCCGTCGGCCGGCTTGGGGCCGCCCACGGCGATGAGGTCGAGGCCGTCCGGACCGGCCTCGAACGCCCGCACGACCTCGGGAGCCACGCGCAGCACGTCCCACTGGCGAAGCTCGTGGACCTCGCCGTCGAGCAGCACTCGTCCCGAGCCGGACGCGACGATGTAGGCCTCCTCCTGCTCGCGATGACTGTGCGCCATCGGGCTGCGCAGATCGGCCGCGTAGCGAAACAGGCTGACCCCGAGGTCACGCGAGTCGAGGTGCTTGCGACCGAATTTACCCTCGATCCCCGGCGCGCGCTCCCCGATCGAGTCCTCGACGTCCAGCAGGTTGACGGTGGCGAAACGGGACATGAGATTTCCTTTGGCGGGCGGACGGGGAGCCTTCTCGCCCCCACAATAGCCCGCGCTCGGCGTGTTCGGGCATGATCCAACTCCCGCTCACCCCCAACAGGAGGCTCGCCATATGGCTCTGGACGCGACGAAGATCGGGCAGGTAGTGGCAGATCAGATGGAGGCGCTCGAAGATCGCTTTGGTGACGACTGCGTGATCGGCGACGTGTGCACGATCGTCGAGGTGCTGGGGCCGCACGGCTCGCAGGTGGCGATCCGCCCGAGCGGCGACACCCGCCCGCACGCCCTGATCGGGCTGTTGCGCCTGGCCGAGCAGATGGCGCTCAGCGGCATGCGCGGAGAGGCATCTGAAGACGACTGACGATCGCTCGGCCGCCGCCGTTGACGGCAAGGCTCCCAGCAGCGACAATCGACGCCATGGCCAATCCCGACCGTCTGACAGCGCTCGACTCCACGTTTCTGCATCTCGAGGACGACTCGACCGCGCACATGCACGTGGCGTCGGTGATGATCTTCGAGGGTAAGGCGCCGACGCCGCAGGAGCTCGTCGAGCACATCCTCAGCCGCCTGCACCTGGTGCCGCGCTACCGCCAGCGGCTGGCCTATGTCCCACTCGGCCAGGGCCGCCCGGTGTGGACCGACGATCCGCATTTCAACCCGCGCTACCACATCCGCCACACCGCGCTGCCGAAGCCGGCGGACGAGACCGCCCTGAAGCAGCTCGCCGGGCGGTTGTTCTCCCAGCGCCTGGACCGCTCAAAGCCGCTGTGGGAGATCTGGCTCGTGCAACGCATGGCGGGCGGGCGCTTCGCGCTGATCGCAAAGACCCATCACGCGCTTGTCGACGGCATCTCCGGCGTGGACATCACGACCGTCCTGTTCGACACCGCCCCCGAGCCCTTGATCGCGCCCCGCCCCACTGCGCCGTGGACTGCCAAGCCGCTGCCCGGGCAGGCCAAGCTGCTCGGCGAGGCGCTGCTCGAGCGAACCACCGTGCCCGCGGAGATGGGACGCGGCACGCGCGCTTTATTGCGCGCCCCGCGCAGAGCGCTCTCTCAGCTGAAGGACAACCTCGCGAGCCTCGGCTCGACGACGCTCGCCGGCATCAGCGCTCCCGCTCCGCCCAGCCCGTTCAACGTCGATATCGGCCCGCACCGTCGCTACAGCTTCCTCGACGCGGATCTCGCCCAGTTCAAGGCGATCAAGGACTCGCTCGGCGGGACGCTCAACGACGTGGTCCTCGCCTCGGTCAGCCTCGCGCTCGGGCGCTACCTGCGCAGCCAGGGCCAGGACACCGAGGGGCTCGTCCTGAAGGCGATGGTGCCGGTCTCGGTGCGCGCCGACTCCCAGCGCGGAGCGCTCGGCAACCAGGTCGCCGCGATGTGGGCACCGTTGCCCGTCGGCGTCGAGAACCCGGCCGACTGCCTGCAGCAGATCCGTGCCGCGATGGAGGACCTCAAGGAATCCGGTCAGGCGGTCGGCGCCCAGGTGCTCGTCAACCTCGCCGGGTTCGCCCCGCCGACGATCCTCAGCCAGGCCGCGCGCTTGCAGGCGCGCCAACGCTTCTTCAACCTCGTCGTCACGAACGTGCCAGGTCCGCAGTTCCCGCTGTACCTGCTCGGACACCGCCTGCAAGTGCTCTATCCGGTCGTCCCGCTCGCGCGCCGCCAAGCGCTGGGGATCGCGGTCATGAGCTATGACGGCCATCTCGGCTTCGGGCTGCTCGGTGACTACGACGCGCTGCCCGAGCTCGAGTCGATCGTCCAGGACCTGCGCCGGGCGATCGCCTCGCTCGCCCGCGCGGCCGGCGTCTCGCGCGGGCCCGCGAAAGCAGCTGCCGCTCCTCGTAAAACAGCGCGACGCTCCCCCGCCAAGCCGTCGCCGGCCAAATCCAGGGCCGTCGGCAAGCGCGCCGCCGCCAAATCGACCTCCTGAGGTGCGTCTGGCTCTCTGCCAGCTGAACGCCACCGTTGGCGACATCGCCGGCAACGCCAGACGTATCCTCGCGGGCGCGCGAGCCGCGCGCGAGGCGGGTGCCGACCTCGTGCTCTTTCCAGAGCTGGCCCTCACCGGCTACCCGCCCGAGGACCTGCTCCTGCGCGAGCATTTCCTGAACGACACCGCCTCCGCGCTACAAGCGCTGGCACGCGAGATCGACGGACCGACCGCGATCGTCGGCTTCCCCGAGTCCTCTTCTTCCTCTCCCTCCTCTTCTTCCTCTTCCTCCTCCTCGACACCCTCGACGCGCGTCTACAACTCGGCCGCGGTGATCGCCTCGGGCGCCGTTCAAGCGGTCTATCGCAAGTTTCACCTCCCCAACTATGGGGTGTTCGACGAGCGTCGCTACTTCACGGCCGGCTCGAACCCGCTTGTGATCGACATCGCCTCAGTCCGCGTGGGCGTGTCGGTCTGCGAGGACCTGTGGACGCCGGGTGCGCCAGCCTCGACCCAGGCCGCCGCCGGCGCGAGTTTGATCGCGAACATCTCCGCCTCTCCCTATCACGCGGGCAAGGGGACCGAACGCGAGCTGCTGTTCGCACAGCGAGCGCGTGAGAACGGCACCTACGTCGCGTTCTGCGGGCTGGTCGGCGGTCAAGACGAGCTCGTCTTCGACGGCCACTCTTTCGTGCTCGACCCGGCCGGCGAGACGATCGCGCGTGGGGCCCAGTTCGCAGAGGACCTGCTTGTCTGTGACCTCGATCCTGCAGGCCCTGTATCGGAGCGGCGAGCGCCGCGCGCTCCGCTCACGCCGATCGAGTCCGAGGTGTACGGCGCGCTGAAGCTCGGCCTGCGCGACTACGTGGAGAAGAACGGCTTCCAGCAGGTCGTCCTCGGTCTCTCCGGCGGGGTCGACTCGGCGCTCGTCGCCTGCCTCGCCGCGGACGCGCTCGGCCCCGAGCGCGTGAACGTCGCGATCATGCCCTCCCCCTACTCCTCCACCGCGACCCAGGGGGACGCCCACGCCCTCGCGGCGGCGCTCGGGGTGCGCGCGCACGAGCTGGCGATCGAGCCGGCGATGGACGCCTACGAGCAGACCCTGCGCGAGGACTTCGGCGACCTGCCCGCCGGGCTGGCGGAGGAGAACCTGCAGGCGCGCATCCGCGGCAACCTGCTGATGGCGCTGTCGAACAAGTTTGGCTGGCTCGTGCTCACGACCGGCAACAAGTCGGAGATGTCGGTCGGCTACACCACGCTCTACGGCGATCTCGCCGGCGGGCTGGCCGTGATCAAGGACGTGCCAAAGACGCTCGTCTACCGCCTGTGCGAGTGGCGCAACTCCGACGGCGGCGCAACCGCCGGGCGGACTCCGGTCCCGATCCCGGCTTCGATCCTCGAGCGCGCCCCCTCGGCCGAGCTGCGACACGACCAGCGCGACGAGGACTCGCTGCCCCCATACGAGCTGCTCGATCGCATCCTGCGGGGCTATATCGAGCTCGACCACGGACGCGAGCAGCTGCTCGCCGAAGGGCTCCCCGAAGCGGAGGTCGAGGCCACGATCCGGCTGGTGGACCTCGCCGAGTACAAGCGTCGCCAGGCGCCGCCGGGCATCAAGGTCACCACGCGCGCGTTCGGGCGCGACCGGCGGATGCCGATCACCAATCGCTATCGGGATGGCCGCTGAGCTTCGCGGAGCTGCGTCCCACGCTCCGTATTCGCCATCGACCGTCCTGCAGGCGCACGAGTACTCTGCGAGCGTGCGTCTGCGCCCCCGACCGCTCGCCCTGCTCCTCGCCGCGCTCTGCGCGCTCCTGCTGAGCGCCTGCGGGAACACATTGCAGGACCAGCCGATCCCGCACAATACGCTTGAGGGACTGATCGTGGCGCCGTTCCCCGTGTACTGGGTGGGCGGAGCTTTTCACCACCTGCAGATCTCCGGGGCGACGCACGATCCAGGCGGCGCGTTCAGCGTCCAGTACGGCGACTGCGTGCAGGGCGGCCAAAGCACCTGTGTGCCGCCGTTGCGAATCGTGACCTCGCCCGACAACAGCTTTCTACCGGGTGGCTCCACCCCGATCCGGCGCACCGGCATCCGTGGCGCAGCAGCGGTCGTGGCGCAGACCGGCGAGACGATCGAGATCCCGACCGCCGGGGTCGTGCTCAGCGTCTACGCCCGCAATCCCGGCCTGGCCGCCGCGGCCGCCGCAACCGCGGTGCCGATCAACGAACAGGGCATGCCTGAAGCTCGCCTACCCGCGGCGCTGCCCCCGACGACCTTCGCCGAAACGCCGCTACCGAGCCAGGTGCCCTCGCCGCTGCGCGCGCTGCGTCAAGGCCCGCAATAGCCGTTTGGCGGTGTGGGCGGGCGCCCCGTCCGCGCGCCGGCTCGCGTCAGGCTGGGGGCGTTTGATCGCGCACGGCGATCGTCATGCGCGTCAGCGCGCACATCCGCCCGGCGTCGTCCGTGAAGCGGACATCCCATACCCACGTCGTGCGGCCCTTGTGCAGCCGCTCGGCGTGCGCGTTGACGAATCCCTCCGTGATCGGGCGCAGGAAGCTCGTGTTGTTCGAAAGGCCCATCGCGATCTTGCCTTCCTCGAACACGCCGAGCGCGGTCGCAAGCGAGGTCATCGACTCGGCCAGCGACGCGTACACGCCACCGTGGATCAGCCCGTACGGCTGGCGGACCTCGTCGCGCACGGCCACCTTCGCGCGCACGTCGGTGTCGGAGATCGCAACGAGCTCGAGGCCGTACAAACGGTCAAAGCCGACCATCCCGCCGCTGTTCAGCTGCTCGATGCTGGGCCTCTCCATCGCCGCGCCACGATAGCCTACGAGCCGTCCGGCTCGCCGGGCGTCCATCCATGAGCCGAATCGACGATCTTCCCCCCGACCTGCGGGCCACCCTGTCGCTGCTGCTCGAGCGCGGCAAGAGCTACGCCGAGATCGCCGACATGCTCGCGATCCCTGAGCGTACGGTGCGTGACCGCGCCCACGCTGCGCTCGACGCGCTCTCCGCCAGTCCAGCCACGGCCCGTTCGGGCGTCAGCGGGCCGGGCTCCTCAGGCGGGACGTCGCCGGGCGAGCGTTCAACCCGGACCGCTCGCTCCTCGAGTCCTCCTTCTCCTGCGCCAAGCTCCGCCTCCCCTCCGCCCCCGTCGACCGCGCGCGCCCGTGCAGCCGCGGCGCCACCCTCATCACGGCGCGCCGGAGCGCTGCTGCTGGTCGGGCTGCTCGCCGTCGTGATCGTCGCGGTCGTCCTGCTCTCAGGCGGCGGGGGCGGCTCTGGCAAAACCTCGAGCACGGGCTCGAGGGCGTCGAGCTCCACGGGCTCGACCTCCTCGAAAACGTCTACCACCGGGTCCAAGCCAACGGAAGACAAGCGCATCACGCTCAGCTCGCCCGAATCGTCGAGCAAATCGATCGGCGCGGTCGAGATTCTGTCCGAAGGCAGCAAATACGCTTACTACATCGCCGCGACCAACCTGCCGCCGTCCAAAGGCTTCTTCTACGCGGTCTGGCTCTATAACTCGCCCACGAGCCACGAGGCGGTCAGCAAGGCGCCGAACGTCGGCACCGACGGGCGCCTGCAGGGCGGTGCGCTGCTACCCGCCAACGCAGGCAAATACCACGAGATGCTCCTCACCCGCGAGACGAGCGCGGATCCGACCACGCCGGGGCCCGTGGTGCTCAAGGGCGCGTTCGCGCTGCACTGAGCACCGGCCACACTCACGCTAAGCGACGGCCGCCTAGAGTAGGATGCCTTGCCCCGGGCGTCGATCAGGGACCTGGCGCGAGATTGTCTGCGTTGGGTTCTGTGCGGGTCGCGACCCAGCGGTTAGCTTGCGTGTCAGGGCAGGTTTGGCTGACCCCGTGCTGGTGCTCGATTGCGATGATCTGCTGTCGGTCCGGCGACCACCGGAGGGTGTAGGTGTCGTAGGACTGCGCCGTGCCTGCGTCTTCTCCGGGGTAGTGTGCGCATGGCACGGTCACCGGCGGGAATACGGCCGTGTAGAAGCCGTGGCGCGACGTGACGATCGTCTCGCTCGGCCCATAGAGAGTCTGCCGTAGGAAGATAGTCCGGCACGCCGGGTCGCAAGTCTTGCCGAACGTCCAAGATCGGACGAGCTTAGTGCCAGCGGGCTCGTCGGCACTGTTTGCCGCGCGCAGCACTGTTCCACTTGCGGTCCACTGGCCCGCGGGCAGTCGTACGTCGGGCAAGCGGACGCTCCCAGGAGGAATCGGTGGTCGCGCCGAGTTGATGGCTGCTGATCCGCAGCCGACAGCGGAGATGGCGAGCGCCACAGCCAAGAGCACAAGGACAGCCGGTCGCAAGATCTGCATCGAGATCGATATCGGCACGATGCCATCAGTCCTCAAGACGGCCGGCGCCACCGCTCGAGACCTGTTCAACGGACAAGCCGCCCGGCCCGTAGATGTAGCTGTTGGTCCCGTCGCTGAGGATCAGCGGCAGGCCTTCGGTCACGTTCCAGGCGAGGAAGGTCGTCGTGCCCGAGATCGTCTGCGATGCCCTGAGCCCTTCGCCGTTGTAGGCGTAGGTGTCTTTGATTTCGCTGACTTCGCCTTCTTTGGGCCGTTCGACCGAGGTCAGGCCCCCTTGGTCGTAGCCGTATGTGGTCGCTGGGCTGCTCATGGGTTTGGTTTTGGTGCGCTCCCCGAGTTCGTCGTAGGTCATCGCTCGGTCCTGCTAAGCGGCCAGTCGTTGAAGCGCTAGCACCAGGGCCGCGAGGACCAGTATCGCTAGCACAGTCGCCACCGACACATGTGCGCCCCACCAAGGGATGGTCCCCGGATGGGCCTTGCGCAGCTCCACGGGGCGCTTAGGGGTCTCGACAATCTCGATCGGCAGCCCGAGGTGTTCTCGCAACCCTTCGAGCTGCCCGTCGTCCCACGCGTCACGATTCAAGAAGACCGCCGTTCGCCCTGCCGCGTTGATGAGCAGCCAGAATCGTGACCGTCGGGCAGATCCCTTCCCCCAATCGACCTCAACCTTGACGACCCGTCCAGTGCCGTCTCCGGCTAGCGCCACGCGGTCACGCAGAAGGCCTGTGAAAACGAGTCGCCCGTCGATCATGGAGAGCTTCGTTCGCCGATACGACAAGTTAATTAGACCGATCACCCCCACAGCCAATGCAACGCCCGCGCCTACGACCATCACGCGCGCCGACCCATGAAAACGAAGCGAGTAAAGAAAGCTCATAAGTATCCAGCCCGCGGCAACACCCACGCTAGCTTGCTGGCTGTTCCGAAGCCTCTTGCGAGGGCGTACGACTAACTGTTGATTGCGTTGCTCCGCAGATGCGCTGCCCGGACCACCGTCGCTCATAGACCGCAGCCGATACCTTCACCCCGAGCTTCCGCTGCGTCTTCAGCGAAGGGCTCACCGAACGCTGCTGCTGACAACAGCGAGCCATACGTCTTCGCATAAGCGCCGAGCTCCTCATCGCCGAACGCCCCACCGTCAACCCCCGCGCCGAGGCCGAGCACATCGAAGATCGCTGGCCCCGGCCCCTGCGCGCCAACGGCGGCCAAATATGCGTCGCCCGCGGTCGCCACGGCTCCCGTAGCCAGAGCCACGGTTCCGACGGCTCCGCAGGCCACCTCGCCGACGCCCGTTGGCGCTGCGACACGGCACATCCTGCCGCAGCGACGCTAGTGACTGTTGCCACGGCGCCGGCAGCGTGAGAGACCCCTTTGACTACTTCACTAAACGACGGCGTGCCGGGTATTCCGAGGATGAGTCCTGTCGGATCCCAGTAGTTCAGGGGATTGTCGCCCGCGTAGTTGTATATGGATCGCGTAATGCCTGCGAGCGGGTCTGTGGAGAGGAACTGTGCGGTGGCGGGGTCGTAGACGCGGGCCCGCATGTAGACGAGCCCGGTGTCGGAGCTCGTGTACTGCCCGTAGTTCCCTAGCGCCATCCTCAGCGACACGGTCGTAGCTAGCCTGGTGCTCGTCACGACTAGCAGTGACCGAGAGCGTCGATTAGCTCCTCAAGCTCAAGACCAAAGGATGTCGGCTCATCGTTGCTGTCTCGTCCGGTGTCCAAAAATTCAGACAAGACAATGCTCCTGAGTGCCTCTCGGTCGGTTTCATTGAGAGGAATATCGCCTACAGTGGCAACCAGTGGGAGCAACTCTCGCTCATGGCGTTCCACTGTACGCCGAAGAAGCGTCATCATGTCCGGTGATAGCGATCGAATCGGCGAATCGGTCATGGCTGACCTCGGAGACCCGCAGAGTTTCTGGCATAGGTAGTGACGATACGTCCGTCGCTGCTGACAACGACGACAGCGTTTTGACCTACATACTTAGTCGCGCCGTCGGCTTGCACAGTCTCCGATATTGGTGTCCGGACCGCATCCAAGATTGCGCTCGGTGACGCGCCTCTGCCAGCGTCGCGCGCAATCGCTTGCTCGAGACCATGCTGAGTGTAGCCTTTGATGACGCCCGCGATTCCTTGATCAGCAGCCTCGGCGCCGAGCTCAGCCTCGCCCTCTCCGGGTATGAGGGCCGCCGTGGCTAGCCCAGCGTATCCGCCGGCCTGATAGGCGCCCGAGCAGGCGTTTATGTTGTTGATGCCGAGTTCTTCGCGCACCCAGTTAGTGGCGCCGAAGGTGATCGTGTCGCCCCATCCCGCGCTGGTGGGTCTGGTTTTGGTCGCTCCCGACGGCGCTACAGCGCTCGTGCCTGGTACAGGTCCAGTCGCCAGCTCGCCGGCTAGGCCGCCCACTGTGTCCTGACCAGGCGTCGTTGGCGTTGGCGCCTGAACCTCATGGCGAGGTCCTTGTCTTGCCGAACGGACCGGCCTCATGCTTGACGGCTATTGGTTTACCAAGCCGCCCTTGCACAAGCGTAACGATGTCGCTCCACCCTACAGACATCTGATCGATGGATCGCCTCAGGGTCTGTGCCGGCACACGCGACGAGCTCAAGGTATCAAGATCACGTGCTCCCGGCTCGGGTCTAATAGTGAATACCAAGTGATGATAGACGCCAAACATGCCCTGGCGGTGCCGTAGGTAGACGTCGAAAATACTCTCCCAGGGGATTACCGTGCCGGATTTACAATCTGTGAACGTGGCGTCATCGATAACAAAGACCGGACCTCGGCGAAGCTCGAGAAAGAAAATAGATCAGAGGTGGAACCATCGCAACGAGGGCCACCAGAACGTCTGCGAGGCTGTGGGCAGTAATGCCGCGCGACACGCCCCCCACAGCGAGAACGCCGAACAGGAACGCAGACGCCCACGCCTTCCGTCGATGAAAGCGGACATATACGGGAGTGTCCCCAGTTGAGTTCACCACACCAGGCCGAGCGCCGCGTTAACCGCTCCGGCGGCTCCGGCTGCGCTTGTGCCCGGGAAAAGGCCTGTAGCCAACTCTCCGGCTAGACCGCCGACCGCTCCTTGCCCGGCCGTTGTCGGGGTCAGTGGTTGTCCCGCTACGAATTTCTGTGCAAGTCCTCCTAGACTTCCCGCCGCAATCGGACTTACCACAGGGCCCAGGCGTGGAAGTCCCTGGAGCACAGCGTCAAGCCCCACCTCCGCTGTGCCTCCGGTGACCGCTCCAACCTCAATGCTCGCATCTAGTCCTCCGATATTGGACGCTTCTTTGTATTCGACCGAGCAGCTTTCCAGGCCACCGTTCAGCCCCAAGGCGCCACGCAAAGCGGCGGTTCCGCCGGCCAACGGGCGGGTGAAGCCGTCCCAGAAGCCAACGAAGCGCGTACCGACCTGTGCCCAGGAGGGCGTGCCGGGAAGCCCGAAGATAAGGCCGCTGGGATCGTTCAGGTTGAGCGGGTTGTCGACCGCATAGGCGTAAGGCATCCGGGTCATGGCCGCGAGCGGATCGACGCTCAGGAACTGCGCCGTGGCCGGGTCATAGACGCGGGCGCGCATGTAGATCAGCCCGGTGTCGGAGCTGGTGTACTGCCCGTCATACCCGAGCGGCGTGGTCGTGGCGCCTTCGCACGTCGGGGCTCCGTAGGCGCCGTAGGTGCATTTACCGGTCACGGTGCCGGTCGAGCCGGTCAGCAGGCGAGTCGAGCCCTGCTGGTCGTGGTGCAGGTAGGTGACGGTGCCTCCGCTCGAGACCTGCTCGACCGGGAGGCCGCCCGGCCCGTAGATGTAGCTGTTGGTCCCGTCGCTGAGGATCAGCGGCAGGCCTTCGGTCACGTTCCAGGCGAGGAACGTCGAGGTCCCGGAGATCGTCTGGGAGGCCCTGAGCCCTTCGCCGTTGTAGGCATAGGTGTCTTTGATTTCGCTGACTTCGCCTTCTTTGGGACGTTCGACCGAGGTCAGATCCCCTGCTTGGTCGTA
>DASYAM010000007.1:0-58560 GCA_036501315.1 Solirubrobacteraceae bacterium
CGTTCGCCCTCACGGATCTTCCGAACAGCCTGCTCCGGCGTGTGTCTACGTCGCTTCATGATCGTGTCCATCCTCCCATCCCATCAAAGGGACATGACGAACACGCATACCACCCGGCTCACATCACAGGGACCCCGTCACCAGGGGCGAAGCCGTAGTCGATCTGCTGCCCTGTGACTTTGACGGCGCCGTCGAGGCCCGCTCCGGTGCCTTTGAGCGCTCCGGCTTTCCAAAGATCGTCGAAGTCCTGCTCGTACTTGGCGGCAAGCTCGGGGCAGTCGGTGAACACGACAATGTTGTTCTCTTGGAGTGCCCAAGCGTCGATCGTGAAGTTGGCGGAGCCCATCCACACCGCTGCGGCCTCGTCTGCGGCGTCTCGGACGAGATACTTGTTATGCATGATCTGGTGGCCGGCTTCGATCGCCTCCTCGGCGATCGGCTTCCGGGCGACGGCCTCGTGCAGTCCCGCTTTTCGACTGAGAAAGTCGTGGGTCCCGGTCGGTGCTGGATCTCCGCCGGCGCCCTGGAAAAGTTTGAGGATCGGCTCGTCGCCTTTCTCGTTCCTGTCGTAGGCGATACGCACAGCGACCCCTCGGCTGGCGGCTTGGTTGATCGCGCTTACGACGACGTCGCGGATCTCATCGATATCAAGGCGGAAATCATAGATGCAGACGTCGAGTGTCCGCTTGGCGTCCGCGACAAACGCCGCGAACCGCTCTGCTACTTCTTTGGCCTGCGCGGTAATCGCCTGTAGCGCTGGCTGTTGTTCGATCGGAGCAGTAGCTACGTCCCCACTGATCTGCGACAGCAAGAACGTTTGGATCCCGTTTGCATTCGGTCCGACTTCGAACACGCCAAGGCCTCCTGATTTCTATAGATTGATATGATCCTGAGAGCCGGTAGAATCGTCCATAAGGTAGCAGAGGGCGATACGGATGCTGCGCAGGTGGAAACACGAACGGCGCGCGACCGTTGCAGATCAGCGCGCTGCAAGTGATCTGGATCGTGATCTCCGGACTGATGTTGTGCATCGCTGCAGCGCTCTGTTGCGGAGCCCGGCGAATCAAGTCGCTGATCGTGTGGGGCCGGCGACCCTCCTCCAGATATGTATCTGACACCAGGCCCGGGCTCGTTCTCAATCCCAGAGACGCCCCCGCGGATCCCACCTCCCGACAGCTGGCTCGACGCGAATGAGGGTGAACTGGTCCCCTGGGGTTGGCTGCCCGACTGTCAGCTGTACCCCTCCAGCGAGCAGTGCCTCACCGACGCCGACCGATGCTTTTGGAAAGACGGCCTGGATCGCGGCCGACTCGTCGGCTGGATTCAGCGCGTTTACGGCTACAACTGAGCCGCCCCGTTGAGCAACTCTCGTGCAGGAAGACTCGTGAGCTTCGGCGCCATTCGCAATGTGTTTATCCAGCGGTGCACAACGGCTGCGAGTCCCGGTTGTCGCCGGGCTCCCGGCGAGTGGTCGCGAGTACGCCCGCGACCGCTCGTTCAGCCAGCAGCTCGTCGTGTGGCGCCTGTCCGGCAACTGCGATCACGGCCCCCTCGAGCGCGCCAAGCAGCGCGAGCGCCAGGGTCCGAGAGGGAGGCCCAGGCGGGATCGATCCGGCTTTGCGTCCGGCGTTGATCAGCTTGATGCAGCGTTTGATCCCGGTCTCCCAGATCCGCTCGATCTTATGTCCCACCGTGTGATCCTGACCGGCGAACTCGAGTCTCAAAGCCATCACGACACGGGCGATATCACGCCGGCAGAAGACGGCGTGACCGCGCGCCAGCGCCAGCAGCTCGGCGATCGGATCTGTCTGCTGTGCGGCGGGTGCGCCCACCTCGCGCATCCAGTTCTCGTTGACCCACTCGATCACCGCCAGCGCCAGGTCCTCCTTGTCGCTGAACTGGTGGTATAGCGCTCCGCGCGTATATCCGGCCTCGCGCGCAACCTCCGCGAGCACGAGGTTGCCATAGCCATGACGCGAGAGCCCCCTTGCGGCCGACTCGAGCAGCGCGCCGCGTGAGCGGGCGCTTCGTTCGGCCTGAGTTGAACGCTCACGCGCTGGACGCGCTGGTGCTGTCGCCGCCGCGGAGCTCATGAATGAGCGAGGCTCGCTAAGTAGAACATACATACAGGCATGTATGTATGATAGCGTCCTCAAGCCAGCCCATGTCCGCCGCCTCGTTCCCACCCTCTCCCCGTCGTACCGCCATGTCGACCGTCCATTGGCAGCGCGACGTCCCCGCGAAGATCCGCGCTCTCGGAACGCTCGCGGACGCCGACTACTCCGACATCGTTACTGGCAACGTGAGCGGGCTCTCAAGCAGAACACCGGAGGCGTGGGTCCGTACGGGGTTGATGGGTGTGCCTCGTGGCCTGCTCTTCTTCATCCCCCTTGTCCAGCGCGTCTTCCTCGGCCTTCGCCTAAAGCTGCGGCCTTCCCCGGATCGCCTGCTCGGATGGAAGATCGCCGCCCGCGGCGAGAGCTGGATGAGGATCGAGGCTTCCTCCTGGTTCTTGACCGGCCACGTCGTCATGCACGTCGACGACGACGGCCAACTGTCCTTCGCGACGTTCGTCCGTTACGACCGGCTACCCGCGGCGATCGTCTGGCCTGCGATATCTCTCATCCACCGCCAGGTGGCGCTCGCCCTGGTGCGCAGCGCGACGAGAGCACAGTGACCGAGGCCTGGTGTCAAATGCGTAAAGCTCGACAGAGGAGACTCCCGCACACCGCGCACACCTCGCTGCCGTGGCGCATCCATGAGCTGACCAGCGACTTCCGACTCGAGGATGTGTGGGCACTGCCAACACCGGGCGAACGGGACGACTTCCCCCGTCTGGTGCAGCGGTTCGCCTCGACCGACCCGGCGCAAGGTCCGTCCCGCGCGGCCCGCACACTTTGGACGATCCGCTGGAAGCTTGGCGAGCTGCTGGACTGGGATGGTCCGCGTTCCGGTCTCGGCGCCAGAGTCTCGACGCTCCGCGACCGCTTTCCGGAGGACCTGCGCGACGCCCCACAGGGCCCGATTCTGGACACGGTCCCGTTCACGTCGCTGTATCTGCTCGAGGACGAGTGGGCGGCGGAGATCGCCAACGAGACGGTGCACGGCGTACTGCACGTAGGCTGGGTCCCAGACAACGGTACAGGTGGCTACCGTGGCCAGATGGCCGTGCTGGTGAAGCCAAACGGACTGCGGGGCAACGTCTACATGGCCGCGATCAGGCCGTTTCGGCACACGGTCATCTACCCGCCGATGATGCGACAGATCGAGCGGGACTGGTCAGCGGGAGCCGGCGACTCCCCGCCTACGTGAAGGGAAGGCCTTCGTCGCCTTCGACGATGATCCGACCGTGATGAGCTTCTGGCCGCGGGTTATGAGCAACAACGGCACAGGGCGCGGTTCGTGCGCCCGCACGCTCTAAACTGGCGTCTCGATCCAGGGAGAGGTGGCCGAGAGGCTGAAGGCACTCGCCTGCTAAGCGAGTATGGGGGTTAAACTCCATCGCGGGTTCGAATCCCGCCCTCTCCGTCCACTCGATATCGTTGCATTGTGCCCGTGCCGGAGCGCCTGTACTTCACCGAGTCCGACGCCGCCAACGCGCTGATCGCCTCCGAGCCGATGGCTCTGCTGGTCGGGTTCGCCCTAGATCAGCAGGTCACCGTCCAGCAGGCGTTTGCCGGGCCGCTCACGTTGCGACAGCGCCTCGGCACGTTCGACGCGGCGACGCTCGCGAAGGCGGACCTGGAGCCGGTATTTCGCGAGAAGCCGGCGATCCACCGCTACCCCGGCTCGATGGCCAAGCGCGTGCACGACCTCGCCGTCCATATCGAGGACCGCTACGACGGCGACGCCGCCCGCGTCTGGACCGACGCGGCCGACTCCGGCGAACTGCGCGCCAACCTGGAAGCGCTGCCCGGTTTCGGGGAGATGAAGGTCAAGTCGATCGGCGCCGTGCTCGCGAAGCGCTACGGCGTCAAGGCGGCCAAGGCGCTCGTGCCGCCGCACCCCACACTCGGAGACGTGGACTCTCCGCAGGCGCTGATCGACTATCAGGCCGCCAAGCGCGAGCACAAGGCCGAATGGAAGAAATTGCAGAGCCACAGATGAGCGAGACCTCCGCGATCTCCGCGCGGCCGCGGCGGCGGCTGGCAGTGCTCACGTGCATGGACGCGCGGATCGATCCGCTCGCCCTGTTCGGCCTGCGCCTCGGCGACGCCCACGTCGTGCGCAACGCCGGCGGCCTTGTCACGCCCGATGCGATCCGCTCGCTCGCGGCGTCGCAGCGGCTGTTGGACACGAACGAGATCGCCATCGTGATGCACGACAGGTGTGGCCTGCACGGCGCCTCGGACGCCGACTTCGCGGACACGCTGGCCGCCGACGGGGCGACGCCCGATTGGCGACTCGGCGCGTTCGCCGACCTCGAGCAGACGCTCCGCGACGGGGTCGAGCACCTGCGGGCGAGCCCGGAGCTGCCGCATCGAGAGAGCATCCGGGGGTTTATCTTCGACCCCGAGACGGGGGGCGTGCGCGAGCCGGGCTAGCTCAACTGCTCGTCGGCGGAGACCGCGAACACGATGTGGCGGCGGCCGAGCGTCAGATAGTCGTGGAGCTCGGCCGGCCCGCCTTCGAGCGGTTCGACCTTGACGTCGGTGAGCGTGAGGAAGTCGCGCTCCGAGGCGTTCAGCGCGTCTGACACGCGGCTGCGATAGCCGTCGCGGGCGAGCGTGAGCATCCCTTCGATGCGGTGGCGCTCGGTCTCGATCCTGATCCGCTCGCGGCGGTGCTCCTCGAAGGGCTCCTCGGCTGCCATCGGGTCATTATGGGCACTATCGCGATACGGCGTAGGCGCTGTCCACGCTCGTGCGCCGGCCGGTGGGGCCGACGGCGACGACGGTCACCCTGGCGGTCATCGCGGTGTGGCGGCCGAGCGCTCTGCGCAGGCGCTGCAGGGTTGAGGGAGGGACACGCAGGCGCACGTGCCCGGTCAGCGCCGCGGGAAGCGGGCGAGCCGCCGCGACCAGCCCGACGGAGCCGCGCCGGCCCGGGATCGAGAGGGAGGCGGTGACGAGGATCTTGCAGCTCCGTGCGCAGCTCACGCTCAGCGCCAGCGCGCGCCGGGCGAGCACGCCCGTGGACCGCGGCAGCGCGACGTGCAGCACCGGCGGCACGTCCAGCGGCGGCGGCCAGCTGCCCGCGGGCTCGCAGCCCACGCCGGCAGGCGAGACGAGATCGAAGCGCTCGACGCGGTTGTTGTTCGTATCGGCCACGTATACGTCGCCTGCGCAGCCGACCGCGATCGCGGTCGGCTGGGAGAGCTCGCCGAGCTGTACCCCACGAAAGCCCCACTTGGCGAGGAAGCGACCGCTCGAGTCGAACACCTGCACGCGGTTGTTCTCGCTGTCCACGACATATACGCGCCCCGCCGCGTCGAGGGCGACCCCGGTCGGTGCGTGGAAGCGCCCGTCGGCCGCGCCGGCCGCGCCCCACTCGGTCAGCGCTTCGCCGCTGGGGGAGAGCTTGACGATGCGATCGTTGGCGGTGTCGGCGACGTAGATATCGCCGCTAGGGTCGACTGCGATCCCCGACGGGTGGTTGAACTGGCCGGACCCGCTGCCGGCCGTGCCGTCGGCGCCGTGTGCACCCCACTTTGCGCGCAGCGCGCCTTCGGGGCCGTAGGCGAGGATGCGGTTGTGGTTGGTGTCGGCGACATATACCCAGCCCGAACCGGCGGCCACGGCCACCGCGCCCGCGTTCGACAGGCCGGCGCCGCCGTAGTCGGCGGGGCCACCGATTTCCGAGAGGTACGTGCCGTCGCCCCACAGGTGGACTAGGCGCGTGTGGGCGGTATCGGCGATGTACATCGAACCGTGCGGGTCGATCGCGATGCCGGCCGGTTCGGCGAAGCCCGGGGTGTAGCCGCCGGTCGTGCTCCACGCCCCTTCGAACGCGTCGCTGCCCGCTGTGTATGCCTCGACGCGGTTGTCGAGCGTGTCTGAGACGAGTAGCCGCCCGGTCGGGTCGGTGGCGAGCCCGCTGGGCGCGGTCAGCACCGAGAGGTCGCGAGCGGAGGCGCCGATCGTGCGCAGGTAGTCGCCGTTCGGATCGAACACCTGGATGCGGTCGTTGGCCGTGTCGGCGACGTAGGTGTCGCCGGCTGGGTCGGCCGCGAGCGCGCGCGGAAAGGCGAGCTGGCCCGGTTTCGACCCGTAGCCGCCCCAAGCGCTGACGTAGCCCAGTTCCGGGTTGAGCTTGACGATGCGGTGGTTGATGTCATCGGCGACGTACACGTCGCCGGCCGCATCGAGCGAGACGCCGTAGGGGAAGCCGAACTGGCCGGGCCCGGTGCCGTGCGTGCCGGCAGAGCCCTGGTAAACGCCTTCGGGCGTGAACTTCTCGATGCGGCTGTTGTCGTCGTCGGCGACCAGCACCTCGGTCGCGTTTGCGACGACGCCACGCGGATAGGAGAAGTGTCCCGGGCCGTTGCCGTAGGAGCCCCATTCGATTGGTTCGCCGCCTTGCAGGTTGAAGCGCTCGATGCGGTTGTTGCCGGAGTCGGCGACGTACACGTATTCGCCCGCGACCGCGATCCCGCCGCCGGGCGGCTGGGTCGGGTTTTTGGAGGAGTAGAAGCGGAACTGACCCAGTTCGCCGCCGGTGTGACCCCAGGCGGCGATGAATTCGCCGTCGGAGCTGAACTTCTCGATGCGGTTGTGGCTCGAGTCGACCACGTAGACGTTTCCTGCGGCGTCTGTAGCGAGGCCGCCGATCGGCCCGAACTGGCCGTGGCCGCCCCCGTAGGAGCCCCACTCGGTCTCGAACTGGCCGGCGGCGGTGAACTTCTGCACGACGTAGCCGAGCTGGTCGGCGACGTAGACGTTGCCTTGCGCGTCGAGCGCGACGGCCTCGGGGAAGCGCAGCACCGACTCGGCGCGCTGGCCGATGATCTGCGCGGAGGCGTATGGACACGGCCCGGGACCCGAGCCGGGGCACGCTTCGACGCTCGCCGCGGCGGGGGCTTCGGGCGAGGGCGCTTCGGCGGCGCTTGCGACCGGCGCGGTGGGCGCGGCGATGGCGGCAAGCACGGCGATGCAGAGGAGGAGGGTTGCTGTCGGTAGGTGTGTTGCACAGAAGGCTGCGTACGCGCGCGTACGCGCGCGCACGCACGGGCAGCCTCGAAAGTACATAAGAACGCCCATCACAAGAGCGGTGCGGTGGGGCGTTTCTGGACCAAGCTGAGCATCGCGTGACAATGAAGCGCGTGCTGGTGGCACGTGCTGGCCGATCTTCGATCGGTCGTCGCGCGGCTGGACGATCGCGAGGATCCCGTCGATCCTCGATCGGTCAGCGCCGCGTCCAGAGACGCATCCGGCGTGCTGCTCTTTTTGATAGGCGTTCTAAAGATCGCCGGGAAGGGGACGGCCATCCCCGCTCAGAACACGGTGATCGACCGGGTGTAGCGGTGCGTCATAGAAAAGTCACCCGATGCGCTCGGGGGTGCGGGCGGGCAGGCCCGCGCGCGCGGCCGGCGCGACGAGCAGGGAGTCGCCGTCCGCCGCGGGGCGGTTGCGCTCGTCGCGCACTATGTACAGCGGACGGTGCTTGACCTCGTCGTAGATCCGCCCGACGTACTCGCCGATCACGCCGAGCGCGATCAGCTGGATGCCGCCGAGCAGGAGGATCGCGATCGTGATCGAGCCGAAGCCCGGCAGGTAGGAGTCGAAGATTCGCAGCACGATCACTACAGGGATCGCGATGAAGGCGACGCCCGCCGACAGCAGCCCGACGTAGGTCGCCAGCTGCAACGGCAGATGCGAGAAGGAGGCGATCGCGTCGAGTGAGAAGCGCAGCATCTTGCGTAGCGTGTACTTCGTCTCGCCGGCGTGGCGCGCGTCGCGCTGGTAGGAGACGGCGGTCTGGGTGAAGCCGACCCAGACGGTCATGCCGCGCAGGAAGCGCGAGCGCTCGGTCATCGCCAGCAGCGCGTCGAGCGCGCGGCGGTCGAGCAGGCGGAAGTCGCCTGAGTTCGGCTCGAGGTCGACTTGGGCGAGCTTGTCGAACAGCTTGTAGAACCACGAGGCGGTCGCGAGCTTGAACGCGGTCTCGCCTTCGCGCTGCTTGCGTACGGCATAAACGACATCCGCGCCCTGGCTCCACTGGGCGATCATCTCGCCGATCAGCTCGGGTGGGTCCTGCAGGTCGGCGTCGATCATCGCGACCACGTCACCGACGGCGTGCTCGAGGCCCGCGGTAAGCGCGGCCTGGTGGCCGAAGTTGCGCGACAGGTGGATCACGCGCACGCGCGGGTCGGTTGCGGCGATGCGGTCGAGCAGCTCGGGCGTCGAGTCGGAGGAGCCGTCGTTGACGAGCACCAGCTCGAACTCGTAGTCGGCGACGGCGGCGAGCGCGCGCGCGACGAACTGCTCGACGAGCTCCTCCTCGTCGTAGACCGGCGCGACGACGCTGAGCAGCGTGGGAGTGCGCAGATGTGTGGTGGCTGACATGGTCGGTGCTCTCATCTGACGCTCATCGTGTAGGAGCGTCTTAAGCCGCAGATGAAATTATCGTTCATCCTGTCTACGGATGGCTCCCGAACCCAGCCCTGCACGAGAAAGACCGCCTGAGGGCAGGCCGGCCGAAAGACCGCCGGAGGGCCAGCCCACCGAGGGCCCGCCCAAGGATCCGCAGGGCAGAAGGTCGCCTGACAGCCTACCGGCCCGCGTGCGCCGCCTGGAGGCGGCGACGGTCGCCCAGTTCGTCAAGTTCGGGATCGTCGGCGTGTCGAACACGGTGCTGTCGTTCGCCGTGTACGCGCTGCTGCTGAAGGTGTTCGGCCTGTGGTATGTCGCGGCGTCGGCCATCGCCTTCGCCGTGGGAGCCGTCAACGGCTTCCTGCTGAACCGCCGCTGGACGTTCAAGGAGCACGTCGGCGATGCGCTCACGCCCGTGCGCTGGGGGATCGTGCAGAGCTGCGGCCTGGCGCTGAACCTCGGCCTCGTGTACATGTTCGTCGACGATGTCGGGCTCGACAAGCTGATCGGGCAGGCGTGCGCAACGGCGATCGTGACGGTGCTCGCGTTCTTCGCCAACCGCGCCTGGACCTTCCGTATGCACCCGCCCGTGGCGGTCGCCGACCGCGAGATCTGACCGCGGCGCGACGGCGTCCGAACCGCGAACGCACGCCGGCCCGGAGGGCCTCTCAAAAAATTCTCTTTCCCTTTTGGGAGACGCGCGGGCGTGCGGTCCCTCCAACGTCGTTGGCGCCGGTCTCGTTTGTGGTGGCCCCTCGATGGGTCAGCGAAACACGGCGAGGAGAGAAAGACCCGCGGGGATGCGACCGCCGCGGGCGATCAGCGCCGCCTCCAGCGCAAGCGGCCGCTCGAGCAGCCAGTTGAGCGGTTCCGGCGGCACCCACAGGTCGAGGCTCGTCTCGGTCGTCTTCGCCCGGTTCACGCGGTCGAGCACGCGCAGCACGATCGCCGCGGGCAGCAGCAGCGAGTTGAAGTACGTCGTGCGCGCCTGCTCCCAGCCCGCCTGCTCGGCGACGCGCTGCAGCGTACGACGGGTGTAGCGACGGTGATGGTGGTTGATCTCGTCGTGCCCGCTCCACAGCCACTGGTAGGCCGGCACAGTCACGAGTAGCGCGCCGCCGGGGGCGACGACGCGGCGCAGCTCGCGCAGCGCGGCGAGGTCGTTGTCGAGGTGCTCGATCACGTCGAGGCTGACCGCGAGGTCGAAGCTGTCGGCCGGGAAGCCAAGGTCGAGCACCGAGCCTTCGATCACCTCGCCGGCCCCGCGCTCGCGCGCGAGCGCGGCGCTCGTGCCGGACAGCTCGACCCCGGTGACCGTGCCGTGACGGGCGAGCTCGATCATGTTGCGCCCGCTGCCGCAGCCGGCGTCGAGGATGCGCGCGTGCGCGGGCAGGTGCAGCCCGGCGATCACACCCTCGAGCACGCTGCGCCGTCCTCGATACCACCAGTGGCGATCCTCGGCGCGATGCGTCTGCAGCTCGTAGTCCCGGTCCATCCCCGCGGCATCTTCTCTGATGGGCGGCCGGTGGCGCGGTGCGACCCCCCTGGCGCGACCCCTGAGCCCGCTCTCTGCTTGACGCGATCGGGGCTTCGCAGTTGATGTTTGTCTTTGCGGAGCGCGTATCGCGATGGTCATACGCTCTCCCGTGAACGCACGGCTCCTCACGCCCCCAGTCATGCCTTGAAAAGAGATTTGGCATGCCATAAGATAAGTTTATGTCCGCAAGAGAGCAGACCAGGTCCTCGGCGGTGGAGGACTATTGCAAGGCGATCTTCACGCTTGAAGCGCGCGCCGAGGAGCCCGTCTCGACGAACGCGCTGGCCGAGCGGCTGGAGATCACTCCGGGGTCGGTCTCGGCGATGCTGAAGAAGCTCGGCGAGCTCGGCCTGATCGCGCATCTGCCCTACCGCGGCGTGCGGCTGACCGTCGAGGGACGCAAGGTGGCGCTCGAGGTGATCCGCCACCACCGGCTGCTCGAGCTGTTCCTGGCCGAAGCGCTGCAGATGCCATGGGACCGCGTGCACGCCGAGGCCGAGGTGCTCGAGCACGTGCTCTCCGACGAGCTCGAGCAGCTGATCGCGGCCAAGCTCGGCGACCCCACGCTCGACCCTCACGGCGACCCGATCCCGAGCGCCGAGCTCGAGCTCGCGGAGACCGAGACCCATCCGCTCGACATCCTCTCCGCAGGCGAAACCGGCGTGTTCGTGCGCGTATCTGATGCCGACCCGGAAATGCTCAGGTACCTGTCCGAGCGCGGCATCTCGCCCGGCGAGCGACTGGAGATCCTCGAGCGCCAGCCGTTCGGCGGCCCGCTGCTCGTGCGCTTCGGCGACGCCGCCGAGTATGCGATCGGGGGTCAGCTCGCGCATGCGATGCGCGTCGAGCTCGATCATCCCCCCGGCGGGCGTCGCCGCGTCGGTAGCGAGCAGGAGGAGCGCGACGGCGACCCCGAGCACGACGGCGACCCCGAGCACGACGGCAATCCCAAGCACGACGGCGACCCCGAGTGCGACGGCAATCCCGGCGAGGCGCGCGCGTGACACCGCCCCCGCCCTCGTCTGTGCAGCCCGTCCCGCTGCTGGACGGTGGCGCCGTCGTCGCGACGGGCGAGGTCGCGCTCGGCCCCAGCCACCTCGACACGTTGCTCGCGCGGGGACGCGTGCGAGCGACGCTGACGATGCTCGGCCCCGCCTTCGTCGCTGCGGTCGCCTACGTCGACCCAGGCAACTTCGCCACGAACATCGCCGGCGGCGCGCGCTTCGGCTACTTGCTGCTATGGGTCGTGCTCGTGGCGAACCTCACCGCGATGCTCGTCCAATATCTGTCGGCGAAGCTCGGCATCGTCACCGACCACAACCTGCCTGAGCTGTTCCGCGCGCACTATCCCCGCACGCTGTCGCGCGGCATGTGGGTGCAGGCCGAGGCGATGGCGATGGCGACCGACGTGGCCGAGTTCGTCGGCGCGGCGCTCGGGCTGAACCTGCTGTTCGGCGTGCCGCTGTTCGCGGCCGGGATCATGACCGGCTTCATCGCGTTTGCGATCCTCGCGCTGCACACGAGCGGCTACCGCCGCTTCGAGCTCGCGATCACCGCGCTGCTGGGAACGATCCTGCTCGGGTTCCTGTACGAGACGCTGCGCATCGGCCCCTCCGCGCGCGCCTCATTGTCCGGGCTCGTGCCGCATCTGGCCGGCGGCGACAGCCTGTACATCGCCGTGGGGATCGTCGGCGCGACGGTGATGCCGCACGTGATCTACCTGCACTCGGCGCTCACCAACGGGCGCACGCCCGTGCGCGACGCGCGCGAGCGCGCGCGCGTGCTGCGCTTCGAGCGCCTCGACGTGATCGTCGCGCTGGGGCTCGCCGGCATCGTCAACATGGCGATGCTCGCGGTCGCCGCCAAGCTGTTCCACGGCAGCGGCCACACCGGCGTGAGCACGATCGAGCAGGCCCACGCCGGCTTCGCCACGCAGGTCGGCGGCGGCGCGGCGCTCGCGTTCTCGGTCGCGCTGCTCGCCTCCGGCGCATCCTCCTCGAGCGTCGGCACCTACGCCGGCCAGGTCGTGATGCGCGGCTTCGTCGGCCTTAACATCCCCGTCTTCGCGCGCCGCCTCGTGACGATGCTGCCGGCGCTGGTCGTGCTCGCGGTGGGCCTCAGCCCGACCTCGGTGCTCGTGCTCAGCCAGGTCGTGCTGTCGTTCGGCATCCCCTTCGCTTTGATCCCACTCGTGCTGCTCACGAGCCGCGCGGACGTGATGGGCGAGCACGTCAACCGCCGCTCGACCAAGCTCGTCGCGGGAGCGCTCGTCGGCGTGATCACGGCGCTGAACGTATTCTTGATCGTCCAGCAGGTTTTCTGAGGGCTTGCGTCACGCCAGCCCTCGAGGCCCTCTCGCGATCGACGGGAGGCCCTGGAGGCCTCGACCGAGGAGGGCACGCCGCAAATGGCCGACGCAACAGATCTCGTAAACCATCAGTTTCTGCTCGCCGCCCGCCCGCAAGGCCTGCCGAAGGCGGATGACTGGGCCTACAAAGAGACGCCCGTGGGCGAGCCGGGCGACGGCGAGGTGCTCGTCCAGGCCCTCTACATCTCGCTCGACCCGGCGATGCGCGGGTGGATGAACGACGCGCGCTCATACATCCCGCCGGTCGGCATCGGCGAGGTGATGCGCGCGCTCGTCGCCGGCCGGGTGCTCGCCTCCAATCATCCGCGTCTGATCGCCGGCGATCACGTCACCGGCCTGCTCGGGGTGCAGGAGTACGCGGTCGTGCCTGGCGACGCATTGGTGAAGGTGGACACCCAGCTGGCGCCGCTGTCCGTATATCTCGGCACGCTCGGCATGCCCGGCATGACCGCCTACTTCGGCCTGCTCGACATCGGCCGCCCGGCCGAGGGCGAGACGGTCCTGGTCTCCGGTGCGGCCGGCGCCGTCGGTGGCACGGTCGGGCAGATCGCCAAGCTGAAGGGCGCCCGCGCGGTCGGCATCGCCGGGGGCGCGGAGAAGTGCGCATATGTGGTCGAGGAGCTCGGCTTCGACGCGGTGATCGACTACAAGGATGGCGACCTGAAAGCCGGCCTGCGCGAGCATTGCCCGAAGGGGATCGACGTGTACTTTGACAACGTCGGCGGCGAGATCCTCGACGCCGCCCTGTCGCGCCTGGCGCGTCACGCGCGTGTCGTCATCTGTGGCGCGATCTCTCAGTACAACGCCACCGAAGCGGTCGACGGGCCGTCCAACTACTTGTCGCTGCTCGTCAACAGCGCGAGCATGACCGGCTTTGTGGTCTCCGACTACGGCAAGCGCTACGGCGAAGGCGCTCGGGAGATGGCGGGCTGGTTGCGCGAAGGCAAGCTCGTCTCGCGCGAGGACGTCGTCGAGGGGCTCGAGAGCTTCCCCGAGGCGTTTCTGCGGTTGTTCAGCGGCGAGAACACGGGCAAGCTCGTGCTGAAGGTCGGCGACGATTGAGCCTAGTCGGCGGGCCCGCTGACGTGCGTGCGGCAGGAGATTCGTTTGCCTCTGGCGAACATCGTCTGCACATATGCACAAATCATTCGCCGTACTCAACCGTCCGCCGACCTCCACGCCGACCGGCCTTCCCGCCGATCGGCCGCACTCGCTCTACGCGCACTCACGCGATGCGCACTCACGCCATGCTGTCGCGCGCGCGGGATCAAGTAGTCGCCGCGCGTTGGGCGTCGCTCTGCTCGCCGCTGCGCTGGTCCTGAGCGCTTCCGCCGCGAGCGCCTCGGCCGCGGGCCCTCCGCCGACGGTTGAAGAAACCTTCCCCTCCAACGGCGCCGAGCAGTCGTTCGTCGTGCCAGTGGGTGTGAGCAGCGTGCTCGTGCGGGCGATCGGCGCTGCGGGTGAAGGTGGCCGGGTTTTCGCTCGCGGTACCGCTGGATCGGGTGGCGCGAGCGCCGTCGTGACGGGCGCTCTGCCGGTGAGCGCCGGTGAGACGCTCTACGTCGAGGTCGCCGCACACGGCTTCAACGGCGCCGGTCCATCAGAATTTGGCGGCGGGGGCAGCGGCGGAGACGCATCCGACGTACGCACCGTGCCGATGGCCTCCCCGGGCACCCTTGAATCGCGGCTGCTCGTCGCCGGGGGCGGTGGTGGTGGCGGTGGCGCCTTCGACGGCGGCGTGGCCGGCTCGGGCGGCAACGCCGGCAGCCCCGGCACGAACGGCACGGGCGAAAGCTCCCGTGGCGACGGCGTGGCGGGCGGCGCCGGCACGCTGACCGGAGGCGGCGCCGGCGGCGCCAGCTGTGAATTTGCGCCGTTTTGGAACGGCGGCGATGGCTCGATCGGACAGGGAGGCTCAGGGGGCGGGGACAGCACCGGGCCCGACACCGACGGTGGTGGCGGTGGCGGCGGCTATTACGGCGGGGGTGGAGCGGAAGGCACCTGTCCTAACGGTGGTCCCGAAAGCACCGGCGGCGGCGGTGGCGGCGGGTCGAGCTTCGTGTATGGAGGGGCGACCTTCTCCTCGTTCGGTGTCGCTTCCCTCGCGACTTCACCATCGGTGTCGATC
This sequence comes from Solirubrobacteraceae bacterium, assembly GCA_036501315.1. Lineage (GTDB taxonomy): Bacteria > Actinomycetota > Thermoleophilia > Solirubrobacterales > Solirubrobacteraceae > Palsa-744. The sequence goes on from DASYAM010000007.1 coordinate 14,565, forward strand.
AGCTACCTGACGCCCTCGACCGCGACGCCGGGCTCGTCAGAAATCACGTTCCCGGCCACGCAGCCGCTGCAGACTGTCAGCCCGCCGCAGACGGTGACGATCACCAATACAGGCGGCAACCCGCTGCAGATCACCGGCATGACGTTCACCGGCTCGAACCCTCCGCTGTTGAGCGACGCGCCGGAAGACTTCCTGATCGGCTCCTCCACCTGCCTCGGGCAGATCGCCTACGAAGAAAGCTGTCAGCTGACCGTGCGCTTCGCGCCACAGGCCGCGGGCGCGCAGACGGGCACGCTGCAGCTGCTCGGCAATATGGGCGCTGGGCCGACCGTTATCACGCTCAGTGGGACCGGAGGCACGCTCCCGCAGGGTCCGACCGGGCCTGAAGGCCCGACAGGACCGACAGGACCGGCAGGACCGACTGGGCCAGCCGGGCCTGAAGGGCCGACGGGCCCCCTCGGACCGACAGGGCCGACCGGGACGGTTGGACCGATTGGGGCTGTGGGACCGACGGGCGAACCGGGCCCGACAGGCGCGACAGGTCCGAAGGGCGCGAGCGGCGAAGCGGGCAAGGATGGCACGAACGGCGCAACCGGCCCGCAGGGACCGGCGGGCCCGGCGGGGCCGACCGGCAAGGAAGGCCCGCGCGGCAAGACGGTGGTCTACGAATGCCATCCCCGTCGCGAACACGGCAAATACAAAAACGCCTGCTACGTGCGCGTCCCCGCGGTGTCCAAGTCGCTCACGAGCGCTCTGCTCACACGTCACGGCGCCGTCTACGCGCGCGCCACCGGCGTGCTCGCGGCCGGCCGGCAGCTCACGCTGAAGGTCGACCGTTCCGTGCCGGCGGGTCGCTACACGCTCGTGCTGGTCTCCAAGACCGCGACCACCAGGCAGACGATCGCGGTCGACTGAAAGCCTCCTTGCCCTTGACGCCTCGCTCGCCGCGACGCCATAGCGCGTGTGGCAAGCGAGGCGCTTGCCGGCGTGGGCTCGAGGTCGGGCAGGATGGGATGGGTGCGCGGACATCAAGGCGAGGACGGCGTGCGGATCGAGTAGTCGATCGCGCCGCCTTCCCCGCGCCAGGCCGCGACCGCGCGGCCGCCGTCAGGATCGAGCGCGACGGTGGCGCCACTGTTCGGGCCCGGGGCGGCCACCTCTTCGGGCTCGCCGAAGATCGTGCGTGCGGGGCGGGCGTCGATGCCGCGCGCTGTAAAGATCGCCTGCCGATCCGGTTCCGAGCGGTCAGCGGCGTCGCGCTGTGGTTCGGTCCACAGCGCGAGCGCTTCGCCGTCCGGGCCGGGCGCGAGCGCGCTCAGAACGGCGTCCCGGCCCGGAGGAGAGATCGTGGCGACGGGCCCGAGACCGTTCAGATCGATCGCGGCCGTACGCACCGACCACTTGCTTCCGTCTGAGCCCGTCCACGCCAGCATCACGCTCTCCGAGCTGAGACGAATGAGGCGCGGCGAGGACCCTTCAGGCGGGAGGCCACCGGGGTCCTCGAAGCGCTCGAGCAGCCGCGGCGCACCGAAGCGCACCCCGCCGGCTGACAGGTCGAGATACACGCTCGTCTCTTCGCCGCTCTGGGCCGACCAGGCAACGATCCCACGGTTGTCGTCGCTCAGCAGCGCCGCAATCCTCGACGGGGAGCCGACGGAGGGGCCGAGTCGCTGGATCGGCGCGCGGGTGCGCCCCGAGACCGGCAGGTCGCGTGCATAGATCGACTCGCCTCGGCGCCATACGGCGAGCGCGTCGCTGCGATAGTCGAGCGCGACGGTCAGCGCGGCCACGCGCCCGCTCGCGCCGGCGCTCACGGCGATCGTGCGCGCGAACGTCGGTGCACGATGGCGTTGCACGCGCAGCTGCACCTCTTCGCCGGCGTGCGTGAGGGAGGATGAGGCAAGCGCGACGTCGCCGAGGTAGGCGGTGGCGAGCGTCGGCGGCGCTGGGGAAGCCGAGATGGTTGTCGGCGCCGAGAACGGCCCCAGTGCGGAACCCTCGGTGAGCTCGCCCTGCGACGGGGCGGAGGAGCCCGCGAGCACGATGCGCCCGTACGGGCCACCGCCTGCCACCAGCGGTCCGCGCAGCCGCAGCGTCAGGCTGTCAGCGGTGCGAGGCAGGGCGGGCAGGTCGGGCACGTCCCCGCTGCCGAGCGTCGTCACCTGCGCATCTCCGCCGTCAGGGCATCCGCTTACTGCGTCCCACACGATCGCGCCCGGTCCGGTGGCGTGCGTTGGGCTGTCGCTCGGGAATACCACCAGCGGCGCTTCGCTCGCGGGGCACGTGCTGAGGACGCTCGGCGCTGACCAAAGCGCAGCTGCGACGGCAGACTCGACCGGGACGCCGGCGGCTGCGGTGGCCGTGAGCCCGAAGAGCAGCGCGACCGCGGCGAGCGAGTGGGCGTACCGCGATCCGAGGTCGAGGAAGATCGTCGTCGCACGCGCCATCGGCGCGGCGGATCGTACGCGCTCGGCCTATTTGACGCGAGACGAGGTAGGCCGCGTCTCGCCGGCGCGGCCCACCTCTGCGTCAGCTGCGTGACTGCGCGCGCATCGGCTGCGCGCCGCTGACTACCTCGCTTCGACCGTCTGGCCGGCGTGTTCCGGACCGACGGCTTCGACCGTGTAGGAGCCCGTGAATTCGACCGTTGCGGTGCCCACTTTCAGGGACGCTCCGGTCGCTTGAGCGCTCGCTGCGCTGAAGACCGTCTTGTGGGTGCTGTTTTCGACGAGGCCGCCGATCGATCCGGTGACTTCGGCTTTGCCTTTGATCGCGCAGCTCGAACCTGTGTATTCGGTTGCGATCGCCACCCCTTCGATCACCAGGTAGGGTTTCGATTCCTCGTAGACGGTATGCAATTTCCAGGGTAGTTTCGTCGGTTCGAGTTTCGCCAGCGTGCAGTTGGCATTGGCGCTGCATTCATACAGGGGCAGGTTGGTGACTTCGCCCTTGCCGAGTTCGCCGCTGTTGAGGATCTTTGCGACATAGTAGGAATGTTCACACTTGGTGCTCACTCCCGCGACCGTAAGATCGCTGGGTTCTGCGAGACCGCCGATGGTTTCGGTGGTTTTGAGTTCACTTCCGCCGACATACCACTTGGGGGCTGAAGATGCCGAGGCGACTGTGAACGCGGTGAACGTGGCGGCAGCGACAGCTGCCGGGATGATCAGCATCAGGAGTCGGTTTCTCACTTTCAATCTCCTCTTGCGTTATTTAATTGTGCGGTCGGGTCTCCAACCATCCCTCGTGACGATCCCACGTTGCTCTCCCGTCACCGGACGAGTAGCAACCTAGTCGTTCGGTTCGACCTACTGCAAGGAGTGTTTCCGACAGCTCTTCACAATTCGACTTACTGAACGAGCTTCCAAATGACGTACCGGGAAGGATGCACAGCACGAGACATTTCTCCTGGTCCATTACGCGACCTGTCTCGAGTCGGTCTCTCGACGTATGTATGAGACCTCGCGAGCAGCTCTGCCAGGCCATGACGGGCGGTCTCGCATAGGCTTTGCTTGCTTTGCCACTGCCGCCGTTCCCGATACCACACGCCGTGATGCGCGCCGGGCTGGCTGTGCGCAGCGGCGTGCTCGGCCTCGCCGACCGCATGCTGCCTGCCGAGGCTGCGCTGTGGGACTTCGCCGCGGGGATGCAGCGCACGAAGCTCGCCGGCGTGCTCGTCACATCGGGTCTTGCGGACGCGTTGGGCGAGAGCACGCGCCACGTGCACGAGCTCGCCGCCGAGCTGGGTTTCTCCGAGGAGGTGACGCAGCGCGTGCTACGCGCGGCGGCCGCCTCGCGGCTCGTGCGGATGGACCGTGACGGGCGCGTGCGCCTCGCGCGGCTCGGCGTGCCGCTACGCAGCCGGCACCCGCGCTCGCTAGCGTCGTGGGTCGCCTACCAGGCGGCGCCGGCGAATGCGGCCGCGCACGCCCAGATCGAGGGTCAGCTGCGCGATGGCGCCGAGCCGTCGGCTCATCGGCGCGCGTTCGGCAACTCGATCTGGGACTACTTCAGCGAGCATCCCGATGAGGGCGCGCGCTTCGGCCAAGCGATGCGGGAGCTGACGGCGGTGGATCTCGCGGGCCTTGCGCGCGCGTACCCGTGGCCGCGCGACGGCGTGATCTGCGATGTTGCCGGTGGGATCGGCACGCTGCTCGCCGCGATCCTCGAGCGCCGTCCCGACGCACGCGGCATCCTGCTGGACGCTCCGGAAGTGCTGGCCGAGGCCGACGGCTTCCTGCGCTCGCGCGGCATCGCCGAGCGTGTGCAGACTCAGCCCGGCGACCTGTTCGGTGCGATCGACGCGCGCGCCGACGTGTACGTGCTCAAGTGGATCCTGCACGATTGGAGCGACGACGCCTGCCGTGACATCCTGCGCCGCGTGCGGGCCACGATGGAGGTAGGGTCGACGGTCGTCGCGATCGATCTGCACGCGGAGCGCCACCGCCCGAGCCCGGTCGTCTCGATGGCGGACCTGCTGATGCTCGTCGAGTGCGAGGGCGGGCGCGAGCGCTCGCCGGCGGAGGTGCACGGCTTGATGCGCGATGCCAGGCTCATTCCCGGGCAGGTTCGGCACGCCGGGCTACACATGGTCGTGGAGGGCGTGGCGTCCTAATCGTCGCCTTCAAGCGCTTGGCGTGCAAGGTGCTCGTCGGCGAAGATCCGGATGTGAGCGACGAGGTCGCCGTCGAATTTGAAGACCCACGTGGCCGGCACGTCCTCGAGCGGCGCCGCGCTTTTGCCGCTGGCGTGCCCGAGAGCCACCACCGCATCGCCGGCGGCACGTACATGCACCGGCTTGACGATGAGCTCCTGCCAATGTGCTTGCACGTCGGCAAAGTACTGACGCATGCCCTCCGTGCCTACGTACGGCTCGCCCTTGTTGAGAACCGCACCTGAGACTGGCTCGAAGACGATCTCCGGATCGAGCAGCGACAGGGCAGTTTCCAGGTCGCGCGTGTTGAACGCGTTGAACAGCTGTTCAACGGTCTCTGTTCTGCTGCTCACCGTTCGCTCTCGCTTCAAGTCGACTGCGGGGTTACTCGCGTGTTATACCCATTCGGCGGAAAAAGCCTGCTTTGGTGTGTCCCGCTTTGGCGGAATAGCGTGTGTTGGTGTGTCCCGCTTTGGCGGAATAGCGTGTGTTGGTGTGCGAGAATCACGCGCATCTCGCCGTTGTCGCACACCTCTCGATCCGGAGCGCGGGTTCGCTTCGCGGCGGGAGCGGCGCTCGCGGCCGCGACCTTGGGTTTGCTGTCGGCGGTCGCGCTCCCCGCGCGATCCGCTCAGCCCGGTGCAGCTGCTTACCCCGCGCCTGTAGCCGCTTACGGCGCGCCCGGCGCTCCGGCCGAGCAGCCGGCCGCGACGGGATCCGCGCGGGGGGGTGTGCGGTGCAAGCTGAGGCGCGTGCACCTGCTCTGCCCCGACCTGATCATGTCCGCCCCGTCGCGCCTGCACATCGATCGCACCACCGTCCCCGGCCATGTCCTGCTGCGGGCCGCCAGCGCGCTCAACAACCGCGGCAGCGGTCCACTCGAAGTCAGCGCCCACCGTACCGGGCGCTACGGCATGGTCGTCTATCAGGCGATCTACGATCGCCGCGGCCGTCGCCACCTGTTCCGCACTGCCGCGACGCTTACATACAAGTATGTGCCGGGCGAGCGGTACGGGTATGGGAACGTCGGCGACGCCAGCTACTGGAAGTTCAGGCACGCGGCCGCACTCGAGCTTTGGTCGATCGGGCCCCATCGCCGCGCGATCCGGCTCGTGCGGCGGGGACCGAAGGTTGACTACTGTCTGCGAGACCTGTTCCATACCCGTCCGTCGAGACATTCGCCGGGCGCGCCCGTCTATCCCGCCTGTAGCCAGGATCCCGGCATTCACCACGACGTGCTCGGGATTTCCGTCGGCTGGACGGACGGGTATCCGTATGAGTATCCCGAACAGTGGATCGACGTGACGGGTCTGCGCGGGCGTTTCGCCTACGTGCAGATCGCCGATCCAGACGATCTGCTGATCGAGTCGCATCGCCGGAACGACGTTTCGGAGACCTACGTCGAACTGCCCTCCGGGCGCGTGCTCGGTGGCCGCGTGGGCATCGCCGGACCCTGAGCCTCGCTGAGTCGGAATGCGACTGGACGCCTGGCGATGCGGCGGCTAACCTTGCTGCATGTGCAGAAATATCAGAACGCTCTACAACTTCGAGCCTCCCGCGACAGACGAGGAGGTGCGCAGCGCCGCGCTCCAATATGTGCGGAAGATCAGCGGCTTCACCAAGCCGTCGCAGGCCAACGAGGCGGCGTTTGAGCATGCCGTCGACGAGGTGGCCGCAGTCTCAGCTGCACTGCTGAGCCGGCTGGTCACCACGGCGCCCGCGAAGGACCGTGAGGTCGAAGCGGCGAAGCGCAAGGAGCGCAGCGCGCAGCGATTCGCGGCTTAGCCTTGCGCTGGGCTAATGGGCGCGGCGGGTTTCGAACCTGCGACCTCTCGCGTGTGAAGCGAGCGCTCTCCCACTGAGCTACGCGCCCTGAATGCCCGAGTCTATTGCACTGCGTGGGGGTGCTACTCGGCCCACCAGCCCATCAGCACCTCGCCGTCGCCCTCGCGGCGGGGGCCGAACGCGAGCAGGTCAAGACCATTGGGTCCAGCCTCGAAAGCGCGAGTGACCTCGGGAGCGACTCGGATCGCATCGAGCGCCTCGAGCTCCACGATCTCGTCATCCAGCTTTATACGACCGGCGCCCCCAAGAACGACATAGACCTCCTCGGCGCGCTCATGCTTGTGCCCGAAAGGCTGGCGCTGTCCAGCCTTGACGCGGTGGTAGCTGAAGCCGGTGTCCTTGGTGTCGAGCGTGTCTTTTGCGAATCGCGCCTCTTGAATATCGCCAAACCCTGACTTGGGCGCTGCATCCTCGATGTCGGTGAGCTTCTTCAAGGTGTACGGGGCGGCCATCACTACCCTCCCTTTGGACGATGCGCTCGTTGGATTGCGAGTCATATACCCGCAAGTAGAATCAAACCCACCTGAAGCATCAAACCCACCTGAAGCGATCGGCGTCGCGCCAGGTGGCCTTACGATCCCAGCCGCACCCCGGCATGCGGGTGCAGCCGGCAGGTCGCTTCGGAGTAGAAGTCGGCAACCCCGTCCAATTCACCCTGCGTCAACGTCTCTCCAAACGCGGCCGGGCCGCCGAGCTTGCTGTAGCCGGCGTGCAGCTTCTTGTCGAGCTGTGCGAGGTTGAAGTGGCTGTCGTAGACGCTCTCGATGTACAGCGCCACGTTCGTCCGCGCGAACCGAGCAGATGTGGCCGGGCCGTGATCGATCTGCTCGATTGCCTCGCCGATCAGCGCCCAGCCGCGTGTGGCCAGCCGGGTGCTTGTGCGGAACATGCCGGCGAGCTGTGAGGCGGGGCCGGTGAGCGCGGCCGCCTGCGCTTCCTGCAGCAGTACAGGCAGCTCGATCTTCCTCGCGCTCTCACCGGCCGCCACGATCGGCGAACGGACGGACGGCGGGAGGTTCGCCGGGAGGCCGTTCGCCACGAGCGGCCACGCAGCCTTGGCGCTCGCAACCTCTCTGCCCACTGACGCCTCGCTGGACTTCAACGTGCGCACGACAGCGATTAGATCTTCGCGCTCGAGCTTCAATTCGGCCGGTGTCGACGATCTGCCCCCGCCGCAGCCCACGAGCGCGCCGGTGGCGCTCGCGACTGCGACGCCGCTAACAAGCAGCAGCGTCGCCGCGCGCACAGCTTTCCGTCGAACGGGCGTAGTCGTCTCGGCGCCCGCGTGCGGCGAGACGACTTAGGTGCCGAGCAGGTCGACCACGAACACGAGCGGCGCGTTCGCCGGGATCGTCGGCGGCGAGCCTTTCGCGCCGTAGGCGAGCGCCGCCGGGATGATCAGCTCGCGCCGACCGCCCACCTTCATGCCCGCCACGCCCTGATCCCAACCGGGGATGACCTGGCCCTTGCCGAGGGTGAAGGTGAACGGTTCGTTCCGTTTCCACGAAGCGTCGAACACCTTGCCGCCTTTGTACAGCACGCCCACGTAGTTGACCGACACCGACTCGCCGGCCTTTGCTTCCGGGCCGGTTCCCTTGATCAGGTCTTTGCTCTCAAGCGTGCTCGGCGCTGATCCCGAGGGGACCGTCACCTTCGGTTCTTTCGACAGCGGGCCGCTCGTCGGTGTTTTCGCGGTCGCAGTAGGCGTGGTCGGAGTCGACGCTGTTGAGGCGGTGGCTTTCGCCAGCGCTTGGTCGGCCTTGTTCTCGTTGCCGATCGTAATCGTGCTGCTCGAGCTGCTCGACCCACAGCCTGCGATCAGCACCGCGACGCCGAGCGTCGCTATGCCGAGTCCGGCGCGGGAGCGAAGAGTGGGGGGAAAGCCGTTGAAGTAGGTCACGGTCGCGCAGCCTAACGGAACTTGCGGCGCCTGTGTGCGGTTACCGAGAGTCTTGCTGCGATCCCCGACGAGAAGAGCCGGCTCGAGGCCCGCCTGCCGGGGTTTCGCCGGTCGAGCTCGACGTGCCCGCTCGAGGCCCTTGCCACTCCGCTAGGATCGAACGCGGACCGTGCTAGGCGGGGAGGTAGCGGCGCCCTGTATCCGCAATCCGCTCTAGCGGGGCTGAACTCCCCTTCGAGGGTTTTCCGTTCCGGTCGCTCCGCCGCTCGGGGCGTCGATGGTTCGGGTCCCGCGCGGTGTCGGCTTGCGAACCAGGTCAGGTCCGGAAGGAAGCAGCCTTAAGCGATCACCGGCAGGCGCAGCGGGAGCACCCGGACCGGAGTCACGAGCGACGATCAGGCGACCGGGGGCTGGAGGCTCGACGAGGGGTGCACGGTCCGCTCAGAACGCCTTTCAAAAAAGAGCGGCACGCCCGGAAGCGTCCCTGGACACTGCGCTGGACGCCACGTGACGTCTCGCACGTACTACCAGCACGCGCTTCACCGCCCCGCGACGCCCAGCTTGGTCCAGAAACGCCCCACTGCACCGCTCTTTTGAAAGACGTTCTACGAGCAGCGTTCGAAGATCAGCCACGAGCGGTTGGCGTGCGCCTCGCTGAAGCCCGGAGGCACGACCACGGCCGGGTGCGGGTCGTTGGGATCGAGCACGTATTCGACTTCGACTTCCCTGCTCGCCGGATCGACGTACTGCCCATAGGAGATGCGCTTGACCTCGCCGCTGACGACGTTGGCCGGGCTTGTCTTCAAGTAGAGCGCGAGCAGCGGGATCGGCGCGTGGTTCGACACCTCGACCGGCCCGCACCCGAGCCCGATCGAGCGATTGCTCACGAGCGCGATCAGATCGTCCTGGATCGACTGCTGGCGGGCGAGCTTGACCAGTTCGTGGTGCGCTGAGCGGTACTGCGACGGCGCGTATGCGATCAGCGCGATCAACACAAGCGCGCCGCCGGCCATCCACCAGGGCCGCCGCGCGTCCTCGCGCGGCAGGCGGGTCCAGCCGAACACGCCGGCGCCGCAGAAGATGCACAGGATGGCGGCTGCGAGAAACGCATAGCGAGTGTTGATCGGCAGGCCGGCGGTGGCAAATGCGGCGAATACCGCCACCGCGAGCACACCGGCGCCCGCCGCGAGCAGCGCGCGGTGGCGCAGCCACAGCAGCGACAGCACGCCGCCGAGCGCCGCGCCGGCGAGCACCGGCGGGCGAAGGATCTCGCCGATCCGCCGTGGGACGTACTCGGGCACGTTCGCAATGCCGGTGACCCGATGAAGCGTTTCCGCGGTGTGCTGCGTGTTCGTTAGCGACCACAGCGCATCGCCGGTGATCGCCAAGTCGCTGAGCACCCACACGAGTGGCGCGGCGGCGGCGAGTAGCGTCAGGCCGGCGATCGGCCCGCTCGACCGTCCGGGCCGCTGTGGCGGCATATCGCTCGAGGCTTCGTCGCGCGCTCGCGCGCGCACGCGCGCGACGACGTCAGTAAAACGCATCAAGTACAACCAGTACACCGCCGAGAACACCCACGCCTCCGGTCGCAGCAGACCGGCGAGCGCCAGCAGCACGAGCACGGGCGCACCGGCTCGCCGGCGGCGGGTCTCGACGAGCACCGCGCTCAGCACGAGCAACAGATAGGGCACGTCAACGTACGCGCGCACGCCATAGGAGAGGATCGGCACGCGCGTGATCAGGATCAGCGCGGCCAGCGCCCCGGCGGCGCGACCGAACCACTCGGCGCCGAGCGCATACACCACCCACCCGCACGCCGACAACGCGAGGAACCCGAGCGCGACGGTCACATTCTCGACGCCGTGCGGCCCGAGCGGGGAGAGCACGATGCCGAGGACCTCCACGAGCGGGTGCGGGGTGGGCGCGATCGGCAGGTCGTACGCCGGTGTGCTGCCGCGCGAGAGCTGACCTCCCCAAGCGAGCGCGTACAGGGTGTCGTAGTTGGCGAACCCCACACCGCTCACCACCCGCAGCAGCACCGCTCCTACGGCGATCGCGAGCGGGGCGCCGAGGCGCGCGGGCGTGGGACATGGGAGACCGCGAAGACGCGTGCTAGGTGCTGTCACGACGGGGCACGCTACCCGCTCGGACCGTGACTCGGCGCGACCGTCGCCAGGCGCCGAACGGTGTCAGGCGGCTCGCCGAGCCGGCCCGTGGCCGTGGGTAGACTCAAGCGAACGGTGTCGACCCAGGAGCAGCCACAGCAAGAGCAGCAGCGGTCCCTGTACCGCAGGCACAGGCCCCGTACCTTCGCCGAGGTGGTCGGCCAGGAGCCGGTGGTGCGCACGCTGCGCAACGCCGTGGAGCGCGGGCAGGTTCACCACGCCTACCTGTTCGTCGGCTCGCGCGGCACCGGCAAGACCTCGATGGCGAAGATCCTTGCCGCGTGCCTCAACTGCGAGCGCGGCGGCCCGACGATCGAGCCGTGCGGCGAGTGCGACTCGTGTGTATCGATCGCGCGCGCCAACTCCCTCGATGTGATCGAGATGGACGCGGCCTCTAACAACTCCGTCGATGACATCCGCGAGCTGCGCGAGAGCGTCGCCTACGCGCCGGTGAGCGGCCGGCGCAAGGTATATATCCTCGACGAGGCCCACATGCTCTCGACGGCGGCGTGGAATGCGTTTCTGAAGACGCTCGAGGAGCCGCCGCCGAACACGGTGTTCGTGCTCGCCACTACCGAGGCGGGCAAGGTGCCGGCGACGGTCGTCGACCGCTGTCACCGCTTCGACTTTCACCGTCCCACAGTCGAGCAGATCGCGAGCGTCGTACGGCGCGCGGCGCAGGCCGAGCAGATCGAGATCCCTCCGGCGGCGGTCGCCGCGCTGGCGCGCTCGGCGACCGGCAGCTTTCGCGACGCGCTAGGCACGCTCGAGCAGATCGTCACCTATGGGGGCGCCCAGATCGCGCTCGAGGACGTGCTGGCGGTGCTTGGCGTGGCGGACGCGCGGCTGCTGGAAGAGACGGTCGACGCGGTCGCCGCGGGAGACTCCCGGCGGGCACTGCAGGCGCTCGCGCAGTGCGCCGAGCAGGGGCGCGACGCGGGCTCGTTCGCGGCGGACCTCGAGGTGCGGGCACGCGAGCTGTTGGTGACGCAGACCCTCGGCAAGACGCCGGAAGAGCTGTCGCTCACACCCGAGGACGACGCTGCGCTGCAGGCGCAAGCCGAGCGTGTGGACCGCACGACCGTCGTGGCGCTGCTCGAGCTGCTCGGCGCGGCGATGGAGGGTGTGCGCGCGGGCGCCGATCCACGCACGCGACTTGAGCTCGCGCTCGTCAAGGCGGCTCGTCCCGAGGTCGACGCTTCGACTCAGGCGCTGCTCGCGCGGATCGAGCGGCTCGAGCGCGACCGTGGGACAGTTTCCACGGCCGTCACACGAGAGGCGCCCCCCGGTCGGATCGACGGCCCGGTGGGTGAGGTGGACGCGGAGCGTGGGGAGCAGGCGCTGGCCGCGCCGCGAGCGGACATGAGCGCGCCGCGTGGGGAGCAGGGGCTGGCCGCGCCGCGAGCGGACATGGACGCGCCGCGCGGGGACACGGGCGCGCCGACACAGGCCACGGCGCCGAGCGCGGTGGCGAGGAGCGAGGTTGCCCCGTCTCCGGCGCCGGAGGCCGTTACGCAGGACATCGAGTCGCTGCTCTCGCTGTGGCCGGGGGTGGTCGATCTTGTGCGTGCCGAGAACGCTCTGATCGGCGCCCTGATCGCCGAAGCTCAGCCGGTCGCGGTTGCGGGAGACGATCTCAACGTCGCGTTCGCCGCGACCGCGCAGTTCTTGAAGAAGAAGGCCGAAGACCCGGCCAACCGCATGATCGTGACGGACGCCCTGAGCCGGCTGACGGGCCGGCGTTGGCGGATCTCATACGAACTGCGCGAGCAGCTCGACGACGCGAACGGCGCCGGCGCCGAATACACCGAGGAGGAATGGGTGGAGCGGTTGAAGGCCGAGCTCGACGCCGAGGAGATTCCGCTCGGGCCGGAGTCCCAGGCGCAGCGAGAGTCGGCGCTCGCGCCCTCACCCGAGACCGGGTCTCATCCGGCGCGCGAGCCCGAGCTCGCGTCCGCCCACCAGCCCGCCTCTACGCCCGCACAGAGCACAGAACAAGGAGAGTGAGGTCGCGATGCCTAAGCAGCCGCGCATGCCGAACATGCAGCAGATGATGCAGCAGGTGCAGAAGATGCAGCAGGACATGGAGGCCGCGCAGGAGGAGCTGAAGCACGAGGTCGTCGAGGCCTCGGCGGGCGGCGGCATGGTGACGGTACGCGTCGGTGGCGATCTCGAGGTCAAGGCGGTGACGATCGACCCCGCCGCGGTCGATCCGCAGGACGTGGAGATCCTCGCCGACATGGTGCTCGCGGCCGTCAACGAGGGCCTGCGCTCGGCGCAGGAGCTGGCCGCGCGCAAGCTCGGTGCGGCCGGCGGCGGACTCGATCTGGGCGGCGGCCTCGGCGGTCTGGGCCTGCCGGGCCTGTAGTCGTGAGCGACTTCTCGCGCGTGCCAAGGCTGTGATGAGTCCGTGAGTGACTCCTACGCGCCTCCTGTGCAGCGGCTTGTGACCGAGCTGTCGAAGCTGCCGGGCATCGGCAATCGCACCGCCCAGCGGCTTGCGTTTCACATCCTACGCGCCTCCTCCGAAGACGCGATCGCGTTGGCGGAGGCGGTCCGCGAGGTGAAGGAGAAGATCGGGCTGTGCGAGGTGTGCTTCAACCTGACCGACGTATCGCGCTGTCGCATCTGCGAGGACCCGCGCCGCGACCACGGGTTGATCTGCGTGGTCGAGGAGCCCAGCGACGTGATCCCGATGGAGCGCACGCACGAGTATCACGGCGTCTACCACGTGCTCGGCGGGGCGCTCTCGCCGATCGACGGCATCGACCCCGAGGACCTCAAGGTCGCAGAGCTCTTTGCGCGCGTTGCGCGCAACGGGTATCCCGAGGAGGGCGAGACGCTCGTCGACCGGAGCGGGGCACGCGCGAGCGGGGGCGGGGCGGCGGTCGCCGTAAGGGAGGTCGTGCTCGCCACGAACCCCACCACGACCGGCGAAGCCACCGCACTGCACATCGCCGAGGAGCTGCGCGCGCGCGCGCCGCAGGTCACGGTCACGCGCCTGGCCAGCGGCCTGCCGGTGGGCTCGGACCTCGAGTACGCCGACGAGGTCACCCTCGGCAAGGCGTTCGCCGGTCGCCGCACCGTCTGAGGTTTCGCGCGCCCGCCATCGCGTCGCCCGCCGGCCCGTCCGCAGGCTCTCGCCTGCGTCCCCGCGGGGGATTGTCATGGGCCTGGCCGAATGATCGATCGTCTATAGCCATTCCTTCCTGTCTAATGGATGGGTGGCCGACACCCTTGCCATGGGAGGCGGTATCGCCACTACTGCGCCGGGGTCCGGCGTCGCGCCGATCGGCAGCGATACGCACGGAGCTGAAGTCGCGACGGGCGCTAGGGTCGAGCGGCTGGCGCTTACCGCGCTGATGCTGTTGCCCGGCGCGCTGATCGTCTTCACCGGCTTTAACGCCGGCGGCTACTTCCCCGCGACGCCCGCGATCCTCGCGATCGTGCTCGCCCAGATCCTGCTCGTCAGGATCGTCCAGGCGCGCCATCCGTTCGCGGGGTTGACGCTGAGCACGCTCCTCGCGCTCGGCGCACTCGCGGCATACGCGCTGATGATGCTGCTCTCGATGTTCTGGTCGCATGCGAGCGGCCGCGCGCTGGTCGAATTCGACCGCGTTTGGATGTATCTGCTGGTGCTGCTCCTGCTCGGGTCGGTCCGCGCCACCACCGACAGCCTGCGCTGGCTCGTGCGGGGACTGCTGCTCGGCGCTTGTGTCGTCTGCCTCGCGGGGCTGACCAGCCGCGTGCTGCCCGCCGTATGGCCCACCGCCCCTGACGTCTCCAACCAGCGGCTGAGCTATCCGGTCACCTACTGGAACACGCTCGGTCTGCTCGCCGCGCTGGGAATCGTGCTCGCGTTCCATCTCTCCTGCACGCTCTCCGAACGGCGGCCCGTGCGCATCCTGGCGGCAGGCGTGCTGCCGCTGCTCGCGGCCACGCTGTTCTTCACGTTCTCCCGCGGCGCGATCGCGGCCGGAGCGATCGGGCTGGCTGTTTATGTGCTCTGCGCCCGCCCGCGCGCACTGCTCGTCGGCTTGCTCGCCACGGTGGCGCCCACAGCTGTGCTGATCGTGGTCGCCTATCACGCCAACCTGCTCGACACGGTCGATCCGACCACGCCCGCGGCGATAGCTCAAGGCCACCACGTCGCGCTCGTTGCCGGGCTGTGCGCGTGCGCGAGCGCCTCCCTGTGTCTGCTCTTCGCACTCCTGCTCGATCCCCCACTCCTCCGCCGCTCGCTCGCTCCTCCCCGCATGCGCGCCTCCACACGTCGAGCTGTGATCGCGGGTGGGCTCTGCGCGGCCGTCGCGCTCGGGATCGCGCTCGGCGCTCCCCATGTGCTCGCCCGCGATTGGAGTCGCTTCATCAGCGGCGCGACCCCGCACGGCAGCCACGACCTACGCCAGCGTCTGACCGACCCGTCCAACGACGGGCGCACCGACCTGTGGCAGGTTGCGCTGAACGGGTTTACCGCCTCCCCGCTGCATGGTTACGGAGCGGGCACGTATCAGACCCTGTGGGATCGCGGCCGCCCTCGTTTCGTCTACACGATCAACGCCCACAGCCTGTACCTGCAGGCGATGGCCGAGCTCGGCCTGCCCGGCATCGCGCTGCTGGCGATCCTCCTAGTCGCCGTTCTTGGCGGGCTGGCAGCGCGCGTGCGTGTGCGCGGCCCGCGCCGCTCGCTGTACGGAGTGCTGCTCGCATGCGCGGTTGTCTGGGCGGTACGCGCGGGTGTGGACTGGGATTGGGAGATGCCTGTCGTAACCCTTCCCTTCTTCGCCGCCGCCGGCCTCGCCCTCAGCCCGCGCGCGCGCTCCCGCGGAGGCGGAGGCTCGGCTCTCGGGGCCAGCGGTGACGAGGCTGGCTGGACGCCCGGCGCCCGAGGTGGTGGAGCGGGCTGGACGCCCGCGGCTCGCGGTCGCGCGATCCTCGGCCTGCTGTGCATCGCGGGGGCCGTCCTGCCCGTGCTGATCGTCGGCTCGCAAAATCACCTCGGCGAAGCGGAGAACGCGCTCTACGAGCCCACGCCCGACTGCACGACCGCGAGCGCCGCGGCGCGCGCGTCGATCGGCTGGCTCAACATGCGTCCCGAACCGTTTGAGATCCTTGGCTTCTGCGATCTGCGTGGCGGCCGCCCCGCGGACGCCGTCATCCAGATGCGCCAGGCCGTGCGCCTGGACCCCGGTAGCTGGGAGACCTACTACGCGCTCTCAATCGCCCAAGCCGCCGCCGGCGTTGACCCGATGGCGGCGGCCCGGCGGGCGTTCAGCATGGACCCACTCGATCCGCTCACCCGGCAGGCGGTGCGGGAGCTCGAGGCCGCCGACGGTCAGCGCGAGTGGGCCAGCCGCGCGCGTCGCTTACGCGCGGCGGCCCTCAAGAGCAATCAGCTCTCGATCTTCCCCTCCGAGGTCTGATGCCTATATCCGCAAGACGGTGGGCTCAGTCCATCGCGTCGCGCAGCTTGCGCAACGCGCGGTACACACGCCCCTCGATCGTGGTGAGCGGCTCGCCCGTCAGCTTGGCGATCTCCGGCACGGTCAGCTCGGCGCCGTAGCGCAGCGAGATCGCCTCCCGCTCCTCGCCGCTCAGCGCGGCGAGGCTGCGACTCAGCAGGTCGCGGTCGGCCACGTCGTCGAGCTCGCGATCGGCCAGCTCGTCGATCTCCTCCTGCCCGCCCTCCACTCCCGCGCCGGGTCCCGCGGCGACACGTTCCAGCGTGCCCACGCGCTCGAGCGCCCTGCCTTCGCTGGCCTGGCGCCGGGCGTGATCGCTCAGGCAGTTCAGAGCGATCGCATACAGCCATGTCTTGGCCTTGCCCTTGCGCGGGTCGAACCGTCTGCGCGCACGCAATGCTCGCTCGAAGGTGTCGGCCAGCAGTTCCTCGGTCAGCGTGGTGCTGCCGGTGCGATACCTCAGAAACCCATACAACGCCTGCGCGTGCTCCTCGTAAAGCCGCTCGAATGCGTCGTCGCGCATGGTTGACACACGCCCCTATCGGCCTTTCGTCCAGACGGCCAAGCCTCAGTCAGGAATGTGGCCGGTCGTTCGTATCAGCCCCCATGAGCCACCCACATGAAGAGAAAAGCTTCGCCGGCGGCGACGACCTACAGCACGTCGCCGATGCACTTCGTAACGGACGTCCCACCCTCGACCCGCTGTCGCTCGATCGAGTCAAGCTGCGGGCAATGAGTGGGGCGCGCCGGTCCACTTCCGTACGAGACAAAGGATTTTCCATGAGGTCACGCTTGACCACGCTTCTCACGGTCGCATTTCTCACGGTCGGCGCCGGTGGGGCGCTGGCCCTGAACGGTGGCGGCGGTGGTGGCGGCGGGAATGGTGGCGGCGGCAGCGCGAGCTTCCACCAATACCGTCCCGAATGCCCGCCCGGCTATGAACTGATCGGCCGGCACTGCCGTGTCATTCCGCCGCCACGCTGTCCTCACAACTACGAACTCGTCGGCGGCAAATGCGTACCGACCCCACCGCCCACGTGCCCGCCCGGGTATGAACTCAAGGGCCGTAACTGTATTCCCATCCCGGTTCCCCACTGTCCTCACGGTTATGTGCTGGAAAACGGAGCCTGCCACTTCGTAGGCGGCCATGGCGGCGGCAATGGTGGCGGCGGTAACGGCGGCGGCGGTGGTAAAGGCGGCAAAGGCGGCCAGGGTGGCGGCGGCCAAGGTGGTCACGGCGGCCAGGGCGGCGGCGGCAATGGCGGCCATGGCTCTGGCGGCGATGGCGGCAAAGGCGGTGGGGGTGGCAAAGGCGGCAAAGGTGACGGCGGCCATGGCAGCGGCGAGGGCGGAGGTGGCCACGGCGGCCATCGCTAACCCGAGACGCGGCGCTGAAAGTGAGCAAAGAGGGCCCGCCACGGCGGGCCCTCTTTCATAGGCGCAGTCCCCGGATCAATAGGCGCAGTCCCCGGATCGCCGCCAGCCCGTAGGTGTCACGGCTCAACGAGCAATCACCATCCGTCTATCCTCCGTGCGTGCCCGATCACCCTCTCATTGTCATGAAGTTCGGCGGCACCTCGGTCGCCGACGCCGAACGCGTCAAGCGCGCGGCACGGCGTATCGTGGACAAGCGCGAGCAGGGGTACAGGGTCACCGTGGTGCTGTCCGCACGGGGCAAGACGACCGACGAGCTGATCGCGATGGCCGGGGAGGTCTCCGCCACGCCGGACCCGCGCGAGATGGACATGCTGCTGTCTGCGGGCGAGCGCATCTCGTGTGCGCTGTGCGCGATGGCGATCAACGACCTCGGTCATCACGCGATCTCGCTGACCGGCTCCCAAGCGGGGATCGTGACCGACGAGTCGCACACCAACGCGCGCATCATCGACGTGCGCGCCGACCGCATCCAGGCGGCGCTGGCCGAGGACAGCATCGTGCTGGTGGCGGGCTTTCAGGGTGTGTCCTCGACCGCGAAGAACGTCACGACGCTCGGGCGCGGCGGCTCGGACACGACCGCGGTGGCCGTCGCCGCGGCGCTCGGCGCGGAGGTTTGCGAGATCTACACGGACGTCGCCGGCGTCTACTCTGCCGACCCGCGCATCGTCTCCGATGCGCGCAAGCTGAGCGTCGTCTCGTTCGAGGAGATGCTCGAGATGTCGGCCTCCGGCGCCGGCGTGCTGCAGCTGCGCTCGGTCGAGTATGCGCGCAACCACGGTGTGCGTATTCACTGCCGCTCGTCTTTCGAGGACTCTCCCGGTACGGTTGTCCTCTCAGAAGGAGAGAGCATGGACCACGCCGAGAGACCCCTTATCACCGCCGTCACCCACTCGACCTCCGAGGCGATGGTCACGTTGATCGGCGTCCATCACAGGCCAGGCGTGGCGGCGAGCATCTTCGAAGCGCTCGCGCGGGCGGGCGTGGATGTGGACATGATCGATCAGAACGTCCCTACCTCCACAGGCGGCCTCGCCGAGATCTCGTTCACCGTCCCGCGCGGGCTCCTGCGCGCGGCGCGCGCTGCGCTCGAGCCGCTCGCGGGCGAGGCTTACTCGGAGCTGATCGCGCGGGAGGAGATGGGCAAGGTGTCGATCGTCGGGGCCGGCATGCGCTCGCATCCGGGTGTGGCCGCAAAGGTGTTTGGCGTGCTCGCCGCCGAGGGGTTGAACATCGAGATGATCTCGACCTCACCGATCAAGATCTCCTGCGTCATCCCGCGCGAGCGCGTCGACGGGGTGGTGCGAGCGTTGCACAGCGCCTTCGAGCTCTCTGGGCCGGGCACGGTCCTCGTCGAGGACTCGTTCGCGCCGCACACGGCGCCGTAGCCCTTCTCCGGGTCGGCGAGCGGCTCGCGGAAGGTCTGACAGAGATATCGATATCGATCCATACCGTTCAGACGAAGGGGTCAAGAACGTCAGCAGATCGAATCATTTTTCTGAAGGGCCGAATCCCCCCCAACTGGACAAGATCGAGAATGGTTTAACTTTGTCGAGAGGCCTTGCTTAATGCGGGGCTTTTGTGCAAGATTCTCCGAACTTCAATAGCGAAATCTCAATAGTCGAGGTCTTGGATGACGGTGGGGTTGTCCATCACGTGAGCATTGGTGATGGTAAGCAAGGAAGCTGGGAGGCGCTATGAGTGGTGAGATCAGCGGTGAGGCGGATGTCCAGCGGGTGCGCTGGGGCAGCGGTCCGGCGGGCTTTCGTGGTCTAGTCGGCCTGGGCGCGCGGCGTCGGGCCACGCCGCTGCAGATCACAGAGGCGCGCGGGCCGGCGGCGAGCATGCGCCGCGACGCGCTGTTCCGTCGCACGCTGCTGCTCGCCGACACGGTTGCGATCGTCGGAGCGTTTGTGCTAACGGTGGCGCTGTCCTCGCGCTCGCTACAGCTCACCTGGGCCGGCATCCTCGGCGTGCCGATCCTGCTGGTCGGAGCCAAGCTGTTCGGGCTGTATGACCGCGACGAGACGCTGCTGCGCAAGACCACGCTCGACGAGGCGCCGAAGCTGTTCCAGGCGGCCACGCTATGCGCGCTCGTGGCGTGGCTGATGGGCGGGCTGATCGTCGCCGGCGAACTCAACCGCCATGAGGCGCTGTTCCTGTGGCTGACGCTGGCCATCCTGCTGATGCTGGCGCGCACCCTCGCGCGCGCGATCGCGCTACGGATCGCGCCCGTCGAGCGCTGCCTGTTCATCGGCGACCAGACCTCCGCCAACGCGATCCGCTCGAAGCTGACCGAACACGGCGGCGTGAGGGCGAAGATGGTCGCGCACCTGAACCTCGACAAGGCGGCTCCCTGGTCGACGGACAGCTTCTCCCAGTCGCGGCTCTCAGAGGTCCGCGATCTCGCGCGGACGCTCGACGTACACCGCGCGATCGTTGCTCCCCGCAGCGCCGACGCGGGCGAGATGCTCGATCTCGTGCGTACGCTCAAGGCCGTCGGCGTGCGCGTGAGCGTGCTGCCGCGGCTGCTTGAGGTGGTGGGATCGTCGGTCGAGTTCGACGATCTGCACGGTGTCACGGTGATGGGCGTCAGGCGCTTCGACCTGACCCGCTCCTCCTCGGCGATGAAGCGCGGCTTCGACCTGCTGGGTGCCTCGCTCGGGCTGCTGGCGATCTCACCGCTCTTGATCGCCGTGGCGATCGCGATCAAGCTGGACAGCCCGTCCGGTCCGGTGTTCTTTCGCCAGCTGCGCGTCGGCCGGCATGGCAAGCGCTTTCGCATGTTCAAGTTCCGCACGATGGTCCCCAATGCCGACGCGATGAAGGACTCGCTGCGCGATCGCAACGAAGCGCAGGAGGGGTTGTTCAAGATCGCCGACGATCCCCGCATTACCCGCGTGGGCCGGATCCTGCGCAAGAGCGCCCTCGACGAGCTGCCCCAGCTGCTGAACATCTTCACTGGCGAGATGAGCCTCGTGGGGCCGCGCCCGCTGGTTGTCGAGGAGGACGAGCGCATCGAGGGCTGGCACCGTCGCCGGCTCGAGCTGATGCCGGGTATGACCGGGCCATGGCAGATCCTCGGTCCCGCGCGCGTGCCGCTGCGCGAGATGATGGCGATCGACTATCTCTACGTGGCCAACTGGTCGCTGTGGACGGACATCAAGATCATGTTGCGCACCGTCCCGCACGTGATCGGGCGGCGCGGGCTATAGGGCCCCGCGCCTGTCGCAGTGCCGGGCCCGCGCTCGCCGGAGTGGCTTGCGGAGCGGCGTCGTATCAGCGCGCGCCGTGATGGGTGAGCCCGTGGCCCGCAAGCAGCCGGCGGTGCTTGCGCGGGCGCATGTCCTGTAGCTCCACCTCGACCGGGTCCTCCCACAAAACCAGGCCGTCGACCGACGTATTCACGGTCGCCTCGCGGCGCTCTGGCCGCGCGCGCCGCCCGTCGCCGCGCGCCGCCGAGCGTCCGACGGCCACGAACAGCGTGACGACGGTAAGCCATATGAGCGGTATCACGATGAAAAGCATGTGCGATGTGTTATTTGCGAAGCTCATGTCTACTCCTCCCCTCGGACTTACCCGATGCTCATCGGGACTATCCGGTGATGACTCCGAAAATCTGGCCGTAAACGGCGCCTGTCTGGCCGTTTGCGAGCGACGCGGGCACAGCGGCGGTGACGCCGATCGCGGTTTCTGCGTAGGCGCCGGTAAGGATGTTTTCGAGATGCTCAGGCGAGGCGATCCAGGCGGCGACGATCGCGGCGGGGGTTGCAAGTTCGAGCGTGCCCCAGGCGATGTTTTCGCCGAGCGTGTAGCCGGCTTCGGCGTTGGGAATGTAGCCGGTCGCCTGAATGCGGTCCACAGGCGTTTCACCGTTCGGGGCGACGTGCGCGAAGTAGTCTTCGCGCACCATCGCTTCGGTATGGCTCTGCGCGGCCTGCTCCAGCTTGGAGCTTATCTTCAGCGGCAGCTCGCCGTCGCGAGCGCGCTCCTGGTTTACGAGGCACAGCGTGGCCGCGCGGATCTGTTCGAGATTGCCCGCTTCGGGGGTCAGCTCGGTGTTCTGGCAGGGGGTGGCGAGCACGCTGGCGATTGATGGCGCGCTCGGCGGCGGGGTCACGGAGACGGTCGTGCCGGCTCGGGGGCCTGTGTGTGTGCGCGCGTGGCGTGTGCGCCTGCCTGCTACCGCTGTGTGGCCGGTGGGGCGCGCCGTGGAGGGCGCGGAGGCGGGACGGACCGACTTGCGCCGGTGGACCTTGCGGGTGTGCGCATGGCAGCGCTGCATGTGCGCACGAGCGCGATGGCAGCGGTGGTGGCTGCCACCGCCGGTGACGGCGCCAGCGGTAGCCGTCGAGACGGCACATGCGAGCAGCAGGGCCGTCGCGAGGAAGAGAAGTTTGTGGAGGTGGCTCACGCCCTGGCTATCGGTCGAAAAGCCAGCGCACGTAAGCGTTTAAGGGCTATCTGGACAAGGAACGGTGATGCTCCACGAAGATGGCGTGAGCCTCCGCGGAAGTCCGGCGGCTTTATGCTGAGGGTGATGACGGAGAGCTACGCATGAGGCGCCCCGCGCTGCTCGTGGCCTTGGTCTTGGCGCTCGGCCTCGCCGGCGCCGTGGTGGCGCTGAAAAGCCGTGAAGGCAACGCTCAGCTGATCGCCCAGCAACAGGAACTGCTCCCGGTGGACGCCACTGCGCTACAGCGGCTGATCCTCACGACCAACGATCCCCGCCCAGGCTATGGCGGTCGCGCGCACGGCGCGCGCTGCGCCTCCGTCGCGAGCGGCGCGCTGCGCAACCCGTGGACCTGCGTCGTGCGCTATCCACGCCTCCCCCGCGTGCGCTACGACGTGGTCGTCGACGCCGACCGCTCGATCCAAGGTTACGGCCAGCCCGAAGGCCGGCCGCTCGCCGGCTCGCTCAGCCTCAAGGGGTGCTGCGTCGGCGGGCCCTAGCCCGCCCTCAGCCCAGCTCGTAGTTGAGCTCGTCTCTCAACTTGCGCAACGCTCGGTAGATGCGGCCCTCGATCGCGCTCTCGCCCTCGCCGAGCACCTTCGCTACATCGCGCAGCTTCAAATCGGCGCCGAACCGCAACGCGATCGCCTCGCGCTCCTCGTCGTTCAGCAGTGCGAGCGCCCTGTTCAGCTCGTCGCGATGCTCGACCGCGGCCAGCCCGGGATCCGCCTCCGCGGGTGAGGTGCCGGCGCTGGCGTGTTGCAGCGCGCGCTCTTCGTGCGTATGTCTGCGGGCATGGTCGCGCAGCAGGTTCAGCGCGATCGTGTACAGCCAGCGGCGCTCGCTGCCGCGCCGGGGGTCGAAGCGCTGGCGCGAGCGCAACACCCGCTCGAACGTCTCCGACAGCAGATCCTCGGCCAGCGCGCGGTTGCCGGTGCGGTAGGCGAGGAACGAGAACAGTCGCTCGGAGTGCTCCTCGAACAGCCGCTCGAACGTGTCAGATCGCATGTTCGGCGACATTCTGGCGGGTCGCGGCGAAGCGGTGCGCGCGGAGGGGCGGGTCAGTTCGTGAGCCATCGTGAGTTCCTATCGGTCGGCGTCCGTGCTCGGCGTGTGCGTGTCCGGCTCGAGGCGGTAAGGCGGTCGGGGCGTGTTGGACATGTATGAGGCTGTGAGGCAGTTGAGTTGTGCTCGGGGCTGGGGCGGTGAGGCGGCTGATGAGGCAAGCGAGGCTCCGGGATATCCCGGAGCCTCGCTGCACTCGATTCTGTTCAGGTGGTCATCGCTCCTGAGCTGAGACCGATCTAGCAGAGCTTGTATGTATGCGTCTGCGAGGTCGACTTGCCGCTCGTCAACGTGACCGTGATCTGCAGCTTCTGGGTGCCGCACGGCAGGTTCGTCAAGTTGATCGTCGACGATGCCTTTTTGCCGCTGATCACCGCGTAGCGCTTCCCGTTGAGCTTGAGCGTGACCTTCTTGACCTTGCCTTTGCGCGGGATGCGAACGTGGACTTTGATCTTGCCCGTCTTGGCTTTGGTCGTCGTCGACGCCAGGACGCCGCTGGCCGGCGTGGCGGCGGTCGTGACCGTCACCGGCGACACGTAGTAGTTGTTGACCGTGGTCGTGCCGTTGTAGTTGTTCGTCGTGTTGTTTTCGGTGACGTTGAAGCTGTTTTCGTTGCAGTTGTAGTTGCCGTTTTCGTTGCCTCCGGCACCGCCTGCACCACCGGCTCCGCCGCTTCCGCCTGCGCCTCCGGTACCGCCATTACCACCGGCGCCGCCTGTGCCGCCGCTTTTGCCGCGACTGTGGCCGAAGGCGATGGCTGCTCTACCGCCGTTGCCGCCGTTGGCGCTGCCGCCTTCTCCACCGCTGCCACCTTCGCCACCGTTGCCGCCGTTGCCGTTGCCGTTGCCTGCCACGCAAGCGTTGCCGTACTGAGCGGTCGCGGCGTTGCCGGAGGAGTGGCCGCTGCCCACGCCGGCGATGACGCCGCCCGTGCCGGCGGCCATCAGGCCGACGGTCAGGCCCGCCACCGCGAGGCGCCGCGCGCCTGCGCGTCTGCCACCGCTTGCGCTCTTGGCGCGGGACATCGCGGTCGTCTTGATCCGGTCGAGGTCGAGCGGGCTGGCTACGGGACGCTCGGAGCGCAAGCGCTGAGCGACGCCCTCCAGTTCATCCTTGTTTGCGTCGTGCTTGCGCGGCATCTTGGTCTCCTGACCTCCTGATGGGTATGCGAAAAAAGCCTCTCGCAGGCCATATACGAACGAGCGGCATGTTTTCCGACAGCGCTCAGAGATTCGTGATCGCGAGCTTGCCCGACGTCAGCGCTTCGCTCATCAGGCGCGGTGCGGCCCGTTCCCATACGCGCGGGTCGTTCGAGCTCAGCTTCTTCGCCGCGTGCTTTAAGCCCCCCTCGAGCGGGTCGAGCGCGCGCGCCCGGCGGATCGCGCTATGAGGGTCGATGCCGGCCGCCGCGCGTGCGACCGCCAGCCAGAAGCTCGCTTCCCAGTTTTCCCGTTCGAGCGTGACCGCCTCGGCCATCGCCGGAACTGCGGCCTGGGCGAAGCCCTGCTGCAGATCGCAGACGCCGACGATCTCATAAGCCTGCGGGCGCTCGGCCGACAGCGACAGCGACGACAGCGCGTCGTGCTTGGCGCTCACGCAGTTGCCCTGCTTCAGCGCCTGCCCGCTGCGCTGCAAACGCGCGTAGGAGGTGCTTACGAGCAGCGGCGCCACGGCTAACACCAGCCATCCGAGTGCGACGAGCGTGCGGCTCGCGGGCAACCCCGACATGCCGGCGCGGCCGTCGCTTGCACGCGCGAGCGCGAGCCCGGCGAGGAGGAACACGCCGAGCGTGACCGCCGGCATCTGCCAGTCCCAGTCAAACGCTTGATGTACCGCCCACGCCAGCGTGAGCGCGAACAGCGCCGCATACACGGCCCGGTCGGGCCCGCGGATGCGCGAGGCCAGGCCGGCGAGCATGCCGGCGACGACGATCACGATCAGCGCCAGGCCGATCAGGCCGAGCTCGGCCAGGCTCTGTAGATACAGCGAATGCGCGTCGGCGACGTGCTCCGGTTCGGAGCGATAGCGGAAGTAGTACGGCTGGTAGGTGCCCGCGCCCGTGCCGCGCAGCGGTTGCGTTTCGTAGATCCGCACGGCCGCCTTCCACAGCGGCAGGCGCCCGTCGTTGCCGGGGTCCGACAGCCGTTCGCGGGTCTGCGCGGTCTGTAGGCCGGCGGTGCCGTGGACGAACTTGTCGTACTCACGGTGAGCGAACCCACCCGCGCCCAGTGCAAGCGCGAGGACGAGCACGACGAGGGCGATGCTCGCGCCCACCCCGACGCGCACCGCTCGACGCGGAGGCTCGCGCACGAGCGCGAGCGTCGCGATGCGCCCGTCGACGAGCAGCAGCACCCCGCGCAGGACCCCGGCCGCGAGCATGCACAGCCCCACCACGACCGCCGCGTGCCTCCCTTGAGAGACAGCGCTCGGGCCGGTCGGGTGCGTCGAGGCCAGCGCTGTCGCATCCCACACCGAGCGCAGGGCGACAGCAGTGGGCGCGACGATCGCAAGCAGCGCGGTCGGCAGCGTGCTGACGCGGGTCAGCAGGCAGTATGCGAGCAGACCGATGATCGCGGCGCCCATCGCCCCGCGCGAGAACGTCAGCAGCAAGGTCGCCGCGACTCCCGGCAGCACCGCGGTTGCGAGCACGCGGACAGGCCACCGCTCGGCCCGATCGGCGGACAGGTGCAGGCCGAGGATCAGCACCATCGCGGCGATCATCCCCTCGGCGTTCCAGTACGTCAGGGGGTAGTTCAGCCGGTCGTCGAAGAAGCTGCTCGCGGTCGGCCACGTGTGCGGCAGCACCCGCGAGATCAGGCCGATCAGGCAGATCGCCGCCAGGCCAGCGAACAGCGTGCGCACGAGCCAGTCGAGGCGCGCGCGTGTGTAGCGCAGCGAGCCGAACAGCACGAACGCGAGCACGTACAGCAACGTGCGGTCATAGCTGTCGAGCGTGCGCGCCGTACCGTGCGACCACAACGCCGAGGCGAGCTGAAAGGCCGCGTATAGGACGAGGCCGGCCAGAGGGATCGCCAGCGTGCGGCTGAACCCCTCGAATGGGCGCGCCGCCAGCGTCGTGCGCAGCACGAGCGCCTGCGCCAAGACGATCGCCGCGAACCCGGGCGCGCTGGGGAAGTAGCCGCCGGCGTTGAACGACAGATAGATGAGCGTTGCCGGTGCGAGCAGCATCAGGGCGACGAGCCCGATCGACTCGGCCGAGCGCCGTCTAATCCTCGACGGCGTACCCGTCGCTGCACCGGCTGTCGAGCTCACCGCGACCTCACCGTCGCTGCACCGGCTGTCGAGCCCACCGGGACCTCCATCGTCGCTTCACGGACATCCTCGCTGCGACCTCACCGACGACGCCACCATGCCCGCCGCGAGGGCTTCTCGCTCGCGGGCAGATCGACCGCGGGGCGCGGCGGGATCTCACCGTCCGCCAAGATCGCCTCGGGCACCTCGCGCGTGAGCCAGCCGGCGAGCGGGGCGAGCCCCGCCTGTCCGAGCTCGGCGGCGATGCTCGGCGGGCGCTGCACATGGTCGTGGGCGTCGGAGGCCACGTTGTGGATCAGGCCGTCTCGCACCAGCCCGAGCGCAAAGCGGCGCACGTCGCCGCCGAACTGGCCCACGAGCGAGCCGGCGGTCACCGATGTCAACACGCCCGAGCGCACCAGCGACTCGAGCAGCTCGCGATCGCGATGAAAAGCATGGCAGCGCTCGGGATGGGCGAGCAGGATGCGGTATCCGCGGCGCTGGAGGTCGAGCAGGATCGAGTCGAGGCCGGTGAGGACCGGCGTGAAGGGAGGCTCCACCAGCAGCCATCGCCCTCCGCCGAGCCCAAGGCGCGAGAGCTCCTCGGCGTCGATGTCAGCCAGGCGCGTCATCGCGATCTCCGCGCCGGGACGCACCTCGAGCGCGACCTGCTCGGCGCGCAGACGCTCGTTCAGCTCATCCACCAATGAAGCGACGGTATCGGCGTCGTTGGGATAGCGCCAACTCACGTGTGGCGTAGCCAGCAGCGTGCGCGTGCCGGCGGCCGCGGCGGCGCGGGCAAGCTCGAGTGAGCCTTCGATCGAGTCGGGGCCGTCGTCGATGCCGGGTAGCACGTGGCTGTGCAGGTCGATCACGGCGCCCCACCTTAGAGGCTGTCTCAAAACCGTGAGCACGTCCGGATGCGCCCGTGGACACCGCGCTGGATCGCCATGTGACGGCTGGCACGTGCCACCAGCACGCGCTTCACCGCCCCGCGACGCCTAGCTTGGTCCACGAACGCCCCGACCGCACTCACGGTTTTGAGACAGCCTCTTAAGGCACCCGCAGCCACGCACCCGCCGCCCCGCGCAGCGCGATGTCTCTGACGTTCGTGGCGGCCTCGTCGTGAACGATCTTCCGCCGGGGGAAGATCGCTGTTTTGCTCGGTATTTCCGCGGTCGGCGCAGGGCTGCCTTGCGTGGTGAGCAGGGGTGTGCGTAGGATGTTCACAGGTGGATCACAGGAGGCCTGGTTGTGCGGGTCGGCCTGCGGGTATGCCGGGTGGGACAAGGGGTTTACTCGGAGATGATCTGACGCGCGCGCGCGTCAGGGTGGTCGATTGCTGAATGGTTCACATCGACACAGACACAACCACCGAGCCGGGAGTCGTGCGTCTGCACGTTCGTGGCCAGCTCGACATGCTCGCCCGCGGCGTCTTCGGTGAAGCGCTGACGTGGGCCGCGCGTCTCAGGCGGCCGGTCGAGGTTGATCTCGGCAAGATCGACTTCATCGACGGCGCCGGCCTAAGCCTGCTGATGGAAGCTCGACGCCGGGCGCGGAGCGCCGGTCGTCGGCTGACGATCATCGGAGCTTCCAGATGTGTACGGCGTCTAATCGAGATCACCAATACGGCCGACAGCCTGCCGCTGCTCCCGCGCCCGCCGGCGACTCGCAGGACGGGCGCGCGCAGCGGCGCGAGCGCGCGGACGGGCGCTGAGCGGCGCGGCCCAGGCCGCCGCCCGTTCAGGGTCTGAACGCAATCGGCCCCGAACGACCCATTGACGCGGCGGCCGGACAGTCGCAGACTGCCGTTCGAGAGACCGCCGATGCTGATCTTCCTCATCGCCACCGTGTGGTCAGCGGCCTTCCTGATGGCTACCGCCATCTGTCGGTCGGCTGCCTGCGCGGACCGGGCGTCCTCCTCGGTTGAGGGGCGTGTGGGCGGTCAGTCCGGTGCCGTGCAGAGCGAGAGATAGGTTTGATTTGTCCGCTGCTTCCATTCCCCATCACAACTCGATCCAGCCCGGTGCGGAGCGTCTCTGCGAGGAGGCCGAAGCGCTGATCGCGAGCCTGACGGGCGAGGACGTGCCACGCGGCTACCTGGCCGATGTCGGGCCCGAGAGCTCCGCGGGCGGCCCGCTCGAGCTGGTGGTGGACGGCTACGCGCACGTCCTTGCGCTGGATGTCGATCGCCGTAGGCTCGAGCGCGAGGTCGCTCGCCTCGCGGAGGCGGGCGACCCGGGCATGGCCGTACAGCTGAGGGAGCTCTCCGGGCTGCTTCGTCGCATGACCGCCGTCAGCGAAGAGCTGCGTGCGCGCCTGGACGCGCTTCGGGCCCGGCTCGAGGGCGCCCGGACCGGCGGGCCGATCGGTGCGCGCGAACGGCGGGGGAGACACGGCCCCGGGGCGCGAAGCAGATAGGAGCCGGCGGGTAGAGCTGGACACACGCGGCGCGTGTACGAGCTGCACGATCGGACGCACGACCGGTGAGCGCTCAGATCAGCGAGTCGCGGACCGCGAGCACCGCGGCCTGGATGCGGTTGGAGACGTGCAGCTTCAGCAGGATGTTCGAGATGTGGTTCTTAACCGTGTAGGGGCTGATGAACAGCTCCTGAGCGATCGTCGCGTTGTCCTTGCCCTCGGTCACGAGTCGCAGGATCTCCCGCTCCCTTGCTGACAGGGCCTCGGCGGGTGGCTTGCCGTCCTTGCGCTCCTGCTGGCGGAGCTGGTCCAGGATCGTCTTGGTCATCCTCGGCGAGACCATCGATTCGCCCGCTGCCGCCGCGCGCACGCCGGTGACGATGTCGATCACCGACGCGTCCTTGAGCAGGTAGCCACAGGCGCCGGCGAGCACGGCCTCGGTGACGTCGGACGCGTTCGCGGAGATCGTCAGCACGAGCACCTGTGTGCGCGGCGCGCACTCGGCGATCCGGCGGATCGCGTCGTGCCCGGACATCGCCGGCAGGTTGAGATCCATGATCGCCACATCGGGCCCGTGGCGCTGGACGAGCTCCAGGCCGGCCTCGGCCGTGGAGGCCTCGCCCATGACGTGGACCTCCTCCTGCTGGAGCAGCTCGCGCAGCCCCGAGCGGAAAAGCACGTGGTCGTCGACGATGACGACCGTGATCGGCGAGGACATGTAAAGGGCGATTCTACAGGCGTCGCCCGCGTATGGCCGGGCCCCGCCGGTGGGGTAGACGCCGATCACCGGCGTGGCAGATGCCGATCATTGGCATTAATAGGGCTTAGCTGCTACTCTCGCCGCGAGCGAGCTGACCTGCATGGCTCGCGAGGGATAGGACGCGTGCGTCCACAGACGTGCAACTCCTGAGGAAAGGACTCCTATGCCGGTGCAGCAGATCAGCTCAAGCACGACCGACGCAGCCGACGAGCGCGAGCAGATCGCACCGCGCGAGGCCGATGACGAGCTCTCGGCGCCGGCCGGGATGCGCATGGAGTCGGTCGTCTGGGGGGCGCCTGCGCCGCTCTCACCGATCCTGCTGACCGCGACCGAGCGCCGGTTCAAGTTCCGTGGCATGCCCCAGGCGGTCGGCGCCGCGCGCCGGGCATTGCGTCGGTGGGAGGGACATTTCGAGCCAGACATGTTCTACGACCTGTCGCTGTGCGTCAGCGAGCTGGTCACCAACACGGTTCACCAGGCAGAGGCCGTGACGGAGGAGATCGAGCTCGTGGTGAGGCGTGGCGCGCAGTTTGCGCGCGCCGAAGTCAAGACGCCGCGGCGGGACGTGGCTGTGTCCCCGTCGCCGGTCGCGACCGCGTCGGGCTGGGGCATGTTCATCGTCGACCGGGTGGCCGATCGCTGGGGTGTGGTCCGTGGCGAGGGTACGGCCGTGTGGTGTGAGATCGATCTGGCAAGCGACGGCTGGTCGCGGAGCACTCCGCCGATCGGCGCGCAGATCTCCAGCTGACCTGCGCCAAGCTACCGTCGCGCGCCGTCGGTCAGTCGCAGCGCCTCGGCGCGGTCGGCGACGCGCAGCTTGCGCATCAGGTCGGAGATGTAGCGCCGCACCGTCACCGGAGAGATCTCCAGTCGCTGCGCGATCTCCTTGGTGGAGAGCTTCTCGTGCAGCAGTTCGAGCACCTCCGACTCGCGCTCTGACAGCGTAACCACGCCGCCCTCGGCGGTGGGCGTGCGCCGCTGCGAGCCGCGCCGTCTGAACTCGGTGATCAGCCGCGCCGTGAGCACACGCGGCAGTGGCGCCTCGCCCTCGAGCACCGCAGCCAGCGCGTAGGGCAGCCGTTGCGGGTCGGTGTCCTTGAGCAGGTATCCGCACGCGCCCGCGCGCAGCGCTTCGAACAGGTCGTCGCTGGTATCGGACACGCTGAGCATCACGACCGGCATGTCGGGGAGCGCCTCCGACAGCTCGGCGGCCGCCGCGATGCCTTCGCCTGGCATGTGCACGTCGAGCAGACACAGGTCGGGCCGGTGCGCGAGCGCCGCCTCGACCGCTGTGCGCGCGTCCACCGCCTCGGCCACCACCTGGAAGCCTCCTTCCTCCAGCGCGAGGCGAACGCCCAGCCGCGCGGTGGCATGATCGTCGGCGAGCACGACACGCAGACCCGCCCGCAGATCAGCCACTACAACGTCCCGACTTCCACGACGGCGCCCGCGCCGGGCCTGGAGGAGATGCTCAGGCGTGCACCCAGCATCTCCGCGCGCTCGCGCATGCTCGTCAGGCCAAGACCGCCGCCAGCGGCGACCGCGGCCTGCACATCGAAGCCGACGCCGTCGTCGGTGACTCGCAACGACGGTCCGTGCGGGCCGTTGCGCATGCGCACGCGAATGCGCTCGGCGCCGCCGTGGCGGATCGCGTTGGTCGACGCCTCGTGCAGGATGCGCAGCAGGGCGTTGCGCCACTCGGCCTCGACGAGCACCTCGCTCTCGAGGTCGAGATCGACTTCGACGCCGAACCTCGAGCGGAACGAGTCGGCGGTACGGGCGATCAACATGTCCAGCGGGGCCTCCTCGGCCGCGGTGAGGACCGCGATCGCGGTCCGCGAATCGTGCAGCGCACGCTCGGCGGCGGCCCGCAGATGGGCGACCGTCGCGGCGTCGTCGCCGGTCTGGCCCAGCCGCTGAGAGTAGCTGGCGATGAACGCGAGCTCCTGGGCGAGGCCGTCGTGCATGTCGCGGGCCATCCGCCGCCGCTCGTCCATCGCCACCCGCCGGACGAGCGTGCGCTGGATCGCGCGAAACTCCGCCATGCACCCGTACAGGATCAGCATGTAGGCCCCGAGCTTCAGCACGTCGCCGGCGTACAACCGGCCGGCGCTGTGCACAGGGGGTAGGAGGAAGTAGTTGAAGCGGGCGATCGCAAGCACGCTCACGCCGGCGGCGAGCGACCGCACCATCGGGTCCGCGCCTCTGCCAGCCCGCCGGGCGAGCCCGACCGCGGCGGTCGCGGCGAGCAGCGCGCCCGCTATCTCCAGGTAGCCGAGCGGATCGCCGAAGCTCGCCCGCGATGACCCGCCGGCTTCGGTCAGGCTCGGCAGGCGCCACAGCAATGCCGCGCCGGTGAACGCAGTCACGCCCCCGAACGAGGCAGCGAGAATCGCGCGACGCGGGCGGCGTGCCCGGTCGAGGCTCAGCGGTGGGCAGAAGGCCGCGCCGATCAGGACGACGCCGGCGAGGAGCCGACTGACGAGGGCGATCCACTGACTCACGTCGCTCGGGCTCGAGTCGATCAGCGTGGGGCCGGCGCCGAGAATCAGGTCGGTCGCGCTGAGCATCCCCAGCGACAGCGCTGTCAGGAAGTCGCCGAGCAACCGAGAGGAGCGCGTGCGCTCGGCGAAGACGCATGCCGCCAAGACGCCGATCAGGCCCGTCGCCGTTTCCACGGCGGTGTGCCCGGAGAGGGTGTGCACGGAGAACGAGACCGCCTGCAGGATTCCGGTGAGCGCCAGTGCGATCAGCGCCACGATGAGGATCCGCAGCTGGGCTCGCATGGCGATCGAGCGCGATACGGCGCTCCAGCGAGAGCTCCCAGGCCACACGTCGGCGCTCGAGAGCCGATTCAGGAAGGCCGACAAGACGCCACCGGCCGGCTCGGTCATGGCCGCTTCCCCGCTATCGAGGTGATGAGATCCAGGCATCCGTGTATGGCCCTCGTCACTACCTTGCGGCCAGAGTCTTAAGCTCAAGTCTCCATCGGTCGACGACCTGACGCTCCGAACCATCGGCCCGCTCCCGAAATTCCTTCCTCCCTTCAGGTTTGCAAAGCCGACAGGGGACATCTTAACATCTCCAGCCGTGTTTGTCCGCCCAGCGGGTCGCCTGTTTCTGTCGCCCTAACAGCCTCTAACGGCGCCCTGCGAGCCGTTGCCGGCAGCACCGTCGATTGCTCGCGCCGCGCACCGGCACGCGAGGGCGCGTTCAGGGGCTTGAACACAAGATGGGGCACACGGGCCATTGGGCGGCGGACCGTAACCTAAGACACTCCATGGCGACGATGCCGAGCGTGGCGCTCGCCGAGGGGGATCCAGCGTCGCTCGCGGATGCCGGCTCGAGCGGTCCGCACGACAGGCGCATCCGATCGAACGAACCACGAGATGGAGCAAGCGATGGCAGTACCTGCAGCGTCCCACGGCGATCCCCAGAATCTCGGCCTTGCCAACGGCAATGATCCCCGCCTCCCCGCCGATCCTCTGCGGCGATTGGAGGCCGAACTGGGCGAGGCCGACGGCGGGCGCGCAGACGACGAGCGGCTGTATGCAGAGGCGCAGGGCCTGGTCGAGGAGGCTTGGAGCCTCGTGACCGAGTGCCTGGTCTTGCGCGACGGCTTGCTGGACGCGTGTCGTGAGATCGAGCAGACGATGGAGGGCATCCAGCAGCGGCTCGCCGGGTTGCCGTTCACGCACGAGACGAGTGGCCAGGCAGGCGGTTTGGGCGCCGAGCGCTCCGGCACGGACGGCCCCGTCGTGGCTCCGGTCAACGGCGCCGTGACAGCGAACAATGGGTCTGCGGCGAATGGCGTGGCTCAGGTCAACGGCGCCGTGACAGCGAACAACGGGTCTGCGGCGAATGGCGCAGCTCCGTTGAACGGCGCCGACGCGGTCAACGGCAGCGGCGCCACGTTCTGATGTCTCCTGCGCAGGCGGCAAGACGGAGCACGGCCGTCGCCGCGGCCGTGGGGGAGGCCACGACAGCGCCGCCAACGGAGCAGGCGCCCAACGGCGCGGGCTCCAGTGGCGCGGGCGTGTCTTCGTCCACTGTGCTGCGAGCCGTAACCGACGAGGCGCGCGCGCAGCCGATTCGCGCACGTACGCGGCGACCGCGCATTTTGATGACGACCGAGGGCACCTACCCCTACGCGGTGGGAGGCGTCAGCTCCTGGTGCGATCTCGTGATCGGCGGCCTGACCGAGTTCGACTGGCAGATCTTGCCGATCATGGCCGGCGATCGCCGTCTTAGCGCGATCTTCGAGCTGCCGCCGCACGCGGCGCTGGTCGGTCAGATCGAGCTGTGGTCGGAGCGACTGCCGCGTCGCCGCCTGACGATCCGCTCCGAGCGCGCCGCGGGGGACAGGCTGCCGGCCGATCTGATGCGGGCGTTGATCGGCTGGGAGGGGAGCTATGAGGCTCTGCTGGAGGCGTTGATGTGGTGCCGGCGCCGTCCCGACGCCGTCCGTGCCGCGTTCCGGCGCGCGCGCGCGTGGGAGATCTTTCTCGACGCGCTGAAGGAGGTGCTGGACGAGCATCACCCCGACGCCGGCGCGGCTCCCGCGCTCGATGCGCTCGAGGCGGCAAGGCTCTACCAGACGATCTACTGGATCGCTCGCGCCGCCGGGATACCGACTCCGCAGACCGACCTGCTGCACGTGACCGCCGCCGGCTGGGCGACGATCCCGGCGCTGGTGCACAAGCAGCTGCACGGCACCGACATGCTGCTTACCGAGCACGGCGTGTACGTGCGCGAGGCCTATCTCGCGGCCGCGCGCAGCCCGTCTTCACAGGGCGAGCGCTTTCTCTCCAGCCGCCTCGCCCGCGGCCTGAGCCGGGCGGCCTACGCGGCCGCGGATTACGTCTCGCCGGTCACCGAGGCGAACGCCACGTGGGAGCGCGGTCTCGGCGTCGACCCGCGGAAGATCCGGGTGATCCAGAACGGGATCGAGGCACCCGAGACGTATACCGATCCGCCGGGCAACCTGAAGGTCGTCTCCGTGGGGCGGATCGATCCGTTGAAGGACGTGCAGACGATGCTGCGCGTGGCGGTCGAGGTCGCCCGCCGCGTGCCGGGCGTGAGCTTCGAGTACTGGGGGCCGCCGACGAAAGGGCAGGAGACCTACGCGCTGGCGTGCGAAGAGCTCGCGCGCAGGCTCGGCGCCGAGTCCCATTTCAAGTTCATGGGCCGCACGGAAGACCCGAACGG
This sequence comes from Solirubrobacteraceae bacterium, assembly GCA_036501315.1. Classification (GTDB taxonomy): domain Bacteria; phylum Actinomycetota; class Thermoleophilia; order Solirubrobacterales; family Solirubrobacteraceae; genus Palsa-744. The sequence goes on from DASYAM010000007.1 coordinate 49,184, forward strand.
GGTGGTGCGCGCGGCGGACGTGGTGCTGATGACGAGCATCTCGGAGGGTCTGCCGATGTCGATCCTCGAGGCGATGTCGCAGGCGCGCCCGGTCGTGGCCACGGCCGTCGGCGGCGTGCCGGAGGTGCTGCGCGGGTGTGGCATCGTGCCGCCGCCGGGCGACGTCCACGCGATCGCGACCGGCGTGGCGATGCTGCTGCGCAACCCGGAGCTCGCCGCGCGCCTGGGGCAGCGCGGGTTCGCACGCGTGCACCGTCTCTACACGCGCACGGCCTGCCTCGACGGGTATCGCGACCTGCTCGGCGAGCTGACGAGCCGGGCGATGGCTTGATGGAGCAGCCCGGATCCAAATACGCGACGGGCGTGATCGAGGCGCGGCTCGGTCGCGGGGCGCAGGACGTGCTCGAGGCGGCGGTCGTGCTCGAGGCGTGGGGCGGGGTGCGCGCCAACGCGGCGCTCAGCCTGGGCTCGCGGATCGTGCCGCCGAAACCGCCTATGTGGACGCCGGGGCGGTTTACGACTGAGGAGCCGGGCAGCCGCGACTCCATCCTCGCCGAGGCGATCGCGCTGATCATGGCGATCCTCGCCGTGGCCTCATGGGCGGGGCCGTTGAGCCGCCAGGTCGGGACGTCGGTGCTCGAGCAGGCGATCGCGATCGCGCTGCCGACGACGCTGGCGTTGCAATGGGCGATCCGCAGCCGCTATCTGAGCCGTCGCTCGGGTCTCGCGTGCCTGGCACGCGATCGTGTGGCGGTCTGTGGGCTAGCGCTGATCGCGATCGAGGGGCCGCTGATGTTGCTGCATTCATACGGGCGGCTGGCGGGCATGTTCGTCGCGATCTGGGTCGGCGGGACGGTGATGGCGCGCCGCGGCTGGGCGCTGGCCTACGGGTTCGTGCTCGTCGCGGCGGTGGTCGGGCTGGAGCTGAAGGTCTCCGCGTACCCGCTGCTGGAGGGATTGACGGCGCTGATCGTCGCGAGCGCTGTTTACGCGGTCGCCTCGGGCGGCGGGCGTTTGGACGAACCGGCCGGACGCGTGGGACGGGCGCTGTGGGCGGGCGCGATCGGCGCCGCGCTGGGCGGACTGCTGGTCGGCGACTCGAGCCTTGGCTGGGGCGTGCACGGGGCTTTTCCGGCGCTTGCGCTGCTGCCGTCGGTGCTCGGCTCTTTCTGGGCCGGGTATCACCTGTGGAAGTTCTACGATGCGATCCCGCGCGGGCTGCAGGGCGTGGGGCTCGAGCGCGCGAACGAGCGCGAAGTGCGCGGGGCGGCGATGAGCATCTTCGGCGGGTCGCTGCTGCGGCTGCTCGGCACGACGCTCGTGCTGTCAGGGGTCGTGATCGCGATCGGGCAATGGACGTCGGGCACGAACCGCTGGAGCCTGTTCGTGGGCTTTGGCTGTGTCGCGCTCGTGACGATGCTCGTCAACCTGCTCGAGTCGCTCGCGTACGCGCGTATGGCGTTCTTCGCGGCGCTGGTCAGCGTCACGACCGAGCTGGTGCTGAGCAGGGTGGTGCTGACACACGGTGCGCCGCCGGGGACGGCGCTGATCGCGGGTGCGCTGATGGGCATCGTCGTCGCGCTGCCACCGCTGCTGCGGTTGCTGCTGCGGCCAGGACGGGTGCTCGCGACGAGCTTGTGGATTCAATAACCTCGGTCTTCGATCAGGCCCGTGGATGAGCGGGCCGGCGAGTTCTCGATGAGCACACGTTCTTCTCAAAAGCCGAGCCTCACCGCCGTCCGCGGGCTGTCGCTCGTGGCGGCATTACCCGTTGTCGCGATCGGGCTGGCCGGCTGTGGCGGAGGCGGCTCGAGCGCGACGAGCTCCGGCGCCGGTGCGAGGACGCAAAGCGGCCCGGCGATCGTGGCGGCTGGTAAGGGGGGGAGCGGGAGTGCACGCGCGAAAACCGGGGCTGCTTCGGCTACGCGGACCACGACCTCGGCCGGAGCGAGCACGAGCGCGCGAGCGACCGGCGCTCCGCAGACGACGCCCGCGAAGAGCTCGGGTCCTGAAGCGATCCATCGCGCCCCGTCAGCGCCGGACAAAGGGCTGCTGCGCCGCTTCGCCGGCTCCGGCAACGCACGCTTGGGGACGATCGTCGTGCGCTCACCGCAGGTGCTTCAGTGGCGCACGGCGCGGGGGCCGATCCAGATCTTCGCGGCGAGCGGGTTCATGCTCGTGAACAGCTCCTCGCCGAGCGGGAGCATCCACCTGTCTCGCGGCACGTATCGAAGCGTGCGCGTGGCTGCTCACACGAGCTGGTCGATCGAGCTGCGCACGCCCGCTCCGTAATCATCTTTTCAGTCACTCCGCGCTGCCTCGGCCTCCGTATTAACACGCAGCGTCTGCATGATTCACACGTAGAGCGGGTACGTCTTATATACGGGTAGGGCGGACGCGCGTCGGTTATGCGTCCAACAATCGACTCGACCCATGCGCTAACGGCGCGGTCGCCCGATTCCTTGAGCGCTGCAAAAGGATTTTCTTTTAGCGGCATTTCGCTCACTCGACAAAGGCATTCGTTCATCACGCTCACGGACGAGCCTTATATGGAGGTCACCGATGCTCGCTCGAAGCTGTCAAATCGCGAAGCGTGTTGCCGTGCCGCTGGCACTGCTCGCCATCCTCGTATTCTCCACCGGCGCAGCCGCCGCGCGCTCGACGCGCCATGCGGCCCATCATCACAAGGCCGTCGCGGGCAAGTCGCACGGCACCGCGGCGAGCACCACGACGAAAAGCGCCACCACGAAGAGCGCTGCGACGAAGAGCGGCTCTTCCAAGAAAAGCTCCACGGGCGGATCCAAAGGCTCCAAAGGCAAAGGCAAAGGCAAAACCAAAGGCTCGAAAACCAAAGGCACCAAGGGCAAAGGCTCAAAAGGCTCGATTGGCGGTTCGACCGGCGGCTCGGGAGGCGCGACGGGGGGCTCTGAAGGCTCCACAGGCGGGTCTGAAGGGACGACCGAAGGCGGGTCGGGTGGCTCGGAAGGCTCTACGGGCGGCTCGGAAGGCTCGACGGGTGGCTCCGAAGGCTCTACGGAAGGCTCGGAAGGCTCGACCGAAGGTTCGACGGGCGGCTCGGGTGGCTCCACGGGCGGCTCGACCGGCGCCGGCCAGTGGGTCATGCCTCAGCATCTGACCTGGTACTGGCAGATCCAAGGCGCCGTCAACAACAGCGAGCCGGTCGCGGCGTACGACATCGACGGCTTCGAAAACACGGCTGCCGAGGTCGCGGCGCTGCACGCCAAGAACATTCACGTGATCTGCTACATGGACGTCGGCACCTCGGAGAACTACCGCTCCGACTTCTCCTCGTTTCCCGCTGCGGTGCAGGGCAGCTCAAACGGCTGGCCGGGCGAGAAGTGGCTGGATGTGCGTCAGCTGAGCGTGCTCGAGCCGATCATGATCAAGCGGTTTGAGATGTGCAAGGAAAAGGGCTTTGACGCGGTCGAGCCGGACAACATGGACGGCTATGAAAACAGCACCGGCTTTCCGATCACGGCGGCCCAGCAGGCGACCTACGACGAGTGGGTCGCGACCGAGGTCCATTCGCTGGGAATGGCGGTGCTGCAGAAGAACGACGGCGAACAGACCGCCACGCTCGAGCCGCACTTCGACGGAGCGCTGGACGAGCAGTGCAACCAGTACAGCGAATGCTCCAACTTCCAGGCCTATCTGAAAGCCGGCAAGCCGGTGCTCAACGCGGAGTACGGCCTCGCCGCGAGCGCCTTCTGCGCGGCCGATAACGCGGCCGGGATCATGGGCGCGCGCTACGACCTCGAACTCGACGGCAAGACGTTCGAACCCTGCTGGTAGGTCGATCCTCTCGGGGGCGCGCCGTGCCGGCGCGCCCCGAGCTCTGCCCTCTGTCTCCAACCCGGCCTGACTTCGGGGTGTCGGGAGGATGTGGCATGCTGCGCCCGTGCGTACTCGCTCCCCTCGGGTCGTGGGGCTTGTCGTAGTCCTGGCTGCGGTCCTCGCGAGCCTTGCGCTCGGCAACGCTCTGGGCGCTCAGACCCGACCGCGGTTGACGGTCGCCCCGGCGTCAGGCCGGGCCGGGCAGACGGTGGTCGTGCGCGGGTATGGCTTTCGGCCGAGGGCCAGAGGGCTCGTCGTCTTCGGTGGGCGGCGCGTGGCTTCCTTCCGGGCAGGAGCGAGAGGCCGGTTCCGGGTCGAGCTGGTCGTGCCGGCCGGCGTGCACGGGCGGCCGCGGGTCCTCGCTGCGAAGCGCGTGCGCACCAAGCGCGGCTCGCGGCGGCTGGGTCTCGCGGGGACGCGCTTTCTGGTGATCGCGCCGAGCACCGGCGGTGGCGCGCTCGGAGTCACGCCGCGGGCCGTGGCCCCCGGATCTGTCGCTGCCGGTCCGCCCGCCAGCTCGAGCGGGGCAAGCGGCGTCAGTGCGCCCACCCCCAAAGAAGCGTCGAAAGAAGCCCCCAAGGAAGCCCCGAAAGAAGAACCCAAGGGCAAAGAAGCCCCCGAAGGCAAAGAAGTCCCGAAAGAAGTCTTTAAAGAAGAACCCGAAGGCAAAGAAGCCCCTAAAGAAGCCCCTAAAGAAACGCCCAAAGGCAGCCGGTGGGCTCCGCCCGAGCACCTGACGTGGTACTGGCAGCTGCAGGGGACCGTCAACAACAGCAGGCCGGTTGCCGCCTACGACATCGACGGCTTCGAAAACACGTCGATCGAGGTCGCGGCGCTGCACTCGAAAAGCATTCACGTGATCTGCTACATCGACATCGGCACCTACGAGCCGGGTCGTCCCGATACGAGCTCCTTCCCCGCGGGCGTAGTCGGCGCCGAAGTTCAGGGCTGGCCGGGCGAGAAGTGGCTGGATGTGCGTCAGCTGAGCGTGCTCGAGCCGATCATGATCAAGCGGTTTGAGATGTGCAAGGAAAAGGGCTTTGACGCGGTTGAGCCGGACAACATGGACGGCTATGAAAACAACCCGGGCTTTCCGATCACGGCGGTCCAGCAGGCGACCTACGACGAGTGGGTCGCGACCGAGGTCCATTCGCTGGGGATGGCGGTGCTGCAGAAGAACGACGGCGAACAGACCGCCACGTTCGAGCCGTACTTCGACGGGGCGCTCAGCGAGGAATGCAACGTGTACGACGAATGCTCGAGCTTCACGCCCTACCTGACGGCCGGAAAGCCCGTCCTCAATGCCGAATATGGCTCCTCGAACGCGTTCTGCGCCGCCGACAACGCGGCTGGGATCATGGGCGCGCGCTTCGATCTCGAACTCGACGGCAAGACGTTCGAACCCTGCTGGTAAGGACGCTCGAGCCGGGCTCGTAAGAGGTTCGAACCAGGCTCGTAAAGAGGTTCGAGCCGGCCCGGGAAAGACCTGGACGCGGATCTTGCGTTCAGGCGTCTGAACGCAAGATGGGGCACCCGACCCATTGGGGTTCGGGCCCGAAACTAAGAGACTGCTCAAGCATGGAGGCGAGCACACGAGAGAAGGTAGTCGGGCGGCTGCTGCGGATGGGGGTGTCCGACAGCGCCAGATCGCCCTCCGGCGAAACGCTCGCGGTGGACGAGCTCGAAGCCGAGGTCACGCTGCTGCGGGAGGAAAACGCGCGGCTGAAGATCGAGCGCCATCGCCCGACCGACGCCGGCCACGTGATCGAGCGCATGCGCTCGATCAGGCCGGAGGTTGCGACCGCACGGCGAGATGGAGAGGCGGCTGCGCCGCCGGCGCAGGTGATCGCCGAGTGTCTGGCCGTGCGTGATGGGCTGATGGAGGCCTGTCAGGAGGTCCAGCGAGCGATGCAGGGTATACGGGGCAGGCTGGGGGCCCTGGCCGGGGACATGCAGGGACGATCGGGCGATCGGGCGATGAACGCCCGGCTGGCCGCATCGACGGTGGAGACGCTCGACATCGACCTAACGGTCGCAGCCGACGTCTCCCCCGCGCTTGCACAAAGCGCGGCCTGACTGAGCGAAGCGGCAGCTTCGCAGCAGGTGAGCAGTGTCATGGATGACAAGAAGATCCACGGAAAGAGGCGCGAGATGTTGAGAGACGGAACCGCACGACCAATTGCGACATTAATGACCACCTTCTCAATTGCTGCAGCCGTGATTTCGATCGCGCCCGCCTCCGCGGCCGCGGCGCAGCGCATCGACATGAAGGTGCTCGTGCTCGGGACCTCTAGCACCGAGCCGGACTTCGTCGCCTGGCAGTCGGCGCTGCAGCGCGAGGGCGTTCCGTTCGAAGCACTCGTCACGACGCCCGGGCACGCGCCGATCACGGCCGCGACGCTGTCGGACACGCTTGCCGGCGGCACCGCCGAGGGCAAGTACCAGGGGATCGTCGTGTCGGTCGGAGGGCTGCCGGTATGCACCGAATCGGGGTGCGAATCGATGCTGGCCCCGGCCGAATGGACCGCGCTCGAAGAATACGAGCACACCTTCAACGTGCGCCAGATCACTGGCGACGTCTTCCCCGGCGCGACCTACGGGCTGAACAGCCCGGCGTCCTCCGGCACGCTCGACGGCACGCAGAGCACGCTCACGGCCGAAGGCGCCAAGGTCTTCCCCTACCTGAAGGGCACGGTGACGATGGACACCGGCACCTACGGCTATGAGGCCACCCCGCTCGCCACCCAGGCGACCGGCGCGAGCTTCGCCTCGCTGCTCTCCGGTCCGGGCGGCTCGGCGCTGGCCGGCATCTACACGCACGCTAACGGTGTGCAGGAACTGGTCGAGAGCTTCAACCAGAACTCCTACCAGCAGCAGGCTGAGCTGCTGCGCCACGGTGCGCTCGACTGGGTCACGCGCGGCGTCTACTTCGGCGATCAGCGCAACTACTACGAGGCCCACGTCGATGACAACTTCCTCTCCGACGACACCTGGAGCACGGCCGCGCACACGACCGACTACAACCCGGCCGAAGCGCTGCGCGAGGGCCCGACCGACGTCGAATACGCGTCGAAATGGTCGGCCCAGAACGCCTTCCGCATCGACATGCTGTTCAACGGCGGCGGCTCCGTGCAGTATTCCGGGGAACACGGCTCGGACCCGCTGCTGACGGCGTTCAAGAAATACAAGAGCTCGTTCGGCTGGATCAGCCACACGTGGGATCACCCGAACCTCGACGTCGGCTGCGCGACGCAGAGCTACATCGAAGCCGAGCTGAACGAGAACAACAGCTGGGGCGCCTCCACGCTCGGGCTGGCGCAGAGCACGCTCGCGACAAGCGCGCTCGGCAACGACAACCCGTCGGTGGTAGTCACCGGCGAGCACTCCGGCCTCGCGAACCTGCTGCCGGGCAACCCGGGGGTCGTGGATCCGCCCGACCTCGACACCGCCACCGCCGCGACGAGCGGCGGCACGCTGCCGGCCGGCACCTACGTCTATGCGGTGACCGACGACTTCGCGCCCGGCGCGGGCCAGTCGAGCGCCTCTGAGTCGGCGCCAGTGACGGTCACGAGCTCGACCGGCGCGGTCACGCTAACGTGGGCCGCGGTCTGCCACGCGGCGGAGTTCAAAATCTACCGTGAGGTCGCCGGCTCCAACGAATGGACGCTGCTGAAGACTGTCTCGGCACCGACGCAGGCGCCGCCGAACAGCTGGTTCTCAAGCCCGACGACGAAAACCTCCGTCACCGGCGGGGGCGCGCTCGAGCAGTCGTTCACTGACATAGGCACTTCCGGGACTGCCTCCGCGGAACCGCCGGCCGCGAGCGAAGCGGTCGAGAGCGCCTATCCGCAGAACCCGTTCCTGATCCCGGCGTTCACGGGCGTTAAAGTCCAGTTCTTCGGCTCAGACGCCTCCAAGCCCTACCCGAGCCCGGCGATCGCGGGCAGCACCACCCAGGCGTACGTCGCGGGCGAAACCTTCATCGACGGTCCGGCCCGTGCGATCCCACGCTACCCGACGAACATCTATTACAACGTCTCGACCGAGGCGCAGGAGGTCGACGAGTTCAACACGCTCTACACACCGGTCGCCGACGGCGGCGACTGCGTGGCCAGCGCGGTCACCACGTGTGAGACGCATCCGGCCGACTTCGCCGAAGTCGTGGCCGACGTCGACACGAACATGTTCCAGCACGTGATGGGCAACGACCCGCGCCCGCACTACTTCCACCAGCCGAACCTGATGGGCACCCCGCCGCCCGGGCCGCCCACGACGGGTACTCCGCCGGCTACGTTGCCGTCGAAGGGCGACGGGCTGTTCTACTCGGTGCTGAACCCGCTGCTGGCGCAGTACAAGCAGGACTTCAACGCCCCGCTCGAACAGCTGACGATGGCCCAGATCGGCGCGTTGCTGGCCGAGCAGCAGGCGTGGAGCAAGGCGAGCGCCGGCCAGGTCAGCGGCTATATCGAAGGCTCCAAGGTCACGATTGTGAACAGCGGCAGCGCGATCAGCGTGCCGTTGACGGGCGTCACCGGTGTCGGCTCGGTATATGGCGGCATCCAGTCGGGCTGGACGAGCGTGGGGGCCGGTACGAGCACTCACACCTCCCCCACGACCTGGCCGGCAGCTCCGGCGGCTCCCGTGGTCAGCGCCAATCCCGCCGGCAAGACCGTAACGGCGGGCGAAAGCGCCTCGTTCACGGCCTCGGCGTCCGGTGTCCCGACCCCGACAGTGCAGTGGCAGGTCTCCACGAACGGCGGTGTGACGTTCGTCAACGACACGACCGACGCCGGTAACACGACCGGCACGCTGACGGTCGCGGGCGCCACGGTCGCCGAGAGCGGCCAGGAGTACCGCGCCGTGTTCACGAACCCGACCGGCACCGCGACGAGCACAGCGGCCACCCTCACGGTCAAAGCTCCTCCGAGCAACGCGCCGGTCGTTAGCTCCCTTGCCAGCTACTGGCTCGGGCCGTTGAAATTCGTGCTGATCAACGGCAAGAACTTCACGAACGTGCAAGCCGTGGACTTCGGCACGAAGCCTTCCCTGTATTACGCGCTGTCTTCCACCCAGGTCATCGCTCTGGCGCCGATCGGCAGCGGCACGGTGGACATCACCGTGAAAACGAATATCGGAGTCAGCGCCACGTCGAGCGCGGACAGATTCACCTACTAGAGAGGTCTTAAACGATGCTTCGAAAGCCAGCCGCCATCCTGATCAGCTTTGCCTCACTCGCGATGGCGCTGGCTTCGATCCTCGCTCCGGCCTCTGCGTCCGCGGCGCAGCGCATCGACATGAAGGTGCTGGTGCTCGGAACCTCGAGCACCGAGCCTGACTTCCTCGCCTGGCAATCGGCGCTGCAGCGCGAGGGCGTTCCCTACGAAGCGCTCGTCACGGCTGCCGGGCACGCGCCGATCACGGCCGCGACGCTGTCGGACACGCTGTCCAACGGCACGCCGGAGGCCAAATACCAAGCGGTCATCGTGTCCGTTGGGGCTCTGCCGGAATGCAAAACCACGGGT
>DASYAM010000008.1:0-18723 GCA_036501315.1 Solirubrobacteraceae bacterium
TTGAAGATGATCTTGACGCCGGCGTCCGAGATCTCGTCCGCCAGCTCCTGGGCGGCCGCGGAGGGCACGGCCAGCACGGCGACGACGATGTCCTCGTCCTCGATCACGTCTCGCAACCGCGAGTTGTGCCGGACCGTCAAAGGACCGATCTCGGCCCCCACCTTGGTGCGGTCGGTATCGAAGACGGCCACGACCCTGAAGCCGTGGTCGGCGAAGATGTCCGACGTCGCGATCGCCGTTCCCAGGTGCCCGGCCCCGAACAGCGCGATGTTGTGCTGCCCGGCGGTTCGCAAGATCTTTCGAATCTGAGTGACGAGCGACTCGACGTTGTAGCCCACGCCGCGCTTGCCGAACTTGCCGAAGCCCGATAGATCGCGGCGGATCTGCGTCGAGTTGACGTGGGTGTAGTCGGAGAGCTCCTGCGAGGAGATTGTCTCCTTGCCCATCTTCTTGGCCTGGGTCAGCACCTGCAGGTAGCGCGACAGGCGCGCCGCCACGCCAAGCGAAAGACGCTCCGCGGAGATCGCTCCCACCTCGTGCTCGGCGCTCGCGCGACCGTTCGGACCCTCGTCGTAGATCATCGCCGTGACTCTAAACGTTCGCGCAAGAGGGCCTCGTCGAGAAAGTAGTCGCTCAGCTGCTCGCCGTCGAGGACGATCACGGGGATGCGCTCGAAGTAGGCGCGGTGAAGCTCCTCATCGTCGGCGATGTCGACCTCGTGCAGCACGAACCCGAGCTCTGTGCGCAGTTCTTGCAGCGCCGTCATCACCTCCGCACACAGGTGGCAGCCGGCCTTGGAGTAGACGGTCACGACGCTCACCGCGCCCGTTCCCCCGTCGCGTATGCGTCGAGCGCGAGATAGTCCGGATAGTCCAGCCGGCGGGCGTAGCGGGCCGCGCTTGCGATCATCGCGGCGTTGTCGGTGCACAGCACCCGCGCCGGGACGTTCAGGTCGACGTCCAGCTCGGCCAGCCGCCGCCGCAGCTCGCCATTGGCGGCCACGCCTCCCGCGACGGCAAGGCGCGCGAGCCCGGTCTGCTCCAGCGCCCGCTCGGCGCGCGCCACGAGACTGTCGACGATCGCCGCCTGATAGGACGCCGCCAGGTCGGCCGCGCGCGCTTGCCGGTCGCCCTCGGAGAGCTCGCGCAGCCGGTAGAGCAGCGCCGTCTTGACCCCGGCGAACGAGAAGTCGAGGCTCTGCGCAAACGCCTGGCGGCTCGCTCCCCGTCCTCCCTGCGCGCGCTCGCGACGCGAGCCCGGAAACGGAAACGCCTCGGGATCGCCATCCGCCGCCAGCCGTTCCAACGCTTGCCCACCCGGATAGCCGAGACCGAGCATCCTCGCTCCCTTGTCGAACGCCTCACCCGCGGCGTCGTCGAGCGTACGTCCGAGTACCTCATACCCTTCGTGCTCGCGCACGTGCACCAGCAGCGTATGCCCACCGCTTGCAATCAGGCATAGGAACGGCGGCTCGAACGCCTGTCCTCGACCCTTTGCCCACCGCTCGCCCTGGGCATGCTCATCGCGCTCGACCGGCATCAGGAAGTTCGACGCCACGTGCCCCTGCAGGTGGTCGACCGCCGCGAACGGCAGCTCGCGCGCGGCCGCGATCGCCTTTGCGCTTGACAGGCCCACCAGCAACGCCCCGACGAGCCCCGGCCCCTGCGTCGCCGCCACCAGACCCACGTCGTCGAGGGTGGCACCGGCTCCATCCAGCGCCTGCCGTACGACCAGGTTCACCAGCTCGAGATGGTGTCGCGAGGCGATCTCGGGGACGACCCCGCCGAAGCGATCGTGCACGCCCTGCGAGGAGATTACGTTCGAGCTGATCAGCCCGTCCGCGTCGACAACCGCGGCACAGGTGTCGTCGCAGCTGGTCTCGAGCGCCAGGATCCTCATACCGGCCCTGGGTTGGGCACATCCGCCAGTGAGCCCACGAGCGTGGCGGGGGTGCGCCACATCACGAGCGCGTCCTCGCCGTTGTCTTGGTAGTAACGACGGCGGATCCCGGCCGCGCGAAAGCCCTCCCGTTCGTACAGGCGGATCGCGATCAGGTTAGAGCGGCGCACCTCGAGCGTGTAGCGCGCGTCCGCGTCGCCGACCTGCGCGTACAGCTCGCCGAGCAGCGCCGAGGCCAGGCTCTTGCGCTGGTGCTCGACGTCGACGGCGACGTTCATCACGTGCCAGATCGTGTCGTAGCGCGAGCAGATCAGATAGCCCGCGAGTCGTTGCGCGATCCCCGGCGCGTGTGCTTGCGGGGGACGGACCGGCGGCGCGCTCGCGGAGCGATCGATCGCCGCCAGGCAGATCCCCGACCGCTTCGACAGCTCCAGCACGAACATCGCAAGCGACCACGGCGTGACGAACACGCGCCGCTCGATCGCGATCACTTCGGGTAGATCGGGATAGGCCAGCCTGCGGATCTCGATCGGCGGGGAGCGCTCAGCGCGCGGGCTGGCGGCAGTCGGCTCCATCACCGCGAGGTGCTCTCCAATGCGATCTCTGCGTCCGGCCGGCGCCGGTAGTCCGGCAGGATCGCCTCGATCTGTGCGTTCGTCGCCGTCGCCCGGACGCCGAGCTCGCAGATCGCCTCGGCGCTCACCAGGTGAAGCGGCGAGCCGTCTTCCGGCGCCATCGCCCCGGCACGTTCGAGCTGCTCGCGGTAGCGCACGGCGCCATCGCCGACTGCAAGCCATGGCGCTCCGGCCGAGGCGAGCAAGTTCCCCACCTCCTCCGGCGGCAGCGCCCGGGGCGAGATCAGCTCATCCGACGACTCCAGCCCATTCGACGACTCCGCCGCGGCCGCCAAGTAACCGGCGACGAACATCTCGCCGCGACGGGCGTCGATCGCCGCCAGCACCGCTCCCTCCGCCTCCTCCCTCGCGGGCTCGGCCAGGGCACGCAAGCTCGACACGCTCACGAGCTCGACCTCCAGCGACTGCGCCAGCCCGCGCGCGGTCGCGACGCCGACACGCAGGCCGGTGAACGTGCCCGGCCCGGCTCCGACCGCGATCCGCTCGACCGCGCTCCAGCCAATTCCAGCCTCCGTCAGCAGCGTGTGCGCCAGCTCGAGCAGTCGCGTGGCGTGTCCGGGATGCGCTCCGGGCGCGGGATCGTCGCGCGCCTGCAGCGTGCTGCCGTCCGCGAGGCGCAGGCCCACCGCCGTCGCGGACGTGGCCGTGTCGAAGCCAAGCACGATCATCGCCCTCGCTCCTCCACCTCGATCTGGCGGCGGTCGGCGCCACCATGGGCGAGCGTCACCCGCAGGCGCGCGTCCGCCAGCTCTGCGCCCGGGCCGCGAGCGCCGTCCGCTTCCTCCTTGGGCCACTCCACGAACGCGATCCGTCCTTGGCCGAGATAGTCCTCGAGCAGCGCCGGATCCTCCTCGTCGAGCCCTCCCAGCCGGTAGAGATCCAGGTGGGAGACGGTCACGTTCGCGGCCTTGTAGCGGTGGCCGATGCTGAACGTCGGGCTCGTGATCGGGTCGCTCACACCGAGCGCTCGCGCCGCGCCGCGCACCAGCGTGGTCTTGCCCGCGCCCAGCTCGCCCCGCACGAGCACCACGTCGCCGTCTCGCAGCGCCACCGCCAGCTCGGCGCCGAGCGATTCCGTCTCCGCGGGATTGGCAGTCTCCACGATGCGTATGGCCACGACGAGACTCTAGAGCGAACCCCCGAGCCATCCCGCTCCGGCGCCCACGTCGACCAGAGCCCGGCCGTTAACGCCGACCGGCCCGCGGGAGAGGGAACGCGGGCCGGTCGCACTGCTATGAGGATGGAGACAGGCCCTTATCGGCGGCCGGCGGGGCCAGCTTTAGGGCATGGGCTCGAAATTTTCGACATCTTCCCCATTTCCCCTACTTTGCAGGGGAAATTGCGTCCAGATCAGTCCAGTGCGCGCGGACGCGTGTACTAGAACAGGCCGAGCTGATCGACCTCTGGGCCTTGTTGCCCCGAGTCGGGCCCCGACGGGTCGCTCCTCAGCTCGGCGGGCTCTGGGGTCTCCTCCTCGATGTCCGGCGGCTGCTCGGGCGCACCCAGAGCCAGCAGCTCGGGCAGTCGCACGAAGTCCTCGCGCAACGTCTCGAGCGTGCGCGGCGTGTACAGCGCGGCGGCGGGATGGAAGATCGGGTACAGCCGTACCGCGCGCCGGCCGAGCGTCAGCACCTCCGGCTGCCCGTGCAACCGCGTGATCCCGGTGGGATCGCCGCGCAGCAGCTTGGTCGAGAAGTTGCCGAGCGTACAGATCACAGTCGGCTCGATCAGCTCGACCTGGCGGTGGAGGTACTCCTTGCAGTTGTCGATCTCGACCGGCAGCGGATCGCGGTTGCCGGGGGGTCTGCACTTCAAAGTGTTCGCGATAAACACCTCTGAGCGCGACAGCCCGATCTCCTCGAGCAGCTGCTCCAGCAGCTTGCCCGCCCGGCCTACGAATGGGACACCCTGCTCATCCTCGGTGGCCCCCGGCGCCTCACCCACGAACATCAGCTCGGCGTTGGCGTTGCCGGCTCCGAACACGACCGTCTTGCGCGTCGCCGCCAGCTCGGTGCAGCGGACGCAGCTCCGCGCCTGCTCCCAAACCTGCTTCAGGGCCTCACGGCGCTCGGCCGGTGATCGCTCGCTCTCCTGGGCGGACATTGCCACGCATGCTATTGAGGCTCTATGAGCGATGATCCCGCGATGGCGCCGTCCTCCGAGCCAGCTACCGGCACAAATCCCGATACCGGCACGGCCGCCGACACCCGGCCCGCCACGGAGTCGCGTGATGGCGGTGAGCGCGCAGACCTCCGGACGGTGCGCGAGCGCCACGAGCTCGGGCTGGACGGGGCTCGTCCCGAGGCGGTCGAGAAACGCCATAACAGCGGCAGGCGCACCGCCAGGGAGAACCTCGAAGAGCTGCTCGACCCGGGCAGCTTCGTCGAGTACGGCCCGCTGCTGTTCGCCGCCCAGGAGCGTCGTCGCGCGCGCGAGGAGCTGATCGCGCGCACTCCCGCCGACGGGCTGGTGGCGGGAATCGGCGAGGTGAACGGGATGCGCTGCGTGGCGATGTCCTACGACTACACCGTGCTGGCAGGCACGCAGGGGATGCGCGGCCACCAGAAGAAGGACCGCCTGTTCGAGCTGGCCGAGCGCAGCAGGCTGCCGGTGGTGCTGTTCGCCGAGGGCGGGGGCGGCCGTCCCGGGGATGTCGATGCGCCGATCGTCGCCGGGCTCGACTGCCGCGCGTTCAACCTGTTCGCGCGCCTCAGCGGGCTGGTCCCACTCGTGGGGATCGCCTCGGGGAACTGCTTCGCGGGCAATGCCGCGCTGCTTGGGTGCTGCGATGTCGTGATCGCGACCGAGGACTCGAGCATCGGCATGGGCGGCCCGGCGATGATCGAGGGCGGCGGCCTCGGCGTGTACGAGCCGGCTGAGGTCGGCCCGATCGACGTGCAGGACGCAAACGGCGTGGTCGACCTGCGCGTCTCAGACGATCGTGGCGCGGTCGCGGCGGCGAAGCGCTACCTCTCCTACTTCGGCGACCCCGTGCCAAGCGCGGACGTGCGCGTGCCCGACCAACAGCGGCTGCGGGAGCTCGTGCCCGAGCGCCGCCGCCAGATCTACGACGTACGCACAGTCCTCGACGGGCTCCTCGACGAGGACTCGGTGCTCGAGCTGCGCCGGGGCTTCGGGGCGGGAATCGTCACCGCCCTGGCGCGTGTGGACGGCCGCGCGCTCGGGGTGATCGCCAACCATCCGCCTCACCTGGGCGGGGCGATCGACAGCGACGGCGCCGACAAGGCGGCGCGCTTCATGCAGCTCTGCGACGCGTTCGAGCTGCCCGTGCTGTTCCTGTGCGACACGCCCGGCTTCATGGTCGGCCCCGCCGCCGAGCGCACGGCAACCGTGCGTCACTTCGCGCGGATGTTCGTGACTGGCGCGAACCTGACGGTGCCGACGGGCACGATCGTGCTGCGCAAGGGCTACGGGCTGGGTGCGCAGGCGATGGCCGCCGGCGGCTTCAAGGCGCCGCTGTTCACGATCGCCTGGCCGACGTCGGAGTTCGGCGGCATGGGCCTCGAGGGCGCGGTGCGCCTCGGCATGAAGCGCGAGCTCGAGGCGATCGCGGACGAGGAGGAGCGCGAGCGGGTGTTCAAAGCCACGGTCGCGGCCGCGTACGAGCACGGTCAGGGCGTGAACATGGCCGCCTATGGCGAGATCGACGACGTGATCGATCCGGCCGACTCGCGGCGCTGGATCACGACTTTGTTCGACGACGCGTCGGGGCAATGGCGGCGGCGGAAGGGCAAGAAGCGCCCGAACATCGACGCCTGGTGAGCCGAAGCCGATTATATGTGAGCCGAATGAAAAAAAGGCTCACGTATAAAGCCTCTGTATAGGCCGGTTTGAACAATCCGAAGTTATGTGGATGCCCGGCACCGCGCCAGGCTGACCACAAGACCAACGATAGGTTCGTATGCTCCTCGCGTGTAGGGGCGTGCCCCGTGGCAACGGTCGGCTACATCGTCTAGTGGTCGTCGGGAGCCCCACATCGCAGGGGTGGGCGTGGCGCCTCGCGTTAGCGTCAGCTACGCCCCAGCCGGCCGCCCAAGGGGAGCCCCCGTAAAGATCCGCACGATCCAACTTGAGCGCCCAGACGCAACGAGCGACACGGAGCACCGCGAGGGCATTCAGGCCCAGCGCGACAAAGAGCACCAGCCGCCCGGCAGTGGGGTTGGTGACCGCCAAGCCAACCCAGGTCGCGATAGTCCCGAAGCCCAAAAAGCGCATGGCCGATCGAAAGCAGGCCCAGAGGTCGGAGTAGTGCGCGCTTTTTCGTAGGAGGGCCATCCGGTCATCAGGGCTGCGCTCGCGCGGCCATTAAAGCCACGTGACGACCGGCGACTTGCTCGACGGTCATCAACCACTGCCATCAGGCAGTCAAGCTCAGTCTCGATCGCTACCAGTAGTACCTCAATTGCGGCAGCCAGATCCTGTCACTCTACGAGGTATCCCTTCTGAGCCCCGTACGTTCGACCTTTCAGGATCATTTTTGCCGTGCGGGCGCTGGTGTGTCTACGCGATCCGCGGCTTGGCCGGCTGCGCACCAGCTCGATCGCGGGACTCGCACCATACACAACCGCAGCCCGAACTCCACAAGAGCATAGTCAAAGCGAGGTGACACATTTACCGATATGCATGTAACGGAGCACAGCATCTATCCATCTCCCGAGGAGCGCCTCCCGGTTCTCACTAATGAAGCAATGCCCGCCTTGCAACATCACGAGCCTGAAGCAACCCGTCGTCATCTCACGCCAGCCTCGCATCTCATCCTCTCCCACCTGTGTATCCTCACTGCCACCGAACGCGGCGATCGGACATGTGAGCGGCGCACGCTCGACATATCCATATGTCTCGGATACCTCGAAGTCGGCGCGGACCGTCTGGTGCAGTGCAGCTAGCGACCGGGTCGACCCCATGCTGTGCGGCGCTCGACCAGTGCTTGGATACTTTGGGGTGACACGGTTGCGTTTCGCTGGATCGCGTCTCCCAGAATGACCCCGTCGATGTCGTCGTAGATCGACAGGCGAGCTATAGAGACCTTGCGATCATTCGTTGGCATCATGTCCTTGATCGCGTCGTAGAGGGCGCGCTGCTTCCAGCGGGGCGCACCCTCGCTGCTGAGGTCTCCGGTCGGACCACCACTGAACATCCGCTCGGCTGAGGGATTCGTCCAGCGCTTGCCCCAACTACCGGCCGACAGACATTCGGGCTCTCGGGCGGCGCACAAACGTTGATAGTCAGCTGCCCACGGCAAGTCACGCGCCCAAGAGGCTGTCGGTGTGAGCGCGCGATAGCGGTTGAAGTGCAGTTCCTCGTCGAGCTCGATGACCATTGGCCCGTCGAAGACCAGGTCCCACGCGCCTGGACGAAGTATTGGTACTCGTTGGAGACCGCCAAGCCGGCGATACAGCTTGAGGAGCTCTGCTGAGTGCTCGGCACCGGTCGGCCGTGCCGGGAGCAAAGAGGACGCCTCGAATCCTGCGCTCTGCAGAAGCTCGCGAAGGACTTCAGCGCGCTTGCCGGTTCGGATCATCGAACAAGCCTTGCAGAGCGGGCGGCACCGTGTTCGGTTTCTGTTCGCGACGTTCTCCGGTCGGGCCGCCGATCTCGTCCATCTGGCCCGCCGCCTCCGGCCCGTCCAGTAAGGTTTTACCGATTGCGGATCGACCGTGATCGTACCGTGCCCACTCCCGCCCGACACGTACGCTGAGATGACCTATGACAACGAGCTCGCCCATCGAATCCGCGAGCAGCTCGCTGACGAGCGCGGCGTAACGGAGAAGGCCATGTTCGGCGGGCTCGCGTTCCTGCTCGACGGCAACATGACGGTAGGGATCTCCAATGGCGGGGAGCTGATGGTCCGTGTCGGCCTTGATGCGTCTGATGAAGCGCTCGCTCGACCTCACACGCGCATCTTCGACATGACTGGCCGGCCGATGAAGGGCTGGATACTCGTCGCTGTGGAGGGATTCGCGACCAAACGCCAGCTCGACGCGTGGGTACGGCGTGGCGTGGCCTTCGCCCGGACCCTCCCGGCGAAGGGGTAGCGCGTGCCAGTCGATGTGGAGAGCCTGATCGAGATCTCCCGGCCGCGTGAGGAGGTAGCCGCTTATGCGTGCGACCCCGATAACGCAACCACCTGGTACGAGAACATCAAGGCAGTCGAGTGGAAGTCGCCCCGACCGCTCGCGGTCGGCTCGCGGATCGCATTTGTCGCCGAGTTCCTCGGTCGGCGCCTCGCCTACACCTATGAGGTGACAGAGCTCGTCCCCGGCGAGCGGTTCGTGATGCGCACCGCCGAGGGGCCCTTCCCTATGGAGACCACCTATACCTGGGGGGACACCGCCGCGGGCGCCACACAGATGACGCTGCGCAACCGAGGCAAGCCCGCCGGCTTCGCCCGGATTGCTGGCCCGATGATGGCTGGCGCGATGCGGCGGGCCAACCGCAAGGATCTGAGCCAGCTGAAGCAGATCCTCGAACGCAAGGCGGTTCGCGACAATGAGTAGCGGGGCGACCGCCCCTTCTACGCTCGGGTAAGCGTCGTCGTGAGGGCAGGCGCGCTGGCGAGCGTCTGGTAGACGACGCAAATAGCGCTCGGTCAACCGCTCGAGCGTCGCCAGCTGCTCCTCGTCGGCGTCCGTCTCAAGTTCGAATGAGAGGCAGATTGCCGAGAAGCCGGCCTCCCTCGCGACGCCTAGCGTCCCCCGGAAATCGAGATCACCCTCAGCGCGCACACACTTCCCGCTGTCACGACGGATCCCGAGCGATGTCGCGACCCCCCGCAGCGTGACGCCGCGCACGCCACGAGCGCCTCGAGCGCCTCGAGCGCCTCGAGCGCCTCGAGCAGCATGTCACCCGAGCAGCGCAAGGAGCCATTGCCACCAGAGGCGGGGTGATCGGCCGGCTGCTTCCGGGGTTCTTTCCGAGTTGCCTGGCCAGTCGCAGTACAACCGCAGACTCAGACGCCTCACGCCGTGGATCACGACCGTGCAGATGCTGCTCGCCGAGCTGATCGCCGACGGTGAAGTGCGACTGGTGGACGGGACGTTGATCGCGTGCGCCAACTATCCAGGCTACAGGTCGCTCAGCGAGTTCGCCGGGCACGCCAGCTACGGCTATTGCCCATCAAAGAGCCTGTTCGTGTGGGGAATGCACCTGGTGCTCATCTCAGACTCAAAGGGCGTCCCGGTCGGCCACGACCTCACAGGCCCCAAGACCGGGCAAGAGCGTGAATGCGCCTTGATCTCGCCGCGGCTCACGCCGGCAGCACCCTGTTCGCTGATAAGGGCTTCTGGGGCAACGAGTACCACGACTGCATGGAACTGATCGACATCCAGCTCATCACGCCCGAGCGCCACCGGCCAGGTCCGCGTCCCGCCGGCGAGGTCGCAAAGGCACGCATCCGCCTGGTGATCGAGAGCGTATTCGCCAACCTCAAGCGCCAGATGCGCCCGATTGCTCACACCCCTTGCAAACGTCTCCAGCGGCGGTATGCTCTGAGAAGTCGCGACCGGTATCCCCGAGGGAACTGGACCGAGCCAGATGAGCCGAGCTAACCATTCTTCGTCAATGACGACGCTCCGCACTGTGGAGAAGCTCCGTGCGGGGCTTACGCCGGTGCGCCGCGCCGGCAAGACGATCGGCCTGGTCCCAACGATGGGCGCGCTGCACGACGGCCACCTGTCGCTGATTCGCCGCGCCCGCGCACAATGCGACGTCGTCGTCGTCTCGCTGTTCGTCAACCCGGCGCAGTTCAACGAGCGCGCAGATCTCGACCGCTATCCGCGCGAGGAGCGCCGCGACGCGGCTCTGGCGGCAGCGACCGGCGCCGACATGCTGTTCGCGCCGCCGGTCGACGAGATCTACCCGTCGGGGTTCGCGACCGCCGTGGAAGTCCTCGGCCTCACCGACCGCCTGGAGGGTGCCACCCGCGGCGCGGCGCACTTCAGGGGCGTCACGACGATCGTGGCGAAGCTCCTGTGCATGGCGCTGCCGGACGTGGCCTATTTCGGCCAGAAGGACGCACAGCAGGTCGTGGTCATCCGCCGCATGGTCGCCGACTTGAACCTGTCGGTCCGGGTCGAGTCCTGCCCGACGGTGCGTGAGGGCGACGGACTGGCGATGTCGAGCCGCAACGCCCTGCTTTCCTCCGCCGCGCGCCGTCGCGCGCGCGCGCTGCCGGCGGCGCTCGACGCGGCCAAGCGCCTGGCCGGAGCCGGCGAGCGCTCGGTCGACGCGCTGCTCGCAGCGGCGCATGCGGCGATGGCGCCGTTCGACGTCGAGCCCGAGTACGTGGCGCTCGTCGACCCGGAGACGCTCGAGCCGGTGTCGGAGCTCACGGGTGAGGCTTTGCTGGCGCTCGCCGCCCGCATCGGTGAGGTTCGCCTGATCGACAACGCCGTGCTTCAACCCGCGACCGTGCCCCCAGCGACCCGTCACACACTGACGCGCGACACATCGATCTTCGCGGACCAGCGCCATGACGGCTCCGATAAACCGCTTCCACGAAAGGCAATCGCCTGATGCAGCGCGTGATGCTCAAGTCAAAGATCCACCGTGCGACGGTCACCGACTGCGACCTGCACTATGTCGGCTCGATCACGATCGACCCCGACCTGCTCGAGGCGGCCGACATCCTCGAGTACGAGCAGGTGCACGTTGTCGACGTCGACAACGGCGCCCGCTTCGAGACGTACACGATCCCGGGGCAGCGCGGCTCGGGCGATATGAAGGTCAACGGCGCCGCCGCCCGCCTGGTGCACCGCGGCGACACGATCATCGTCATCTCCTACGGCCAGTACGACCGGGAGGAGCTGGAGCAGTACGAGCCCCGCGTCGTTCACGTGGAATCGCAGACCAACCGCATCGTCACGATCGACGACGAGGTGGCGACCCTGCTCGCGTAGGGCGTCAACCGCGCCAGAGAGGAAGCAACCGCATGTCCAGCCACGCCTCAGCAGTACAAGCCCCGTCCGACCCCGGCCGCCTGCCGATGACCTTGCCGCTGCTGGCGGAGAAGAAGCGACTCGGGGAACCGATCGTGATGGTGACCGCCTACGACTACCCGAGCGCGCGCGCGGCCGAGGCGGCGGGCGTTGACCTCGTGCTCGTCGGCGACTCGGCGGCGACGACCGTGCTCGGCTACAGCTCGACGACGCCGGTCGACCTCGACGACATGCTCGTGCTCGCGCGCGCCGCGCGCCGCGGGCTGCGCACGCCGCTGTTGATCGGCGACATGCCGTTCGGCTCTTATGAGGTCTCTGACGAGCAGGCGATCGCAAGCGCGCTGCGGCTCGTCAAGGAGGCGGGCTGCGAGGCGGTCAAGCTCGAGGGCGGCGGCCCGAGCTCGGTCAGCCGCGCACGCGCGATCGTCGCGGCGGGCATCCCCGTGATGGGTCACGTCGGCCTCACGCCGCAGACGGCGACGGCGCTCGGTGGCTGGAAGGCCCAGGGCCGTACCGCGGCCGCGGCCGTGCAGATCGGTGCGCAGGCACTCGCGCTGCAGGAGGCGGGCTGCTTCGCGCTCGTGTTCGAGGCGATCCCGGCGGCGGTCACCGACGAGCTGATGGGGCGGATCGAGATCCCCGTGATCGGCATCGGCGCGGGGGCGGCGACGGACGGGCAGGTGCTCGTGTTCCACGACCTGCTCGGCATCCGCGACGGGCTCGGCGCGCGGTTCGTCAAGCGCTACGCCAACCTTCAGCAGGAGATGAACGCGGGCGTGACGGCGTATGCGGAGGACGTGCGCACCCGGCGCTATCCCGGTCCCGAGCACACCTACTCGATCGATCCGGCGGAGCTGGCCGAGCTGCATACTCAGCTGAGCTGACCGGCGTGCGCGAGCGCGCGGCGGCGGCGGCTACTTCCCGATAGCGGGAGGAGCATCGGAATCGCCCTCGCCATAGTCGAGCTTCCTAAGCACCTTCGCGGGCGCTCCGGCGGCGACAGAGAAGGGAGCGATGTCCTTGGTGACGACGCTGTTCGCGCCGATCACGCAGCGCTCGCCGATGGTAACGCCGCTTGTCACGACCACGTTGGCGCCGAGCCAGCAGTTGTCGCCGATCCGCGTGGGGCCCTTCGTGGTAAAGCCCTGCCACGGAACGGGGCGCTTGGGGTCGTCGTAGCGATGGCTCGAGTCGGTTATGAAGCAGCCGTTCGCGAGCATGCAGTGCTCGCCGATCTCGACGAGCTGCTCGGCGGCGACCATCACACCTTTGTTCAGGAACGTGCCGGCGCCGATCTTCACGCGGGCCTCGCCGGGCATCGTGATCCACACGTCCGGCTCGAGCAGCGTGCCGGCGCCGATCTCAAGGCGACCCGAGCGCAGCGCTTCGAGCACGTTGCCGTGCACCGGCCAGCGTATGAACGCTTCGCGGCGCAGCGCCTCCCAGTGGATGCGCGCGCGGTTCCACGGCAGCGAGTTGCGCTCATACCAGCGCCACTTCTGCGCCCACAGGCGGGCTTGGCGGGAAACATCGCTCAAAGCGCGCTCTCAGGCGGCGATCTTGGCGCGAGGTTTGCGCTTGGCTGCGACTTTCCCGTGCGGCTTCTTCGCCGCGCTTCTCGCCGCCGGGGTGAGCAGCTCCGCGAGGAACGCCCCGGTGTGTGAGATCGGCTCGGCCGCGACCTGCTCGGGCGTGCCCTGCGCGATCACGACACCGCCCTCCTCCCCCCCCTCGGGGCCCATGTCGATCAGCCGGTCGGCGGACTTGATCACATCGAGGTTGTGCTCGATCACGACGACGCTGTTGCCGGCGTCGACGAGTCGTTGCAACACCTCGAGCAGCCGCTCGACGTCGGCGAAGTGCAACCCGGTGGTGGGCTCGTCGAGGATGTACAGGGTGCGGCCGGTGGCGACCTTCGAGAGCTCGGTCGCGAGCTTCACGCGCTGCGCCTCCCCACCCGAGAGCGTGGTGGCGGGCTGGCCGAGGCGCACGTAGCCGAGGCCGACGGCGTTCAGCGTCTCCAGGCGGCGGCGAACCTTGGGTATGTGCTCGAAGAAGTGCAGCGCGTCCTCAATCGCCATGTCGAGCACGTCGGCGATCGAGCGGCCCTTGAACTTCACCTCGAGCGTCTCGCGGTTGTAGCGTTTGCCGTGGCACTGCTCGCAGGGCACGTACACGTCGGGCAGGAAGTGCATCTCGATCTTGATCTGCCCGTCGCCCTTGCACACCTCGCAGCGCCCGCCCTTGACGTTGAAGCTGAACCGCCCGGGCTTGTAGCCGCGCGCGCGCGCCTCCTGGGTCTTCGAGAACATGTCGCGGATCACGTCGAACAGTCCCGTGTAGGTGGCGGGGTTCGAGCGCGGGGTGCGCCCGATCGGGGACTGGTCGACGGCGATGATCTTGTCGAGCTGGTCTAAGCCGTGGATCGCGCGGTGCGCTCCCGGCCGCCGGCGGGCACGATGCAGGCGGGCGGCGACCGACTTGAACAGCACTTCGTTGACGAGCGTCGACTTGCCCGATCCCGACACCCCGGTCACGCAGGTGAGCACGCCGAGCGGGACCTTCACGTCGACGTCGCGCAGGTTGTGCTGGCTCGCTCCTTCGATCTCCACGTAGCCGCGCGGTGTGCGCCGCTTGGAGGGCGCCGCGATCGTGCGCGTCCCCGCGAGGAACTGTCCGGTGGCAGAGCCCTTCACGCGCTGCACCTGCGCGGCGGTGCCCTGCGCGACGATCCGCCCTCCGTGCTCGCCCGCGCCCGGGCCCATGTCGACGAGGTAATCGGCCGCGCGCATCGTCTGCTCGTCGTGCTCGACCACGATCACCGTGTTGCCGAGGTCGCGCAACCGCTCGAGCGTGCCGATCAGCTTGGAGTTGTCGCGCTGGTGCAACCCGATCGATGGCTCGTCGAGGATGTAGAGCACGCCCACGAGCGACGATCCGATCTGCGTCGCGAGGCGGATCCGCTGCGCCTCGCCGCCGGACAGGGTCGCGGCGGCGCGATCCATCGAGAGGTAGCCGATGCCGACGTTCTCGAGGAACTGCAGCCGCTCTGAGATCTCGCGCAGGATCAGCCGCGCGACGTGGCGGTCGGTCTCTGAGAGCTCGACCTCCTCGAGCCACTCGAGCGCGCGACGGGCGGAGAGGGCGCAGAACTCGTCGATCGCCGTGCCGCCGACGAGCACCGCGCGCGACTCCGCGCGCAAGCGCGCGCCACCGCATACAGGGCAGGTGCGCAGCGACATGAACTGCTCGATCTTCTCTTTGGTCCCCTCGGAGTCGGACTCGCGATGGCGGCGCTCCAAGCCCTTGACGATCCCCTCGAATTTCGTCGCGTAGGAGCGTGTGCGCCCGTAGCGGTTGCGGTAGGTGATCTGCAGCCGCTCGTCGGTGCCGTTCAGGAACAGGTCGCGCAGCTCCTGCGGCAGCTCCTCCCAGGGGTCGTCCAGGTCCACGCCGTAGCGTTCGACGATCGCCTCGGTCACCTGCTCGTAGTAGTTCGAGGAGCTGCCCGCCCACGGCGCGAGCGCGCCGTCGGCGATCGACAGCGACGGGTCGGGCACGATCAGCTCGGGGTCGATCTCCATCTGCGCGCCCAAACCCGTGCAGTGCTCGCAGGCACCGTGGGGAGAGTTGAACGAGAAGATGCGCGGCTCGAGCTCGACCAGCGACGGACCGTGCACCGGGCAGGCGAAGCGCTCGGAGAAGGTGAACACCGTCCCCGGCTCGGGCACCGCACCAGGCGTGATCTGCGTGGCGGCCGCGCGTACGCCCAAGGCGCCGGAGGAGTGCTCGTGCTCCTGCTCTTTGCCGGTGCCGACGATCTCGATCTCGACCAGCCCTTCGGCGAGACCGACCGAGGTCTCGATCGAGTCGGCCAAACGCTTGCGCACGTCGTGGCGCATGACGAGACGGTCGACGACGACCGAGATGTCGTGCTTGTAGCGCTTGTCGAGCACGATCGACTCCTCGAGCATGCGCACGCGATCGTCGATCTTCACGCGCGCGTAGCCGTCGTTGCGGAGCTCCTCGAGCAGCTTGCCGTACTCGCCCTTGCGCCCGCGCACGACCGGCGCGAGCACCATGAAACGCGTACCCTCCCCGAGCTCCATCGCCTGGTCGATGATCTGCTCGGCCGACTGGCCCACGATCGGCCGCCCGCAGATCGCGCAGTGTGGCTTGCCCACGCGCGACCACAGCAGGCGCAGATAGTCATAGATCTCGGTCACCGTGCCGACGGTCGAGCGGGGATTGCGCGAGGTCGTCTTCTGGTCGATCGAGATCGCCGGGGAGAGCCCCTCGATCGAGTCGACATCGGGCTTGTCCATCTGGCCGAGGAACTGACGCGCATAGGCGGACAGCGACTCGACGTAGCGGCGCTGGCCCTCTGCGTAGATCGTGTCGAACGCGAGGCTCGACTTGCCCGAGCCGGACAGGCCCGTGATCACGACCAGCGCGTCGCGCGGCAACGTGAGGGAGATGTCCTTGAGGTTGTGCTCGCGCGCCCCGGAGACGACTATCTGGTTGCCCGCTGGCATCTACGGGTTATTGTATTGCGGCGAACAGACGTTCGCCTCGCGCTTGAGGACCATCCTTCAAGAAGAACCTTTTATGGTCCCGAGAAGTTGGGCCAGGCGAGCATGCTGTACGGAGTCGCTTCCGAGCAGCACATCGATCCAACGCAAGACCTCCGCCTCGTCGATCTCGGTGCCCCAAGTGACCATCTCTTCGATGTCCACCCAATCCTTCGGCCTGTCGAAGACGGCCTTGCACACGATCAGGTGCTCCGGGGAGAGGATCGGTATCTGGACACGGCCGAACTCGACAAGGCGCGAGTGCTTGGCCATCTCTTGGTGGAGATCGAGCGTGGCGAAGAACAGGTCGAGATAGGACCCATCCCAGTCCAGCCTCGTCTGTCCGTCGCGTTCGATCGCGGCCCGATCGGATGGAGAGACGGTCACGCCGAGATGGGAGATGGCGCCCAGCACGGGCTCGGCGTTCTCGGGGGCAAGGGTCACATTGAGATCGACGTCGGTTGTCGCCCGCGCACTCCGATACCAGGCCAGGGCCACGGCACCGCCAAACTGGTGAGTCACCCTCATCGAGTCGAGCATCTCGTGAACAGCGACGATCCTCGAGGCGAGACCGCCAAGCGTCTCGCCGGCGCCCATCCGGCTACGCGCCTGCGGCAGCGCTACGACCTTCGACGAGCCGTGCAAGCACCGGAAAGGTCAGCGGCTCGAACGGCCTGGCGGGCTGGCTGCGGGCGACGGCATCGACGAAGCCGAGCAGTTCGATAAGCGATGTGCCCGGATCCGTCTGCTGCTTGGACGACGACGCTCGCCGCATCGATCGTGCCATCCGCCGGGATGCCTCGACGAAGCGCTGCGGTGAGCCTTGGATGCCTCTCGCAACGTCGGTCGAGGCTGTGAGCGGAGCCCCCGCCCGTCTGGCGGAGGCCATAACCGTATCCGCGTCGAACGATCGTGTGGCGCGTCCGGCAGCGGTCTCGAGCACCTTGTCGGTCAGGGTCTCGAAGCCGACGAGGCTGCGCGCTCGCGGACCCTTCGGTGTGTGCAGCGACTCGCGGATCTCGAATCGCCCGTTGCGACGCGCCACCACATAAGCCATACCCACTATGGTACCACTACATTGGACCCACTAGCTTGAACCTTGGCGCGTGAGCCCTACCCCTCGATCGCTGCATAGACCTCTTCGACCAGCTTGTCGCGGTCGGCAAGGTCGAAGTGGTCGGCGAGATAGCGGCCGACGTCCTCGCGCGAGTCGCCGTTGAGCGCCATGTTCAGCGCGATCAGGCGGGCGCCGTCGAGGTCGCCGTTCGGCACGGGCGACTCGGCGACAGCTGCAGGCGCGGGCGAGGTCGCCGGCTTGTCGAGCGCGATCGGCAAGGGCTCGGGTGCAGGCCGAGGCGTATCCGTGGGCGGTGGCATCGGCGGGATCGGTCCCGGAAGACGGGGCGCGGACGCTGCGTCGACATCAACAGCAGTAGCCGTGCTAGCGCCAACCTCCTCGATGCGATCCGACCGCTCCCCGGCTGGCGTCGAGGACCCGCGCCCGGACGCCGCGTCGTAGAGCTCCCCCATGTTCTGCTCGGCCGCGGCAAGGTCTGCGGACAGGCGGCCGGCCCCGGCGCGTAGGCTCTCGACGAGCGCGCCGGCCTCGCCGTCCATCGACTCGACTCGCTGCAAAAGCGTGGCGGTCGCCTCGCTGACGGCCGCGACGTGCGCCTGGGCGCGCGCGACCGCGTCGGCGCGCGTCTTGCGGGCGTCAGCGGCGGCCTGCTCGCGCACGTCTTTCGCGTTCGCCCGCGCGTCGCCCTCGATCTGCGCAGCGGCGGCCTCGGCGGCGGCGATGATGCCCTGCACCTGGGTGCCGGCGGTCGCGGCCAGCGAGTCGGCGGCAGGCCCGGAAGCGGCGCGCTGGAGCTCTTCGACCTCAGTCGCGAGCGCGCGCAGGTGGGCGTCGACGGCAGCGGGATCGTAGCCACGCCGCCCGATCGGGAAATCGCGCCGCTCGATTGTCTGTCGGTCAAGATCCACTGGGAGGCAATCTTAGTCGCGCCTGGAGCGGATCGGCGCACACCGACCGAACCGCGCCTTCACGAGCCCTTGCCGTTAGTAGCGTGCTCAGGCGACGTCGGAGGCGGGCGCCTCGGATGCGTGGATCTCGCGCAGGTCGCGGCGCAGCTCGCGCAGCTCGTCGCGCAGCTGGGCGGCGTACTCGAAGCGCAGGTCCTCAGCGGCTGCAGCCATCTCCTCCTCGAGCTCGATCACCATCCGCTCGAGCTCGTGCTTGGGCATCTCCTCGGAAGAGCCGCGCTTGGCGGTGCGGCGTTTGCTGCGCCCGCGCGGGACCTTCGACTCGGCTTGGAGGAACTCGGCGATGTCGGAGATGCCCTTGACGATCGTGGCGGCGGTGATCCCGTGCTCGATGTTGTAGGCGAGCTGAATCTCGCGGCGGCGGTCGGTCTCTGAGATCGCGACGCGCATCGCGCGGGTTTCCTTGTCGGCGTACATGAGGACCTTGCCCTCGATGTTGCGCGCGGCGCGTCCGATCGTTTGGATCAGCGAGGTCTCGCCGCGGAGGAAGCCCTCCTTGTCGGCGTCGAGGATCGCGACGAGCGAGACCTCGGGCAGGTCGAGGCCCTCGCGCAGGAGGTTGACGCCGACGAGCACGTCGTACTCGCCGAGGCGCAGGTCGCGGATGATCTGGAT
>DASYAM010000009.1:0-36152 GCA_036501315.1 Solirubrobacteraceae bacterium
GATGTGGCGAAGTGCAATGAGGGCATCGCAGCCAATGGGTTGCCTCCAAACACACTGTAGAGCGGGCCCCAGCCGTCTCTCCAGAACAGCTCGCCGTACTCGACCATCATCCGGCGCACCGCGGGCCGATGCCAGGTCTCCGGCCCCGCCGCGTCCGCGGCGTACCAAGGCGGCGCGGTCGGCGCCAGCCAGTAGACGCTCGCGCCGATGTCGAACACCGCATAGGTCATCGCCGCGGCGCGCGGGAAGCGGCCACGATCACGGATCAAGATGTATGCGAGCGAGCCGTGCGGGACCATGAACCACACCCAGTGCGCCCACACGAGCACCCGATCGAGTGTGCGCCATTCGGCGCCATCCGGTCCGTTGCGGGCGAGCGCGCGCTGCAGGCGCACGGTCGGCAGCTCGCCGAGGCCGAGCACGCGATCGACAAGGATCGGGTAGTCCACGTGCACGCGCTGCTCTTGGGCGGAGGGGTCGTCGTGGGGCGACTTGTAGGCCGCCAGGTAAGCCCACATCTGCAGTCCGCACGCGGCAACGTCGCGCGTGCGCGAGCGGCGCATCGCCACGCAGATGCCGAACGGCGCGGCGAACGCAACAGCTTGGGCCACGATCGGCGGCGTCTTTACGCGCTTGCGCGCCAGCGGCGCGGCCACTCCAGCCGCGACCACCCCCCAAGCGGCTGCTCTAATCGCACTGGACCGCCGCACAGGCAGCGCAGTATATGTCTGTCCGCGGCGCCTTCCTTCTAGGAGGAGAGCGCTCCCCGCGGCGCACGCGCCCGCGCGTGGGCACTCGCCGCCTCGACGAGCGCGCCAACCACGGGGCTGCCCGCGTCGGCCTCGGGATGCCATTGCACGCCAAGCAGGAACTGGGAGGGCCGGCCTCCATCCACCAGCTCGATCGCCTCGGGCAACTCGTCGAGCGTGGAGACGCCGCTGACTCGTAGTCCCTCGCCGAGCTCATCGACGCCCTGGTGGTGATGGGACTTCGTCGGGTGGCGAGCCGCGCCCACCGCGCGTGCCGCGAGCGTGCCATCGACGATGGTCACGTCGTGGTCGGCTCCGTCGAACGAGCCGATCGCGCGGCGGTGATCGCCGTGGCCGAAGCGGTCGGGCAGGTGCTGCTCGAGCGTGCCTCCCAGCGCGACGTTGATCAGCTGCATGCCGCGACAGATCCCGAGCACTGGCAACTCGCGCGCGATCGCAGCGCGCACGAGGGCGATCTCGAAGGCGTCGCGCTCGGGCACCGTGTCGACCGTCTCCACATGCGCCGCCTGACCGTAGGCGCCGGGGTCGATGTCGGCCCCGCCCGCGAGCATCAGACCGTCGAGCAGGTCCAGCGCCTCGCCCGGGCGCTCGACCAGATGCGGGTCGGGCGGGAGCAGCACCGCGAACCCTCCGGCGCGCTGCACCGCTTCGACGTAGTTGCTCGGCAGCAGCACCGCCTGCTGATCCCACACGCTCCAGCGGGCGCGCTCGAGCGCAGTGCAGATGCCGATCGTGGGACGAACCATCCGCACAGAATAGGATCACGGGCGTGAGTGAGTCATCGATCCAGCTCGAGACCGTCAACCTGTCGCTCGCAATCGGTGTCGCCACGATCGAGCTGAACCGGCCTGAGGCGTTGAACGCGTGGAACAAGCAGCTCGGCGTCGACCTGCTGGCAGCGCTGCGCCGGGTGGCCGAGGATGAGGCAGCGCGCGCAGTGGTGATCACAGGCGCCGGTCGCGCCTTCTCTTCAGGGGCCGACTTGCGCGATACGACCGATGAGCTCACGCCCGACGGACGCCCGGACGTGCGCAAGCGCCTCGACGAGTGCTACCACCCGATCATGCTCGCGATCCGTGAGCTGCCAAAGCCCGTGCTCGCCGCGGTCAATGGCGCAGCGGTCGGCATCGGCTGCTCGCTGGCGCTGTGCTGCGACCTGATCGTGGCCGCCGAGAGCGCTTATTTCCTGCTCGCGTTCGTGAATATCGGTCTGGTCCCCGACGGTGGCTCCTCGCTGTTCGTGCCGTCGCGCGTGGGCATCGCCCGCGCAAGCGAGCTGGCGATGCTCGGCGAGCGGCTGGGAGCGGCGCAGGCGCTCGACTGGGGGTTGATCAACCGCGTCATTCCCGACGGGGAGCTCGAGCGGGAGACCGCCGCGCTGGCAGCGCGCCTGGCCGCTGGGCCGACGCGCTCCTACGCGGGAGCGAAGCGCCTGCTGAACAACTGGCTGTACGCGCGCATCGATGAGCAGCTCGATCTCGAGGCCAGAACTCAGCAGGAGATGGCCGGATCTGACGATTTCGTCGAGGGGACGATGGCCTTCCTGGAGAAGCGCCAAGCCAACTTCTCGGGCCGCTGAATGCCTCCCAGGAGGGCTTGTGGCAAACGTCATCAAGCGCTTCACGTCCTGGGCTGAATAGAATCCCCGCCGCCTTGGGCCACCTCTTCAACTCAACGCTCGCCTTCTTCACGCCCGAGTCGGGTGGCTCGCCGAACGCGAACCAGATCGACGGGCTGTACAAGGTCACGCTCTATATCGCGCTGATCATCTTCCTGCTGGTCGAGGGCGCGCTCGGCTATGCGCTGTGGAAGTTCCGCGCGCGCAAGGGCGCCGTGGCCGCGCAGATCCGCGGCAACACCCGCCTGGAGGTCGGCTGGACGGTTGCTGCCGCCGTGATCCTCGTAGGCCTTGCGGTGCTCACGTTCGCCAAGCTCGGCTCGATCCAGGACCCCTCGAACTCCGGTCCGAACGGCGACCAGCTGGCCGGCGACAGCGGCCTGCTGTACGCGAGCGCCGACCGCAAGCTGCCCCCGAACGGCAAATCTCTGAACATCCATGTCATCGGCCGGCAGTACATCTGGCAGTACGTCTACCCCGGCGCGAACGAACCGGATGGCCTCGGAGCGCCGTACTCCTATGAGGAGATGGTGGTGCCGACGAACACCACGGTCACGCTCGACATCACCTCCGAGGACGTCGTGCACTCGTGGTGGATCCCGGAACTGGGCGGCAAGTTCCAGGCGGTGCCCGGCTATCACAACTACGCGTGGTTCAAGGTCACCAAGCCCGGGATCTACCGCGGGCAGTGCGCCGCGCTGTGCGGTCGCGGTCACGCGCGCATGATCGCGACCGTCAAGGCGGTCCCACCCGCGCAGTTCGACGCGTGGCTGGCCTACCAGAAGGCGTTGATCGCCGAAGCCAACGCCGACGCGAAGGTCGCACGCGCGAAATTGAACTCGCAAACCGGCGCCGGACAGGTCGAAAACCCCTGATGGTCGCTTCCATGAACGTGTGCTTTTCTGCGGTGGCGCGTAGAGTCGAGCCGATCGCGGACGCAGGGCGCAGCCTTGGCTGGTGGCCAAGGCAAGCCCGAGGACAAAGAGCGGCGAAGGCTATCCGCGCCACCCGCAGGCACACGATCGTGGAATCGACCATCTAGGAATCTCGAGGAGACCAGCGCACGAAATGGCCACCTACGTCGCCCCAGTCCCCCAGCTGAGCATCCACCGCGTCGAGCGCGAGGAGCAGGGCTGGACCAGCTGGTTCACAACCACCGATCACAAGCGGATCGGGATCATGTACATGGTTCTGACGTTCGTGTTCTTCTGCCTCGGCGGCGTCGAGGCGCTGATGATCCGTTTGCAGCTCGGCGCGCCGAACAACACGCTCGTCACCCCGCAGACGTACAACCAGCTGTTCACGATGCACGGCACGACGATGGTCTTCCTGTTCGTGGTGCCGATGATGGCGGGCCTCGCGAACTACTTCGTCCCGCTGATGGTGGGCGCACGCGACATGGCCTACCCGCGCTTGAACGCGCTGTCGTTCTGGCTGCTGCTCGCGGGCGGGCTCGTCTTCTACGCCTCGATCTTCTGGAACCCGCCCGAAGCCGGGTGGACGAGCTACGCGCCGCTGTCGAACGCGCTGTACTCGCCGAGCGGCGGGCAGGACGCGTGGATCTACCTGATCCATCTCACCGGCCTGTCGTCGATCCTAGGGGCGATCAACTTCTACGCGACGATCGCGAACATGCGCGCGCGCGGCATGAGCTGGGGTCGGCTGCCGCTGTTCGTATGGGCGATCCTGACCTACTCGGTGCTGATCATCTTCGCGATGCCGGTGATCGCCGCGGCGGTGACGATGCTGCTCACCGACCGCCACTTCGGTACCCATTTCTTCGACCCGACCGAGGGCGGCTCACCGCTGCTGTGGCAGAACCTGTTCTGGTTCTTCGGCCATCCCGAGGTCTACATCATGGTGCTGCCCGGGTTCGGCCTGGTGTCGGAGATCCTGCCGGTGTTCGCGCGCAAGCCGATCTTCGGGTACAAGGCGATCGCCGCCTCGACCGTCGCGATCGCGTTCCTCGGCTTCCTCACTTGGGCGCACCACATGTTCACGACCCCGCTGCCGGAGGCGATCCTCGTGTTCGTGATGCTCAGCTCGTTCCTGATCGCGATCCCGACCGGGGTGAAGATGCTCAACTGGATCGGGACCCTGTGGCAGGGAACTATCGAGTTCAAGACGCCGCTGCTGTTCTGCGTCGGCTTCCTCGCGCTGTTCTTGATCGGCGGCATCTCCGGCGTGTTCCTCGCCGTGTTCCCTGTCGACTGGCAGCTGAACGAAACCTACTTCGTGGTGGCGCACATCCACTTCGTGCTGGTCGGCGGCGCAGTGTTCACGATCTTCGCCGCGATCTACTACTGGTTCCCCAAGATCACCGGGCGGATGCTCAGCGAGGGACTCGGCAAGCTGAGCTTCTACTTGATGTTCTTCGGCTTCCTGATCACGTTCTTGATCCAGCACGTGATGGGGCTCGACGGGATGCCGCGACGGGTGTACGAGTACGACAACGTCGGTCATCTGGCGCTGTACAACCAGATCTCAACAGTCGGCTCGTTCATCCTCGCCGCGGGCGTGCTCGTGACGATCGTCAACGCCGTGCGCAGCCTCAAGGTGGGAGTAATCGCCGGGCCGGACCCGTGGAAAGCGAACACGCTCGAGTGGTTCACGGCCTCCCCCCCGCCGGTCAACAACTTCGACGTCGTCCCGCTGGTGCGCTCGGCGGAACCGATGAAGGACATCCGCCGCGAGGTCGAGCGGCGCAGCAGCGGAGCGCCGGTCGCGGGCGGGGCCACGATCCCCAGCGGAGCGACGCAGGTCGGGGTCTAGTGTCCCGATTTAGGTCGCAGTCACCCGTGCTCGCAGCCATGCCAGCCGTCTTCGGCGAGGGCGGGCCGCGATGAGCGCGCGTGGAGCCTCGGGAGCGGCTCCGGCGATCGAGGCGCCCAGCCTTGGACTCGCCCCGCGCGCCCGCCTGCTGGTCGCCGACTACGTCGAGCTGACCAAGCCGAAGGTCCAGTCGCTGCTGCTGCTGACGACGATCACGACGATGTATGTGGCCGGGAACCCCTCGCCGCTGCTGGTCGCCCTGACGTGCCTTGGCGGCTATCTGTCCGCTGGTGGCGCGGGTGCTGTCAACCATTGGTTCGACCGCGACATCGACGTGCGCATGGCGCGCACCGCCGACCGCCCCGTCCCGTCGGGGCGTGTGGCACCGGGCGCGGCGCTGGCCTTCGGCTGCACGCTCGCCGCGCTCTCGCTGCTCGAGCTCTCGCTAACCGTCAACCCGCTGGCCGCCGCCCTCTCATTCGGGGGCTTCCTCGGCTATGTGCTCGTCTACACCATGTGGCTGAAGCGACGCACGCCCCAGAACATCGTGATCGGCGGAGCCGCCGGGGCGGTGCCGCCGCTCGTCGGCTGGGCAGCCGTCACCGGCTCGGTCAGCGGCACGGCGCTGATCCTGTTCTTCATCGTGTTCTTCTGGACGCCGCCCCATTTCTGGGCGCTCAGCCTGCTGATGAAGGACGAGTACGCGAAGGTCGGCGTGCCGATGCTGCCGGTCGTACGCGGCGAGGGAGAGACCCGGCGACAGATCCTGCTTTATACGGTGCTCCTCTACGCGGTCACCCAGCTGCCGTTCTGCGCAGGCGGGTTCGGCGCGCTCTACCTCGTCGCCTCGATCGCCCTGGGCTTCGGCTTCATCGCCGGCGCGATCCGCCTGTACCGCCGAGCCGACCGGAGCAGCGCGCTGCAGCTGTATCTGTTCTCGCTCGCCTATCTCGCGCTGCTGTTCTGCGCGATGGTCGCCGACAAGCATCTATAGAATGAGCGCCCGCCCATGATGACCAGACGACTCGCGCGCAAGAACATCACCACCGGGCTGATCGTGTGCGCGATCTGCATGTTCATGTTCGGCATCACGTTCGTGGTCGCCGCCATATATGTGTCATGAGCCCGCTCGATCCTGAGCTTCCGCCCGTCGGGGAGGAGATCCATCTTCCCGGGCCGACGATCCTGCCGCTGCTCACCGCGGTGGGGATCACGCTCGCGCTCGTCGGCGTGACGACGTTCATCGAGCTCACAGTTATCGGCGTGCTGTTGACGCTCGGCTGCGTCGTGCGCTGGATCAAAGACACGCGCCACGAAATCGACGAGCTCCCGGCAGGCTGACGGTCCCTCCCTGACTCGACGGGCTATCCGAGAGTCGCGCTCGCGGGCACCGGGCAGATCGCCCCGTCGCCGGTCCAGCAGCGCACGATGTCGCGCACCGAGAGAATGCCCGCGACCTCACCTCGGTCGAGCACGATCAGGTGGCGGAAGCCGCCGTGCACCATCGCCGCGGCGGCCTCCTCGAGCGACCAGTCGGGCGCAGCGAAGACGACCTCGCGCGTGAGGTGCTCGGCGACGAGCTCCGCGTCGGGATCCTCGCCGGCGGCGATCGACAGCAGGATGTCCCGCTCGGTGACGATTCCTGGGCCGGGGTCGTCGGGATCAATTACGACCGCTGCGCCGACCTTGCGCTCGGTCATCAGACGGGCGACCTCCCGCAGCGTATGTCCCGGCCCGGCGGTGAGAACCATCGGGCTCATGCCTTCGCGAACCTCCATCGCCCTCTCCTTTCCCGGCCTGCCCGGAAGACAAACGGCCGCTCTACATCTTTGCAACGATTGCCTCAATCTAGCCTGTGGAGAGTCCGCCGTCAAGCACTCGGACGGTCCCGGCTCCCGCCCTCGAGCACGCGCACACGACACCGTTAGGAGCTCGCACGGCGCCCGTAAGGAAGCTCGCGTGACGCTTGTGAGCAAGCTCCCGCCACACATCTGGCGAAGGCATTAGGATCACGCCGGGATGGAGAGGATCGTTGCAAACATCGGAGTCGCGCCAGATGCCTAGACAGCGCTCAATGCTGGTCGCGGGCGTCGCCGCCGCGATCGCAATCGCGATCGGGATCGTGATCAGCTACACGATCCACTGGTTCCCGGTCCAAGCCTCCGCGCAGGCGAAGAACACCGACCTGCTGTATCACGTGCTCGTGATCGTCTCGATCCCGATCTTCGTGCTGGTGGTCACGACGATCCTCTACTCCGTGTGGCAGTTCCGCATGAAGCCGGGCGAGGAGTTGAAGGACGGCCCGCCGATTCACGGCAACACGCGCCTGGAGGTGCTGTGGACGACGATCCCGGCGGTCCTGCTGCTCGGGCTCGTCTCCTACTCGTTCGTGATCTTGAACGACAACGAAAAGAAGCCGAGCGGCGTGCCGGAGATCCAGGTCGCCGTGACCGGCCAGCAGTTCTTCTGGTCGTATGAATACCCCTCCTCGGTCACGGGCGGAGCGCCGCTGAAGAGCTACCAGCTGTACCTGCCGAAGGGCGACACGGTGATCTTCAACATGCGCTCCAAGGACGTGATCCACGCCTTCTGGATCCCCGCGTTCCGTTTGCAGGAGGACGTCGTTCCCGGCATCACGACCCGCTACCGCGCGACACCCGACCGGCTGGGCGACTATCCGGTGGTCTGCAACCTGCTGTGCGGGGCCGGGCACTCGCTGATGCGCTCGGAGGTCCATGTCGTCCCACCCGCTCGCTTCCAAGCGTGGCTGAAGAGCCAGGAGAGCGGAGGGGCCCCCGTCGCGACCTCCTCGACCGCACAGCCAGGCCATGCGGGAACAGCGGGCATCAACGCAGGAGCGGTTGCGGATAATGTCCGCGCAGGGGATGATCTTCGCGGCAAGGACCCACGACAAAGTAAATGGCAGGGTTGATGCGGCCGTTCCGCGGCGTCAGACGCCACCCACGATGCTCGACGTGCCACCAGCACGCCTACCGATCGGAGATCAAATGCGATCTCCGATCGTCCAGCGGGCGACGCCTGCCATCCACAGCCCGACCACCTCAACCCACCATTTACTTCGTCGTGAGCCCTGAGCACCTGATGGATCTGACGGCCAAGGGGACGATCTGATGGCAACCACGCTGCACGCGCCAGCCTCCACCCACGCGGGGCCCCCTACGCCACCGCATGGGGCGCCCAAGTCGATCGGGGCGAAGCTGCGCGCGCCGGGCTTCTACCGCGCCGCCTGGATGATGGTTCTGAGCGTGGCGTTCGCGACCGCCTTGACGTGGCTCGTGCGGATGTCGACCGGGCACACCACCTACCACCACTTCCTCTCTTGGGAAGCGATCCTGACCGTGTCGCTGATCACGGCGCCGCTCGCCTTCCTGGTCGGGATCGGCGGCTTCGACTACTGGTTCTACTGGGCCGCGGGCAAACCGACACGCCCGGAGGACCACTCCGGACACGGCGCGTACACGTGGAGGGACTACTTCCGCATCAATACCGACCACAAGGTGATCGGTATCCAGTACACGGTCACCTCGTTCTTCTTCCTGCTCGTGGGCGGGCTGATCGCGATGCTGATGCGCGTCGAGCTCGCGCAGCCTGGCGCGCAGTTCGTGAGCGCGAACACCTACAACGGCCTGTTCTCGGTGCACGCGTCGATCCTGATCTTCCTGTTCGTGATCCCCGTGTTCGCAGGCCTCGCGAACTTCGTGCTGCCGCTGATGATCGGCGCGCCCGACATGGCGTTCCCACGACTGAACGCGCTCTCCTACTGGCTGCTGCCGGTCGCGGGCACGATGATGCTCGGCAGCTTCCTCGCACCGGGCGGTGCGTTCGCGGACGGCTGGACGGCGTACGCGCCGCTGTCGACGAACGCGCCGATCGGGCAGACGT
Organism: Solirubrobacteraceae bacterium; assembly: GCA_036501315.1. Lineage (GTDB taxonomy): Bacteria > Actinomycetota > Thermoleophilia > Solirubrobacterales > Solirubrobacteraceae > Palsa-744. The sequence goes on from DASYAM010000009.1 coordinate 9,064, forward strand.
TCTTCTCGTTGGGCGTGCAGTTCGCGGGCGCCTCCTCGATCATGACCGCGCTCAACTTCCTGGTCACGATCATCACGATGCGCGCGCCCGGGATGAGCTTCTTCCGGATGCCGCTGCTCGTGTGGGCGAACTTCGCGACCTCGCTGCTGGTCGTGATCGCGACGCCGTTCATCGCGGCTTCGCAGTTCTTCGTGCTGCTCGATCGCGCGCTCGGCTTCAACTTCTTCAACGCCGCCAGGGGCGGCGACGTGCTGATGTATCAGCACGTCTTCTGGTTCTACTCCCACCCGGCCGTCTACATCATGATGCTGCCCGGGTTCGGGATCATCTCGGAGATCGTCGCGGTGAAGTCGCGCAAGCCGATCTTCGGCTACCGCATGATGGCGTTCTCGCTGCTGGCGATCGTCGTGCTCGGCTTCACGGTCTGGGCCCACCACATGTTCACCTCGGGGATGGCCGCGTGGATCCGGATCCCAATGGCGGTCACGACCTGCATCATCGCCGTGCCTACCGGAATTAAGATCTTCTCGTGGCTGGCGACGCTGTGGCGCGGCGTGCTGCACCTGGACACGCCGATGCTGTTCGCGCTCGGCTTTCTCACGACGTTCACGCTCGGCGGCATCAGCGGCGTGATGCTCGCGATGATCCCGTTCGACATCCACGTCAGCGCCACCTACTTCATCGTCGCGCATATCCACTACGTGCTGTTCGGCGGCTCGCTGATGACGATCTTCGCGGGCGTGTACTACTGGTTCCCGAAGATGACCGGGCGCATGTACGACGAGCGCCTCGGCAAATGGCACTTCTGGAGCACGTTCATCTTCTTCAACCTGACGTTCGGCCCGATGCACATCCTCGGGCTTCAAGGCATGCCACGGCGGGTCGCGACATACGCCGCGCAGTTCGCGGACCTGAACCTGTTCATCTCGATCGCGAGCTGGATCCTCGGGCTGAGCACGCTGATCTTCGTCTACAACATGATCACGAGCTGGCGCGGAGGGCCACGCAGCGTCGCGAATCCGTGGCGGGGCCTGACGCTCGAGTGGCAGGTCTCATCGCCGCCGCCGATCTTCAACTTCGACCGCGTTCCCACCGTCGTCGGCGGCCCGTACGAGTACGGGGTGCCCGGCGCGGTGCACGGCATCTTCGCGCCGGCGCCCACCGCCACGGCGACAGCCGGGTCGAACATCTCGAGAGTTCCGAGCGAATGATCGATACACCGGGACATCCAATGAACGGCAGCGGCCTCAGTGGCAGGAGGAAGAAGCGATGAGGGAAGTACTGGTAGTGGCCAACCGCACGCTCGGCGGTGTCAAGCTGCTCGACGCGGTCCGTGCCCGTGCCGCGGCCGGGGATGTCCGCTTTCGTCTGGTCGTGCCGCAGACTAAGCCCGCAGTGGGGCTTGTCATCTACGACGAGGCCGTCCGTGAATCCGCTCAGGTGCGGGTCGACCTGGCGATGTCGGCCGTGACCGGCGAGCACATCGACGCGACCGGCGAAGTCGGGGACCCCGACCCGTTCCTGGCCACGATGGACGCTGTCGCCGAGCGCCGGCCCGACGAGATCATCGTCTCCACTCACCCCGCCACACAGTCGGGTTGGCTGCGCAGAGACCTGATCGAGCGCATCGAAAACGCCTCGGGGCTGCCGGTCGAGCACATCGTCACCGACATCGAGCAGGAGGGCCTGCCGTTCAAGGTGACGCTCGTGATCGCAAGCAAAACTGCGAGCGGCGAAGAGCTGATCGAGCATTTGAAGCAGAAGGCGGAGCACGGCGGGGGCACAAAGCCCGCAGGGCTGGGTCATCTGTTCATCGCGGTCGTGCCCCAGCAGAACCGTGCCGGCACGGCGCCGCGCGAGGCGCGCGCCCGCCTCGCGGCGATGCTCGACCGGCTGCACGTCGCCGGGCTGCTCAGCTCGGGCATGATCGGCGACCCCGACCCTTACACGGCGACGCTGAACGCGCTCGAGCTGTTCAGGGTGGACGACGTCGTGATCTCCACCCTGCCCGGCGAGCGTTCCGGTTGGATGCGCTCAGACCTGATCGAGCGCATCCGTCATACCACCGCGGCGAAAGTCGAGCACGTGGTGGTCGACCTTCGCGACCCGGCGACCGCGGCGCCGGTCGCGTCTTAGATATGGAGGCAGCCAGCATCGCCACGCACGTGGCCGGTCACGGCGACCATCACGGTCCGCCGCCGGCGAACCGCAGCTCGCGGGTGGAGCCCCAGCTGCTCGGGATGCTGCTGTTCATCATCTCGGAGGTGATGGTGTTCGGCGCGTTCTTCACCGCGTACTTCTTCATCCGCATCGCCCAGGGTGCACCGTGGCCGGCGCCCGGCACGAAACTGCCGGAGGCGGTGGCGGGGATCAACACGCTGATCCTGGTGTCCTCCTCGATGACGATCCACTGGGCCCAGACCTCGATCAAGAAGGGCAACCGATTTGGGCTGAAGGCGGGCATGCTGATCACGTTCCTGCTCGGCTGCACGTTTTTGTTCGTGCAGATCAACGAGTACGCGAACATCGGCTTCGCGCCGCAGGACCACGCCCAGCAGACGATCTTCTACTCGCTCACCGGCCTACACGGTGCGCACGTGTTCATCGGGCTGGTGCTGTTGCTGATCGTGACAGTGAGAGCCTTCCGCGGCCATTACACCCCGGAGGAGCACCGCGGCGTAGAGGTGCCGGGGATCTATTGGCACTTCGTCGACATCATGTGGATAGTGGTCTACACGACGGTTTACGTGCTGTAGCCGCGCGTCTAGATGCTCAACCCGCTACGCAGCGAGGACGAGGCGTTCCGTTTCCTGCTCTACGCGATCGTGGTGATCGCCGTGATCACGGGCCTGATCCTGATCCTGCGAGCCGTTCTCTGAGCGCAGCGACCGTCGACAGCGGCACTACTGTCGACAAGCGGCACTACTTGACCGTAATGGTTCCGTACATCCCCGCCGCGCGGTGGCCGGGGGCCTGGCAGAAGAACGTGTAGGAGCCGGGCTTCAAGTTGACCGTCACGGAGGTCGAGCCCTTGGTGATGAACGAGCTCGCGCCGATCGCCGTGCCCTTGCCGGTCGCGCCGTTTTCGCCGGTTTCGATCGCGATGTTGTGCGAGACGCCGGACATGTTGGCCATCGTGATCGTGACCGCGCCGGGGATAGCCGTGGCCTTGGTGGCCGTGTACGCGAGCTGGCCGGCGGGGTTGGCGTCGATAGCGAGCTTGCCCGCCTTCTCGACCGCGGGCTTGCCGGCGCCGGGCGCAGCAACGGCGCTCGCAAGCAGACCCGCGTCCGACCCCGGTTTGCCTGCCACGGCCGCCACGTAAGCGGCGATGTCGGTGAGCTTCGCCCCGGTGGCGAGATCCTTGGGCATCACGTTTTCGGGATTGGGGTAGAGCACCTGGTGTTCGACGACGCCGCGAATCGTGTCGTGGCCGTCGGCTTCGTCGACGGCGTAGCGGAAGGCTTCATCCAGATTCGGGCCGACGATGCCCTTCGTGTTCGCGTGCGCGAGCGTGTGACAGGAGCCGCACTTGGCCACGAACTGCTGCTTGCCGAGGATCAGGTTTGCATTGTCCGCGTTCTTGCTGTCGGAGCAGCCGGCGGCGCCGAGCGCCAGCGCGGCCAGCAGGCAGCCTGCTCCCGCACGCACGCCGAGCGTGCGCAGGCCCTGACCTGAGCTACTACCTCCCCGAACGATGAGCAGACCCATAAGCGGGCGAGACTCTATCCGAACGGACGGTTGTTAGAGGCTGCCTCGCGAGCTCGCCGCGCGCCGCTGCGATCACGCCGTCCGCAGCGCCCTCCCACGACCAGCGCTCGCGTACGGTCGCGACGAGGCTCGTGCGAGTCCGGGAACGCAGCTCGGGGTCTGCCGCGAGCCACCCGCTCACACACTCGGCCAGGGCGGCCACGGCATGGTCGTCGACCGGGAAGGAGAGCCATGCGGCGACCTGCTCGTCCACGGCGCCAGCGAGCGTCTCGCTAACCTCGGCCAGCCCCGAGTGACGCGCGCTGACGGGCAGCGCGCCACAGGCGGCTCCCTCGGCGGCGACCATGCCGAACGCCTCGGGAAACGTGCTCGGGACGACGAGCGCCTCGCAGGCGGGCAGCAGGTCGGCGAGCTCCTCGTGGTCGAGCCGGCCGGTGAACACGACCTGCTCGCACAGAGCGCGCGAGGCGGTTATGTAGGAGGCGCGCTCCGCGCCGCGCAACGCGTCGAGGAACGCTCGCAGATGGGGCATCGCGCCGTCTCGCGCCCGCTCGATGTCGCCGGCGGCGAGCGCGTGCAGCAGGTGCTCGAGCGACTCGCGATCGGCGCCGAAGCCAACGACCACGAGTCGCGCGCGAGGCTCCCGTTCGAGCACGAGCGGCCACGCTGCGAGCAGCAAGTCGACACCCTTGTTGAAGATCAGCTTCCCAACGAACCCCACCAGCCTGTCCTCGTCGGGCCGCAAACGCTCGAGCGCGCGCGCGGCAGCCTGCTCGTCACGGGCGAACGCGTCTCCTGCGCCCTTCCCAGCTCCTGCACCCTTCCCAGCTCCTGCGCCCTTCCCAGCTCCTGCGCCCTTCCCAGCTCCGGCCTCCTTCCCAGCTCCGGCCTCCTTCCCAGCTCTGGCTGTTGCTGTCCTGAGGGGCGGGCTCGCGACGGGTCCGACGCCTCGTCCCTCGCCGGAGCCGCCGAGCCGGTCAGCCTCCGTCGGCGTCTCGTGGGGGACGACTCGCAGGCGCGCCGCCAGAGCACGCACGCCGGCTGCGGCCGTGACGGGATCGCGCGGCGCAAACCGTAGGACGTCGACACCGGGCGGTCCGAGACGCGTGCGCTTGACCACCTCGGGATCGTCGAGCGTCCGCCAGAGGCTGGCTGCGGTGTGGTGGGAGCCGACGAGGATCGCGCGCGCGCGCGACACACCCTCGCGAGCAAATGGCAGGAAGCGGTCGGGGTCCGGCTTGACGGTGTACTCGAGTGCGCTCCCGTGGACCTTCACCGCATACGGCACGTCACTCCCGGCGAGCGCGCGCGCGAGGATGGCCGGCCCCATGACGAGATGGTTGGCAAGGGCGATCTGTGGCCCGACGAGCTCGACGAGCTCGCGTACGGCCGACACGTTCGCGTCGATGTAGCGTGCGACCTCCGCTTCGCTACATTCGGCGAACGTGCGCGCTTCGATGCCCTCGTAGCGGTCGGCGACGTAGACCGGCAGCAGCGTGCCGATGTCGGGCCTGTAGACGGTGCAGCTCCCTGAGGACGAGACCGGCGTTCGCACTGTGCGGACCCGAAGGATGCCGCCGTCCCAGTCGCCGGCTCCGTCGACGAACGAGTACGCCTCCGGATGGCGGTCCTGGCTGAGCAGGTGCACGTCGTGCCCGAGCCGTACGAGCGCCTCGGCGAGACGCGCGTTGTAGACGTTCGATCCCGTCCCGCCAAGCAGGTAGCCGTGGAAGATGAGGATGCGCATCGCCTCACCCTATCCGCGACTATTGCACTCCGGCCTGTCGATCGCGGCGGCCATCGAGCGGCCCAGCGCCGACAGCCGCCCCCGCCCGCGGCCACGCCCATCGACGGCCACGCGTGCTCGTGGCCGAGCGCTCCGATAAAGTGCCGGCGATGAGCACCAGACAGCGCTATCGCCTGCGTAACCCCGCCAGCGGGCGGGAGATTGTGATCGAGGCGGAGGCAGGCGAGATCTACCGTGACCGCGACAGCGGTGAGGAGCTCGAGGTGGTGGGCAAGGTCCTGCCGCTCGCCCCTGCAACCTCGCGTCTGCCGTGGGCGGTCGAGAACCTGCGCGTCTGTCAGTGGTGCGATCAGCTCGCGCAAAAGGATCTCAACGAATGCCCCACCTGCGGCCGGCGCATGGGACCGCTCGGCGCGTGAGCCGGGTCAACGGGCGTAGCTCGTTGGTGTCGCACGTCCCCCGCGCGAGACTCGCCGCGACAGCCACGGCGGCGCTGCTGCTGGTGTGCGGGCTGACGCTCGGCGCCTGCGGCGGCGGAAGCAGCGTCTCGGACGCGACGCCGAAGAGCACGCCCGAAATTACGCCGCCCACCGACACGAGCGCCGAAAAAGCGGCGGCACAGACAACCGCCACGTCGGCCACCTCGACGACCTCCAAAACCGGCACGACGGAAGCAAGCTCCGGCGGCGAATCGAGCGGCGGCGAAACCGAAAAAAGCGCTGAATCGAAAGAAGAATCTGCCGGCGGCGAAAGCTCGAGCGGCACGAGTGGCGCGGCCGGAGGGACGTCGGCCGGCGAAAAAGAAAAAGCGGCCAGCGAAGAAAGCGCCGGTAAAGGTGGCGAAGCCGCGAGCAGTCCTACCGGAGGAGCCGGCGCTCCTTAGCGAGGGTCGGGGCGGGGCGGCTCACCGGGCGAGGGACGGCATGCCGGAGCAGCCACGCCGTGAGCTGCTCGCCGCTCAGCGGTTTTGCGATCAGATAGCCCTGCGCCATGTCGCAGCCCAAGCCCGCAAGACGCTCCAGCACGTCGGGCGTCTCGATGCCCTCGGCCACGACGCGCAGATCGAGATGGCGGGCCAGGTCGATGGTCGAGCGCACGATCGCCTCCTCGCGGGCGTGCTCGCACATGTGGGTGATGAAGGATCTGTCGATCTTGATCTCGGTGGCCGGCAAGCGCGTGAGGTAGGCGATCGATGCGTGACCTGTGCCGAAGTCGTCGATCGACACCCCCACGCCGGTGGCGCGCAGCACCTCGAGGACGCGGACCGCTCGTTCGGGGTCGGCCATTGTGGCGCTCTCGGTGACCTCGACCACCAGCTCCTCCGGCCTGGTGGCGTGCCGGCGCAGCAGCGTCTCGATCTGATGGGGAAGCTCGGGGTCGAGGAGGTTACGCGCGGAGAGATTCACCGACATCACGAGGTGCAGTCCCAGCGCGCGCCAGAGCGCCAGCTGCCGCAGCGCCCGATCGATCACGTGCCGAGTGATCGGACCGATCAGGGCGGTCTGTTCGATCAGCGGTATGAACTCGACCGGCGGGAGCAGCCCGTGCTCGGGGTGTTGCCAGCGCAACAGCGCCTCGACACCTGTGGCACGTCCGCTGCGCAGGTCGAGCTTGGGCTGGTAGTGCAAGACGAACTCGTCGCGATCCACAGCCGTGCGCACCTGGCCCAGCAGGGTGAGGCGCGCAGTGTCGAAGTGGTTGTGCTCCGGCGAGTAGGTCTCCACGCGGCTGTGATTGGACTTCGCGCGGTCAAGCGCCAGATCGGCACGCTGCAGCAGGGTATCGAGGTTCTCTGCGTGCTCGGGAACGGCGGCGATGCCGATGCTCGCCTCGATGTTCAATGTGACCCCCTCGACCTCGATCGATCGCTCGAGGCTCGACTGCACACGCGCGGCGATAAGCAGCGCGTGCGAGTCGTCATCGACCTGAGGATGCAGGATTCCATATTCGTCGCCGCCGAGGCGCGCCAGGACCGTCTCGGGCACGAGCTCTGCGCCCAGGCGTCGCGCGACCTCGCGTAGGACAGCGTCGCCGTTGGCGTGACCGAGCGTGTCGTTGATCTCCTTGAAGCCGTCGAGGTCGACCAGCAGCACCGCGACCCCGTGCGCCTGCTCAGATCGTGTTCGGCGAGCCAGCGCGCCGGATACGCGCTCGATGAACAAGGTGCGATTCGGAAGCCCCGTGAGCTGGTCATAGCGGGCGAGATGATCGTTCTCCTCGGCCTGGCGAGAGAGGGTGCGCGAGGCCCGCGCGACGATGCGAAAGAGGATTGCCCACAGCAGCGCGAGGCCGGAGAAGACGAGCAGCGCGATCATGCGCTTGTCGCGGCTGATCGTGGCTGCCAGGGGCCGGTAGCTCAGATAGATCTCAAAGGCGCCTGCGGGAGGACCTGTCGCGGTGAAGCGCAGCGGGACGTAAACCTCGACGAGCCGGCCGAGGCCGACCTCGCTCGCCGTCTCGGCTTGGGCGCTGGGAGTGATGACCTCCGCTTTGTGCGCTCGCCCGGCGAGCGCGTCGCGCAGATCGTCGCTCGGCGAGATCGTGCGGCCGATCAGCCGGTGATCGTCGGAGTAGATGACCTCGTCCCGTGTATTCCAGATCTTGATCCGCGCCAGGTTCTGCGTGACCGAGCGCGCGCGTAGCTGATGGTCGAGATCTCGCACGCCGCTCGCGCCCAGGCCGACCCGCAGATCCTTGGGAGAGAGCCGGGGCTGAATACCGATGCGCGCGAGCAGCTGCGCCGACTGGCTCGCGTCGTCCAAGGCGTTGGTGACGATCTGAGTCTGAAGGACCCGCGCCAGGAGGAATCCCAATGCGAGTATTGGAATCAGGCTCAGGAGCGCGACCTGGCCGGTCAGGCTCAGGCGGGAGTGCCGGCGGCGCATAAACACACGTTCGGCATCCGCCGGGCACGCTCAAGTCATACGCGCGTTTCCCGACAATGGTCCGACCGGCGATCGCCAACCGGGTGCTCGGCGATCGCGGCGCACGCAATCAAAGGCTTGTGCGCTCCGAAAGGCTTGTGCGCTCCCGCCATCGGCCTCGCAGCAGGTCTACCTAGTGTCCCGATTCACTGTCCAGGCGCCGAGCAACGCCACCGAATTTTTGAAATCGGGACTAGGAGGGCTTGACGCTAGGGCGTCGAGATCAGCGTTGCGCTGTAGGTCAGGCGCGCGGTCTGGTAGAGGCAGTAGTACTGAACCGGGACGCCGACCTGCGTGTCGGTGGTCTGAGCGCTCGTGGTCGTGCACTGGCTCTTGGAGCGGCTCGCGCGCCAAGAGGTGTCCTTGCCGAAGCCGAGCGCCAGTGCGGGGGCCCAGGTGGGGACGGTCAGCGCGATGACGTCGCCCTTCTTGACCGCGAGCGTCGTTTCCAACGGGAACTGGGCGCTTTTGCCGAGGTACGGTTCGAGCTTGACGATCGGGCTCTGAGAGACCAGCTTGTAGGTCAGGTTCGGCTTACGCTGCGGTTCCAGCACGGCGATGCCGGCCGAGGGGGGCCCGCCCTCGTTGGTATTGAAGAACTTGACCTGCGTCGCGTTGGGCTTACCGAGGTCGATCGTCCACGCGACGATCGTGCCGGTGCGAGGGACGGAGAGCAGGTTGGTGGCGGTCGCGACCTTGACCTGAAAGCCGGTCGTGCGGCTGACGGCCAGGCACGGCGAGCCCGGACAGCTGGGCACGGTTTCCGGGTTGGTCGTCGCCGGGATCACGCCGACTTCGGTCAGCGTCGCCGGGGCCACCGCGGGCAGGGCGAGGACAAGGGCAAGGCTGGTGAGGAGGATCGCTGTGGATGTGCGTCTCATGTGGGCCATTCAACACGGCTGAAGCGTGGATGTAGCGGTTAGTGGTTCGTTTTCGCTACGCGCGGGCGAGTTCCTGCGCGGCGGCAGCGATCTCGTCAGGGTCTCCCGGCGTGGGCACCCACGGCAGGCGCAGGGGATCGTTCTCGTAGCGGGGGATCACGTGGACGTGGAAGTGGAAGATCGTCTGCCACGCGACCGCCCCACACGAGTTGACGAGGTTGACGCCGTCGGCCGCGAGCCGCTCCTTGGCGCGCGCCGCGAGCCGCTGAGAGGCGACCGCGACGGCGCGCAGATCCTCGGGATCTACGCTCAGCAGGTCGGGCGTGTGCGCGCGCGGGATCACGAGCGCGTGGCCGCGGGTGGCGGGCGCGATGTCCATGAACGCGATCGTACGCTCGTCTTCGTCGACGATCGTGGCCGGCAGCTCGCCGGTGAGGATCTTGCAGAAGATGCAGTCGGGATCGGTCACCGAGCAGAAGCCTAATCGGTCTCGCTCAGGCTGCGTGCATACGTGAGCGCCTGCTCGCGCGTGAGCACCTCGCCGGCGTACTGTGCCTCGGCGAGCTCCTCCAGCAACTCGCCTACGCGCGGACCGAGCGAGATCGAGAGCGTGCGAGCCAGCTCGTCTCCGCGCCACAGCGGCGCGGGTGGCCCGCCGGAGCGGAAGGGCAGCGCCTGGGCGAGCAGCCGGCGGGCGACGCAGAGGTGCGCGTCGATCGCCTCCTGCGCACGATCCCCACGCGTGGCGAGGCGATCGGCGACGGACAGCAGCGTGACGTCGACCTCGACCGGCGAGCAGGCGCGTAGGTAGCGAAAGACCGTGCGCAGCGACAACGGCTGAGGCTCGTGCACGAGGAAGCCGGCGCGCAGGTGGTGGCGGACGAGCGCCGCGACGTGCGCGCGCAGCCGCTCGCTCGTGCGCAAGCGACCGAGCACCGTCTGCGCGAGCTCGGCGCCGCGGACGTCGTGGCCGATGAACGTGACGCGCCCGTCGCTGGGACGGACGGCGCGAGTGAGGGGCTTGGCCGCGTCATGCAGGAGCGCACCCCAGCGCAGCGCCTCTCCGCGGGTGAGGCCATCGGCGAGCGGCTCTGTCAGCAGCGCGACCAGCTCCTGCCCGGCGGCAGCATCGATCGCGTCCTGATCCGCCGCTCCTTCGCCCTGCCCGACCTCGGTCGCACGTTCCTCCAGCACCCCTGTGTCCGTGCGCCGGCCGAGGCCGCCATCGAGGCTCGCCGCCGGATCGGCCTGCAGTGCGATCGTGCGCTCGAGCACCTCGAGCGTGTGGCCATAGACATCGAGATGGTGAAAGCGGCTCTGCTCGACCCCGCGCAGAGCCTCCAGCTCGGGTAGCACGGCGGCCGTGGCTCCCACGTCGCCCATCAGCTCGAGACCGCGCAGCGCAAGCGGCGCGGCGAGGATGCGGCGCAACTCCATGAACACGCGCTCGCCCGAGACCCTGTAAAGACCGTCGGCGTGTGCGCGCGCCGCTGTCAGTGTGGTGGACTCGGGACGGAGGTCGAGCTCGATCGCGATCCGCACGAGGCGCAGCACGCGCAGCGGGTCGTCGGCGAAAGCCGCCGGGCCGGCCATGCGCAGGCGGCGATCTTCCAGGTCCGCGAGCCCGCCCAGCGGATCGATCGGCGCGCCACCTGAGAGCGGCTCGGCGATCGCGTTGACGGTGAAGTCGCGCAGCGCGAGGTCGGCCTCGAGCGAGCCGCCGCGCAGTGGCTCGACGTCCACCTGCCAGGAGTGGTCGCGCGCGACCACGCGCCAGGCTCCGAACTCCTCCGAAAGGGCAAAGCACGCCGCGCGTCCCGCCGCGTGGGCGACCGCGCGGGCAGCCGCGGCGGTGTCGCCGTCGATCACCACATCAACATCGAGCACGTCGCGCCCGAGCGCACGATCGCGCGGAGCGCCGCCGACGAGCCACGCGGGCCTGCCGGCGAGCGCGGTCCGGGCGGCGTTTAGCGCGTCGGCGCTCACGCCGCTCCCGAGCCCCGCGCTACCTCCGCTCGATCGCTCTCCGACGCGCACCTTGCCGAGGAGACGTCACCGGACCCCACCGGCGAGGAGCTATCAGCGGGCGACACCCACTCGCCGTCGCGGTGGTAAGCCCGCTCAACGCGCGGGGTGAGCGCACAGGTGATCTCGTAGTCGATCGTGCCCAGCCGCCGTGCGAGCTCCTCGGCGGTGATCCGTTCCAATCCCTGCGCGCCGATCAAGATCGCCGGTGCGCCGCGCAGCTCTTGTGCCGCCGGGTCGGGACCGAGGTCGACGGTGGTGTTGTCCATGCTGAGCGTCCCCACCAACGGACGGCGGATGCCGGCGACGAGCACGTCCCCGTTGTTCGACAGCCCGCGCCGCCAACCGTCGCCGTAGCCGATTGGCAGCACTCCGAGGTAGGTGTCGTGCTCGGCCACGAACCTCCGCCCGTAACCGGCGCTCTCGCCCGCCCCGCAGCGCTTTACCTCCGCTACGTAGGAGTGCAGCTCGAGCGCGGGCTCGAGCGCGCGCGCAGCAGGATCCTCGCCGAAAGGGTCCATCCCGTAGATGGCGATTCCGCAGCGCACCATGTCGAAGTGCGCACGCGCGTCGCGCAGCACCGCGGCGCTGTTGGCCGCGTGCACGACGATCTTCGGATGGTCAGCCTTGATCTCCCGCGCCCAGTCGGCGAACACCGCGAGTTGAGCGACGAAGAAGCCGTCGTCGTTCGGATCGTCGGCCGTCGCGAAATGCGTCATCGCGCCGGCCAGCTCGACGCCGGCGGTGAAGCGCGCGGCGGCGACCACGCGCGAGGCCTCAGCGAGGTCGCGCGTGCCGAGCCGGCCCATGCCAGAGTCGAGCTTTACGTGCACGCGCCCGCCCCCGGCGGCGGCGACCGCCTCGACGTCGCGCTCGTGCCACACGACCACTTCCGCATCGGCCGCGAGCGCTTCGCGAAGCTCCTCCGCGGTGAGCGCCCCCATCACGAGGATCGGCACGTCCGCCAAGCCCTGTCCAACGGCTTTCTCCCCTACGCCCGTCTCGCCTATGCCCGCCACGCCGGCGTCGCGCAGCTCGCGCGCCTCGCGCGCGGCGGCGACCGCCAGCCGACTCGCTCCCCCGGCAAGCGCCGCGCGCGCGCTCTGCGCCGCGCCGTGACCATAGCCGTCGGACTTCACGACCGCGCATAGTGCGACCGTGGGACGCAGCTCAGAGCGCAGGCGCGCGCAGTTGCGCTCGATCGCGGCCACGTTCACGCTCGCCTGCGCACGCACGCTCACGGCCCGCTCCTCCCCTCCCCGTCACGCTCGCTGCGTTTTCCTCCGTCGCGTGGGTGACCCGGCTTGCCGCGGTGCTTGCCGTCGCGGTGGCGAGCGTCGCGTCGGCGCCCCCGTCCACCGGTCTTGCCCGCGCGCGCGGCGGGCAGCGCGGCGATCACGTCTGAGGCGATCACGCCCTCTGCCGCGCCCTGCCTGCGCGCTGCTTCGCGTCCGGCGGCCGTGTGCAGCCACACGCCTGCCGCGGCGGCTGCGAACGGGTCGAGCCCCTGTGAGAGCAGCGCGGCGATCACGCCCGTGAGCACGTCCCCGCTGCCGGCGGTCGCAAGCGCCGGGCTGCCTCCGGGGCTGACCGCGACTCGCCCCGACGGGTCGGCGATCAGAGTGTCGTCGCCCTTCAACACGAGCACCGCGCCCGCCTGCTCAGCCGCCGAGCGCGCGTATCTCAACCGCTCGCGCTCGATCTCATCGCTGTCCAGCTCGAGCAGCCGTCCCAGCTCGCCGGCGTGCGGCGTGAGCACGGTCGGCGCGCTTCTCGCGGTCAGCTCTCCCAGGCGGCCCGCATGAGCGTTCAGCCCATCCGCGTCCAGCACCATCGCAACGTCGGCCGCGCGCGCGAGGCGGCGCGCGAACGCGAACGCACCGTCACCGCGACCCAGCCCGGGTCCGAGCGCAAGCGCGCTACTGGGTTTGATGGCTTCGAGCACGCCGTCCACACCGTCGGCCGCGAGCACGCCGTCCTCGTCCGGCAGAGCGCGCGTCATCAGCTCGGGCGGTCCCGCGCTCGCGAGGATCGTCTGCAGCGAGGCGGGCACGCATGCGGTGACGTAGCCCGCGCCCGCGCGCATCGCGGCGTAGGCGGCCATGCGCGGCGCGCCGGTAAGCCCGCGCGAGCCGCCGGCGACGAGGACATGCCCGGAGGAGAACTTCGTCGAGTCGGCGCCCCTACGCGGCAGCCCGTCCAGCACCGCGGGACCGATCAGCCCGATATCCGCTTCTGCGGGAGCGCCACGGGGAATCCCAATGTCGATCGTCTCGACCGTCCCCGCGTGCGCCTTGCCCGGATGGATCCACAGGCCGGGCTTCGCCGCGTGGAACGTGACGGTGACAACGGCGCGCACGGCCCTGCCGGAGACAACGCCAGTCGAGGCGTTGACGCCGCTCGGCACGTCCACACAGACGATAGGCGCGCCGGCCCGGTTCACCGCGTCGATCGCCTCCGCCACCGCGCCGTGGGGCTCGCCTTCAAAGCCGGTGCCGAGCAGCCCGTCGACGATCACCGCAGCGTGCGCGAATACGCCCTCAGCCAACGGCACCGGGCGATCTCCCGACAGGCGGTCAAAGTTCGTACGCGCGTCGCCCGCGAAGTCCTCTGGAGGCGCAACGCACACGACCGTCACCTCGCGGCCCGCATCGCGCAGCAGGCGTGCTACGACCAGCCCGTCGCCGCCGTTGTTGCCCTTGCCGCACACCACCGTCACCGGACCGTCAGGCGCCACCCGCTCGACGGCCCGCGTCACCCCTGCGCCGGCGCGCTCCATCAGGTCGAGGCCGGCGACGCCGCGCTCCTCGATCGCCCAGCGATCGATCGCACGCATGCTCGCGGCGTCGGGCAGCGGTGTCAGCCAGTCGGGAAGAGATCCCACGACCAGCGATGCTAGATGGTCGCTGCGCACCAGCGGTTCGCCGGCCAAGTCAGGCCAGGACGCAGCAAGCGAAATGTGCTTCGCACATGTGACCCAGCCGTCCGGGCTGTGTGCCTCCGATCGGAGATCCCGTAGATCTCCGATCGGTAGGACGCAGCCTGGCGCCGTGCCAGCGGACCGCTGGCTTACTCGACGGTGACGGTCTTGGCGAGGTTGCGCGGCTGGTCGACGTTCAGGCCGCGCTTGCGCGCGATCGCGTAGGCGAGCAGCTGCAGTGGGATCGTGCCGAGCAGCGGTTGCAGCATCCAGTCGACGTCGGGCACGCGCAGCACCTGCTTGGCGTGGGCGTCGATCTCGTGATCGCTCTGTGCCGCCACCGCGATCACATGGGCGCCGCGGGCGGCGACCTCCTGCATGTTGGAGACGACCTTCTCCTTCACCGGCGAGGCGGTGGCCACCACCACTACGGGCGTGCCCTCTTCGAGCAGCGCGATCGGGCCGTGCTTCATCTCGCCGGCGGCGTAGGCGTCGGTGTTGATGTAGGAGATCTCCTTCAGCTTTAGCGCGCCCTCGAGCGCGACCGCGAGGCCGATGTGGCGGCCGAGGTAGAGAAAGAAGCCGGCCTCCCACTCGCGCTCGGCGGCCTCGAGCACCGGCCCAGCGGGCTCGCCCGTCTCCGGGTCGGTCGCGGCCTCGATCACCTCGGCGATCGAGCGTGGCAGCCGTTTGATGTCGCCGACCAATTTCTCGAGCGTTACGGGGCGCATCGTGCCGCGCAGCTGCGCGAGCTTCAGCGCGAGCAGGTACATGACAGCGACCTGGCAGACGAACGTCTTCGTCGCAGCCACACCGATCTCCAAGCCAGCGCGCGTGTAGAGCACGCCGTTGGCTTCGCGCGTGGCCTGCGAGCCGACGACGTTCGTGACGGCGAGCACGGTCGCGCCCGCGCGCCGCGCGGCGCGCATCGCCGCGAGCGTGTCGGCCGTCTCACCCGACTGGGTCATGCCGATCACGAGATCGCCCGGTCCGACCAGCTGGCGACGGTAGCGATACTCGGAGGCGACGTCGATGTCGGTGCGGATCTGCGCCCACTCCTCCAGCGCGTAGCGGCCCATCAGCCCGGCGTGGTAGGCGGTGCCGCAGCCGGTGATCAGGATCCGTTTGATCCCGCGCAGCATCTCCTCGTCGAGCGCGCCGACGTCGTCGAGATCGACGTGCGTGCCGGCGGCGGTGCGGTCGGCGATCGTGTCGGCGATCGCGTCGGCCTGCTCGTGGATCTCCTTGAGCATGAACGTCGAGAAGCCGCCCTTCTCGGCAGTCTCCTCGCTCCAGTCGATCTCCTCGATCGCGCGCTCGCGCTCGGCCCCGTCGGCGCCGAGGAAGCGCACCCCGTCGGCGGTGACGACGACGATCTCCTCGTTCTCGATGTGCTGCACGCGGCGGGTCTCGTTCAGGAAGGCGGGGATCGCGGAGGCGAGGAACGTCTCCCCCTCGCCGCGGCCCACCACGAGCGGGCACTCCAGGCGCGCGCCGACGATCGTGTCGGGCTCGTCCAGCCGCATCGCGACGAACGCGAAATGCCCGACGAGCTCGTTGAACGCGGCGAGCACCGCCTCGGCGAGGCTTGCGCCGCCCGCACAATGATGGGCAACGAGGTGGGCGATCACCTCGGCGTCGGTCTCGCTCGTGAAGACCGCGCCGGCCTCCTGTAAGCGGCGCTTGAGCACCACGTAGTTCTCGACGATGCCGTTGACGACCACGTGGACCGCGTTCGTCGTGTCGAAGTGGGGATGGGCGTTCTCCTCGCTCACGCGCCCGTGCGTCGCCCAGCGCGTGTGACCGATGCCCGTCGTCGCGGGCTGCGAGGCGACCGCGACGGACGTGCCGCCGAGGGCGTCCGCCTCCCTATCCGCGCTCGCGTCGTTACCGGCCAGCTTCGCCTGCAACGCACTCAGGTTGCCGACGGCGCGCACCGACTCGATGCGGTCGTCGGCGATCACCGAGATGCCGGCGCTGTCATAGCCGCGGTACTCGAGCTTGCTCAACCCCGCGAGCAGCAGCTCGCGGGCGGGACGCTTACCTACATATCCGACGATGCCGCACATTGCGTCGAAGATACCAGCGCTCGGAGGCCCGGTCCGGTCCCGCAACGCAGGTCCCACCAACGAAGACTGGACGACTCAGGCCAGCTCCTGCTCCACCAGGGCCACCAAGCGATTGCAGACGTCCTCGGCCTCCTGCTCGCTCGGCGCCTCGACCATCACGCGCACGAGCGGCTCGGTCCCGCTCGGGCGCACCAGCACGCGCCCGCGCCCCGCGAGCGCCTTATCCTCGGCGCTCGCCGCGGCACGCACGTCCGAGGCCCGCTCGAGCGCGGCGCGGTCGCGCACGCGCACGTTCACGAGCCGTTGCGGCAGCTTGCTCATCGCGTCGCGCGCGGCCAGGTCGCGCCCGCCGAGCGCCTCGAGCGTGAGCAGCGCGCCGGCGAGGCCGTCGCCGGTGCGGTTGAAGCCCATGTCGATGATGTGCCCGGACTGCTCGCCCCCAAGCGCCCAGCCGCGGGCGCGCAGCTCCTCGAGCACGTAGCGGTCGCCGACGTTCGCTACAGCCACGTCGACGCCCGCGCGCGCCATCGCCGAGTGGAAGCCGTAGTTGGTCATCACCGTCACCGCGACGCCGTTCCCGGGGAGACGCCCGGCGTCGCGCAGGTGCAGCGCCGCGAGCGCCATCAGCTCGTCGCCGTCGACCACGTCGCCGCGGCGGTCGATCGCGAGCACACGGTCGCCGTCGCCGTCGAACGCGAAGCCCACAGCGTGCCCCTCGCCGGTCATCCGCTCGGCCAGCGCCTGCACATGCGTGGAGCCGCAGCCCGCGTTGATGTTGCGCCCGTCGGGCGCGTCCGCGGTGACGGTCACATGCGCTCCGAGCCGGCGAAAGATCTCCGGTCCGACCTCGTGCGTGGCGCCGTTGGCGCAGTCGAGCAGCACGTCGACCCCGCTCAGGTTGAGCGCGGAGAAGCGCGCGTGCAGCTCGCGCAGGTAGTCCTCGCCCGCGCCGCGCAGCTCGCGTATCCGCCCGATCGCGGGATGCGCGCCGGCCGGTGCGCCGCGCTCGAGCTCGCGCTCGATCTCGAGCTCGGCCGCGTCGGAGAGCTTGTAGCCGTCGCCTGCGAAGAACTTGATCCCGTTGTCCTCGTAAGAGTTGTGCGAGGCCGACAGCACGACCGCGAGGTCGAAGCCGTAGCGCCCGATCAACAGCGGCGCGGCGGGCGTCGGCAGCACGCCGCCGAGCAGCGCGTCCCCGCCGGCGGAGGCGACCCCGGCGGCGACCGCCGCCTCGAGCATCTCGCCCGACTCGCGCGTGTCGCGAATCACGAGCACCTGCGGGCGCTCGACCTGGGCCTGGCGGGTGGCAGCCTGCGCGAGCGCGAGCGCCAGCTCGGCGGTCAGCAGCTCACCGGCGACACCACGGACACCGTCGGTTCCGAACAGCTTGCGAGCCATGCTCGTCTCCCCCCTTCCTTGGGTATGTGCGCTAGCGCTTGGAGAACTGCGGACGCTTGCGCGCCTTCTTCAAACCGGCCTTCTTGCGCTCCTTCGCGCGCGAATCCCTGGTCAGGAAGCCCCGTCGCTTGAGCTCCCCGCGGAGGTTCGGATCGGCCTCGAGCAGCGCCCGCGACACTCCATGTCGCAGCGCGCCCGCCTGGGCTGAGATCCCTCCGCCATGCAGTCTTGCGACGACATCCATCCGCTCCTGATATCCCACGGCCTCGAGCGGCTGGCGGATGTTGCGCTGCAGCGTGATCCGCGGGAAGTGCTCCTCGAGCGCGCGCCCGTTGACGAGATAGGAGCCGCTGCCGGGACGCAGCGTCACGCGCGCGATCGCGGTCTTGCGCTTGCCGGTAGCCCGGTAGCGCGCACCCGAGGCAAGATCTATCGCCGCCGAGGAGATCGGCTCTGAGAGGACCTCGTCGTCGTCGCGCTCCTCAGCATCGCTCTGCGGCTCTGTGTCCTCGTCGATCGCATACGGGTCGACGTATCCCTCGTCGCGACCGAGCGGGTCGACGCCCTCGGGGACGATGTCTACTTCGAGGTGCGCTCCCGGTACGGCCGGCTTCACACGCGGAGTGGTCTCCTCCTCCTCCTCGAGCTCCTCCTCGGCCTCGGCGACGATCTCCTCAGCGATCTCCTCCGCCACTGCCTCCTCGACGACCTCGGCGAGAACCTCCTCGGCCACCGCCTCGGCAACGGCCTCCTCGACCAGCTCCTCGGCGATCTCCTCGGCAACGGCCTCCTCGACCTCGGCGCGCTCCTGCGCGGCCTCCAGCGGCGCGTCCTCGGCGGAGCCGGCGATCTCGGTCGCGTCCTCGCTCGGGACGGCGTTGCCGGGGATTGGCTCGAACGGCTCGGCCGCCGCCGGCTCCTTGGGGTGCTCCTGGGACTCCTCGAACGCCTCGAGCGGGGCGTCCTCGGCGGAGCCGGCTATCTCAGCCGCATCCTCGCTCGGCACGGCATGAGCGGTCTCGCCCTCGGCCGGGCTCTGCGCGCCATCGGCAGGCGTCTGGGGTGTCTCGGGGTTCTCCTCGTCGGCCATCATCACGCTTCGATCTCCAAAGTTTGCGGTTTCTGCGCGACGTGCGGGTGCTCGGGACCGGCGTAGATCTTGAGCTTCGTGATCTGCCTGCGCGCGAGCCGGTTGCGCGGCATCATGCCTTTCACGGCGAGCCTGATGATCTCCTCGGGCCTGCGCGCCTGCATCTCCTCGAACGTGCGCGAGCGCAGGCCGCCGGGATAGCCGGAATGGCGGTAGTAGCGCTTGTCGGCGCGCTTGTTGCCGGTCACGTGAATCTTCTCGGCGTTCACCACCACGACGAAGTCGCCCGTGTCGATGTGCGGCGTGTACTCAGGCTTGCGCTTGCCGCGCAGCACGTCAGCGATCTGCGTCGCCAGCCGCCCCAGCGTCTTGCCGTTGGCGTCGACCAGCACCCAATTGCGCTCGCGCTCGGTCGGCTTGGCTACGTAGGTCCTGGCTGAGGGTGTAGAGGTGTTCATGACGTAAAAAAGGCCACGCGAGAGCGCGCGGCGCTTCGAGCATCATAGGCGAAGTCGTGTCCTTTCGCGGCGTCGACTGCTGTGGTGACCGGCGCCGGCAGGGCTG
Organism: Solirubrobacteraceae bacterium; assembly: GCA_036501315.1. Classification (GTDB taxonomy): domain Bacteria; phylum Actinomycetota; class Thermoleophilia; order Solirubrobacterales; family Solirubrobacteraceae; genus Palsa-744. The sequence goes on from DASYAM010000009.1 coordinate 28,393, forward strand.
TTCGGGGAGGCCGGCCCACGCGTCTCCCGAAAAGACGACCATTCTCTACTCCCACTCAATAGTTCCCGGCGGCTTGCTGGTGATGTCGAGGACTACGCGGTTGACCTCGCGTAGCTCGTTGATCATGCGCGAGGCGATCGTCTCCAACAGGTCGTACGGCAGCCGCGCCCAGTCGGCTGTCATCGCGTCATCGCTCGTCACCGCGCGCACGACCACGACGTAGCCGTAGGTACGTTCGTCGCCCTGCACACCGACGGTGCGCACGTCGGGGAGGACGCAGAACGACTGCCACAGCTCGCGATACAGGCCCGCCTTGCGGATCTCCTCCTGCAGGATGGAGTCGGCCTCGCGCAGCACGTTCAGCCGCTCTTTGGTCGCTTCGCCGCCGACGATCCTGATCGCGAGGCCCGGACCTGGGAACGGCTGGCGCCAGACGAGGCGCTCGGGCAGTCCCAGCTCGGCGCCGACGGCGCGAACCTCGTCCTTGAACAATGCGCGCAGCGGCTCGACCAGCTCGAACTTCAGGTCGTCGGGCAGGCCGCCGACGTTGTGGTGGCTCTTGATCGTCGCCGCGCCCGTGCCGCCGCCCGACTCGATCACGTCGGAGTAGAGCGTGCCCTGCACGAGAAAGCGGGCCCCTTCCCCGCCATCGCCCGCGAGCTTTGTCGCCTCCTCCTCGAACACCCTGATGAACTCGGCGCCGATCGCCTTGCGCTTGGCCTCGGGCTCGCTCACCCCGCGCAGCTTCTCCAAGAACCGCGTCTCGGCGTCGACCGCGACGAGCGGGACCTTGAACGTGTCCCTGAACGCGCTCACGACCTGCTCGCCCTCGTCCTTGCGCATCAGCCCGTGGTCGACGAACACGCACGTCAGCTGCTCGCCGACCGCACGGTGCACGAGCAGCGCCGCGACGGAGGAGTCGACCCCGCCCGATAGCCCGCAGATCACGCGTCCGTCGCCGACCTGCTTGCGGATGCGCGCGATCTGGTCCTCCACGATCGACGCCGCCGACCAGGTGCGCTCGCAGCCGCACACCTCCGTCAGGAAGCGCGTCAGGATCTCCTGGCCGTAGGGCGTGTGGACGACCTCGGGGTGAAACTGGATCCCGTACACCTGCCTCTCGGTATCCTCGATCGCGGCAACCGGCGAGGCGCTCGAGGAGGCGAGCGCGGTGAAGCCGGGGGGCGGCTCGAACACGGTGTCGCGGTGGGACATCCAGCAGGTCTGCTCCTTCGGCATGTCCTTCAGCAGGCGTCCGGGCTCGATCACGCGTAGATCGGAGCGTCCGAACTCCCCCACCTCCGCCTGCTCGACCTTGCCACCCAGCTCGTGCACGAGCAGCTGCATGCCGTAGCAGATCCCCATCACCGGCACGCCCAGCTCGAGCAGACCCAGGTCGAGCTTCGGCGCCCCCTCTGCGTATACCGACGCCGGGCCGCCCGAGAGGATGATTCCGCGGGGTTTGCGCTTCTTCACCTCGTCGATCGAGACGTGGTGGGGCAACAGCTCGGAGAACACGCCGCAGTCGCGCACGCGGCGCGCGATTAGCTGGCTGTACTGGCCGCCATAGTCGAGCACCACGATCTCTTCGCTCGCGGCATACGCGACGCCGAGACGGTCAGATGCGGTGCTGCTCGCCGACATCGGCGCGCTCACCACCCCGTCCGCCTCACCATCCCCTCCGACCTCCGGCGGCGCAAGCGGCGCCGGTGCGGCAGGGTCAGTCATTTACGAGGACGGCAGCCTTCCCGCCGGTGGCGCCCATGCCGACCTGCTGGTCGCGCTGCAGCGCCTTGCCCTCCGTTTGCAGCGCGGGCGCGATCACGACCTCCGCGCGGTTGAACTCGGCGAGGTCCTTGTGCCCACAGGTCGCCATCGACGTGCGCAGGCCGCCGAACAGGTTGAACGTGCCGTCGTTCTCGCGCGCCGGGCCGACGAGGATCTCCTCAAGCGTGCCGTTCTGCGTGGTCGCGACACGCGCGCCGCGCGGCAGCGACGGGTGGAAGGTCGCCATGCCCCAGTGAAAGCCGCGTCCGGGCGCCTCGTAGGCGCGTGCGAGCGGCGAGCCGATCATCACGGCGTCGGCGCCGAGCGCGATCGCCTTTGACACGTCGCCGCCGTTGCGCATGCCGCCGTCGGCCACGACCTGGCAGTACTCGCCGGTCTCGAGCATATGCGTCGAGCGCGCGTGCGCGACGTCGGCGATCGCGGTCGCCTGCGGCACGCCGATCCCGAGCACGCCCCTGGTCGTGCAGGCCGCGCCTGGGCCAACGCCGACGAGCACGCCGGCGGCGCCGGTGCGCATCAGGTGCAGGCCGGTGTGGTAGGAGGCGCAGCCGCCGACGACCACCGGCACGTCGAGGCTGGGGATGAACTCCTTCAGGTTCAGCGGCTCGGAGATCGTCGAGACGTGTTCGCCGGAGACCACCGTGCCCTGGATCACGAGCACGTCGAGGCCGGCCTCGAGCGCAAGCTCGTAGTAGTCGCGCACCCGCTGTGGGGTCAGCGATGCGGCGACGACCACTTTCTGCTCCTTGATCTCGCGGATGCGCTGTGAGATCAGCTCGGGCTTGACCGGCTCTGCGTAGATCTCCTGCATCTCGCGCGTCGCCTCCTCCTTGGGCAGCTCGGAGATCCGCTCGAGCTGCTCCTCGGCGTCCTCGTAGCGCGTGAAGATCCCCTCGAGGTTGAGTACGGCCAGGCCGCCCAGCCGCCCGACGATGCCGGCGGTGCTCGGCGAGACGACGCCGTCCATCGCCGAGGCCATCAGCGGCAGCTCGAACTGGTAGGGGCCGAGCTTCCACGAGATGTCGATGTCGTCGGGGTCGCGCGTGCGCCGCGAGGGCACGATCGCGATGTCGTCGAAGCCGTATGCCTGTCGCGCGCTCTTGCCGCGTCCGATCTCCACTTCCATTGTCAAATCCTCGCACTCGCCGCGGACGAAAAAACCCCGCGCGGGGCGGGGCCGATTGGGGGCCGGCACGGTGCCGGCGAGAGGCTGTCGAAGGGTGATGCCAAGTGAGTTCGAGCATAGCAACGGCACCCCCCGGATCGCACTTCGGACGCGTGTCGAGGCCACTCGTAAACCCCGCTCGGCGGATGCGCCTTGGATATCCTCGACGACATGCCCTCTCGCGCGCGCACAAGCTATGACCCGCGCGCGATCGAGGCGCGCCGCCAGGAGGCCTGGCGCGAGCGCGAGGCGTTCGCGACGCCCGTGCCGACGGAGGACGGGCCGCCCCACCGCTACATCAAGCCGTCGGCCCCGTTCACCTCGGGCAACGTGCACATCGGGCACGTACGTTCCTACTCGATCGGCGACGCCTATGCGCGCTATCGCCGCGCGCGCGGCGACGCGGTGCTGTTCGCGTTCGGCTTCGACGCCTTCGGCTTGCCCGCCGAGCTGGGAGCGATCGCGGGCGGTGTGTCGCCGAGCGACTGGGTGGCGCGCTGCACTACTCACATGACCGGCCAGCTGCAGCGCCTCGGCTTCTCGTTCGACTGGGCCCGCTCGTTCGTGAGCTCTGAGGCGATCATGTATCGCTGGTCGCAGTGGCTGTTCCTCACGCTGCTCGACGCCGGGCTGATCTATCGCGGCACGGGCAACGTCGACTGGTGCGATACGTGTCAGACGACGCTCGCGACGATCCAGGTCGAGGACGGGCTGTGCTGGCGCTGTCACAACCCGGTGCGGCTGATTCAGCGGCCGCAGTGGTATCTGCGGGTGAGCGCGTACGTGCAGGAGAACGACAGCCGCTTGGAGGAGCTTTCAGAGAGCGGTATCTGGGACGAGAGCGCACTCGCGAGCCAGCGCTTCGTGCTCGGGCGCGTCGACGGCGTCGAGGTCGACCTGGGGCGGGTGGACGAGTCGTCGCCGGTAACCGCGAACCCGATCGGGCCAGCCGGGCCGGCGATAACCGCAAACGACGCGGAGCCCACCGAGGAGAACGCGGTAGGCCTGACCGTGTTCACGCCTCACGGCGATGCGCTTGCGCGCGCGCGGTTCGTGCTGATCTCGCCAAAGCACCCCGACATCGAGCGCTGGTCCGACTCGGTCTCCGACGAGCAGCTCGAGGAGCTGCGCTCGGGCGGGTTGGAGCGCGACGCGCGCGAGGCGGAGGCGCTGCCGCTGATCGACACCGGCCACGTCGTCTCCGCGCCGGCGGGCGGCGATCCCCTGCCGGTGCTGATATCGCCCGTGGTCGACGGTCGTTTCGGGGTCACCGCCGTACTCGGAATTCCCGCGCGCGACCGCACCGACGCCGTGATCGCGCGGCGGCTGGGTCTCGATCCGGAGCGTGAGGAGAAGGAGGATGATCGAGAGGAGGGGCAGGCGAATGGGATCGCCTCCGCGAGCGGTGACACCGGCGTCGGACCCGGCGGCGCGCATGGTCGAGCGGACGCAGCGGATGGAGCGGACGGCGGGGCGGGCCGTGCCGCGGTGCGGTATCGCGCGAACGACTTCTCGATCTCGCGCCAGCGCTCGTGGGGCACGCCGATCCCGATCGTGTACTGCGATGAGTGCGGCGCCGTGCCAGTACCGAAGGAGCAACTCCCCGTGGAGCTGCCGCTCGATTTGAAACCGACCGGCGCGGGCAACCCGCTGGCCGAGCGCGAGGACTTCGTGCAGACCGTCTGCCCGCAATGCGGCGAGCTGGCGCGGCGCGAGACCGACACGCTGGACTGTCATTTCGACGCGCTGTGGCTATGGGTGCCGGTTTGCGTACCGCCGGACGCGCGCAATCGAACGCTCGAGGAGATCCTCGCGCTCGGCGATTTGCGCCACTGGCTGCCGTCGGAGCGTGTGGTGGCGGGCTCTGACAGCGGCAACTTCGTGTTCGACCAGCGGATCGTGACGAAGGCGCTGCGCGATATCGGCCCGTTCGCGTTCCTCTCAGACGGCGAGCCGTTCGCCGGCTGCCTGTTCCATGAGATGGTGATTCGCGACGGACGCAAGATGTCGAAGCACCTGGGCAACGTCGTCGACCCGGACGAGCTGGTGGAGCGCTACGGCGCCGACACGGTGCGGCTCGCGACGCTATATGCGGCCCGGCCGCAGCGCTCGCTGAACTGGAGTGACTCGGCGGTGCTGCGCTGTCACAGGTTCTTGAACCAGGTGTGGGACTTCACGCAAGCACACCTCGTCGCGGAGGCGCCCAACGGGGACGGAGCGCTGCCAGGCTCCGACAGCGCGCTCGCCAACGCAGACGGGAATGGGAGCCGCATGGACGGACAAGAGCCAGAGAGAGACACGAGCGAGCACCTGAGGGTGAAGCTCGGCAAATGGTGCGAGACGGCTGTTGAGAAGATCAGCGAAGAGATGGACGATCTGGAGATGCACTCCGCCGTGCGCAACGTGATGCGCTTGTTCGACCGGATCAAGGACTTCGAGAAGCGCGTGCTCGGGCGCCAGCCGACGCTGGGCGCGGCCGATCGCGAGGCGTTGAGCGACGCGCTGAGCGTGCTCGTGCAGCTGCTCGGCCCGTTCACCCCGCACCTGGCGGAGGAGCTGTGGATGGCGCTTGGTCACGAAGATTCAACGCAAACGCCGTGGCCAGGCGTATCGTCTGGGGTACCGGCATGAGCCCATCGACCGTAGAGAGCCCTGCAATGGGATCGAGGCAGCGGACGCGCTCGTGCGCGACGGGCCTCGCCTGTCATCGCTGCAACACGAGATACGCGCTCGAGGACACGATCTTCGCGTGCCCTGACTGCGGCAAGGGGCTGGATGTCGTCTACGACTACGAGCTTGCCGCCGGCCACTTTCGTGACTTCCCGAGCGAGGAGCGCCCGCGCAACATCTGGCATTTCGAGGAGCTGCTGCCGATCGTCGACGCCTCGGCACAGGCGCGCGTCGGGCAGTTCTCCGGCTACACCCCGCTGATCCGCGCCGAGCGGTTGGGCGCCGAGCTGGGGATCGCGAACCTGTACATCAAGGACGACTCGTCCAACCGCCCGTCCCTCTCTTACAAGGACCGCGTCGTGTCGATGTCGGTTGCGCGCCTGCTGGAGCGCGGCAAGACCGAGATCGGATGCGTGTCGACCGGCAACGTCGGCACCGCGGTGGCCTCGTTCGCGGCGAAGGCCGGGGTCGACGCCTACATCTTCTACCCGAACCGGATCGAGGACACGAAGGCGCGCGCGTGCATGGCGCTTGCCGCGAAGGTGGTGCAGGTCGAGGGCAACTACGACGAAGCCAACCGCCGCTGCCGCGAGCTGGCCGAAGCGACGGGGATGGACTTCGCGAACATCACGCTGCGCCCGTTCTACGCGGAGGGTGCGAAGACGGCGGCGTTTGAGATCGTCGAGCAGCTCGAGTGGGACGCGCCGGACCACATCGTCACCGCGGCGGCGGGCGGTACGCTGTCCTCGCGCCTGCACAAGGGCCTCGGCGAGCTGCAGCTGCTCGGGCTGGCGGACACGGAGGCGACCCGTATCCACATCGCCCAGCCGAGCGGCTGCAACCCGATCGCAACGGCGATCCTGGCAGAGGAGGCCGAGGTTCATCCGGTCACGCCCGAGACGGCCGCCCATTCGCTCGCGATCGGCGCTCCCGGCGACGGCTATCTGGTGATCGACGCCGTGCGCAAACGGGGCGGCACGGGCGGGTTCGCCTCAGACCCGGAGATCTTCGCGGGCATCGACCTGCTCGCGGCGACCGAGGGGCTGCTGACCGAGCCGGCGGGTGGAACGACGATCGCGGTGCTCGAGAAGCTCGCGGCCGCGGGGCGGTTCGCGGCCGACGAGACGGTGGTCGCGATCATCACCGGCAACGGCTTGAAGACGTTGGACGACCATCCGGAGAAGCCGTGGCCGGACAAGATCGATTGTGAGCTCGATCCAATGCGTGCCGCGCTCGATCAGCTGAAAAGCGGCCCATCGCTGATCGAGACCGCGCGCGCGCAGCTGAACGGGTAAACCCGGCCGCTGGCATGGGCCGGACACGGCCGCCGGCATGGGCCGGACGCCGCCGGAGCAGGCCTCGAGCGCAAGGCTGGATGCGGGCGCAAGACTGGCCGCGGGTAGGCGGCCGGCACGACGGCAGGTATAGGCCGCTGACCGCGGCACGCGCGTACAAACACCCGATGCATGACAGCGTCGCGAATCGGGTACGGTCGAGGTATGGACGATCCAACGCCGTTCGATCCGATTCACGAGCTGGAGAAACGCCGCCACGAGGCGCGCGTGGCGGTCGACGAGGCGGGCGGCGGCGAGTCGGAGGGGTTCGAGCTGGCTGAGCAGGAACTGATCGACCACACCTCTCACGGCGACGGCCATACGCCGGCGCGCATCATGCGCGACGCGGCCGCCGAGGAGGACCTGGAGGAGAGCGACGCGGTGTACGGCGAGGCCGACGAGGAGCACACGGCGGACTAGATGAGCCTGCGTTGCTGGCCTGGATGAGCCTGCATTACGGCCCTGCGCGCCTCGTCGCGCGCTCGACTTGTTTGCACGCACGGCTGAGCCTGCCTGTACATACTCCGGCGCCCATAGAAAAGCCCCGCCGGAGCGGGGCTTTTCCTTAGCAGGTCGATAAGCCGGGTTCTGTCGTTGAGCAGCCATCCATCTGAGCGGCCTACCTGGACCTTGGCGGGCTACCTGCGAACGGTCCTGTTTGGCCTTGCATCGAGTGGGGTTTGCCCAGCCGCCGCGTCACCGCGGCGCTGGTGCGCTCTTACCGCACCATTTCACCCTTGCCTGTGAGCCGTTCACGTGGGACGGCCCCATCGGCGGTTTGTTTCTGTGGCACTTTCCCGCGG
>DASYAM010000010.1:0-35596 GCA_036501315.1 Solirubrobacteraceae bacterium
ACCTCGATCGACGCCCCGTAAAGCTCGCTGAGCGTCGCGTCGGTGATCACCTGCTCGACCGGGCCCTGCAGCGCGCGGCCGCCGGCGAGGTAGATCACCTGGTCGAGGTAGGACAGCAGCGGGTTGACGTCGTGCGCGACGAGCAGCACCGCGACGTTCTCGGCTCGGCAGATGCGCTGTACGAGCGCGGTCACCGCCGCCTGGTTGGGCAGGTCGAGGCTGTCGAGCGGCTCGTCGAGCATCAGGATCCGCGGCCGGCGGACGAGCGCTTGGGCGATCAGGATGCGCTGCTGCTCGCCGCCGGAGAGCTCGCCGAGCGTGCGTTCGGCATAGGCGGTGGCGCCGACCAGCTCGATCACCTCTTGCACGCGGGCCTTCGTCGCGTGCGCGCGCGAGGGAGCGTTGTTTCGACTGTCTTCACCTCCCCGCCCGGCCTCCCGGCGCTGGAGCCCCCATCCGACCCTCCTGCCGGGGAGCGCGCCGAACGGGGACGGCAGCCCCCAGCGCGCGCCGTCGAGCCCGAGGCGCACCAGATCGACGCCGCGGATCGGCAGCGCCGAGTCGTAGCCGTGGCGTTGCGGCAGGTAGCCGATCTCACGGTTCGCGCTGCCGGCCGGTCCACCGAGCACGGTGACCGCGCCCGGGGCGGTCTGCACCAGGCCGAGGATCGCCTTCAGCAGCGTCGACTTACCGCTGCCGTTGGGGCCCAGCACGGCGACGAACTCGCCCGGCTGCACGCGCAGGTCGACGCCCCGCCAGACGTCGCGGCCGCTGATGCGCGCCCGCGCGTCGCGCAGCTCGATCGCTGGGCTCACTTCGCTGTCGGCAAGGAAGGTGGCGGCCGATCGACCGGAAGGGAAGGAGGAGGACGATGAGGAGGAGGCGTTCGTTGTCATCGTCCCGTCGCCTCGTGCAGCGCCCGCTCGAGCTGTTCGAGCTGTGCGACCTGCCATTGCTCGAAGCTGTCGCTCGCGGGCGAGAGCGTCTCGGTGACGGTCGCGATTGGGATGTGTGCCGCGCGCGCGAGCTCGTTCACGCGCTGCACGTCCGGGGTCACGTTCTGGCTGTTGAATACCCACACCGCGATCTTCCGGCTCGTAGCCTGGCGGTCGACGGTCTGCTTGTCCTTTGCGCTCACTTCCGCTCCCTCGGCGATCGCCTTGGCGAACGAGTACGGCGTGAGCAGCTTCAGCCCGAGCGCTTCGCCGAGCGGCTGGAAGATGCTCTCGCTGTAGCCCACCGGCACGCCCGCGTAGCGCGCGCGGATCTGCGCGATCAGCGCGTTGTAGCGCCGCAAGCCAGTCGTTTCGAACGCGCGCCGGCGCGCGGCGAAGTAGCCGGCATCGGCCGGCGCGAGCCGCTCATAGCCGGCCACGATCGCCTCGATCACCGCGCGCACGTGTGCGGGCGAGTACCACTGGTGTGGGTTCTCGCCCGCCTTTAGCCCGAGCAGGCTGCCGACGTCGAGCAGCTCGCGCCCACTCGAAGAGTCGGCGGCCAGCAGGTGCGAAGCCCACTCGTCGTAGCCGATGCCGTTGACGATCGCGAGCTGCGCGCCCGCCATCGTGCGCGCGTCTTGCGCGCTCGGCTCGTAGCTGTGCGGGTCGGTGTCCGGATTGACGATGATGCTCTGCACCTGCACCCGCGCCCCGCCGAGCTGCGCGGCGATGGAGCCCCAGAAGTTCTCCGCCGCGACCACCCGCAGCCGGCCGGACGCGCGCGCGCCGCCGATCCCACCACCGCCCGACCCGCCACTGCCGCCGCCACAGCCCGCCGCGAACGCGGCCACCAGCGCCAGCACGACGGCGACCGCAATCCGTGGACGCTTCGCGCGAGCGCCCCACCCGGTTGAGCGGGAGCTCCTCCCCCGACGTGGACGGTCACAGCGCACGGCCCAAACATATCAAGATTGAGTCTTATTCTTGGTCTAGTCGGACGTGACGCGCGGAGGTAGGCGTATGATCGCCGCGCATGCCGTCTCACCAGCAGCGCGCCGGCGAGCAAGCCGACGGGCACCCACCTGAGCTCACGCGCGAGCAGATCGAGCGGCTGGAGAAACGCTACGGCAACCGCTACCTGCTCGAGCCCGCCCCTGACGGCAAGCTGCCGAAGATCGGCATGTCCGCAGAGGAAGCGCAGGGCTTGATCGAAAAGGAGATGGTGCTCGACGGCATTCCGATGCGCAACCTGGCGACGTTCGTCACCACCTGGATGGAGCCCGAGGCCAACCAGGTGATCGCGCAGAACCTGCACACGAACTTCATCGATCACGCCGAGTACCCGCGCACGGCCGAGATCGAGCAGCGCTGCATCCGCATCCTCGCCGACCTGTTCCACGCGCCCGCCAAGACGACCGGCGCGCGCACGCAGGGCTCCTCGGAGGCGATCATGCTCGGCGCGCTGTCGCTGAAGTGGAAGTGGCGCGCGCGCCGCGAATCTGCGGGCAACGGGACCGAGCGTCCGAACCTCGTGTTCGGCGGCGATGTGCACGTGGTGTGGGAGAAGTTCTGCCGCTACTTCGACGTCGAACCGCGGATCGTGCCGCTCGCGCCCGACAAGTACACGATCGGCCCCGACGACGTAGCGCCGCACATCGACGAGAACACGATCGGCGTCGCCGCCGTGCTCGGCACGACCTTCACCGGGCACTCTGACGACATTCGCGGCATCAACTCACACCTCGTCGCGCTCAAGCACGACCAGGGCCTCGACGTACCGCTGCACGTCGACGCTGCCAGCGGCGGCTTCGTGTGGCCGTTCCTCTATCCCGACTCCGAGTGGGACTTCCGCCTCGAGCAGGTCCGCTCGATCAACGTCTCCGGCCACAAGTTCGGCCTCGTCTATCCCGGCATCGGCTGGCTCATATTCCGCGAGGAGTCGGACCTCGCCGAGGATCTCGTCTTCTACGAGAACTACCTCGGCAAGCGCGACGCCACCTTCACCCTGAACTTCTCCACCGGTTCGGCGATGGTGCTCGCGCAGTACTACAACTTCGCGCGCCTCGGTCATTCCGGCTACCGCTATGTGATGGAGACGATGAAGTACAACGCGCGCACGCTCGCCCATGAGATCGCCGCGATCGGCGAGTTCGAGATCATCGGCGCCGCCGAGGACGAGCAGCTCCCGCTGGTCGCCTTCAAATTGACCGACGGCCACGACTACGACGAGTTCGACATCGCCGCTCAGCTCGCCGCGGAGCGCGGCTGGATGGTGCCCGCCTACACGCTGCCGCCGAACGCCGAACACGTGAAGATCCTGCGCGCGCTCGTCAAGCAGACCCTCTCCTACTCGATGACCGTCACCCTCGGCCAGGACATCGCTCAGGCGTGCGCCACGCTCGCGAAGAAGGGCAGCCTGCACCCGACGGATCGTAAGCGCGTCAAGACAAATACAGGGTTCTGATCTCCTTCGAGACCGTCCTACGTCTCGAAACGACCTACGTCACAGTAGATAGAGACGGAGACGGGTCTACGTCGCCGACAGGTCTACATCGCCGAATCGCCCGGCGCGGGCGTGCCCTGACCGCCGCCGCCTGCGTTCAGCTTGCGTCGGCGATCGACCAGGAGAACGGCCGCTACGACGAGGATCACGACGATCACGATCCCGCCTGCGATGTAGCGCAGCGTGTGGTGCGCCTTTTTGGCGGCGGCTTTCGGTTTGGCTACGGCGATGGCGTAGCGCGCGCCGCTCGCGTGCGCGAGCGCGACGAGCTGTGGCTGTTCGGTGGCGAGATAGATCACGGTGAAGTGCCGTCCGTCGCTCATCGACACGTGGATGTGCCCCGGCGCCGGCGCCGGGTGGAACGTCAGCGCGTGCACTTCGTGATTGTGCAGCTGCGCCTTCAGCGCGGGCAGCCCCTCCGCCTGGAAGTGGATCGCGCTCGCGGCCGACGCGGTCGTGGCGAATGCCAAGGCCAGGAGCGCGCTCAGCAGGGCGATGCGCGTGGCGCTCGTCGATCTTCTGTGCATCCGCGAGACCCTACCGGGGCGTGCAGACGTCGGTAGCATTAACGTGCGAGGGACAGTCGTGCAGAGGGGCCCGCTTCGGGCGGGCCTGGGGCTTGAGACAGCCTCCTAAACCCGACCAGTGTCCCGCCGGTAGGCGCGCGCGGCGATCGCGCTCAGCACGACCGTCCAGGCGGCGATCACGATCCAGCCCTTCGCCGGCCACGAGTGTCCGCCCAAGGCCACGTGACTGGCCTGGACCAGCCAGTAGGACGGCAGGAGCTGAGCGATGTCGTGCAGGAATCCGTGGGCGCCGATCGGGAACCAGGTGCCGCCGAGCAATGCGAACAGCGAGACGCCGCCGCCCATCGCGGGACCGATCGAGTCGGGGGTGAGCATGTGCCCGAGCGTGATCCCGAGCGCAGCGAAAGGCACGAGCCCGATCACGATCAACCCCGTCATCTTCAGCCAGTCGCCGGCCTGCAGGCTGACGCCGAGCGACGCGCCGGCTATGTACAGCGCAGCGAGGCTGAGCAGCGCCATCATGTAGGCGGTGAGCACCTTCGCGCGGAAGTACGCTCGGGGCGACAGCGGCGTGATGCGCAGCTGTCGGTTCCAGCCGACGGCGCGCTCGGCGGCGATGCGCGCGCCGCAGGAGAGCATCGCGCTCATCGTCCCGAACGAGGCCAGCCCGATCATGTAATAAACGGGCGCCGGGATGCCGGTGTGCTGGAAGTTGTGCACGTTGCGCAGCGGCCCGGCGATCACGAAGAACAGCACCAGCGGAAAGCCCAGCGCGAGGATGAAGAAGCGGCGGTTGCGCAGCGTGCGCAGCAGCTCGTAGCGCGTGTATGTCAGCCCGCTCACCGGCGCGTCTCCCGGATCCCGGCAGCGCCACTCTCGGCCTCCGCGCCCGCGCCGAGGCCAGGCTCCACGTCCCCACGATCGGCGGCATTCTCGCCCGTCAACTCGAGGAACGCCTGCTCGAGGCCGGCGGCGGCGATCTCGATGTCGCGCGCGCCGGGATAGGACGCGAGCAGCGCGCGGATCGCCGCGTCGGAGTCGGTGCAGCTGAGGATCGCCGCCTCGCCGCGACGCTCGGCGCCGCTCACGCCGGGCAATGCCGCGAGGGCGTCCGTGTCGGCGCCTGGCAGCGTCGCGCGGATCGTGCGCGTGCCGACCATCGCCTTGATCTCGTTCGTCGGGCCGTCGGCGACGATCCGCCCGTGCGCCATCAGCACGGCACGGTCGGCGTACGCGTCGGCCTCCTCGAGGTAATGGGTCGCGAACACGATCGTCCGCCCGCGCGCGGCGAACTCGCGCATCGTCGTCCAGAACGAATGCCTCCCCTCGACGTCCATCGCGGCGGTCGGCTCGTCGAGCACGAGCAGCTCGGGGTCTGAGACGAGCGCCACCGCGAAGCGCACGCGCTGGGTCTGCCCGCCGGAGAGCTTGTTCGTGCGCTGGGCGGCGATCTGCGCGACGCCGGTCAGCTCGAGCACCTCGTCGACGTCGAGCGGCGCGGGGTACAGCGAAGCGACCATCGTGACGAGCTCGCGCACGGACAGGTCTTTGATCAGGGCACCGGTCTGCAGCATCGCGCCGACCGCTCCCTGCGCGACCGCATCGGTGGGCGAGCGGCCGAACACCGACACCGAGCCGCTGTCGGGCGCGAGCAGGCCGAGCAGCATGTCGATCGTCGTCGACTTGCCCGCGCCGTTGGGCCCGAGCAGCGCGACCGTCTCGCCTGCGGCGATCAGTACGTCGATGCCGCGCACTGCCCGGATTGGGCCGTCCGGCCCGTGAAAGGACTTGACCAGCCCGTCGAGCTCGATTCGCCCTGGCGATCCATTCGCGGCGCCCACGCGTGTGTGTACGAAGTCGTCGGGCTTGGTCGCGTCGGGAGCCTGCCTACCAAGCTCGATCCCGGCCCGACCGCGGGTGCTCATTTACGCGCCTGCCTCGCCGTCTTCATACGCTCAGTCTTACCCAACACCACCTTGCGCATGCGCACGCTCGCCGGCGTGACCTCGACGCACTCGTCCTCGCGCACGAACTCGAGCGCCTCATCGAGCGTCAGCTTGCGGTGGGCGTCCAAGCGCACGAGCACGTCGGAGGTCGAAGAGCGCATGTTCGTCAAGTGCTTCTCCTTCACCGGGTTCACGTCGAGGTCCTCGGAGCGGGCGTTCTCGCCGATGAGCATCCCCTCGTATACGTCCTCGCCTGGCCCCACGAACAGCGAGCCGCGCTCCTGCAGGGTGAACAGCGAGAAGGTGACCGTCGCGCCGCGGCGATCGGCCACGAGCGCGCCGCTCTGGCGCCGGGTGATCGTGCCCGCCCACGGCTCCCAGCGGTCGAACACGTGGTGCATGATCCCCGTGCCGCGCGTCTCGGTGAGGAACTCGGTGCGAAACCCGATCAGGCCGCGCGCGGGCACGAGGTAGTCGAGACGCACCCAGCCCGTGCCGTGGTTGATCATGTGCTCCATCCGTCCTTTGCGTGCGGCCAGCAGCTGTGTGACGGTGCCGACGTGCTCCTCGGGCACGTCGACCGACAGGCGCTCGACCGGCTCGTGGCGCTTGCCGTCGATCTCGCGCTCGACCACGTGCGGCTGCCCAACCGTCAGCTCGAAGCCCTCGCGGCGCATCATCTCCACGAGCACCGCCAGCTGCAGCTCGCCGCGGCCCTGCACCTCATACGTGTCCGGCCTCGCGGTCTCGCGCACGCGCAAGGAGACATTGCCGACGAGCTCCTGGCTCAAGCGCGCCTCGATCTGCCTGGCGGTCAGCTTGCTCCCGTCTTTGCCCGCAAGCGGCGACGTGTTCACGCCGAGCGTGATCGACATCGCGGGCTCGTCGACCGTGATCACCGGCAGTGGCCTCGGATCGTTCGGGTCGGCGAGCGTCTCGCCGATCGTGACCTCGGCGATCCCGGCCACAGCGATGATCTCGCCCGGGCCCGCTTCCGGCGCGTCGACGCGGTCGAGCGCGTCGGTCACGTACAGCTCCGCGACCTGCGCTTTCTGGATCGTCCCATCGGCGCGACACCATGCGATCTGCTGTCCCTTCTTGATGTTTCCATGCCTGACACGGCAGAGCGCGAGGCGACCGACGTAAGGCGAGGCGTCGAGGTTCGTGACGAGCGCCTGCAGCGGGTGTTCGGGGTCATACATTGGCGCGGGGATGCGCTCGAGCAGCAGGTCGAGCAGCGGCGCGAGGTCACGCTCCTCGATCGGGTGGCCCGGGTCGTATTTCAGCGAGGCGACGCCTGCCTTGGCGTTGCAGTAGACGATCGGGAAGTCGATCTGCTGCTCGTCGGCGTCGAGGTCGAGGAACAGCTCGTACACCTCGTCGACCACCTCCGTCACGCGCGCGTCGGGGCGATCGACCTTGTTGATCACCAGGATCACCGGCAGCTTCGCCTCCAGGGCCTTGCGCAGCACGAACCTGGTCTGCGGCAGCGGGCCCTCGGAGGCGTCGACCAGCAGCAGCACTCCGTCGACCATCGTCAGCCCGCGCTCGACCTCTCCCCCGAAGTCGGCGTGGCCGGGCGTGTCGATGATGTTGAGCTTGACGTCGCGGTAGCGCAGCGAGGTGTTCTTGGCGAGGATCGTGATCCCCTTCTCGCGCTCGAGGTCCATCGAGTCGAGCACACGCGTGGCCACATCCTGGCCAACGCGGAAGGCGCCCGACTGCCACAGCATCGCGTCGACGAGCGTCGTCTTGCCGTGGTCTACGTGCGCGACGATCGCGACGTTGCGTATGTCATCTCTGGGGACGAGCGGCAAGGGGATCCATCGCCTTTCGACATCATCGCGCGCGCATTCGCGCCCGTATTTTTTTGGGAGACCCGTGGGCCAGGTCCTGCGTCCGGCCCTGTCGGCGCCGGTCACCACAGCCTGTGGCACCAGTTTTTCTACGGACCATGGTTCCGGACCGTTCGACGAACGATACCGAGGCCGAGACCCGCTAACGCGCGCGGATAGCGCTCGGCGCTCGCGATCGTCTCGTCCAGGGCGGCGGCGAAGCGCCTGATCTCCTCCTCCTCGATCGTGAGCGGGGGCAGCGCCTTGATCACGTTCATGCGGTGGCCGGCGACCTGGCAGAAGATGCGGTGCTTGTGAAACAGCGGCACGGTTATCAGCTGCGAGAACAGGCCCGGCTGGCGCCGCTCGACCCGCTCCCACAGCGCTCTGCCCGCGCGACCGGAGGGGGGGCCGAACTCGATCGCCCACATCAGGCCGAGCCCGCGCACGTCGCGCACGACCTCGTGGCGCTCGACGAGCGGCGCGGTCAGCTCCAGCAGCAGCGCGCCCATCCGCCCAGCGCGCGCAACAAGGTCCTCCCGATCGAGCACACGCAGCGTCGCCAGCGCGGCGGCCGCCGCGAGGTCGTTGCCGCCGAACGTCGATCCGTGTCTGACCGCGCGCTCCATGCCGTCGAACACGCGGTCGAACGCGGCGCGAGAGACGAGCACCGCGCCGATCGGCACGAGACCGCCCGACAGCGCCTTGGCGACGCAGACTATGTCCGGCTGCAGATCCCAGTGCTCGAGCGCGAGGAACCGTCCCGTGCGCCCGATGCCAGTCTGCACCTCGTCGCACACGATCAGTGTCCCCGCGCCGCGGCACAGCGCCTGGGCGCTCTGCAGGTAGCCGTCGGGGGGCAGGTTGACGCCCTTGCCCTGCACTGGCTCGACCACGAACGCGGCCACGTCGCCGCGTTCGAGCTCGCGCGCGAGCGCATCGAGGTCGCCGAACCCGACCGGATCGCACCCGGGCAGCAGCGGGCCGAACCCGTCACGGAACTCGGCGTTGCCGTTGAGCGACAGCGCGCCGAGCGTGAGGCCGTGAAAGGCGTGCTCCGCGTACAGCACTCGCGGGCGGCCGGTGGCGGCACGGGCGATCTTGATCGCCGCCTCGACGGCCTCCGTCCCGGTGTTCGCCGGCACCATCGCCGCGACCGATGCGGGTGCGCGCGCGAGCAGCTGCTCGGCCAGCACGCCGCTGAGCAGGGTCACGCCGAGCTGGGGCAGGTTGCCGGTGCGCGCCGCCATCACCTCCTCGACCGCCGCAATCGCCTCGGGGTGGTTGCGGCCGATCGCGAACACCCCGTAGCCGCCGAACAGGTCGAGGTAGCGGTTGCCGTCCGCGTCGATCAGGTGCGCGCCGTCGCCTCCCGTCCAGGTCTTGTCGAACCCGAGCGTGCGCAGGATCCGCCCCATCTGCGGGTTCAGATAGCGGTCGTTGAGCGTGAGCTCCTCGCCAGCGCGCTCGGCGAGGATGTCGCTCACTGCTGGCAATGGATGATCGATCGACACCGCTTGAGCCTAGCTCGCCGATCGAAGGGAACTGCGCCGATATCCTCGCATCTTTGTGACAACTTCCGCGCATATAGACCGCCCTTTCTGGACGGAGCTGCGCATCTTTAGACAGATGGGAAATTCTGCATAGCGGATGTGGATCGACAATCGTCTGAATTGCTGACCCATCGGTTCAAGCACGCGCATGAGGGAGTCGAAGCGGGTATATGAGCGAGGGATCTTGGCTCTGTCCCACCGAGCTGGACCGCAGCCGCGTCGTGGACGCGAGCGACCGCGTGCGCACGATCCGCCGCGTCGGCTCCGGCGCGGTCGGCGTCGCGCTGGTCATCTCGGCGCCCTGGATCGGCTGGTGGACGCTCGGCCTGTTCGCGCTCTCCGCGCTCAATTTCCTGAACGTCGAGCGTCGCATCCACACGAGCGCTCACCCCGAGCGCGTGAGCGCCTACGCGATCCTCCTCACCCTAGCGCTGCTCGGCGGCGGGGTCGCCCTCAGTGGTGGACCACGCAGCCCGATGCTCCAGTGGCTGGTGCTGCCCGCGGGGATGATCGCCGCGCGCTTCCGTCCGCAAGTTGTCGTCGCCGGGCTCGTGCTCACGGTCTTCCTGATCCTCACCATCACTCTGGGGCTTCACCCCGGCTGGACGATCGACAACCCCGTTCCGGTGATCGCCACGCTGGCCCTGCTCGCCGTAGTCGTCTCGATCGTGTGGGCCCTCCAAGCCGCCGAGCTCCACCATCGCGACGAGGCGATCCTCGACCCGC
This sequence comes from Solirubrobacteraceae bacterium, assembly GCA_036501315.1. Lineage (GTDB taxonomy): Bacteria > Actinomycetota > Thermoleophilia > Solirubrobacterales > Solirubrobacteraceae > Palsa-744. The sequence goes on from DASYAM010000010.1 coordinate 10,029, forward strand.
TGACCGGCCTGCTCAACCGGCACGCGTTGCTCCCCCGCTTCATCGAGATCTCCCATCAGGCGCGGCTCACGAGCCAGCCCGTCAGCGTGGTCCTCTGCGACGTGGACTGCTTCAAGGATGTCAACGACGAGCACGGCCACGACCGCGGCGACGCGGTCCTGCGCGACGTCGCCTACGAGCTGCGCAAGCGGCTGCGCTCATTCGAGCTCGTCTACCGGCTCGGAGGCGAGGAGTTTTTGGTCGTTCTCCCTGGGATCGAGCTGTCCGGAGGAAAGGCCGCGGCCGAGCGGCTGCGGGCGGCGATCGAGGAGATACGCCCGACCGGCATCCCGATCACGATCTCCCTCGGCGTCAGCGCCGCGCGCGGCGCGCAGGTCGACTACGAGACGCTGTTCAAGGCGGCCGACGAGGCGCTGTACGAGGCCAAGCGCGCCGGGCGCAACCGCGTCATCGCAGCGCCGACGGCGACAGCGACCGACGGCGAGGTCGACGTCGACGTCGAGGTCGAGGTCGAGGTCGAGGCTTTTCTACCTCAGGCTTGGACGGGAGACGGAGGCGCCCAGCCGGGCGGGAGCACCGCCGGCAGGCGAATTTCGGTCTTGGGCCAGATCGACCGCGCGTAGTCGTCGAGCCGGCCCTCGACCAGTGGTTGCAGATCGCCGAGGGCCCCGATCGCCCGCAGCGATGTGGCGATCTGGAAGTCCGCCCCGTTCGGTCGCTCCCCTCCGAGCACGCCCGCATCCAGCAGCTCCCTCACGCGCTCGAGCATGCCGGGCAACGCCTGCATCTCGGCGCGCACGCCCTCGTCGGTCACCCCATGGGCCCGCATGAAACGGGTGAGGCCCGGCCGCTGTGCCCTGGCTATCGGCCCGGCCGGGCGCAGCCGCTGGAACTCCGAGACGAACGGCGCGAGCAGCTCGGGCTTTGAGATCAGCGCCCAGCGGTAGAGGTGCCGGGGCACCGGCTGCAGCTCGCGCTCGCCCCACTCCTCCGCCTCCTCGACAGCCGCCCGCAGGTCCGGGTCTGAGGGATAGAGCGGAGGATCGGGCTTCAGTCGCTCGAGCGCCCGCGCGATCGGGATCGAGCCCTGGACGCGCTCACCGTCGATCGTGAGCGCCGGGACGGTGATGTCCTTGAACCTGTGCATCCGCGTCACGATCAGCTGGAAGCCGGGCCTGATGTCCACGCGCCGGTAGGCGAGGCCCTTGTAGTCCAGCATCAGCCGGGCGGCGTTGGCCGGATGGGAGACCTCGACGTAGTAGAGCTTCAGGCTCGGTACGCGATCTGTGTGTGACTGCCCCACGAGGCGTAGAGCATATCTGCGTGGGGCAGAGCTGTCGACCAGCCTCTCCTCCCTCGCGCACCGCGCGCACCGCCGGGCGCCTCGCACTGGAAGCGTCCGGCGGGTGCGTGCGCCGGATCAGTGGTGAGCGATACCGGGAAGCACCTGTGTGCCTTCGATCTGGACCGCCTGCAGCGCGTCCGGGTCGAGCCCGAGCAGGTCGAGGATCGTCGGCGCGATCTGCGTCGTCTCGACCACGGGATGGCGGTAGGAGCCCGGCTGCACCGTCCCCGGCGCGTAGACGACGATCGGCACGTCCCGGTCGGCCGAGTTGGCGCCGCCGTGCTCGGCGATCTTGCTGCCGCCGGTGTACACCACGCCGACCTGGACCACACCCCACACGTCCGGATGGCGCGGATCGCTGACGGGCACCCCGAAGTAATGCGCAGCACCCTTGCCGGCATAGATCTCGGCCAGCCCCGAGTGTTCCAACGTGCGCGAGCTGCCGTCATACGCGACGCCGGTCGCCGTGTGGTTCCAGAGGTATTCCTTGACGAAATCGGCGGCTTCCTGGGAGGGGTTCGACAGGTAACTCTGCCACGCGTCGTCGTCGGTCCCAGCGACGATCAGGGCGCCGGACCCAGGGTGAGCCGCTTCCCAGGCCTGGTTGATCGCTTCGATGATCGGGCCGTCCTTGATCCGGACCAGCGAGCTCGGGTCCTGCGGCGACTGGCCGTGCTTGGCCGAGACGACGATCGCGGTCGAGCCCCCAAGGCCCTGCGCCTGGATCGCTTCGTCCATTGCCTGCAGCTTCGCGTTGACGTAGTCGAGCGCGCGCTGTAGCAATGGCCCGGGCGTCGTCGTGCCCGGTTCATAGCCGCCCTTCAGGCCGTCTGAGGTCAGCAGCTTCTCCGCGGTCGAGACCGTCTGGAAGTTCATCCCGAAGATCGCCGGCACGCCGGCCTTTGTCTTGCCGCTGTGGTCGTAACCGTCGATCTCGTTGAGCACCGCCTGGACCTTGTAGGAGTCGTACTGCATCGTCGCGGCGTTGTCTTCGGTCCAGCTGATTTCACCCGGGTACGGGTTGCCGCTCGGTTCGAGCGCGATCGAGTCGATCTCCGGCGTGAACAGGTCGTCGATCGAGTTGCCCGACGGGCCCTCGAGCGCTTCGTAAGCGGGGTGCTTGTCAGACCAAGCGGTCCGCAGGCCGTGATCGTGCGCGACTTCGAAGATCGTGTTGACCTGGAGATATTCGTGCGGGTAGATCGGCTTGCAGGTCTGCGGGTTGACCTGCAACGCAGCCGGGTTGAGCAGCGACTGTGGCTGATCGGTCATTTCGAGGATGCTCCCAGGCAGACCGCTGAGGCCCTGGCCGGCGTCGAGCGCGTTCGCGTTGACATCGTCCGGCGAGTCGTAGATGACTTCGCCGCCGGTCGGCTGGCCGTGGCAGGAGATCGTCCCCGCCGGCAGGACGGCATGGCTGTACTCGTCGTCGTAATAGATGCCGGTCGTGCGCGGGTTGCCGCCCGTGACCTGGGCGGTCATGCCCGGGAACGAGTCGGACGGGATCGGCGTCTGCGCCTGTGCGTACTCGGCGCCGCCGCCGATGAGCTTCGCAAGCTCCGAGGTCGGGTGGTTGCCCACATACCATTCGACGTCCGACTGGTGCAGACCGTCGACTGAGATCAGCAGCACGTGGGTGATGGCGCCTTCTTCCTGGTGTCGTCCATGGCCTCCCGAGCCTTCGCCGTGATCTCCCTGCTGCCCTCCACGACCGCGTTGCCCCCGCTGGCCTCCACGCCCGCCTTGCTGCCCCCCACGACCTCCCGACCGTCCTCCGCCGCGATCGCCCGATTGCCCTCCGTGACCACCGCCGTCGCGCGACGGGTGCGCGAAGACCGCAGCCGCCGGGATCACGGTTGCGATTGCACTGGCAACAAGCGCTGTCAGTACGTCGCGATGTATTCGTCCAAGCATCATTGACTTCTCCTCGGTTGCAGGTGAGCAGTTTGCGTAGTCCTACCCGCGCACCCGCGCGTCGAGGTTGCCGAGCTGTGCAAATCGTGTGGCTATCTCGTGACCGCGCGTTCTGCCGAGAGCCGAGCCAGTCCCTCAAACCGCCGCTAGCAGGAACAGCGCTGCGACCCCGGAGTAGCCCACCGCGACCCGCTGCCGCCCGCTGCGTGGACGTCGCGTCAGCCGCTCGTAGGTCATCGCGACCGTCACCCCGACCATCACCAGCGGACGAGTCCCTGCTGCCGCCAGCATCGCGAGCATCGACGCCCAACACGACGCCACGCAGCCGCTCGCGCTGATCCACGCGAAGCGGGCGACACCGATAACGCTATGCAACCCCGACGGCGGCAACGGCCAGCTTCGGTGACAACGGTTCAGTGCCCAACGCTTTACTGTCGTCAGCTCGTACACCGCGGCAGCGGCCAGCACAACCGCAAACACCGCGCCCCCCGGCGCTACGCCCACCGCAGTGATGAGCATCTCCGCCGCGACCCCAAAAGCAATCCATATCAGCAGGTACGTCCCGATGAACGCGCCGACCGCCCTTGACCTTCCCCGACGAAACGTGTTCGTCGCAACGTGCTGCGCCGCTGGTAGAGCTCCCGGCAACATCATCGCCGCGGCCATCAATAGCCACATCGGCAGACTCGACACGACTTTAACCGGCACCGACGCTCCGATCGAGGCTCCCGAGCTCATCCCCGGCATGCACCACCAAATCGGCGCCCTGCCTCGCGGTGCGTGGACTCCGCTCCGTGCCCAGACATATAGGTAGAGCAGCCACGCCAACACGCTTGTGGCCTGGATCAGCGCCACCTGCCCGCACCACCACGGAGCAAAAATGAAACCGGCCATGCGCCGCGGCCCCGCCAGCCGGTCTGCTTTGCCCATCACGCGTCGTAGAACACGCTGATCCTCCCCAGCCGCACCGGCAGATCCCGGTGCGCCGGAGACGCCACCGAATGCTCGCCGGCTCCCGACGCCGCCAGCAGCTGCAAAGGCTCGAACATCACCCGCAACTCGTGGCCCGCCCATTCGCCGCGTGCCTCGAGTTCACGCGCAATCGAGGTGATCTCAAACGAGGACTGAAGCGCATGCGGGGCTTGGTCGCCCGCCGGTTCGCGCGCTCGCTCGATCCCGAAGAACGAGAGGTTGCCGACGTGACGACTGCTCTGAGCGTCGACGGGACGGTCGGGCTGAAAATCGGCGTACACGGTGTAGCCGGTGCCCGGATTGCTCTCGCCCGCGATCTCCTCGACGTTCAAGTACACGTTGACGTTCGGCCCGAACCGCGCAGCGGCCTGCGCGTCGATCGGAATCGATGCCGTGACCTGCTCGCCTGTCAATACGACCTCGTGCTCGGTCGCGCCAACCATTTCTCGCTCGGGCTTGCTCACGGTGGCAACTTCCAGGTGGGCCGGCGGCGGACCGGGCGGGGAAGTCGGCGGCGACGGTTCTGTGTCGTAGGCATATTCGAGGTCCGCGATCGTCTCAAGAACCTGATCGCAGCGCAAACTCGCCGGTTGACCGTGCTCGTCGAAGAACGCGAAGGGCTGGCTCTGCCACGAGCCTTCGCGGGGATTCTGATGGCTTGCCACGCCGATCCAGTCCGACCAGATCCGGTCGATGTTCGCGTGATGCAGCCAGAAGATCGGGTCTTGCGCCGCCCTGAGGATGTCGCCCATGAGCCCGCGCCCACCGACCAGCCCGTGGACGACGTTGTGAGGGGTTTCCTCGAGTTCTCCACCACTTTTGGAGAACTGCGCGGGTGCCGTCCGATCGCCGCCGAATTCGGCTTTGCCGATGAACTCCGGACGCGCGAGCGCTTTCGCGGGCGAACCCGCACGGGCAGGTATGGAGCCTGCGCCGGAGTTCATCCCTTCGGCGCGTTCAGCGATGTAAAGCGGGTTGTCGCCGCCATCGGCAAGCTTCGGCTGCCTGAACGCCAACGGCAACTCCGCCCGCACACCGCCAAGGCCGTAGTTCCAATAGGGGAGAGCCCAATCCGCCGGTCCGCCGCCCTCGACTACAGCTGCCCGGACGATTTTCTCGAAGTAATAGAGGAACATCCGATGCCACGGCAAGAAGAACCAGGTCCCGTGCTGGCATCCGTTCCAGCCCGGCCGGTTCGGTTTGGCATGCGTGCCGTGGATCGCCGCCTGATAGCTCCAGCTCGTCGGGTCGTTGGCCGCCCGTCCGCGCATCCTGCTCACCGCATCGGCATATGCAGTCACGATCACATCGTCCGCCTGCAGGCTCCAGATATCGCGTCGCACGAACACCGTCGCCGGTGCGCTCATCTTCGCTCCTCCTCCTTTGTCGCAGATATCTCCCAGTCTTCCCAAGCCGGGTAAAAAGTCAACAGGTTGGCACGATCCCTTTTACAAAACAAATGCAAACTGCGACTTAATCGCCGTCGACGATCGGCCGGCGCCAGCACTCTGACTCGGCGAAACCGTCAAACGACAATCAATCGGCGCCGCAATACCATTCGGGCGCCGCAATACCATTCGCCCCGCGCCATCGGCGACCGAAGCGGGCGCCGATCAAGCCGGCGACGGCGGCTGCATCACCGTGAAGGATGCTCCCTGTGGATCGATCAGGCCGGCGAAGCGCCCGATCGGCATGTCCATCGGCTCGTTTGTGACGGTCGCCCCGAGCTCACGGGCCTTGGCGACGGTGGCGTCGCAGTCGGCAACCGCGAAGCACACGCCCCAGTGCGGCGGGATCTCCGCCGGGAAGTACTCATCGGTCATCTGCATCATGCCGCCGACCTGCTGCCCGTCGAGCTCCCAGACCGTGTACGTGGTCGGCGCGCCCTCGAACGCCGGGGGACGACCAGCCCAGTCGAAGATAGCCTGGTAGAACGCCTTGTCGGCGTCGGCGTCGCGGGTCAGCACCTCGTTCCAACAGAATGATCCCGGCTCGTTGACGACGTCGGCGCCGGTGAACGTCTTCGGCTGCCAGACGCCGAACACCGCTTCGGTGGGATCGGAGAAGAAGGCCATCCGTCCGATGTCCATCACATCCATCGGCTCCACCACCACGCTGCCGCCCGCCGCCTTTACCTTGGCCGCGGTCTCATCGGCGTCGGCGACGCTTATATAGGTGGACCACGCAGTGGGCTGACCCTCCTGCATGTGGCCCATCAGACCGGCGACACTCTTGCCGTCCAGCTGGAACATGCGATACCCGCCGGACTCGGCCGGCCCGGGCTCCGTGGCGCTCCAGCCCATCAGCTCGCGATAGAACCAGGCGGCGGCATCGGTATCCGGTGAGGTGAGTTCGACCCACGACGGGGTTCCGGGCGCATACTCGGGCATGGCTCTCCTTTACTCGGACGGGTGGGTGCGGCAGGCGGCCGACCACAATCCTCGCACATCGGCACCGGGCACGTATTCCCTTTGCTGGGATCTTCGGCCAAACGCCGAGGAATCCCAGATGTCTTTCTGCGCAGGCGTAATCAATTACGCGAATGTTATTTGGCGCTCATAGCCTGACCCGCTCAGGCGACCACGTACTTGACGTGCGTCACCTGAGGAGCGTCCACGGCGCGGACCTGCTCGAGCTTCAGCGAGCCCCGCTCAATCCCCTCGAACAGGCGCTCGCCCCCGCCGAGGATCACCGGCGAGATCGAGACGTCGATCTCATCGACGAGACCAGCCGCCAGGTACTGGTTTACAACCGATGCGCCGCCGGCGAGCCAGATGTCGCCTCCCTGCGCGGCGTCTTTCGCCTGCGCAAGCGCAGACTCGATGCCGTCCGTGACGAAGTGGAACGTCGTTCCGCCCTGCATCTCCAGAGGCTCCCGCGCGTGGTGAGTCAACACGAAGACGGGATGGTGATAAGGGGGGTCCTCGCCCCACCAACCCCGCCAGGACTCATCGGGCCACGGTCCGCGAATCGGACCGAACATGTTGCGGCCCATGATCGTCGCGTCGATGTTCGCTCGGCGCTCCTCGACGACGGCCGAGCTGGCATTGGTCTCGCCGCCCCGCTCGCCGTGCATCTCCCGGAACTCCTTGAGCGGGAAGAACCACTCGTGCAGCGCCATCGCGCCTTCGCCGAGCGGGTTGTCCTCGCTTTGGTGCGGCCCGGCGACATAGCCGTCGAGCGACATCGTGATGGTGAGTCTCAGCTTGCTCATCTCGCTCCTATTGGTATTTAGCATTCTGCTACAGGGACCGCCGCGGCGAGCTGAGCTCATCGGTCCGCCCCGCGCGCGAGGTCCTGCCCGGCGCGCAAGGTCCTGCCCCGCGCGCGAGGTCCGCCCCGGCGCGCGACCCATCCCTGCGCAATCCCCACAAGCGAAGGCTCCGAGCCGTACGAGGCATCGCGGGAGCATATGTGCTCGATCCGCCCAGTCCGCGTCGAGCTCGTGAACGCGGCTGCGCGTCCGCTATCTCGTCGCGAGTAGCGCGAACCTGCGCGAGCGGATCTTCAACGCCCGCGGGGCCTCCAGGTGTTGTCGTGTACAACGCTGCCTTACCAGATCCAGGCCAGATCCTCGACTCTACCGTCGAGCGGCTCCGAACCGCCCACGACGTCGACGTCCTCGGCGCCGTCGTCGCGGCACAGGTAGCCGCACCCGTCATGCGGGCAGCCGGCAGCGGCACCCTGCTGGTCACCAGCGGAGGCTTCGCCGACAATCCAGTGCCTGCATTGGCGAGCCTCTCGATCGGGAAGGCCGCCCTGCGCTCAGCGCAAACGCTGATCGCCGCCAGCGTCCGAGAGGACGGCATCCACGCCGCGACCATCACGATCGCCGGCGCCGTCAAGCCGGGAACGGACTTCGATCCCGACAACATCGCCGAGCTTTTCTGGACCGCCCACACCGACTCGAAGGATGCCTGGCAGACTGAGTATCGGTTCACAGGCGCATAAGCGAAGTGCCAGCACCGACGCGCGTGCCGACGATCCGCTCAGTGGCTACACCGCGTGAGAAGCAGTTGACCCTGCTCGCAGCCGTGCTTGGTACGAGCGTGGTGTTCCTCGACGCGACCGTAACCAGTGTCGCGTTGCCGGCGATTCGAGGCGACCTGGGTGGCGGTCTGGCGGGCCAGCAGTGGGTGACGAACGCGTACCTGCTGACGCTGGGGTCGCTGTTGTTGATGCGCCTGATCTTCCTGCTCAATGCGCCGCTCGTGCTCGTGACGGTGACGCTGATTGCTCGTGGCGTGCCGGGTGGCGCGAGCGCTGGCAGTGGCGGGCGTCTGGACTTTCTCGGGGCCTTCTTGGCGGCGGTCGCGCTCTCGGGTTCGGTGTTCGCCGTGACCGAGGAGCCGGCGCGCGGATGGAGCACCCTGGTGATCGGCTCGCTCGCGGTAGGGGTTCTGGGAGCGATCGCGTTTATTGTGCGCGAGGCACGAGCCCGAGGCCCGATGCTCCCGTTGAGCCTGTTTCGCGAGCGCAATTTCACGATCGGAAACGTAGCGACATTGACTGCCTACCTTGGGCTAGGGGGTGTGATCTTTCTACTGCCTGTGTTTCTGCAGGAGGTCAGCGACTACAGTCCCATCCAGGCAGGGCTTGCCCTGCTGCCGGTCACCTCACTGATGATCGTGCTCTCCCGCCGCTTCGGCGCGCTCGCCGACCGCATTGGGTCGCGGGTGCCGATAAGCCTCGGGGCGCTGATTGCTGGATTCGGCCTCTTGCTCTTGGCGCGTGTCGATCAGCGCGCTGATTACCTCAGCGAGGTTCTGCCGGGGCTGCTCGTGTTCGGGTTGGGGCTCGCGATGCTTGTCGCGCCGTTGACCGCCACGGTCCTTGGGGCAGTGGAGGAGGATCACGCAGGTGTCGCCGCCGCGGTGAATACGACGCTCTCACGCGTCGCGCAGCTTTTCGCGGTCGCTGTGCTGGGAGCAGTCGTCTCTCTTGCGTTTGCCACTCGGGTCGACGCGACGCTACGACGGTCCACGATCGATCCCGCCGGTCGCTCGGCGATCAGCCGCGCCAAGCGACAGCCCCTCGGTCCGGCGAGCTTGGTGGGAGTACGCTCCGGCGAGCGCCTTCTTCTGAGGGCGGCCTTCGACGATGCGGCGGTGCACGCCTTCCGCGTTGCGGACGCAATCGCGGCCGTACTCGTAGCGAGCGGCGGTCTCATTGCATTCGTCGGGATCCGCAATCCCCGGCGCTCCGTGGCCGCCGAGCTATGTCCGGCCGGGGCGCTCTGCGGAGCTAGTCAAGAACTCGTCAATGCTCGCGAGGATCGATCCTCGGACCGGGGTTTCGTGAACCACGCGGTCGAAATTCCATCACCGAGGGTGGCCCCGTGAGCGCGCCGCAGACTGTCATCTGGACCGCGCGTGTGTGCGGTCTTGCTCACACGCAAACGTCCAGTGGTACGCAGGTGGGCAAGGCCTATGAGTGCACCGCGACGTTGTCGGCGCGTAGCATCACCAGCCGCCACTTGAACCTACCGCCAGTCCGCGGAAACCGCCAGTGCGGATATGACCAAGGTAGTATCGCTGCGAGGCGAAGTACTTTCGTGTGCCGCTGACTTCGTCGTTTGCGAGCACCCCAACCCGTAGGTAGACCGCCGGTGTGGCCGATAGCAGCGCCTCAAGCGCGATCAATTCCTCGGCGTCGGGATCAATCTTGGCGACAGCGAGAAGGCGCGGGCTTGCGTCTCTCCACAAATGCGGACGCATGTCGATACGTATCACGCGGCTTACCTTCGGTCGCAATCGCATTACCCCGTCCGTCGCGGGATAAAGTTTGAGGATAGAGAAGGTCTTTGTCGCGGGCGCCTCTGCGTAGGAAATCAATTCGTTCCCCAGGTGCAGCGAGACAGAAAACGCTAGATCGACGGCGCCCCGTCTGCCGCGATTCAGAACCTTGAAGCGGTAGACGGCTTCGCCCTCGTGGGTCAGGCGGCTGATCGCCTCTCCGAACTCGAGCCGTGGCACCGCGAAACGTAGCTGGATCCACCAAACGGCAAGGGCCACGATAAACGCGAGCGCCGCACCCAGGAGTAGGCCTCCCCAATCCATCACGCCAGGTTACGCCAAATGGGTGCGTCGCACACTCGGCGATGGACGGCAAGTTGGGGCGCCCTCAGGATGTCCCTACGCCCGTTCTCAACGCCCAAGGCCGAGGAGCAGCGGCAGCGGCGGAAATCACTCAAGGGGCCTCGCACTGTATGCTCCACTATCCGAATTATCAATACTAGGCGATTTTGGGAGGCGAAAATGGAGGGTAACACGGGGCTCGCAGATAGCCACGGCTGGTTTCATCATCGTGAGCGAGATGGTGAGCATGACTTTGGTCTAGCAACTTTGCTTGAGCGGCTCAAGCGAGAACTTACCCAAGCGGCAACTCATGACCGAGCCTCAGGTGGGACACAGCTAAAAGTCAAGGAATGCACCGTCGAACTTGGTCTTACCTGGACACTTGAGGGTGATGGGGACGTAAAATTCTGGGTTCTCGATTTCACCGGCAAGGCTACTCGCGAGAACGCTCAGACGATCAAGGTAACGCTTGAGCCGGCAGCCTAGAGATCGAACAGCTACCGAGCAGCCAGCGCAGCAGCACCAGCACCAGCACGATCGAGCGCCCGGTCATCCTTGTGTGAGCACGCGAGTCACCCTCAACGTTCCGCAACAGGATGTCGCAGTCGAAACCCGGTGGGTCTACCCACCTGTCGATGCGCTGCCAGAGCTCGCAACTGGTCCCTACCGGGCGACCCAGCATGACGCTTGGGATTGCCCCCAACTCGGGACACCCTTGATAGCCGGTCACAGCGGCGACCAGATGGGAGATCCCGAACCATGCCGGAACAAGCGATGCGGGCCACAACGCGATCGCTCCCGGCAACCGGCGCGTACCCAACGCACCAGCAAAGACGAGGAACACAAGCCCAGCCATCGCACGAGAACGTCGAGCGGCACGAGCCATCGGAGCCTGCGACTCCACTACGCCGCCGTCTTCCGAGCAACATCCGCCGCTAAGCAGGCCGCCCTCGGTCGCGGGGCGCGCGCCCGCGCATCCGCATGGATCGACAGCGCAGCTTGCACCATCAGGGGCTGTCTCTGGGCGATTGGGTGGCGTTTCGGACATGCGTATTCCCTTTCATCGTTGTGATCACGATAAGGTCTACAACTTCAAGTAGGCTTTAAGTCAATGCCGACACGCAACGACAACCTGACAATCGGAGAAGTCGCCCGTCAGGCGGGAGTGCCGGCCTCAACGCTTCGCTACTGGGAGAGCGCGGGACTGTTGACGGCGCCAGGGCGTGTCAGCGGTAAGCGCCGCTACGACCCGCAGACCCTCCGACAGATATCGCTGATCGTCTTGATCAAGCGCGCCGGATTCACGCTGGCCGAGACGCGCATCGTTCTCTCCGGCCTCTCCGACAGGACACCACCACCTGATATCTGGCGCAAGCTGGCCAAACGCAAGCTACCCGAGATCAAGCAAACGCTTGCCGAGGCTAGAGCAATGAAGAAGATCCTCGAAGAGGGCCTTCGCTGCGACTGTCTGACACTTGATGACTGCCTACGTCAAGGCGGGTCGCGGACCGCAGCGCACAGGCCTGTATCGATGTCGGCACAGAAGTAACCAACCTTCACGCAGCTCCCCGCCGGCCGCTCGGGACGGAACGCCACGATCACGCGACCCATCTTGGATGGCCTCCTCGATTTGGCCTCGCAGTCGGCCAGCGAGATTGCGGCTGATCACGTCGATGATTGCCTTGCGGCCATCGCAGAGCTGCCCGTCCTCGACTCCATACCACTGCGCATCGGGCGCCAGCGCTTCACCCAAGACCTCCGGGCCACCTTCGATCATGGCCTCCCCCGCCCGGCGCACGACCTCGATCTCGGGACTCTCGCCCATAACCGTGATTGTCGCGCATCCACTCGCCGGAGGCTGCGGTCCCTTTGCGGTCCGTTTTGGCTCTCCCTGGCGGTCCGTTTGAGATCTCCAGCCCAACGAACAGCCGCGATCACGAGCGGATTCCGTCCCGCGAGGCCCAGCGTTTTCGGGGGTTTCGCCCGTTCGCTGGTCTCCGCGGTTCACTAACCAATCGGGGCGCCCGGATTCGAACCGGGGACCTCGCCGACCCGAACGGCGCGCGCTACCAGGCTGCGCCACGCCCCGACGCAGAGACCAGTATCCCACACCGCCCGCTATCGTCGCCCGACGCCCATGTCGACGACGACGACCGCAACGTCGGAGATCCTCACAGAGCTCGACCGGCTGCTGGAGCCGGCGCGGTTCGACGACTACTGTCCCAACGGCCTGCAGGTGCCAGGTGCGGCGCAGGTATCGACCATCGCAACCGGCGTAAGCGCGAGCGTGGAGCTGTTCGAGCTAGCCGCCGCCGAGCGGGCCGAGCTGCTGATCGTCCATCACGGCATCTTCTGGGGACCCTCCCCCGGCCCTGTAGACGCCCCGCTGAAGCGCCGGCTGCAGACCCTCTTCGATGCGGACATCGCCCTCGCGGCTTACCACCTGCCACTCGACGCGCATCCGCAGATCGGAAACAACGCGCTGCTCGCACGCGCGCTCGGAGCGGAGCCGATCGAGCCGTTCGCGCTGCACCACGGCGAGCCGATCGGCTGCCTCGCGCGCCTGCCCGGCGACGGCATGGACGCAAGCGAGCTCTTCGCGCGCGTGCGCGAGGCAACGTCGAGAGAGCCACTGGTGTTCGACGCCGGACCCGCGCTCGTGCGCACCCTCGCGATCGTCACCGGCGCGGGCGCCGACTACTTCGCCGAGGCCGCCGCGGCCGGCGCCGGCGCGCTCCTCACAGGCGAGCCGGCGGAGCGCGTGATGGCGCAGGCGCGCGAGACCGGCCTGCACTTCATCGCCGCAGGCCACTACGCCACAGAGACATTTGGCGTGAAGCGCCTCGGCGAGCACCTGGCCGAGCGTTTCTCCGTGCGCCACGTGTTCATCGACGTGCCGAACCCGGTGTGAGTTGGGCTCGACCGGCGTAGAGAGGACGGTCCCTCTCGGATTGGGATCGACCGGCCGGCGTCGGGTCCGTGCCGGCAACGCCGGAGCGCCATTCAGGGCTCCGCTCCGCGCGCCTGAGACCCGCGCAAATTGCGCTGGTAAGACCGGAGCACTAAGATTTGCCGGTCGGGTTCCGCACGATCGATTGAGGAGGAGTGCTGCTGTCATGGAGGCCACCGCTACGGCGTCGCAGACGATCGCCGACCTGATCCCGAATGCAGCAGCAGCGCATGCGGAGCGAATCGCGATCCGCTTCAAGCACGACGGCGCCTGGCAGGACGTGACCTACGCTCAGCTCGCGGAGATCGTGCAGGAGATCGCCCTCGGGCTGATCGACCTCGGAATCGAGTCGGGCGAGCGCGTATGCATCCTTGCCAACACCCGCCCGGAGTGGTCCTACGCCGACCTTGCCGCAACCTCGGTCGGCACGGTGGTCGTGCCGATCTACCAGACCAACTCGCCGGAGGAGTGCTTGTGGGTGATCTCGGACTCCGACGCCTGCGCGATCGTCTGCGAGAACGCCTCCCAACTAGCCAAGGTCGCCGCGGTGCGCGAGCGGCTCCCGCACCTGCGCACCGTGATCGTGATCGACCCACCGTCCGCCGAGGAGACGACGCCGGAGATCGCGGCGCTCGAGGCGATCTCGCTCGAGGACGTTCGCAGCCGTGGACGCTCGCGAACGAGCGAGGAGCTCGAGGCACGCCGTGGGGCGGTGCGCCCCGAGGATCCTTACACGTTCATCTACACGTCCGGCACCACCGGGCCACCGAAGGGTTGCGTGCTCTCGCATGGCAACTACCGCGCGATCGTCGATATGGTCGAGCGGCGTGCCAGCCTCGACGCCGAGGCCAGCGACGTCGTCTACCTATACCTGCCGCTCGCCCATTCGTTTGCGCTGCTGTTGCAGCTGATCGTGTTCGATCTCGGTGTCACGATGGCTTATTTTGGCGGCGACACCAAGCAGATCATCGGCGAGCTCGCGGAGGTCAAACCCACCTACCTGCCTTCGGTGCCGCGCATCTTCGAGAAGATCTACACGCTCGTATCCGCAAACGGTGACGCCGAGGAGTTGGCCGGGGCGGTCCGGGTGGGCATGCAGGTGCGTGAGCTGCAACGCTCGGGGAAGCCGATCCCCGCCGAGCTGCAGAGCCAGTTCGACGAGGCCGACGAGCGGCTGTTCAAAAACGTGCGCGCGGCTTTCGGCGGTCGGTTGCGCGAGGCCGTCAGCGGCGCCGCGCCGATCGCCAAGGAGATCCTCGAATTCTTCTACGCCTGCGGCGTGCCCGTGATGGAGGGCTACGGCATGACCGAGACGGCCACGGCCGCGACCGCGTGCAGCCCGAACGATCACCGTTTCGGCAGCGTCGGCAAGCCACTACCGGGCGTCGAGGTGAGGATCGCCGAGGACGACGAGCTGCTGATCAAAGGCCCGAACATCTTTCAGGGCTACCACAACAACGCCGACGCGTCGTTCGGCGCGGTCGAGGACGGCTGGCTACATACCGGCGATCTCGGGCGCATCGACGAGGACGGCTTCGTTTACATCATCGGGCGCAAGAAGGACATCATCATCACCGCGGGCGGCAAGAACTTGACGCCGGCCAACATGGAGAACGACCTGAAGCAGTGTCGCTGGATCTCTCAGGCGGTAATGCATGGCGATCAGCGTCCCTTCCCGGTCGCGCTGGTGACTCTCGACGAGGAGGAGATACCGGCATACGCGCGCGAGCACGGTCTGCCCGAGGACATCCCCTCGCTCGCTCGTGAGCCACAGGTCAGGGCCCTGATCCAGGAGGCGCTTGACCGCGCGAACGCGAAATACGCGCAGGTCGAGCAGGTCAAGAAGTTCGCGATCCTCGACCACGACTTGTCGCAGGAGACGGGCGAGCTGACGCCGACGCTGAAGGTCAAGCGCAACGTCGTCAACGAGAAGTACGCCGACGTGCTCGACTCGCTTTACGCCGCATAGCGTGCGTTCGCGTCCCGAGCTGCGAACATAGACAGATGGCAAGCTCGGACCCCAGCGACAACGGCGGCCTGTTCGTCGGGCGCAGGCCCGGCACGGCGCCCGTGCGCTTCCGCGCGCTGCCTCATCATGGCAGCGACGCCCGCCAGCGCATCGACGGCTCGCTGGCCGGGCTGATGCTCGCCGCGATGGTGGTACTCAGCCTGCTCTGTTGGGGCCCGATCCCGATCGCGTGCCTGTGGCTCGGCTCGCAGGCCAACTACCTGTCGGGCAGCGTCAGCCTCGGTCTC
Source organism: Solirubrobacteraceae bacterium (assembly GCA_036501315.1). Classification (GTDB taxonomy): domain Bacteria; phylum Actinomycetota; class Thermoleophilia; order Solirubrobacterales; family Solirubrobacteraceae; genus Palsa-744. The sequence continues at coordinate 25,543 of DASYAM010000010.1, forward strand.
CTCGCCTCATTCGTCGCGCTATTCGCGCTGCTGTTCGGCACCCTGTCGCTGTTGCGCCGCCTCGACCAGGCCTGGATCCTCGTGCGCCGTGCCGCCGGGCACGACCAGCGCTCAGGGGTGATGGGACGGATCTTTGCGATCGCCGTGGTCGTCTGCGCCGGTGCTTTCCTGCTGTGGTTCCTCGTCATCCACGGGCCGGGCACGAGCCTCGTAAGCAAGGGCGAAGGCGGATGAGCGCGCATGAGTGCGCATGGCTGCGCTGGATCGGCGTCCTTACCGATTGTCGATCAGATGCGATCGACCAATCGGCCAGCTCGCGTGCACAGCACGCCACGCGAATTGCCTGTACCCGTCAGGGTGCGTCCTTGCCCAGCTTGCCCTGCGCACTCATGCAGGCGTGCTCAATGTCATGTGGGCGAGCGGTATGAGAGTCGATCGATCTCGGCACTGCTAGAACGGGCGTTGCCGTGGGTCTGCTCGATTACTACCGTCAGTTCGAAGGAATGTCCGAGGAGGAAGTCAACACGGGGCTGCGCGCGCAGGCGGCCGAGCGCCGGCGCAAGGCGCTCACCCGCGTGGAGACGCTCGACCTGTCGCAGACGACGTGGCCAAAGCTGCCGCACACGCGAATCGTCAACGCGATCACGTTCGTGGCCAGGCGCGGTCTGCAACGCTACCCGCACCTGCGCGGGTCGGACCTGCGCAACGAGCTGGCCGAGCGGCACGGCATCGACAGCTCAGCGCGCCTGATATTGGGTAACGGCGCCGCCGAACTGCTGAGCTCCGCGACGCGCGCGCTGATCGAGCCCGGCCAGCAGCTGCTCACGTCGTGGCCGTCATACCCGCTGTATCCGATCATGGCGCGCCGCGCTCACGGCCGCGCGGTCCCGGTCTCTGGCGGGGTCGACGCGCTGCTCGCGGCCGCGAACGAGAACGAGGACACGCGCGTGGTCGCGCTTGCGAGCCCGAACGACCCTACGGGCGAGCTGCTGCCCACGGCAGAGCTCGAGCGGCTGCTCGCGGGCCTGCCCACGAACGTGGCGGTGCTGCTCGACGAGTCGCTCGTCGAGTTCGCCGACGCCCAGCCTGCCGAGGGCTCGGTGCGGTTGTTGGAGAGCCATCCGCGGCTGCTCGTGTTCCGCAGCTTCTCCAAGGCCTGGGGACTGGCGGGGTTGCGCGTCGGCTACGCGCTCGGCGGCCCCGGCGCGGAGGATTTGCTGGCCGAGCTCGAGCCTGACCTCGGAGTCTCAGAGGTCTCCCAGGCGGGAGCGCTCGAGGCGCTGCGCACGTGCTCTGAGCTCATCGAACACCGCGTGGCGGAGATCGCCGCGGAGCGTGTACGGCTGATCGCCGCCCTGCGCGAGCGACGCTTCGAGGTGGCGGAGAGCCAGGCCAACTTCGTATGGGCCGCCCATCCGGTGGTCGAAGGCGACGAGTTGGCCGCACGGCTGGCGCGCGCGGGCGTGCTGGTGGCGGCGGGCTCGGCGTTGGGCGAGCCGCGGCACGTGCGGATCGCCGTGCACGACGACGCCTCCTCCGATCGTCTGCTCACCGCGCTGGATAAGACGCTGTAGCGACGGTCAGCCGGCGGTGGAGCCCGACTGACGCAAAAGCGCGCCGGTGGTCTCTTCGAGGATCTTGCGCCAGCCGCTGACTCGCTCACGCTCGTCGTCGAAGTGTTCGACTACCTTGCGCACACGCTTGGCCGAGATCTGCAGGCCGTGACGTTCGGCGATCTCGCTGTAGCGCTCGTATTCGCCAGCGAGCTGCACCGTCACCGACTGGAAGCCGTGGCGCGCGATCTCGACGCGCGAGGCGAAGTTCATCATCGACGTCTGGAACATCAGCTCGTCGGAGGGTTGCGGCTCGATCAGCACAATGTCGACGCCGGGGTAGCGCTCCTCCCAGGTCTTGGCCAGCTCGTGCAGGCGTTGGTAGGCGAGCAGCTTGAACGCTTGATAGCCGATCTGTGGAAAGCCCATGTCGGAGACCCGCTGCGGGCGGGTGCCCCGCAAAGTTCTGACGGTGCCAGAGAAGTCGTTTACGAACGGGGCGATCGGGTTGATGACGAGGACCAGCTTCGCGCCCTGCTCGACCGCGATGTCGAGGTTGGTGGTCGACACGATGCCGCCGTCGATCAGCTCGCGCTCGCCGACGCGCACGGGCGCGTAGACCATCGGCAGCGCTCCGGACGCGCGCACGGCGGTCGAGATCGGCACGTCGTCGAAACCGTCGGAGCCGAACACGATCCGCTCGCACGTGTCGAGGTCGGTGGCCGTAAGGTACAGCTCGTTGTCGAGCTCTCTGAAATCGTCGCTGCGCCCGGGCTCGCCGAGCACCTTGTGCAGATAGCTCTCGATTCCGGCGCCGGTGTATGCGCCCGATGGGAGGCCCTCGGCGATCCCGAGGATCATGTCCATCAGCGACACCTGTCCGCGCTGGGCGATTGCGTCGCGCGCGAGCGAGGCGATGCGCAGCGGCATCAGCGCGCCCTTGCGCGCGAACTCGAACAGGTTGAGGTGGAGCAGGTCTTCGATGTCGATGTCCCTGAACGGAGCTTTGCCCTGACGGGTGACGACGCGCATCATTTCCTCGGGGGTGACGCCGTTGGCGCACAGCGCGGCGATGAACGACCCGGCGGAGGTGCCGACGTAGACGTCGAACTGGTTGACCGTGCTGTTGACCGCGAGCAGGTCGAGCGCGCGCAACGCGCCGATCTCATAGACCCCTCCGGTGAAGCCGCCGCCGCCCAGCACGAGCGCGGTCTTGCTGGGCCTCCGTGCGCGCGTTTGTCGCGCCCTGGACGCTTTCGTTCGCGCTGCGCCGGCCGCGCGCGCACCGTCCTTGGCGGACCTTCGCGCCCTGGTGGTCGGTTCCAGCTTGACAACCTTGCCCATGCTCGATTGATTTTACGGGCACGTGCCCCGGAATAACCTGCCACGGCTTCTCGCGCCGCCCTACGCGCGCACGAGCGACCGCTGGACGATGCGGCTTCCAGGCCGCAGAACGCGGCTTCTGAGCCGGACGACATGGCTGCTGGGCTCGAGGATGTGGCGCTTGTGCCTGTCTGCGCTCCTCGTCTGCGTCTGCTGCGCCGATGTGGGCGCGCCCGCGACCGCAAGCGCCGCGGGAGGGCTCACCGCGCTGCAGGCGGACCTCAGCCACCAGCTCACGCTCGCCGGCCCGGCTAACGGCGCCTACGTGTATGACCTGACAGCACACCAGGCGCTGTTCTCCGAGCGCGCCACGGCGATGCGCCCGCCGGCGTCGGTGGAGAAGCTATACACGGCGACGACCGCGCTCGAGCGGATGGGCGCGACGGCGCGCCTGCCGACGACGGTGCTCGGCGCCGGGCAGCTGCTACCGGGGGGTGTGTGGGAAGGCAACCTGTATCTGCGCGGTGGCGGCGACCCGACGTTCGGGTCGGCGTCGTTCATCGAACATCATTACGGTGGTATCGGCACGAGCGTCGCCGGGCTCGCGTCGCAGCTCGTGCAGGTTGCCGGCATCCATCACATCACCGGGTCAGTGTATGGCGATGAAGGCTGGTTCGACTCGCTGCGTGGCGAGCCCTCGTCGAACTTCGGGCTCGACCCGTTCCTCGAAGGCACGCTCTCGGGGCTCGCGTTCAACCGCGGCGCGAGCGGATCCGAACGCGGCCCGCACGGGCCGGCCGCGTATGCGGCGCGCGAGCTGTGGGCGGCGTTGAAGGGCGACGGCGTCTCGATCCACGACGCGCCCGGCGCCGCGCCGACGCCGGCCGGAGCGCTGCAGCTCGCGCAGGTGCAGTCGCCGACGGTGACGCAGCTGCTCGGGCTGATGCTGCCGCCGTCGGACAACTTCTTTGCGGAGACGCTGGTGAAGGACCTCGGCGCGTTGTACGGCGGCGCCGGCACGACCGCGGCGGGAGCGTCAGTCGTGAGCGCGACGATCGCTTCGGTGCTCGGCATCCACCCGCACGTGGTCGACGGGTCGGGGTTGTCGGAAGCGGACCGGACCTCGCCCTACCAGGTCGCCGATCTGCTGGTGGAGCTGGCCACAACCCCGCTCGGCCCGGTGCTGCGGGGCAACCTCGCGATCGCCGGGCACACCGGCACGCTTGCCACGCGTATGCGCAACACGGGCGCGTCGGGGCGCTGTCAGGGCAAGACCGGAACGCTGACAGGCGTGTCGAACCTCGTCGGGTACTGCAACGCGGCGGACGGCCATACGCTTGCGTTTGCGATCTTCACCGACGGCATTGCCACGGAGACCGCGCATACGTTCCAGGACCACATGACGATCACGATCGCGGACTACTGAGCAGTAACGCTTGCTCGGGAAGCGTTCGAGCTCGCGCGCTGTGCCGCGACCTGCACGGCTTGAGTCGGCATCGACGAGCAGTGGACCAGCGCTAGTGTTCTACTCTCATCCAAACGGTGAATATGACTGAACTTCCGTTCTGGAACTGGCTCAGCGCGGAGACCGTGACGTCCAAAGCACGCGTATGCAGATTTTGCGGCTACCGATTCGCGCCGCAGCTGCAACCCGAGGAGCTCAGCGCGTAACACTCCGATGAGGTCAGCGGGGCCGCATGCGGCCCCGCTGCGGTTCCGCACATGTGCGGAACCGCCGTCGGCGCATGCGCCGACGGTATGACGAGCCGCATGCGGCTCGTCACGGGGTCGCGCATGCGCGACCCCGAACAGCATCTCAAGAGGAGGGTTGCCGGTCGACCAGCTCGCGCAGCCCGTCCTCGTCGAGCACCGGCACTCCCAACCGCTCGGCCTTCGCGAGCTTCGACCCCGCCGACTCGCCCGCGACGAGGTAGTCGGTGTTTTTCGACACCGACCCCGTCACGCGCCCGCCCGCGGCCATGATCTGCTCGGTCGCGTGCTCGCGCGTCCAGTGCGGCAGAGTGCCCGTGAGCACGAGCGTCTTGTCCGCCAGCGGGCCCGCCGACGGCGGCGGGCCCGCTTCGCTCAGCTGCAATCCAAGCGCGCGCAGGTCTGAGATCAGCGCACGCATGCGCTCGTCGGCGAGCTGGTCTGAGATCGTGCGCGCCATCTTCTCGCCGATCCCCGGCGTCTGCGCGATCTCCTCGGGCGTGGCGGCTAGAAGCGTGTCAATGTCGCGGAAGCGCATCGCGAGGTTGCGCGCGGTCACCTCGCCGACCTCCTCGATGCCAAGCCCGAACAGCACGCGCGCGAACGGCCGCTGCTTGGATGCTGCGATCGCGTCGATGAGGTTGTGCGCCGACTGCTCGGCGAACCCCTCCAGCTCGGTCAGCTGCTCAGCCGTGAGCCGGTAGTAGTCGCCGTCGGTACGCACCAGACCGCGCTCTTGCAGTAGCGCCACCTGCTTCTCCCCCAGCCCCTCGATGTCCATCGCGCTCTGCGAGACGAAGTGCTTGAGCAGCTGCCACGCGCGCGCGGGACAATCGCGGTTGGGGCACTTCGTGAACACCGCGTCGCGCAGCTTGACCGTCTTTGTCTTGCAGAACGGGCACCGCGACGGCGGGCGCGGGCGCGGGGGGCGTTTGCCGGCGCGGTCGACGACGTGTGGCGCGGGCGATACGACCTGGGGGATCACATCGCCTGCGCGCATCACGATCACCTCCTCGCCCTGGCGCAGGTCCTTGCGGCGCAGGTCCTCCTCGTTGTGCAACGTCGCCAGCTTGATCGTCACGCCGCCCACAGCCACAGGGGTGAGCATCGCGTAGGGGCGCAGGTCGCCGAACTTGCCGACGTTCCACATCACCTTCTCGAGCGTCGTCACTGCGGTCGTGGGCGGGAACTTCCAGGCGACCGCCCAGCGCGGGTCGCGCCCGACCGAGCCGAGGCGGCGCTGGAGTTGAAGGTCGTCGACCTTGATCACGACCCCATCGATCTCGAAGTCGAGCTCGCCGCGGCGCTCCTGCCAGGCGAGGCACTGCGCGATCACGTCCTCCTCGCTGTCGAGCACCTTGATGTCGCGGTTCACCCGGAACCGATGATCGCGCAGCCAGGCGAGCGCTTGGGAGTGCTTGGCAAACGTCAGTCCCTCGACGACGCCCACCTGGTAGCACCACATCGACAGCGGCCGCTCTGCGGCGTCCGCCGGGTCAAGCTGGCGGATCGTGCCGGCTGCGGAGTTACGCGGGTTCATGAACGTCGACTCGCCCGCCTGCGCGCGGCGCTCGTTCAGCTCGGCGAAGTCCTTGAGCGACATATACACCTCGCCGCGCACCTCGAGCAGCGGGGGCACGTCCTCGACGCGCAGCGGGATCTGACCGATAGTGCGCAGGTTGTGGGTGACGTCCTCGCCGATCTCGCCGTTGCCGCGCGTGGCGCCGCGCTCGAGCACGCCATCGCGATAGACGAGGCTGATCGCGAGGCCGTCGATCTTAGGCTCGACCACGAACTTGAAGCGGGGCTCTGAGATCCCCTCGCGCGCGAGATGGGTGCGCATCCGCTCGACCCATGCGCGCAGCTCTGTCTCCGAGCGGACGTTGCCGAGCGAGAGCATCGGCTCGAGGTGGGTGACCTTCTCCAGACGGCCCACCGGCTCCCCACCCACGCGCTGAGTCGGCGAATCGGGCGTGACCAGCTCCGGATGCTGCCCCTCGATCCGGCGCAGCTCGTCGAGCAGCGCGTCGTAGGCATCGTCGCCGATCGTCGGATCGTCGAGCACGTAGTAGCGATGCGCGTGCTCTTCAAGCTCAGCGCGCAGCTCACGCACGCGCGCGAGCAGCTCTTTGGCGGGCGTCGAGGGGGCGCTCACGGCGCGCTGGGCGCCGGCCGATCCAGGATCGTCGGGCTGAGCAGCTCTTCGAGGTCGAAGCTTCTCAACGCCTCCAGCCCGGGACGGTCGGTCAGGTCGAAGTGGATCGGCGTCACGGCCACGCGCCCGGCGGCGACCGCGGCAAGATCGGTGCCGGGCTCGTCGTGAAAACCGGGATCCGAGCCGTAGATCCAGTAGTGACGACCACCCTCCCCCTCGCGCTCGAGCTTCAGCTCGTCGCGGTAGATGCGCTTGCCGAGGCTCGTCACCTCGACCCCGGTCGGCTCGCCCGCGGGCACGTTCACGTTGAGCAGCGTGCTCGCCGGCAGCGGCACGTCCTCGATCCGTTCGACCAGACGCGCCACGAACCCGGCCGCGACCTCGAAGCCGAAGCCGCCATCGAAGCGGTAGTCAAGCGCGCGCGCGCCCGACTGCTGGGAGACGGCGATCGCCGCCAGCCCCAGCACGACCCCCTCCAGTGCGGCCGCGACGGTGCCCGAGTAGGTGATGTCATCGCCAAGATTCGCCCCGTGGTTGATGCCCGACACGACCAGATCGGCGGCGAAATCCTCGACCAGCCCAAGGCTTGCCAGGCGCACGCAATCAACGGGCGTGCCGTCGGTCGCATAGCCGACGGTGCCGTCGGGAAACGCCGTCTCGGCGACCCACAACGGCCGTCGTGTGGTGATCGATCGTGCCATCGCCGAGCGATTCCCGTCGGGGGCGATCACCGCCAGGCGCACTCCCGCGACCTCGCTCAGCGCGCGTCGCATCGCCTGCAGCCCCTCGGCCTCGATCCCATCGTCGTTGGTGAGCAACACGTTCAACATCCGGCTTCCCAGCATAGGGGGAGCTTCGGTCCTCGACGGATCTCGCCGGTGATCACCCGGCGCGGTCCGCTCCCCCGCGCCCGGGTACCCGCTCAGCCTCGCCGGTTCGTGCCCGCTCAGCCTCGCCTGTTCGTGCCCAGGTCGGCGTTAGGAGCGGTCGTCGTCGTCGTAGCTAACCGAGGCCAGCGCCAGCCCGTGCGCCGGCGCGGTCCTGCCCGCGTGCGCGCGCGGGCGGCCGCCGAGCAGGCGTTCGAACTCCACAACCGTGCTGCGGCCGGAGGCGACGTCGAGCATCGTGCCCACCAGGATTCGGTTCATGTGTCGCATGAACGTGTCCGCCTCGATCCAGAACTCGAGCACGTCTCCCGCCCGCACTCGCCATTCTGCCTGCCGTACCACACGGTCGAACCGCGTGTGCTCGGTCTCGGTGGGCGTGAACGCTGTGAAGTCGTGCTTGCCTAAGATCGCCGCGGCGCACTCTGCGAGCGCCTCGCGGTCCAGCTCGCCTGGCCACCAGAACGCGCGTCCACGCTCGAACGGGGAGCGCGGACGGCGCGCGAGCACCCGGTAGCAGTAGGTCCTGCTGATCGCATCGCGCCGGGCATTGAAGCCGTCGGGCGCAGGCTCTGCGGCGAGCACGGCGATGTCGTCGTCGAGTAGCCCGTTCAGCCGCAGCGGGTCGACGGCCTCGTGCTCGTAGCTGACCACCTGACCCCAGGCGTGCACCCCCCGGTCGGTGCGACCGGCAACGGTCACCGTCAACGGCTCGCGCAGCACCGTTTCGAGCGCGCGCTCGAGCAGCTCCTGAACGGAGCGCTCGCCGGGCTGACGCGCCCACCCGGCGAACCGAGAACCGTCGTACTCGAGCGTCAACTTGGTGACCATCACCAACCTGTCTAGCGGCTCGATGGCCAAGCTGGCCGAAACGGGGATGCGAGCCGCGAGGCGAGTGTCTCCCGGCTTCGGTAAGGACGCAGTGAGCGTAGCGTGCTCCGCACGTGTGCTGGCCGATCGGGGATCACATTTGATTCACGATCGGTAAGGACGCAGCCTGGCGCCGTGCCAGCGGGCCGCTAGACGAGCTCGATGAAGACCATCTCGGTCGCGTCGCTGCGGCGTGGGCCGAGCTTCAAGATGCGAGTGTATCCGCCGGGGCGCTCGGCATAGCGGGGAGCGAGGTCCTCGAACAGCTTGTGCACCGCGAACTTGTCCTGCGACAACGTCGACAGCGCCTGACGGCGCGCGTGCAGATCGCCGCGCTTGGCGAGCGTGATCAGCTTCTCGACCTCGGGCTTGACCGCCTTGGCCTTGGCCTGGGTCGTCTTGATCCGCTCGTGCTCGATGATCTCCTTGCTCAAGTTCATGAGCAACGACTTACGGTGCGCGGAGTCGCGGCTGAGCTTGTTGCGTGTCTTCTGGTGTCTCATGAGCTAGGGAAGTCTAGGGCGTCCTCAGTCTTGACGGAGGTCGAGACCGCGCGAGTGCAGCGTCTCGATGACCTCGTCGATCGACTTTTTGCCGAAGTTCGGGATCGCGTTCAACTCGGCCTCGGACTTCGAGATCAGGTCGCCCACGGTCTGGATGCCGGCCCGCTTGAGGCAGTTGTAGGAGCGAACGCCGAGCTCGAGCTCCTCGATCAGGATCGACCACTCCTCGCCCTGCAACGCCGCCGGTGGGCCGCCGGCGCCGACCGCCAGGCCGTGGCCGTCGAGCTGGCCGCCCGGCGCCGCGCGCAGCTCCTGGATGCGATCGGCGTCGGTGAAGATCGCGAGCTGTGAGATCAAGAGCTCGGCCGCCTCGCGCAGCGCCGCCTGCGGATCGATCGACCCGTCCGTCTCGATGTCGAGCGTGAGCTTGTCGAAGTCCGTCTTCTGGCCGACGCGCGCCTGCTCGACGGCGTAGGCGACGCGACGCACGGGCGAGAAGATCGAGTCGATCGGGATCACGCCGATCGGCTGGTCGGCCGACTTGTTCTCCTCGGCGGGCCGGTAGCCGCGGCCGCGGCCGATCGTCATGTACAGCTCGAGCTTGGTTTTCTTCTCGAGCGTCGCGACGTGCACGTCGGGGTTGAGGATCTCGACGCCCGCAGGCAGGTCGATGTCCTTTGCGGCGATCTCGCCCGGTCCGGTGACGACCAGCGGCGCCTCGACCTCGGTCGCATCGGAGTGCATCCGGCAGACCACGCCCTTGAGGTTGAGCACGATGTCCGTGACGTCCTCCTTGACTCCTTGGATCGTGGAGAACTCGTGCGCCACGCCCTCGATACGCACGCTCGTGACGGCGGCGCCGGCGAGCGAAGAGAGCAACACGCGGCGCAGCGAGTTGCCGAACGTGTAGCCGAACCCGCGATCGAGCGGCTCGATGGTGAACGTGCCACGGTTCTGCTCCACGGACTCACTGGTGATCCGGGGGATTTGGAAGTCGAGCATCTGAGTCCTAACGTCGTTTTGGTGTGGCGCCGGCGTCGCCCGGACACCGGCTCT
>DASYAM010000011.1:0-56145 GCA_036501315.1 Solirubrobacteraceae bacterium
GCTTGATCCCGGCCTTGCGCGCAGCCTGGTGCAACTCGACGGCCCCGTTCATGACTCCGTGGTCGGTGAGACCGAGCGCGGGCTGCCCGAAGGCGGCCGCGCGCTCGACCAATCCCTCGATCTTCGAAGCGCCGTCGAGCAGCGAGTACTCCGAATGGACGTGCAGATGGGCGCAGGCGGGAGTGCTCATAGGGATCTCATGGTAGGCGTCACGACCGACCGCTAGGAGCGAATCCGTCGCTGTTTGCGGGCTGCGCGCAAGCGCGCGATCAAAGACATGGCGTGCTTGTGCGTCGGCTGCTTTCGAGCGGGCTCGGGGGGCTGCTCTTGCGCACGTGCGCGCAGACGCTGCACGGCGGCGGCGAGCGCCTCGGCCATCTCCTCGCGATCCGGAGTCTCGCCGGCCGCTATAGGGTCGACCTCGGCCGGCGCGGCCGGCTCGGCCGGCGCGGGCACCGATCGTAGGAGCTGCACCCCGGCCGTCAGATCCGCCCTCACTCCCGGCGCGGTGTCGCTCAGCCGCAGAATCACTCCCCTGAGCTCTCCCACGATCTCCCGCACCCGGCGATGGCCTTCGCGCATGCTCGCGAGCAAGCCCTCGGCCCGCTCGCGCGCGGTGCGCTCGGAGTCGAGGCCCCGGCGGATCTCGATCGCCCGTCGCTCGAGATCGGTGAGCCGCTCCTTGAGCTCTCGCTCGGCGTGGCGCACCGCTGCGCGCTCGGCCACCACGGCATGCTCGGTCTCGGCCAGCTCCCGTTGCACGCTTTCGAGGCGTCTGGCTAACTCACGCGCCTCGCGCTCGCCGGAGCCGAGGCGGCGACTCAGACGATCGATCTCTGCGCGACTCTCACGGTCTGAGGCGATACGACGATCCTCGGCCTCGACGCGCAGCTGCTGCTCAGCGTACTCGCGCTGCTTGGCGCGACGCAGCTCGTGCTCGCGCTCGGCGAGCGCGGCCTGCTCGGAGGCGAGCAGCGCGCCGACGCGCCGACGCTCCTCCTCGGCCTCCTCCAGGCGCAGCTGCAAGCTCGCCACGTGGGTCTCGAGCGTCTGCACCGTAGCCTCGGCTGTCTCGGCTCGGCGTTGCAGCGATGTCTCGCCGGACTCGGCGGCACGGCGGGCGCGTCGCTCGGCCAGCAGGTCGCCCTCGGCCCTACGTCCGCCCCCGTCCGGCTCTCCACTTGAGATCTCTTGTCCCTCTGCCATCACGATCACGCCACCGTACGGGGCAGATCGGACGTTCTGCGCTCGAGCTCACACGGGGCCACATAGCGCAGCCGGCACGTGGCTGGGCTTCTTTCAGCTCCCGTTGCGCCGCGCGATGAGCGCTGCCGCGGCGAGCGCCGAGGCGGCCGCCGCCGCGCCCACGGACAGGACGCGCGCAGATGGCAGGCGCCGGCGTAGGTACCACTTCCCGCCGTGCCACACCGCGTAGCCGAGTGCCCGATAGCCGCTGCCGCTCATCGCCACATGCTACCCGCACTCGGGAGATCTCACTCCCTCCGCGCCAGCACGCCACCCGCCTTCAGGTTCCCGCCGAGCCTCAGCGGTTGCGCAGCCGCCAGGCCATGCGCGACTGAAGCGACCACAGCTCGATGAAGCCGGGCGAGGCGCTTTGCGAGAACAGGCCGCCGGACTGCGCAAACGAGGCCAGGCTCGCGTCGTATACGGCGTTCGGGGAGGAGCGGGTAACGACGCGGGCGTGGCCCTTGTAAAGCTTGACGGCGATCTTCCCCGTGACCTGGGCGTTGACGGCATTCATGTAGGCGTCGAGGTCCGAGCGCAGCGGCTCCCACCACAGCCCGGCATAGACCAGATATGCCCACTGACGGTCCAGCTCGCCCTTGAATTGGTTCTGGTGGATCGTGCACACGAGCTTCTCGAGCTCCTGGTGCGCCGGCAGCAAGATCGCGGCGGCGGGTGCCTCGTAGATGTCGCGCACCTTCAGCCCGACGATCCGATCCTCGATGTGGTCGACGATCCCGACGCCGTGGCGAGCGCCGATCGCGGCGGCGCGTTCGATCAGCTCGACCAGCTCCAGCCGCTCGCTGTTCAGGGCTACGGGAAGACCCTGCTCGAACTCGACCTCGATGACCTCCGGCTCATCCGGCGCTCGCTCGGGAGGGGTGATGAGCTGAAAGACGTCTTCCTCGGGCGCGTGGTCGAGATCCTCGATCCAGCGCCCCTCCGAGGAGCGGCCCCAGAGGTTGTCGTCGATCGAGTAGGGCGCCTCTGACTCGGAGGGCGGGTGGGCTCCGGTCTGATCAGACTTGATCGGGATCGAGTGCTCACGCGCGTAGGCGATCTCCTCCTCGCGACCCATCTGCCACGAGCGCACCGGCGCGATCACCTTCAGCTCAGGGGCGAGCGTCGCGACGGTCGCCTCGATCCGCACCTGGTCGTTGCCCTTGCCGGTGCAACCGTGGGCGATCGTGTCGCAGCCGGCGAGCCGCGCATGCTCGACGGCGAGCTTGGCGATCAGCGGACGGCCGAGCGCGGTGAACAGTGGATAGCCGCCGCCGTACAGCGCGTTGGCCTTGATCGCGGGCGCGACGTACTCGCGCGCGAACTCCTCGCGCGCGTCGACCACGTGGCACTCAAGCGCACCCAGGCGGAGGGCCTTGTCTTCGATCACCGCATAGTCCTCGCCGGGCTGGCCGAGGTTGACGGTCAGGCAGACGACCTCGGCGTCGTACTGGTCCTGGATCCACTTCAGCATCACGCTCGTGTCGAGGCCGCCCGAGTAGAGCAGCAGCACGCGATGAACCTCGGCCGGATCGGCCTCGTAGGAGGCGGTGCGTTCCATATCAGCGTCTTTTCCTTTGTTTTTTCTTCTCGGGCTTCGTATGTTTTCTCGGCTTTGGCTTCGGCTTGCGCAAGACCGTCGAGCCGGTCGGCACGCTCACCTGACGCAGACCTGCTGCGTTGACGACCGCCACGTCGAACGCGATCCGCTCGCCGTATGGCAGCCCGCTCGCGAACGCGCTGAACACGCCGGGGGAGACCGGGCTTACAGGCAGGCTCACCGTTGCGCTCCGATGACAGACGGGCTGTTTGCCTTTCCGCTTGCGCCTGCCATTCTTCACCGGGCACTTGGCGGTCACCTGGTAGGAGACCGACGCGGTCACCGCCAGCGCCACGCCATTAGGATCGCTGGCCGACAGCGAGAGAGCGCACGCCTGCAGCCGGCATTTCACTCCTGTGATCGAGGCGACCGGGGGCGCCGCGTCAGTCGTGATCGCGGGGGTGGTGGCGCTGCGGTCGGTGCTCACGCCGCCAGGGTTGCTCGCCTGCACGATGCACACGAGTGGGTCGCCCACCAGGCTCGGCGAAGGCATGAGCACGTTGCTCGGCCCGCTCTGCAGCACCTGCGCGGAGCCGTTTTCGACCTCGAATGTGTAGGCGATCGTCGGCGAGCCGCTCCACGAGCCCGATTCGCATGTCAGCGGGCTGTAGTCGACCGGCGCCGTGCCGAGCGTTTTGATTGCCGGGGGCGAGCTCGGTCTGCCCGCCACCTGCGGAGTTTCGCTGCCTTCGACGAATTCACGCACCTCGGGCGCGGCGAGGTTCGTGAAGCCGTCGACTTGACCTGTCGGGCAGCTCGCCGGCCCGAAGTCCACCACGCCGACCTCGATCGCCGGGCTCCCCTCGGTCAGCGGCCCGCCGCTGTCGCCTTGACATGTCGCCGAGCTCGAGCCCGAGGCGCACAGCAGCACCGCCGAGTTGACCCCCACCGATTCGCGGCAGGGATCGCTGCCGATGGCGGTGAGCGTCGCCGAGAACAGCTTGCCGTCCGGTTCGGCGCCTTCGGCCCCGTTCTCCTTGCCGTAGCCGCTGACGGTGAGCGCGGTCCCAGGCGTCGGTGTGGCGCCGCTCGGGACGAGCGGTATTGACGCGGTGTTCTTTTCCGCCGACAGTTCGAGCGGTTCGGAGAGCGTCAGCACGGCCACGTCGTCCTTGATCTCCGGCAGCAGGGTGTAATAGGGATGGGTGCGCACACTCGACACGGTCACGAGCTGAGACCCGTGCGGAGCCCTTAGCGAGGACGTGAACCCACTCACGTCAGATGCGCCCGCAAGGACCCCAATGTCTTCGGCCGGATAACGAGTGGTCGTGCCCTCGTGGTCGACGCAGTGGGCGGCGGTGAGGATGTGCGTGGCGTCGAGGATCGAGCCACCGCAGCTCGCCTCAGTCGTGGTGGGGCCTTCTTCGGCTACCACCAGCACGAAGACCTGCCAGGGGAACTGGTCGACCGAGGTTTCCTGCCCGCCGACGATGTAGGGGACCAGGGGTCCGCGCGCAAACGGAGCGGCGGAGGCCGCCGACGTGTGCATGGCGATCGCGCACGCGATCGCCATGCACACCGCCAGGGCGGTGGCGATGCGGCGGCTGATGGGCGATGACATGACGCAGCTCATGAAGCGGCTAGGTCTAGCACACGCCTACCCGCGCACACGCAGGGCGGCCTTGCGGGGTCACTGCGTCTCAGACTCCGCCGCGAGGGCCGCGCCGAGCCGCGCGCACGCCTCCCGCGCGTCCGCTGCGTCGATCGTGAGCGGGGGCAGCAGCCTTACCGTGGTTGGGCCCGTGGCATTGACTACCAGCCGCTGCTCGAGCAGCGCCCGGCGAGCGACCGCCGGGGCGGCGATGTCCAGCTCGCAGGCGAGCATCAGCCCGCGCCCGCGCACGGACACGACGCGCGGCAACCTTTCGAGGTCGGCTTCGAGTCGCTCGCCGAGCTCACGCACGTGCGCGAGCAGGGCGGGGTCGTCGGTCGCCTCGAGCGCCGCCAGCGCCGCGGCCGCGACCACGGGGCCGCCCGCGAACGTGGAGCCGTGATCGCCCGGCTCGAGCACGTCTGCCAGCCGCTCGCCGGTGACGAGCGCCCCGATCGGCAGGCCACCGCCGAGCGCCTTCGCAACCGTGATCGCATCGGGACGCACGTCAGTCTGCTCATACGCCCACAGCGTGCCGGTGCGGCCCATACCGCACTGGACTTCGTCGAACACGAGCGCCGCGCCATGCTCGTCGCAGGCGGCGCGGGCCGCTGCGAGCAGCTCTTCGGAGAGGACGTTCACCCCCGTCTCTCCCTGGATCGGCTCGAGCACGACGGCCGCCGTGCGCTTGTCGACCGCGGCGAGGAGCGCCTCGGGGTCGGGCGCCACCGCCCTGAAGCCGGGCACGAGCGGCGCGAACGGCGCCTGCTTCGACTCCTGTGGCGTCGCCGACAGCGCCCCGTAGGTGCGCCCGTGGAACGCTCCGTGCACGACGACCACGTCGCCCTCGCGCTTGGCCTTGCGCACGAGCTTGATCGCCGCCTCGTTGGCCTCCGCGCCGGAGTTGCAGAAGAACACCTTGCCCCCCAGGCTCGAGCTCGACAGGCGCTCGGCCAGACGCATCGCAGGCGCGGTGTAAAACAGGTTGCTCGTGTGCATCAGCATGCCGGCCTGCTCGCGCACGGCTGCGACCACGCGCGGATGGCAATGCCCGATGTTCGTCACCGAGATGCCACACAGGAAGTCGAGGTACTCGTTGCCCTCCGCGTCCCACAGCCGCGCCCCCTCGCCGCGCACGAACTCGACCGGAAAGCGCGCATAAGAGGGAATCACGCTCGTACGCTCGAGCTCCTGCAATTCCGCGAGGCTCATGCGGAAGCTTCGATCTTCGTGCCGATCCCCGCATCGGTGAACAGCTCGAGCAGCAACGAGTGCGCGATCCGCCCGTCGAGGATGTGCGCGGCACTGACGCCCTGGTGGATCGCATCGACGCAGGCCGCGAGCTTCGGGCGCATTCCCCCCGCGAGCTTTCCCAGCATCTCCTGGACGTGCTCGGCGGTGGCCTGTCCGATCAGGCTCTGCGGGTCGGCGGGATCTTCGAGCCAGCCCGGCACGTCGGTGAGGAAGATCACCTTGTAGGCCCCCAGCGCGCCCGCGACCGCGCCGGCAGCCTCGTCGGCGTTGACGTTGTAGGAATGCCCGTCGCGGTCGGCGCCTACGGATGCGATCACCGGGATGTAGTCGCTTGCGATGTGCTCGATCACGTCGACGTTCACGCGCTCGATGCGCCCGACGAAGCCAATGTCCTCACCGTCCGGCGCGGTACGGCGCGCAACGCGGAACAGCGATCCGTCGTCGCCGCACAGGCCCACGGCGGGCTGGCCGTGGCGGTTGAGCCGCAGGACGATCTCCTTGTTGACCTTGCCCACCAGCACCATCTTCGCGACCTCGACGGTGCTCTCGTCGGAGACGCGCAGGCCGCCGACGAACTCGACCGGCAGGCCGAGTCGTTCCATGTAAGAGGTGATCTCAGGGCCGCCGCCATGCACGACGATCGGGTTCAGCCCGACATACTTAAGCAGCACCACGTCGCGTGCGAACTCCTCGCGTAGCGCGGCGTCCTCCATCGCGGCGCCGCCGTACTTGATGACCACGGTCTTTGAGTGAAACTCCCTGATGTAGGGAAGCGCCTCGAGCAGTGTGCCTACGTCACGCATTCCGTTAGCCCTTCATGTCGAGTAGTCGGCGTTGATCGTTACGTACTCGTGCGAGAGGTCGGAGAAGAAGACCTCGGTCTCGGCGCCCTCGCCGGGAAGGTCTATCTCATATTCGACCTCGCTGGCCTGCAGCGCGCGCTCCAGGGCCTGCTCGTCGTAGGGGATCGCGGCACCCGCCGCGCATACCTGGATGCCCTCGAGCGAGATGTCCACTGCGAGCGGCGCTGTGCCCGGCAGCGCGCCGCCGACCGCCTGTGGGATGCGGCCCCAGTTGGGATCGCCGCTGTGCAGCGCTGCCTTGACCAGCGGGGAGTTGGCGACCCCGCGCGCGGCTGCCTCGGCGCTCGGCAGGTGCCCGCCGTGCACGACGACACGGGCGATCCGCGCGGCGCCCTCGCCGTCGGCGACCATCATGATCGCGAGCTGGCGCAGCAGCGCGTCGAGCGCCTCGCCGAAGCGCAGCTCGTCCTCGCTCTGCGGCGCGATCGCGACGCCGCTCGCGCCGGAGCACATCAGGATCGCGGTGTCGTTCGTGGACAGCTGTCCGTCGACCGAGCAGCGGTCGAACGAGCGCTTTACGCACACGCCGAGCAGCAGGTCGGCCGTCTCGGGCTCGAGCGCCGCATCGGTCTCGACAAAGCACAGCATCGTCGCGAAGTTCGGCGAGATCATCCCCGCGCCCTTGCATTGGGCGCTCAGCCGCACCGGCCCCGACGGCAGCTCGACCGCGAGCGCCGCGCGCTTCTCCGAGGCGTCGGTGGTTTGGATCGCCTGCTGGAACTGCCCTTCGCCCGTCGCGCTCAGCTGCGAGCGAGCGTCGAGAATGCCTTTCAGCATCTTCTCCACCGGAAGGTGATGACTGATGCCGCCCGTCGAGGCAAGCGCGACCTCCTCCTCCTTGACGCCGACCGCGATCGCCGCAGCTCCTTGGGTCTTGGCGGCGTCGTCGAGGCCACGGCCGCCGGTCGCAGCATTCGCGCAGCCGGAGTTCGCCAGCACAGCGCGCAGCGCGTGCAAATCGCAACGCTCCTGGCTGACGAGCACGGGCGCTGCAGGCGTGCCGGTGGCGGTGAAGCGCGCGGCGCTCACCGGGCGCTCCGCGTCGCACACGAGCAGCCCGAGGTCGGTGTTGCCGGACGGCTTGATCCCGCACGCGACACCGGCCGCCCGGAAGCCGGCGGGCAGCCCCGCGCCGGGTCCGAGGTCGCGCACGTGCGGGGGTGAGGATACCCAGCGCGAATGGAAGAACGGCTGCGGCGGGCCCGCCGCTGGCCGATCTCCGATCGGTCGGTCACCGAAGATGTCTTTGCCGGCGCTCATGCGATCCCTTGCGTCTCGGGTAGGCCGAACATCACGTTCAGGTTCTGGATCGCCTGCGAGGAGGTGCCCTTCCACAGGTTGTCGATCGCCGACAGCACGACCAGCTTGCCGGTATGGGGATCGGCGGCGGCGAAGATCCGACAGAAGTTGGTGTCGCGCACCGCGCGTGTACCGCTCGGCACGTGGGCAACCTCGACGAACGGCTCGTTCGCGTAGGCAATGGTGAATAGCTCCTCGAGCTCCTCGCCAGACACCGCGCGGGTGGGTGTCACGTAGCAACTGGCAAGCTCGCCCTGGTCGAGCGGCACGAGATGTGCCTGGAACTGAACCTTCAAGCTCGCACCCAGCAGAGCGAGCTGCTCCTCGATCTCGGGTGTGTGCCGGTGGGAGGCGACCTTGTAGGGGAGGATGTTCTCGCCCGCCATCGACAGATGCGTGGTCTCGTCGAACGCGCGACCGGCGCCTGAGATTCCCTGCTTGGCGTCGATCACCACGTCGGCGATCAACCCCGCGCGGGCGAGCGGCGCGAGCGCGAGCACCGACGCCGTCGGGTAGCAGCCGGGGTTCGCGACGATGCTCGCCGTTGCGATCTGCTCGCGGTGAAGCTCGGTCAGCCCGTATACGGCCTCGCCCAGCAGGTCGGGCCGCGGGTGCTCGCCATACCACTGCTCATACGTGGCCAGATCGCCGAGCCGGAAGTCGGCGCTCAGGTCCACGACGCGCGCGCCGTGCTCGCGCAGCGCCCCCACCGTGGGCGCCGCGGCGGCGTGTGGATAGGCGACGATCGCCGCGTCGCTCCGCTCCAGCCGATCGAGGTCGAGGGGTCCAATCTCAAGCGGGACGCGATAGCGCGGATAGAGATCGTCCAGGCGCCTACCCACCTCTGAGCGGCCGGTTACGGACACAAGCTCAAAGCCGGGATGACGCCACAGCAGGTGGGCCGCCAGCGCGCCCGCGAAGCCCGTCGCCCCGGCGACGAGCACCCGCGGCGCGCCTGCCGCGAATTGTTGCTGAGAGAGACCCTCACCCACGCAGCTCACCTCCAAGCTCGGCCAGCGCCGCGACGATCCGCTCGCGCGCGGGCGCGATGTCCTCGTCCGTGAGCGTCTTCTCCGTGGCCCGGAACGACAGCGACAGCGCCAGCGAGCGTCTGCCTTCGCCGACCTGCTCGCCTGTGTAGACATCGAACACGCTCGCATCCTCGAGTGTCTTTGCACCCGCATCGCGCACGCGCGCGAGCACATCCTCAGCAGAGACAGACTCGGGCAGCGTCACGGCAAGATCGCGGCGCAAAGACGGGACCGCAGCGAAGCTCTGAAAGGCGATCACCTGCGGGGAGGCCGCGGCGACCTTGCCGAGGTCGATCGCAAACGCGGCGGTGCGACCGCCCGCCTGCCTGTGCCCTCCAGGATGCGCCCCAGAGGGTGTCCCCGAATGCGGAAGGTCCCATGCGGATGCGACCAGCGGATGGACCTCGCCGAGGAACCCGAGCATCTCCGCCCCCGCATGCACGGCGGCGGAGCGCCCCGGATGCAGGAACGGCCAGGTGCATGCCCGCAGCGACCAATCGACGTGGAGCTTGTCAAGCACCGCGCCGAGCAGCGCCTTGGCCGCGAAGAAGTCCACCTCGCCGCTCTCACCGCGCCAGGAGCGGGGCGTGAGCGCTCCGCTCAGCAGGGCTCCGAGCCCATGGTGCTCGTCCGCCAATCGGCCATCCTGCGAGGCTCGATAGACGGCGCCCGACTCGAAGATCGCCACGTCGGGACCGTTGCGGGCGACGTTGTGGCGGGCCGCATCGAGCAGCGAGCCGAGCAGCGTCGGGCGCATCGTCGACTGCGCCTCCGACAGCGGGTTCTCGATCGTCACGACCCGTCGCAGCGGATGATCGGGGGGCAGGCGCAGCCGGTCGAGCAGCCCTGGATCGGTGAAGCTCCAGCCGACGATCTCGTGCAGCCCGCGCCCGACCAGCGCGTCCTCGGCGGCGCGGCGGACACGCTGCGCGTGGGTGAGCATGCCCGCCGCGCCGCGCCGCGCGGGCAGGGTCGCGGGCAGCCGATCAACGCCGTCGATCCGCGCGACCTCCTCAATCAGGTCGACCTCGCGCGTGACGTCGCCGCGACGCACCGCGGGCACTGCCACGTCCAGCCCGCTGCGCTGCGGCTCGGCCGTGTCCTCGGCGTCGGCGCTCTGAAAGTCGAGCGCCGCGAGGATCTCCGTCTGTCGCGCGCGCGCGATGCTCACGCCGAGGATCGCTCGAACCTTCGCCTCGCGCAACCTGATCCTCTGGGGCGGAGCGCCCGTCCAGCCCTCGTCGATCGTGCCCGGTGCGAGGCGCGCGCCGCACAGCTCGAGCAGCAGCCGGCTCGCTACCACCTGGGCGTGCATGCACTGCTCCGGCTGAAGCCCCTTCTCGAAGCGCGCCGAGGCCTCGCTGCGCAGCCCCAGTTGCCACGAGCTGCGATGGATGTTCGGGCCGCTCCAGGTGGCTACCTCGAGCAGCACGCGCTCCGTGTTGGGCTGCACCTCCGAGCGCGCACCGCCCATCAGCCCTGCGATCGAGGTGGGGCCCTGCTCGTCGTCGATCACGACCATCTCTGAGTCGAGCTCGCGCGTCTGCCCGTCGAGCGTCTGCACTCGCTCTCCATCGTTTGCCCGGCGCACCGTTAGCCGGCCGCCCGCTACACGGTCGAGGTCGAAGGCATGCAACGGCTGCCCGGTCAGCAGCATCGCGTAGTTGGTGATGTCGACGACGTTGTTGATCGGGCGCATGCCGGCGGCCATCAGCCGCGCCTTCAGCCACAGCGGCGACGGCGCGATCGTCACGTCCTCGAACACGCGCGCAGTGAAGCGCGGACAGAGGTCGGGGCACTGCACCCGTACCTCGACGCCGCTCACGGGCCCGTCGGACCCGGGATCCTCACTCCACGGCGCCCGTTGGAGCGGCGCGCCGGTAGCGGCGTGCAGCTCGCGCGCGACGCCGAACACGCCGAGACAGTCAGGTCGATTGGGTGTGATCTCGAGCTCGAGCACCTCGATCGCGATCGGCAGCACATCCTGCAGCGGCGTGCCTGGTACGAGTTCGCCGTCGCGCAGGCCCGCTGCCTCGTCGAGCACCAGTATCCCCTCCCCTCCCGGCCCGATCTGAAGCTCCTGCTCGGCGAGGATCATCCCTTCGGAGGCCACCCCCCGCAGCTTCGCCTTCTTCAGCTTCGTGCCGTCGGGCATCGTCGCGCCGGGCAACGCCACCGCGACGGTCTGCCCCGCGGCGACGTTCGGCGCGCCGCACACGATCGTTGCGAGATCGGCAGAATCCGAGCCGTTTGCGCTACCGAGATCGACCTTGCACACCTTCAGCCGGTCGGCGTCCGGATGAAGCTCTGCCTCGAGCACCTTGCCCACGACGAACCCATCCGCGGAAGGCACCCCGTAACGGTGGATCGCCTCGACCTTCGTCCCGGTCATCGTCAGCCGCTCCTCGATCTGATTCACGTCCAGATCGGGATCGCAGTACTCGCGCAGCCATGGCAACAGGACACGCATCAGAATTGCTCCAAGAACCTAAGGTCGTTTTCGTAATAAAGCCGCAGGTCGGGGATGCCGTGCTTGAGCATCGCGATCCGCTCCACACCTAGCCCCCAGGCGAAGCCCTGCACCTTCTCAGGGTCATACCCGGGAGCGTTCGCCTCGGTGGTGGGGACGTAGGAGTAGACGTTCGGGTCGACCTCGCCGGCGCCGAGCACCTCCAGCCAGCCCTCCCCCTTGCACAGGTAGCAGCGCGAGCCGTCGCGCAGATGGCCCTTGCCGTCGCAGTGAAAGCACAACACGTCGACCTCGACGCTCGGCTCGGTGAACGGGAAGAAGTGCGGGCGCAGCCGCACCTCGCGCGCGTCGCCGAACACTGCGCGCGCGAACATCAGGAGCGTGCCCTTGAGGTCGGCGAGCGTGATGTCCTCATCGACCGCCAGCCCCTCGATCTGGTGGAACTGCGGCGTGTGCGTTGCGTCGGAGTCGGGCCGGTAGACACGGCCGGGGATGACGACGTACAGCGGCGGCGGGTGCGCCTCCATCGCGCGCACCTGCATCGGCGAGGTGTGCGTGCGCAAGACCTCGCTCTCGGAGACGTAAAAGGTGTCCGTGCGCGCCCGCGCGGGATGGGTCGGGCTGTGGTTGAGCGCGTCGAAGTTGTAGTGCACGCTCTCCACCTCCGGCCCCTCCATCACGGTGAAGCCCAGGCCGAGGAAGATGTCTTCGAGCTCGCGCCGGGTCGTGCTCAGCACGTGCAGAGAGCCGATCGGCTGCGGCGGCGCGCCCGGCAGCGTCACATCGACCGTGTCCGTCGCCAAACGACCGTCCAGCTCTGTGGCGCTCAAAGCGCCCGCGCGAGCCTCGATCTGCGCTTCGAGGGCCTGACGGGCCTGGTTTGCCCCCTTGCCGACGATACCCCGCTGGGCGGGCTCGAGTGAGGCCACGGAGCGCAACATCTGCGGCAGCTCGGCCTTGCGGCCGAGGTAGCGCACGCGCAGCTCCTCCAGCGCGGCGCTGGTGTCGGCCGCGTCGATCTCGGCGCTCGCCTGGGCCCGCAGCTGCTCGATCCGCTCGATCATGACGCCCGGACCCTAGATGACGAGGGGGCGGCGGTCACGTCGCGTGTCATCTCATACAGCGCCACCGTCGCCGCCATCGCCGCGTTGAGCGACTCCGAGGCGATCGGTATGCGCGCGCTGCGCGCGCACGCGGACACCACCTCGGCAGGTAGTCCGTCGCGCTCGGCGCCCACCAGCAACGTGACTTCTCCGCTAGCGAGCGCGCCGTCCGCAAAGCCACGCAGCGGCTCCTGCGCGCCGGCGACGAGCGCGATGCGCTCGCCCGGCAGCTCCTGCACGTCCCCGACGCGCGCGAGCGCGACGGTGAAGATCGCGCCCATGCTCGCGCGCACCGCCTTGGGCGAATGGGGATCGGCACAGCCCGGCCCGAGCGCGACGCAGGAAGCGCCAAACGCGTGCGCAGAGCGCAGCACCGTGCCGACGTTCCCCGGGTCTGCAACCCCGTGCAGGTATACGCACAACGGTCCCTCGGGCGCCTGTGTCCACAGCTGCTCATATACCCCGATCGCGCGCGTGGACGAACCAAGCGCCGAGACGCCCGCGAGCGCGGAGCGCTCGACATCAAAGAAATCATCTCCCCCGAGCGGCGCACCCGCGAGCCGGTAGCCCTCGAGTCGCGGCCGTCCCGCCCGCTCGGCGGCCGCGATCAGATCCTCGCCCTCGGCCAGGAACCGTCCGCTGCGCGCGCGCTCGCGCTTGGTGTGCAGCCGGCGCAGCCCCTTCAGGCGGGGGTTGTGGGGGGATTCGATCGGTTTCATGACTATCTGCTCTCTGATGTTCCTCGCTGCCTGGGATGTTTCCTCGCTGTGAGGGTCCGTAGGGACACAAAAAAGGCGCCGTCCTTTGCAGGAGCGACGCCCGGGAGGTCTGCGATCTCGGCTTTGCGCTTATGCAGCCGACGCCTCGCGGGCGGTCTCGGAGGAGGTCGTCGACGGGGCAGCTTCAGCAGCCTCGCGGGCGACCTCGGCAAAACGTCGGAACGTATCGGCGTCGCGCACGGCGATGTCGGCAAGCACCTTACGGTCGAGCTCGACGCCGGCCAGCTTCAGGCCGTGCATCAGCTGCGAGTAGCTCATCCCGTTGATCCGTGCGGCCGCGTTGATGCGCGTGATCCACAGCCTGCGAAAGTCGCGCTTGCGGTTGCGCCGGTCGCGGTAGGCGTAGGCGTCGGCCTTCAGCAAGGCCTCCTTGGCGCGCTTGTAGTTCGAGTGCGCCTCGCCGCGAAAGCCCTTCGTCAGCTCGAGCGTCGCGCGGCGCTTCTTGCGCGCGTGAACGGAGCGCTTGACGCGCGTCATTTGCCGACCCCCAGCATGCGCTTGATCCGCGGCACGTCGTGCTCGTGCACGATCTTCGGCCCGCCGAGCGCGCGCTTCTTTTTCGGCGACTTCTTCTCGAGAATGTGGCTCGTGAAGGGGTGCCGGCCGCGCACCTTGCCGGTGCCAGTGACTTTGAAGCGCTTCTTCGCGCCGGAGTGTGTCTTCATCTTGGGCATCGCGAGCCGCTGATTATGACACGGCGCTGTCCGCGGCGGCGTCCGCGCCCTCCGCGGGCGGTGTCTCGACCGCTGCGGCGGTCCCGTTCGCGGGCGGCGTCTCAGCCGTCGCGGCGGGTACCTCCGTGGGCGGAGCCTCTACGCCTGCAACAGGCTCGTTCGCGGACGGAGCCTCGACCGCAGCGGCGGATCCGCCGTCCTCCGCGGCGCCAGATCCACCATCCTCGAGCGGCGATTGCAGCGCCTCCGAAGCAACGTCGCCGACGTGGCCGCCGTCGGCGAACACCTCATCCGCGGCCGGCACCGCGTCGGCCTTGCCGGCGAGCACCGCTTTGGAGGGCGCCATCATCATCGTCATGTTGCGCCCTTCCTGCATCGGGCGCTGCTCGACGACACCGAGCTCTGAGAGCTCTTCCGCGAGGCGATCGAGGATCGCTGTGCCACGCTCGGGGTGGGTGACCTCGCGCCCGCGGAACATGATCGTGACCTTGACCTTGTCCTTGTGGCGCAGGAAGCGCTCGACGTGGTGCTTCTTCGTGTCGTAGTCGTGCTGGGCGATCTTTGGGCGGAACTTGATCTCGCGAACCGTGATCTGCTGCTGGTGCTTCTTGGCCTGCTTGATCTTCTGGGCCTGCTCGTACTTGTACTTGGAGTAGTCGAGCACGCGGCACACCGGCGGCCGCGCCTCGGGGGCGACCTCGACGAGATCGAGGTCGCGCTCCTGGGCGAAGATCAGGGCGTCGGGCGTCTTCAGCACGCCGATCTGGTTGCCCTCGTCGTCGATCAACCGGACCTCGGGCACACGGATGCGCTCGTTGATCCGGGTCGTGTCCCGCTCAGGCGGGCGCCGGTCGAACCTGCGGGGAACCGGCACTAGCTGTTAAGACCGCGCGTCAAGCGGATGCTATGCGTGGCGCTCTGAGGATTTGCGGGGCTGCTTCAAGGTGGCCGAGTATATCTGCTCGCGCAACCGCTCGGCGAAATCGGCCGTCGGGACGGCGCCGCCGTCGCCGCCGCGGTGCTCGCGCACGGACACGGCGCCGTCCTGCTGCTCGCGCTCGCCGACGATCAGCATGTAAGGGATCTTGCGCAGCTCGGCGTCGCGGATCTTGCGTCCGACCGACTCGCCGCGCTCGTCCAGCTCGACGCGGATGGAGTGCTCGCGCAGGCTGTCTCTGACCGACGCGCCGTAGGCGTTGAAGCGATCTGAGACCGGCAGCACGATCGCCTGCAGTGGCGCCAGCCACAACGGCAGCTCGCCGGCGTAGTGCTCGAGCATGATCCCGATGAAGCGCTCATAGGAGCCGAACAGCGCGCGGTGGATCATCACCGGGCGGTGCTCTGAGTTGTCGGCGCCGGTGTAGGTCAGCTCGAAGCGCTCGGGCATCGAGTAGTCGATCTGCACTGTCCCCAGCTGCCAGGAGCGCCCGAGTGAGTCGGTCATGTGCATGTCGATCTTCGGCCCGTAGAACGCGCCGTCGCCAGGGTTCAGCTCGTACTGCAGGCCCTCGGCCTCGAGCGCCTTGGCCAGCTCGCCCTCGCCGAGGTCCCAGATCTCGTCGCTGCCGCTGCGCACCTCGGGCCGTGTCGAGAGCTCGAGGCTGACGTCGAAGTCGAACAGCGCATAGGTGGCGAACGCCATCTCCAGGCAGCCTTTGAGCTCCTGCTGGACCTGCTCGGGGGTGCAGAAGATGTGGGCATCGTCCTGGGCGAAGTGGCGCACGCGCAACAGCCCGTGCAGCACGCCGGAGGCCTCGTTGCGGTGCAGCAGGCCGGGCTCTGAGTAGCGGACCGGCAGGTCTCGATAGGAGTGGCGGCGGGTGGAGAACAGGTGCGCGTGGCCGGGGCAGTTCATCGGCTTGACCGCCATCTGGCGCTCCTCGACCTCGACGACGAACATGTTCTCGCGGTACTTGCCCCAGTGCCCTGAGGTCTTCCACAGCTCGGAGTCGAAGATCTGGGGCGTCTTGACCTCGGTGTAGCCGCGCTCTGAGCCCATCTCGCGCGAGACGGCCACGAGCTTGTTCCAGACGGTCGTGCCCGCGGGTAGCCAGAAGGCCGCGCCGGGAGAGACGTCTGAGAAAGTGAACAGGTCGAGCTCGCGCCCGAGCTTGCGGTGGTCGCGCGCCTTGGCCTGCTCGAGTCGCTCGAGGTGCTCGGCGAGGGCGGCTTTGTCGAAGAACGCGGTGCCGTAGATCCGCGTGAGCATCGTGCGGCTCGAATCCCCGCGCCAGTAGGCGCCCGCGACTGACTGGAGCTTGAACGCTCCGATCGCCTTCGTGCTCGGCGCGTGCGGACCGCGGCAGAGGTCGGTGAAGGGGCCGTTCGTATATAGCGAGACCGTCTCCAACCGCCCGTTCGCGCTCGCGCTCGCAGCGCGCACGAGGTCGTCGATCAGCTCGACCTTGTAATCCTGCCCCTCCCCCACGAACCGCTCGCGGGCCTCGACCGGAGTGACGTCTCGCCGCTCGAACGCCTCGGCCCCCTTGACGTGCGCGCGCATGCGCTCTTCGATCTTCGGAAAGTCCTCCTCTGAGATGGAGACCCCAGCGGGGAACTCGAAGTCGTAGTAGAAGCCATCTTCGATCGGCGGCCCGATCGAGATCTTCACGCCCTCATACAGCTCCATCACCGCGGCGGCGAGCACGTGCGCAGCGTCGTGGCGGATCAGCTCGAGGGCCTGCGGCCCGCTTTTTGGGGTGAGGATCGCGATCTGCTCACCGTTGGTGAGTGGGCGCGAAAGGTCGCGCAGCTGCGATCCCGTGGCGCCGTCGGGTCGGCTTACCGCGATCGCAAGCGCCGCCCGCGCAAGGCCTGAGCCGATCGCGGCGGCGGCGTCGAGGCCGGTGGCGCCATCCTCGAGCTCGAGAGCGTTGCCGTCGGGCAATGTCACGGTGAGTCCCATCTCAGCGCTGCAGGCTACCGCCCCACTCCCGCAAGACGGGCCTCAAAGGGCCGGCCGGTTTGGAGGGAGTCCCGAATCGGGTCAGGCGGTCTGCCAGAGCGCGTCGTCGCCAAGCGGGGTCCGCCGCACGCCCCCGGCACCGAGGAGCGCAACGAGCGCGCTCTCGGCGGCGGCCCGATCCGGCTCCTCGTTGTTGTGCGCCATGATCGCGGCCACCTCCTGGGTCACGAGGCCGGCGGGGAAGCGGCGGAGAGCATCGAGCGGGTCCGCGGGCGGTTGCTCGCGCGCGAGCGTGGGGTCGAGGTTCGCGATCAGCAGGTCATAGGCCTCGACCTTCTGAAACCCGCCTCCCTCCAGGCGCAGACCGGCGTCGTTCTCGAATATCAGCGACGGAGCCGAGTAGCGCACCGGCCCGTCGGTCTGGCGGGCCTTGCCCTGGAAGTGCGTGGGACCCCCGTCGGCCTGGCGCGTCTCGTGCTTGTCCGCCTCGTATGCGGCGATCGTGCGCTTGTCGTCGAGCGCGGCCACGACCGCCGCTACGTCCAGTCCTTCGACGCGCTGCAGCGCGCGCGTAAGGTCGCCGTCCTCATCGAGCACGAGCGTCGTCGTGAACCAGCCGAGCTGGAGCGCGCGCAGCACGTCGTGCTCGCGCCCAGGATCGAGCAGGCGGGTGGCGACGATCGCGCGGCAGGCGCGCGCGGTGGCGGGGATGCGGGCGCGTGGCTCAGACAGGAACGGCATGCCGTAGCGGCGAAAGCGGAGGCTGCCGACGGCCATGCGTGTGGGCGAGTAGCCGCGCTCGACATACCGCTGGCCATCCTCAGCCAGCCCGATCGTGACGAGCCGCCAGTCGAGCTGTGCGCCGTAGCGCCAGCGCAGCACCGCCAGCGCCGGGCTCGCAGAGTAGGCCCAGGGACAGCCGGGGTCGCTGAAATGGGTCACCTGGATGCTCGCCACCCGGCAATGATTGCACGTGCAAGCAACCGACCGGCATCCTCCAGCCGAGCGACGCTTCGCGACAGCGCCTAAGAACGGAAGCAGCCGGCGCCGGGGCCAGAGGCCACCGGCGCCGACATGTCATCGCCGTCTGTGGGGATGGCGTGACAGCAGCAGACTACCAGCAGCTGGGTGACTGGATTCGACTGCTGGCAGCATGCGATGTTTCTAATTATGTCGGCACCCGGCCACGCGGACCCAGCCCTGGCGGCTGTGCTGCGTCGTTTGCGCTCCGAGCGGGGGGACACACAGGAGGATCTAGCGCACCGCGCCGGCCTCACGGTGGCCGCGCTCGCGCGGATCGAGCGCGGCCATGCGAACCCGACGTGGACCAACGTCAGGCGGATCGCGCTCGCGCTCGACATCAGCCTCGGGGCGCTCGGCGAGGCCGTAGAACGAACCCGACCATCGGCCTGATCTTCCGCTGTCCAGGCGACGCGCCTGCATTTGGGACTTCCGGCCAAAGGCAACGGAAGGCCTCCCCGCCAATATGCTGACCATGAGCCAGTCGCTGTCGAACTCCATCGCTTCTTCTCCACGTCGGTTTCTATTGGTGCCCGAGCAGCAGGACCGCATCCCGGTCGCCGCTCCGAGGATCCGCCGTTATCGCCTTGCAAGCGTGAGCCGCCGCGCCGGGTTCGCGGGATCAGATCTCTTGCGTGCACCGGCCGCCAACGCCGGTCGCTTCGACAAGGGTTAGGGGTAAGGAGCTCTCATACGATTGAACATCCTGCAACGACCCGGGCGCCTTGCACTGTGACGACCTGGACAAACCGCCAAAGCGCGGGCCGGCCCGAGGGCTAGCCCGCGCTTTGCTGGTTAAAGGCTTTTGCGCAAGGCTTTTGCGCAGATCTTCCGCGCAAGCATGAATTCTGGCTTGCAAGATGACGGTCAGATCCCAGCTATTCGTCCAACCGGCAAGCGATCCGGATAGACATCGACGCACAGGATCGATCAGGGCCGGGCAGCGCACACGTCCTCCCGGAAACGGATCAGATCGCCATGTCAGACAGCGCAACCCCACCGCCCCTCCCCGAGCCCACCGACCCCGCGAACCTTCTACCCGGCGATTCGGTCAATGGCTTGACCGCGCCGCAGCCGGCTTCTAGCCCGGAGCCGTCAGTCGTTATGCCCGAGGACGCCGACGGCGCCGCTCGATCGACGGCCGCACTCAGCGCGCCCGCGGTCGCGAGCGCGCATGTCAAGCGCGGTCGCACCGGCGTGTGGGCCACGGTAGCTTTGCTGTGCGTCGCCGCGGGAACGGTC
Source organism: Solirubrobacteraceae bacterium (assembly GCA_036501315.1). Taxonomy (GTDB): domain Bacteria; phylum Actinomycetota; class Thermoleophilia; order Solirubrobacterales; family Solirubrobacteraceae; genus Palsa-744. The sequence goes on from DASYAM010000011.1 coordinate 19,077, forward strand.
GGCTCGGTGCTGGGGGCGCGCGCCGTGGCGAGCAACGATGCCGGCAAGACGCGCCGGACGTTTGCCCAGACCGCGACGGGGTTCGCATCGAGCATGAAGGTGTCGGTGCAACGCGAGGAAGACCTGACGGTCAGCGCAAGCACTTTCTACGCGGGCAACCCGAAAGCCTCGCCTGCGGAATTCGCGAAGTGGGCGAAATGGGCGCAGATGTTGCGTCACTATCCCGAGCTCGACGCGCTCGGCCTCGTGACGCAGGTTCACGCGCCGCAGCTCGCGGCCTTCGCCGCTAACGCAACCGGCGCCAAGGTGAAACCGGCAACGAAGGGATCGACCAGCCATAGCGGCGACGCTCTGCGTGTCACACCTTCTGGCACACGCCCTTATTATTGCCTTGCAGGCGCCGAACTGGCGCGCAGCCGTGCCGACTCCGCGCCGACAGGCCTCGATTATTGCGCGCTGACACCGGCGCTGATCTCCTCACGAGACACGGCGCGCAGCATTCACATGCCTGCGACGATCGCGGCGCCGATCTCGGGCAAGAGGGTTCAAGCGGTGCGTCTCGAGACGCCCGTCTATCGGGGAGGTCAACCCCCGATTACCGTTGCCGGTCGCAGAGCGGCGTTCGTGGGATGGTTGAGCGAGGTGCTGTTCCCCGGTGCGGTCGCTCGTACAGCTCTGCACGCCTATCCGCAGAACGGTGTGAGCCTGCGCTACCGAGCCGGCCACGCAACCGTCACGTCCACCAGTGGGCGACGGCAGCCGGGCGCGCAGAGCGCGAGCGTCACCCTGCACAACGGCTGGAAGGCGACGGTCTTCGGCGCCCCCATCAACGCGAGCGTGACGGCGGACGGCAAGGCGCTGATGCTGCTGCTCGGCGGAATCCTGCTGAGCGCCATGCTCGGCGTGCTGGTGTTCCTGCTCGGCGGCGGCAGCCGCGCGCGCAAGCAGCCACCGGCGCCCGAGCGCGAGCCCGCGAGCGAACAGCTCTATGACCCGCTGACTGGTCTGCCCAACCGCGCGCTCACGCTCGACCTCGCCGAGCGCATGGTCGCCCGGACGCGGCGTCAGCCCGGCATGCTGGCGGGGGCGCTGGTAATCGACATCGATTGGTTCAAAGACGTCAACGACAAGCTCGGGCAGGCGTGTGGCGATCAACTGTTGAAGATCGTCGCCGAGCGCGTGAGCGACGTGGTGCGCTCCGGCGACACGGTTGGACGGCTCGAGGGAGATGAATTCGTAGTGCTCGTCGAGGCGGCGGCGCGCGGCGCGCGGCTCGACGCGCTCGCGCGGCGCGTGATCGAAGCGCTGCACAGGCCCGTCGATCTCGACGACTTCGGCCCGAGCTTCTTCCTGACCGCCAGCATCGGCCTCGCCTTCGGGCAGTACGCCCACCCCGAGGACCTGCTGCGCGACGCGCAACTCGCACTGCACGCGGGCAAGGCGGCGGGCAAGGACCGCTATACGCTCTTCAACGCCAACATGCGCTCGGTCATCGAGGGTCAGGGGGCGCTCGAAGCCGAGCTGAACACCGCGCTGCTGGACAATCAGTTCTTCCAGCTCTATCAGCCGATCTACGATCTGAGCACGCGCCAGGTCGTGGGTCTCGAGGCGCTGATCCGCTGGCGTCATCCCACGCGGGGCGTCATCGAGGCCGCCGAGTTCGTCCCGCTGGCCGAGGAGACCGGGCTGATCGTGCCGATCGGCCGCTGGGCGCTCGAAGAGGCGTGCCGCCGAGCGGCGGAGTGGAACGTGGCGGGCCATCGCGCCTCGATCTCGGTGCAGGTCTCCACCAATCAGCTGAATCGAGACGGGTTCATCACCGACGTCCGCCGGGCGCTACAGCAATCGGGGCTCGATCCCTCGCTGCTTACGCTCGAGATCGGCGAGACCACCGTGATGCTCGACGTGGCGGCTGCGACCGAGCGCTGCCGGGAGATCAAGCAGCTAGGGGTGCGCATCGCGATCGACGACTTTGGCAGCGGATACGCCTATCGCTCCGATCTGCAACAGATGCCGATCGACTATCTGAAGGTCGACAGAAGCTCGCTCGCCGCCTCAGACGACCAGGACTATCGCAGCTGGTTGCTGGAGGCGATCCTGCACTTCGGACGAGACCTGGCGCTGACGGTGATCGCGAAGGGCATCGACACGCACGAGCACATGACGACGGTCCAATCGATGGGCTGCACGCTGGCACAGGGCTTCTACATGGGCGAACCCACACCGGCGCACGTGGTCGAAGGATTGCTTGCAGCGGACTTCCAGGCTTCACAACAGGCAAGCTCGGTCGGGTAGCGCACGGGTAAGCACGCTCGGTGTGTGCCGGCGCGCGTCGCGCTACCCGGCGTTCGGCGGCGTGCCAGCGGCCCGCCGCCGAGGGGTCGCATAGATTTGCTTCCGTGCGCGGTGCGGGCGAGATCATCCTGGGCGAGAATCTCGAGGTGCTGCCCGGTCTGAAAGACGGGGCTTTCCAGCTGATCTACATCGACCCGCCGTTCAACACCGGCAGAGCGCAGACGCGCAAGACCGTCCAGACGGTGCCTGACAAGGACGGGGACCGCACGGGGTTCAACGGCCGCCGCTACAAGACACGCCTGCTAGCCGAGTCCTCCTACCTTGACGACTTCGACGATTACCTTGCGTTCCTCGAGCCGCGCCTGCGCGAAGCGCACCGGCTGCTGGCTGCAAGCGGAACCTTCTACTTTCACATCGACTACCGTGAGGCTCACTACTGCAAGCTGCTGCTCGACGAGATCTTCGGGCGTGCATGCTTCTTGAACGAGATCATCTGGGCCTATGACTACGGCGCGCGCTCGAGACGACGCTGGCCGGCCAAGCACGACACGATCCTCGTATATGTGAAGGATGCGCAGCTCTACTACTACGACGCCGAGGAGGTCGACCGCGAGCCCTACATGGCGCCGGGACTGGTATCGGCGGAGAAGACCGCCAAGGGCAAGCTGCCGACCGACGTGTGGTGGCACACGATCGTCCCGACCAACGGCAACGAGAAGACCGGCTATCCGACGCAGAAGCCCGAAGGGATCGTGCGGCGGATGATCCAAGCCTCGACTAGGCCCGGAGACGTATGCCTCGACTTCTTCGCGGGCAGCGGCACCGTCGGAGCGGTCGCGGCCAAGCTCGGCCGGCGCTACGTCCTGATCGACAGCAATCCCGAGGCGATCCGTATCATCGGTGAGCGGCTCGGCGTGCAGCCGCCGGAGCGCGCGCTTGTGGTCGGCGAGCCACGGGTGAGTTGCAGATAGCGGCCGCGGCCCGCGCACCAATCCTCCAGCTCGATCAGACCGAGCACGGGCGCGAGCGGCGATCTGTGCCTACCTCAGTGATCCCGGCCGAGGTGATCTTGATCCTGGTCGGCACGTTGCCGCGCTCGAGCAGCTTGCGCAACACCGATCCGCCCTTTGACTCGATGCTTGACCGCAGCGGCTCCTCGAAAGCATCCGCTTTCAGCGGACCGGCGATCTGCACGTAGACGTGCTGTTCGGCGCGGCCATTCTGCACCTTCCAGCGATAGATGTAGCCGCCCCGCGCAACCGGGATCGGTGTAGGGCCGCCAATGATCTCGGGATCCTCAGCCATGCACAGAGGATGGCGCTCGCACCGGATTGCGCGAAGGGCCTTCTGGCCAGCATCTGCGCCCTGAAATTGGACATGTGCCGGGATCCTAGAGAGAGCGTAGAGCGGGCAACAGCTCACGCTCAGACCACGAGATGAACTCCTCCTGAACATCTGCCCCGATCTGAACCAGGGGCGATCTCGGTGAAGCCAGCGTCGAGGAAGGCCTGACCTTCTCCACGTGCTCCTCGACGCCGGGACGCAATGCAGATCTTCGTCACCCAGCTTGCGACTGACCGGCGTTGATCGCCCATTGGGCGGCGAAAGCCCGTTCGTATGCGGGCCGCGCTTCGCCGCGGGCAACATAGGCGGCCAGTTTCGGAAACTCGTCCAGAAGGCCCGAAGGTCTAAGCCTGAGCAGCACCGACACCATCATGAGGTCGCCCGCGCTGAAGTCCCCGTCGAGCCAGTCGGCATCGCCCAGGCGGGCAGAAAGTTGGACCAGTCGATCGCGAATGCGGTCTTTGACCAGAGGCAGGCGCTTTTCGGCCCATGGCTCCTCACCATCCGCGAACCTGGCGGTCACGAGTTCGAGGATCGGCGGCTCCACGGTGTTGAGCGCGGCGAACATCCAGGTGATTGCCCGCGCCCTGGCATTGCCATCGTCCGGGAACAGCCCCGTATGATGCTCGGCGATGTGGAAGACGATCGCGCCTGTCTCGAACAGGACAAGATCGCCTTCCTCGTAGGTCGGAATCAGGCCGAAAGGGTGAAGGCGCAGATGCGCGGGTTCCTTCTTCGCGCGGAACGAGAGGAGGCGAACCTCGTAGGGCTGGCCCACCTCCTCAAGCGCCCAGCGAACGCGCGTATCGCGCGCCAGGCCCTTGCCGCCATCGGGCGACCGCTCAAAGGCGGTGATGAGGATGGTCATCGTGAGACGTCCCTCAGGTTCGCCTCCGTGGCGTCATCCACGTCGGTCACGAAGCCTCCGGCTCGTCGGCACCGGCGAGGGACAGGAACAGAGAGGCCGCAACCTTGCGCATCGAACGATCTCCTCGTCTCGCGGTCAGGGGCACGGTCAGGGGCATATACACAGAGACTAGGCCCACTTTGGAAACTCATCGCTTGCCGCCGAAAAGTCGATGTCTTTCTCACCAGCGCGATTTCGTGTCCCAGTCCTTGCACTAGAACGGGGCCCGTGCTGGGGGGTATCCGACCGAGGCTCACGACCTGATCCAAGCCTTCCCTCCTTTGGGGCCCTCTAGGCCGTCGGGAAGGACGAGCGCTGGCGGGTCGTGGCGGGAACAGCTCTCACTCGACTCGTTCTGCACCAGACCCTGCCTTTACTGTTAGAGTAAAGGAATGGCGCGAATCTCGACCAAGAACCAGATCACGATCCCCGTCGCGGCGCTCGACGAGGTCGGGCTGCACGCAGGCGAGCGAGTCACAGTCGAGCCGGCCGGTGACGGGGAGCTGCGGATCCGCCGCACGACCAAGACCTTCGAGGATGCGTTCGGGACGCTAACGGGCACCTACCCGGCCGGCTATCTCGAGCAGCTCGACGCCGAGGATGAGCTGCGGTGAAGCTGCTCCTCGACGCGGACGTCCTGATCGGGGCGCTTGACGGCAGCGACCCGCACCATCATCGCGCTCGCGACCTGTTCACCAAGTGGCGCGACGACCAAGACGCTTGCACGGTCAGCATCGTGAACCTGACCGAGGTGCTGATCGCTCCCTCCGCAGACGTGTCAAAGCTAGCCGCCGCCCGGGAGGCGATCGCCGCCCTCGGTGTCACCGTGCACCAGCCGAACGAGGCGATCGGGGTCGAGGCGGCGCGCCTGCGGCAACGGCATCCGATCAGCCTCCCCGACGCCTATTGTCTCGCAACGGCGAAGCACACGAACTCAGCGGTCTCGTCATTCGATCAAAAGATCCTGAAGGCCGCCACGCGCGAGGGCATCAGGGCCGCCTAACGCGAGTAGGCACAAACGAGACAGCCCCGCGAGCCGGTAATACTGGGCTCGAAACCGCCCCCGGACCTGATCTCAGGTCAGATAGGGCTTGTTTGCTGCTCTCAGGTGCTCTCAGATCAGCTCAGATTCGCTCACTGAAGTACCACGGGAGGTACGGCGCTGGCAGCCAAGGACAAGCCGGTGGGTGCCCCACGTCCGATGGCGGGCACTGAGCACGACCACCAATACCTCGCCAGCGAGCGTGGAAACGACTGCGCATCGCCACGCTCGTTGCTCGTCCGATGTACGAGCGTGAATCGCGTCTGCCGATGCGCTCGCTTTCACGCTCGGGAGCAGCAAAGTGGCGCCAGGGCCACCAGCGCAGCAAGGTCTCAGCCATGCCTGGCCTATGTGCTGTGCTCATGCGCCGCCTCCAGAGGCACGTCGCTCTCAATGATCCTCGTGGGTCGCGAAGAGTGACTTCAGGGGCGCTCGAGCCGTGTCGATAACCGTGTTGGGCGGGATGGGCCGCTCAGGCGATGCGACTCCTCAGAAACAGCCCCGCGATGCGCGAACTCCCTACGTCCGATCCGGCGAGGACGGTCAGCGCCCAGGCTCCGCGGCTCGTGTCCAGCTTCGAGCGCCGGCACCGCCCACCCAGCGTCAAACGGCACAGCGTCTATATCCCACTGAAGCTGCGGGTCGTCCTTACCTTCGTCGCAGGCATAGTGTGGGTCTGCTTCTCGCTGTGGCTGTCGCGCAGCTGGATCAGAACCCTCGGGCACGACATCTCCACGCCGCTTGCGATCCTTGTGATCCTCGGGATCGCGATCATTCCCGGCTACCTGAACATCCAGCTGATCACTGCGATCCTCCTTGACCGCCCGCCACCTCTGCATTACGAGGTGGAGTTTCCAGTGATCACATTGCTGATCGCTGCTTACAACGAGCAGAGCTCGATCGCGGAGACCCTCGACTACGCGCTGCGCGCCAACTACCCCGCGCGCTTTGAGATCGTGGTGTGCGACGACGGTTCGACCGACTTCACGCGCGAGGTCGTCGCCGCATACGCGGAGCGCGAGCCGCGCGTGCGACTGTTCGCGACCGAGCACGGCGGCAAGGCCAACACGCTCAATGCCGCGCTCGAGACCGTTCACACGCCGTTGACGGCCACGATCGACGCCGACACGCTGCTGATGCCCTACTCGCTCAGACGGGCCGTACTGCGACTGCTCGTCTCGCCGCCCGACACGGTTGCCGTCGCGGGAGCAGTGCTCGTGCGCAACTCACGCGAGAACATGCTGACGCGCGCGCAGGAGTGGGACTACTTCCTCGGCATCGCCACCGTCAAGCGCGGTCAGGCGCTACTGCAGGGAACGCTCGTCGCGCAGGGCGCCTTCAGCGTGTACGACACGACCGCTCTGAAGCTCGTGGGCGGCTGGCCGAACCGGATCGGCGAGGACATCGTGCTCACCTGGCGGATGCTGCTGGCGGGCGGGCGCACCGGGTTCGAGCCGACCGCGGTCGCGTTCACCGAGGCGCCCGCGGACTGGCGCGCGTTCGCCCGCCAGCGCCGGCGCTGGGCGCGCGGGATGATCGAGGGCTTGCGCGACCACGGCTTCGGCATGCTCAAGCAGCTGAACTTCTACTCCCACTCGGTCGCCGGCAACTTCCTGTTCCCGTTCCTGGACGCGAGCTTCACGCTCGCGTTCATTCCCGGCGTCGTGCTGGCCGCGACGGGCAACTTCGCGATCGTCGGGCCGATGACCGTGATGGTGATGCCGCTCAACGCCGCGCTCGGCAGCGTCATGTACTTTCATCAGCGCCACGTCTTTCGGAGCGTGAACCTGCGCGTGCGCAAGAACAAGCGCGGGTTGCTGTTCTACTTCTTCTGCTACCAGTTCATGATGTCGCCAATCTCGCTCGCCGGCTACGTGCTCGAGGCAGTTCACGCACGCCGCGCCTGGTAGACCGCCAACGCCTTCACTGATGGGGCCGATAGCCTCATGTTCGCGCAAATTGCGCGTTTCATCAGTCACCGTCCGCGCCGCGAACAGCCCGCCGAGAAACAGCCCAATAATCACATAATCCATACCGCTGTCAACTAAAACCCAAATATTAGATCTATAAAATTCCTCGGAGCTGGCGGGCTCGGGTTGGCCCGGTCCACTTCTCGGACCAGTCGAGCGCTTGTGGCCGAGCGCTATTCTCCACCGCGAACTGCCTTTGGCAACCGATACTGGCTATGGACACGTGTTCACACAATCGTGCCCCGGGACCTCGGCTCACGTGATATGAGGCTTGTTAGCTGCTCTCAGGTGCTCTCACATCATCTGAGATTCGCTCACTGAAGTACCACAGTACCGGCACGCCGGCATCAGCAAACCCAACCCTAGACCGCCGCGATGACACGGCCGCAACACCTCACAAGCGAGCGTGAGATGACGGACGATCACCATGATCGCGGCTCGTTCGAATGCGGGGTGTGAGGTCGCCGCCTGTGGCGACGCTTCCTTCCGGCGGAAAGCGGGATCGCGCTCTTCGCGGAGCAGGGAGCCCCTCCCGCGCCCACTACGCCCAGATGTCCCGTCTACTCGCGCGGATTGTCCCGCCGATCACGAGATCGTAGATCGCGCTGTGGTCCCCGTCGGAGCGCTGAGGGATGGCTCTGGTGTTCTCAGCGCCCGAAGGGGCTGTTCGCTTCGTCCTTGTCCCTGGCGAGCCTCTCAAATGCTTTGAGGAGACCGTGCGTCTTTGCTGGCGCTTGAGCCTCGGCGGGCGTCAGCGGACCGACCCGATCTTCTGGAGCGGACTGAGGGAGCGGCGAGATCGCCTGGGCCACCTGCCGACCCGCCTCTTCGCTGAGGCGGGCGAGTTCCTCTTCGTCGAAGCCTTCGTCGTCCTCCTTGAGGATCTCCTCGCCCGTGCCAGATCCTCCTCCTCGACGAGTATGTCGCGTCCGCTGCCGAGCGCAGCTCGCGGACCTCCGGCCCCGCGCATACAGGGAATACCTGCGTCCGACAGGCGAGCGAGAAGAAGGCTCTGCTCGACTGGGCTGCTGGCCGTGGTAAGAACCCTGAGCATCTGCGGAAGGGTAGCGAGCAAAGGACCCGTGTCGGACGACCGCGAGCACGCGCCCGCTTGCGCCGGGCGAGTGGAGGCACGCGCATCGTAGCGCGCCAGACCTTGTACTCGTCGAAAAGCAGGTGTGCGAGTCATCGTTGCGCCGCGAATCGACAACCCACTTTGGGAACGCTGCGTTAGCTCAGATGCGTGCCGGCAAGTCAGGCGTGCGCGAGGGCGCGCATCTGGCGCACCGGGTGACGCCCAAGGCGACTCAACGTCGCGTAGGACGAGGCGTGCCCATGCGTTCGGGGCGCGACGCTGACGGGCACACGGCCTCTGAGCCGGTCGATCACGCCGCGTCGCAGCGGCACGAGCAGCAGCTCGGTGTCCTCGCCGACAAGGACGGTCGCCTGCCCTTCGATCAGGTTGCGCCAGAGAACGTCGTCGGTCCACTCCTCATCGCTGGGAACGAACGCGATGTCCGCGGGGTAGCCGAGATCGTCGTCGCTTCGCGACGCCGCCATGAACAGCTCATCGGTCTTGTCGGTGATCTCGCTCATGCGTGTGCTCCCAACCGTGAACGATATCGCGCCACTCGCGTAGCAGCTTGAGTTCGGCGGCATACATCGCATCGTTCACCGAGCCATGCGTGACGATTGGAGGCTGCTTCTCAAGGCCGATGTACGCGTGCTCGTAGTGCTCGTTTGGGCCGTGCGCGTTGTCGAATGTGCGCACCGTGCGCCAGTGACCATCGCGCAATACGAGGAGCACGATCGCATACTCGACGGGATGCTCGCTCGAACGCTCCACCACGAGCTGAACATCCGAAGCCAAGAAGCGGCGTCGAGTCCGATCCTTAGTGGGCATGTTGGAGCACCATCACGTCGCCTGCGAGGCGAGCGATCGGCTGCCGCGACGCGGCCCAAAGGCCGCCTCCACGAATGCCGACTCGTGCGCGCTCGGCGAGTAGTCCGCGTAGCGCTGGGTTGTCTCGATGTCCCGATGCCCCATCCACTCCTGCAAGGTCCGCATGGGAACGCCCGCGCCGGCCATCGCTGTGCCGAACGTGTGGGCGCAGATCGTGGAAGCGATGCCCCTGCTCAAGCCGCGCGGCCTTGAGCGCTCGGCGGAAACGCCGCAGGATCGCCGCCTTGTCGAGCGGCCCGGCGGTGTGGGGATAGTTCTGGCGGACCCTGATCCGGCCGGCGGTCCAGTCCACGTCGCGCCAGCGGAGCGCAACCAGTTCGCCCTGTCGCAGGCCGGTCATCGCCGCCGTGAGATACATCGCATGGTCGATCTCGCGATAAGGCCCATCGACAGCGGCGTCGGCCAGCGCGCGCACCTCAAGCGGCTCAAGGAACCTGATCTCGGCGCTCTCGGGCTTGCCGGGCAGCTCGACATGCCGAGCAACGTTCACCGGCAGCCATCCCTGCGCTCGGCGAACCCGAGCAGCGCCGAGAGATAGCCGATGTAGTTGCGAACCGACTTCGCGCCGGAGCCGGCCGTCGCTCTCACGGTCATCTTCGGTGGCAATACCCGCCCCTTACGCTCAACGGTAGCGGCCACCTACGACGAATTTGGCTGGATCACCGTCGCTGAGCCTAGCGGTATCGCCATCCCCGACGCTCCCGAGACGGGCGGGCTCAGGTTGGAGAACATTTGCACTGTCCAGGAGCTGCCCTCAAGTCTCTGGAGCGTAATCTTTTCGCGCTCGGGCGTGTTCGCTAGGTACTTGATGAACTTGTCCACTGAGTAGACAAAGTCATCCCACATGCTTTCGAGGTCAATACACAGCCGGTTTCCTGCACGCTGCCAGTGCATGTCGGGTTTGCCGTGAGTCATCACCACGAAGTCGCCGGGGCAATCCCGCTTGAGCAAGTCCGTTCGCCACTCCTTCCATAGCAGCTTCGCGTCGGCGGCGTTGTTACGACCGGCCGGGAAATACTGCGTCACGTAACTGATCCAGTACGTCGTTTCGTTGGCATCACCGGCCCTTGCAAGCAACGACGCCCGATGGACCTGGCTGGCGAGCAGCTTATGCGCATCGAACGCGCGCCAGCCGTCATCCAGGGGGATCGGGGCCGGCCGACTTTTCAGCAGCGCCTCTTGTAGATCAGTGAGCGTAGGACGAGCCATCGTGGATCGACGATAGCGCGCCCCCGCCCGCGTGGAGCGCTGCTCCAAGAGCCAGCGCAGCGGCACCTCGTCGATCTCGTCCCAAGGACTCACGCAGGTAGAGCAGTTCCCCGCTCAATCGTCGACGACGGAATCGAAGACCCTGTATCGACCTGCCGCTGGGCGCCCTCCGGGGTGCTCCGTGTCCCACTCCTCCCAGCCCTTCTCGACAGCTTCTTCCCGGCTCTTCGCGTCGACCTCTACGTCAACACCGCGTACCGCTCGGCCCACGAGTCCCGGCTCCTCGGCATCCCTCGGCTCCGGGAACTCCTGGATGACTACGCGATACAGAGGCACTTCCTCAGCCTACATCCCAGCAGGCTGAGGGTTCCAGCATCCGCCCCGGTCTTTCACAGTGCGGGAGATAATTTGTTACCAAATCGCTACCAAACCCGCTCTCTGTGGCCCTCTAGTCCGCTCTCTAGAGCCAAATCCGACGATGGGCGATACTGGGCTCGAACCAGTGACCTCCGCCTTGTCGAGGCGGCGCTCTCCCAGCTGAGCTAATCGCCCTGGGATCAAGTCGAATCGCGACAGCCTATCAACGTAAAAGCTCCGCGCGCCGGCGCCTGGCGCATGCCGAGACAGTACGTAAGACCCAGGCGGAGCCTCCTAGAAGCGCCCGGGTCTCGCAGCGGTGGGTCAGGGCACGATCACGGTCTGGCCGGGGACTCCAGCACCCGCTGATTCCTGGCCGTAGACACCGGCTTCGCCTGGGACTTCAACGCTGCGCGCGCCCAAGCCACCACCGCCTTCGACACCGGCTTCTCCAGAGCTTGACCCGCTGCCCGCTGCTTCGCCTTCACCGTAGGGGCTCTCCGAGCCGTAAGGCGTGGGACCGCCAGACGGCGACTGCGGGGTCGTCGAACCGCCCACGGACTGGGCCGCGCCCTGGCCGGCCGAGGCGGATGCGACGCCTTCGCCTGCCTCGATCTTCTTGATCGCGGCAGCGACGGTATCGGAGGAGATCGCAAAGCCAACGCCGGTGGAGCCGGGCTGTGAGCCTTCGGAGCGCGCGGCGTCGCTTGCGATCTGGGAGTTCACCCCGATCACTTCGCCCTGTTCGTCGAGCAGCGGGCCACCCGAGTTGCCCGGGTTGAGCGCCGCGTCCGTCTGGATCGCGCCGGTGATCTTCGCGCCGTCGGGCGCTGTGATTTCACGGTCGAGCGCCGAGACTATGCCTTTGGTGAAGGTCTCTTCGAGGCCGTACGGGGTTCCGATCGCGTATACGGTGTCGCCGACCTCGAGGGAGCTAGAGCTCGCAAGCGTTAGCGGGGTCAGGTCGAGACCGGATGGGTCGACTTCGATCAGCGCCAGGTCCTGGCTGGCTTCTTCGCCGACGATCTTTGCGCTCGTCGTCTTGTGTGAAGATCCGCTGGCGTCAATGGTGAGGCTCGTCGCGCCTTTGATCACGTGATCGTTGGTCAGGATCAGACCCTTGTCGTTGAGCACGATGCCAGTTCCCTCGTCCTCCCCATCGGCGGTGACCGCCTTGATCGCCACGACGCCGGCAGAGTCGCGCCGATAGATCTGTGTGGCGGTGAGCGCCGTGGTCGAGGCCTCGCGACGGGCGCCTGTCGCCGCCGCGGTCCTCTGAACAGGCGCCTTCGTCGCGCTCGCCGCCGGTGTCGAGCCTCCGCGACCGGCGGCGAGCGTAAGCACTGCGGCCGTCGCAAGGGCCGCTCCGACGATCGCCGCGAGCAGCATGGATACGAATAGACGTTTCACGGACAACCTCCGGGTCTAGGGGATGGGGCCATGATGCGTCCACTCGCTGTGGCGACGCTAACAATGTTCCTAAGCGCCGCTAAGCGCTTAGGAAAGAGCGGATAACCGGACGCGAACAGTCCGATAAGCCCGCGGCTCCGAGCCCGAGGCGTGCACGGCGCGCTGACCGATCTCGCTCTCGCCGGCGGCGGCCCGATACCCTAAGAGGGCTTCAACGGCGACGTGGCGGAGTGGCTACGCAGCGGCCTGCAAAGCCGTCTACACCGGTTCGATTCCGGTCGTCGCCTTCATCATGCTTGGACTGCAGCGAGAAAGGGCGTCTCGGAGGCGAGCGTTAATAGGCGCCATGTTCGAGACGGTCTTCATGGGGGTAGAAGCGCACCCAGTGGCCGCCGTTGCTGGGCCACAACTGCTCTTTGGCGATCCATCGGGCAACGAGCAACTCGACCAGCGACTTACAGATGTGTGTGAAGGTGCGTGGGAGCTCCCTAGTTACGGCGCGACAAGCCAGGCTGGTGGCCGTGCTCACCCCGATCTTCTCAAGCGTCGCATCGCTAGCTTCCGCCCAGGCATACTCGGTCTGTCCACCTTCGTTATCCACCCATCCGAATTCAACACCGTCAATATTCCAGCTGGCAGCTGACGCCGGCGCCGCGGTAACGCTGCTAATCACCCCTAGCACGGCCACCGTAAGCGCGATGGCCGCAAGGGACGCTCGACGCGAAGATCTCCGCCACCGGGGCTGCCAGGGATTTCAGGGATTTCCGCCGCGCCTCTTTACTGCTAGTGGCTGCATTGAGCAAATTCTATAGGTTCTGCAGATTTATTTCTTATGGATTTAGGTGTAACGTGGATGTTCCTCGCAATTTCCGAGCTTTGCGTGACATCCCCGCGTCGCACGCTGCTACCTCCGAAGATCCCTTGCATCGACTGATAGATCGCACTCGAAATCTCGACGACAGAGGAGGCTCAAGTCCACGTTCGGGAGCGACCGGGTCGGGGCATACCCGGCTAATAGGGTTCGAGCCGTGACTTCCACATTGCTTGCCACCGTGCATCACACACACGAGCTGGCGCGCGCTTTCGGCCTTCCTGGACGCTTCGTCGAGCGCCTGCGTGAGCGACTCGGGCGCTCTTACATCCCGGCGATCGTGATCGTCGAGTCGGTCGTGGGGGCCGGCTTCTACGCTTTGTCCTCGGTACTCGAGCAGCATGCAGCCAGTCAGGAGCACCCAGTCCGGTCGCTGCGGCTCAACCTGCTCGTGGCGCTGGCCCGGCGGCGTATCTGGCTGCTGGGCATGGCGGCCGGCGTCGCCGGCTACGCGATGCAGTTCCTTGCGCTGCGCAAGGGCTCGCTCGCGCTCGTGCAGCCGATCTTCGTGACAGGTCTCGTCATGGCGCTCGCCGGCAGCGCGCTCGCCCACCAGCGCAGGCTCTCGCGGCGCGAATGGCTGGCGAACGCGCAAATCCTTGGCGGCATCGCGTTGTACATCGCCGCCGCCCAGCCCGGACCGGGCCATCCGCAGGGCTCGACGGTGGGTTGGATTCTGCTCGCCGCTGTTGCAACCACGGCGGTGGCGGCGCTGATCGCGCTCGGCCGCTCCTCGCCCCAGCGCCGGTCGCTCGCGCTCGGCGCCGCCACCGGCATCGTTTTCGGGGTGACTTCAGCGATCACCGAGCGAACCAGCCACCGGCTCGGTATCTCGCTGGGACATGCGCTTGACGACTGGTCTCCTTACGTGTTGATTGCCGTGAGCATCGGCGGCCTCGTGCTCAACCAGAGCGCGTTTCAGGCCGGTGATTTGAAATGGTCGCTCCCCGCGATCACCGTGCTCGAGCCGCTTGTGGCGATACTCGTCGGTCAAGCGCTCTTTCACGAGCACGTGGCAACCGGCGCGCTGCAGATGACCGGCCAGGCGCTCGGGCTCGCGGCGATGATGGTCGGCGTGCTGATCCTCGCGATCAGCCCAGCGCTCAGCAGCCTCGAGCCAGCGAGAGACGGCCCGGCGCCCGATGACTGAGGGCACTAAGCTCGCGCTCAGCGTGAAGCCCAACCGCTCGATCCCCCAAGCCACGGTCATCCCGGTCCTGATCTATGCCGACGTGCGCGAGGCAGTCGCTTGGCTGGAAAGCGCGTTCGGATTTCGCGAGCGGGTCCGCATCGGCGAGGACCACCGCTCACAGCTCGCGGTCGGCGACGGAGCGGTGATCGTTGGCGACGTTCGCAACGAGCGGCGGCCTCCCCGCCCGGGCGAGGTGACCCACGCGGTGATGGTGCGCGTCGAAGACGTCGACGCGCACTGCGCCCATGCCCGGGATCGCGGCGCGCGCGTCGTGACGGAGCCGACGGATTTTCCTTACGGCGAGCGGCAGTACACGGCCGAGGATCCGGCCGGCCATCAGTGGACGTTCTCGCAGACACTCGCAGACGTCGCCCCGGAGGAGTGGGGAGGAACCTCGGTTACAACCTGACGCGCCCGCTACGCAGTCTTTGATGCGTGCGCACCGGCGATCGTGCGTAGCGGGGACGTTCTGCCGTCACTCGCCAATGCGCGTGTGAGCGACGCTTCGCTCTGGGGCCCGCGCAGCACCGTGCGGATGCGGCCGGAGGCGTCGATCACGAACGTGCTGGGGAGCACCGTCAGCCGATAGTCGTTGCCGACGAGCCCTTCGCCGTCGCGCAGGTTGGGGAACGTCCACCCGTAGCGCTTGACGAACGCGCGCGCATCCGAGCGCCCGTCGCTCCAGTCGACCCCCACGATCCGCCCCCGTCCGGCCGGGCTTCGCGAGAAGCGCTCGACCGCGGGCGCCTCGCGCGCGCACGGCCCGCACCAGCTCGCCCAGAAGACGACCAGCGCTCCCTTGCTCCCCGCCGACTTCAGCAGTCCGGCGAGCGTGAAAGGCCTGCCGACGAGCGACTCACGCGGCAGCGCGGGCGCCGGGCGCCCGGTCGCGGCGGAGCGGTCGGAGGCCAGCCCGAACACGGCCAGCGCCACGACCGCGGCCAGCGCGAGCGCCCCGAGGAGCAGCCGCCGTACGCGCCGGGCCTTCATCGCGCGCGCCTCAGCGAGAGGCCAGGATGGGCACGTCGTGGGCGACGTCCGACGGGAGAAAGCTCGACGCGTACACGGTCGTGCGCTTCCCGGAGGCGGTGATCCCGTAGATCAGCCCGGAGTGATTGATGAACTGCGGCTGTGAGGCGTCGCGTTCGGAGCCCACTCCCCACGCCTGCCACACGCGCGCGAGCTCGGGCGCCGAGCCGATCAGGTACTGCATCCGCCCGGTCATGCCGTGGCGCGCGAGAAACGCGGCCACGGCCTTCGGCGTATCTCCGCGAGGGTCGACCGAAACGGCGATGATCTGCGCTTTGGAGGCGACCTTCGGCCCCATCAGGTTCTGCGCGACGCGCAGGTTGGAGGCGATCAACGGGCAGACGTCCGGGCAGTTGGTGTAGAGAAACGTCACGAGCACGGCCTTGCCGCGGTAGGAAGCGATGTTGACGGGCTGACCCAGATAGTTATGCAACGCCAGCGGAGGAGCAGTGGTCACGGGCGAGAGCAACCCCTCGGCGCGATAATCGGCCTGCTTGGCTTGCGCGCTCGACGAGGGGGGATTGCCGCCGATCGCGATCAGCGCGACGCCGCCCGCGATCACCACGAGCACGACGAGCGCGAGCAGCACTCGAAAGTCGAGACGTTGAGAGCGCATCCCGTCGAACTTATCAGCGCGCCACGCACCGCGCGTCGGCAAGAAACGTTGCAAACCTTCCTTTGTGATGCATCTTGCAGCGGGACCTGTTAGCTTGCTCCGCGATCGTGCCGAATCCTTTGCCCCCTGGGGCGAGGGAGCGGGGGACCCAATGCAGCCGATTCAAAGGCTGCGGGGGCGAATCGCCACCAGTGTGGCGTAGCGTGACGAAAGTCACGCGAGCCCGACAGCTAACCCCGTAGGCGCCAAGCAAACAGCAGAAAGGACGCCTTCGCCCATGCCGGGATTCCCGCGTGATCTTGCCGTTGTCGACCCCTGGAACGCCTCCCTCGCGCGCTCCCGCGCACGCCGTGCCCGTGCCGGTCGTGGACCGCTCTCGGGCCGCGAGCTGCTCGCCGCGCGAGGCCGGGAGCTGCTCTCCGCGCGCGATCTCGCCGACAGCGAGACGTGGGAGCTTTCGCTGGGTCGCTCGCGCGCGAGGCGCCGCGCCGCCGAGCTGCGCTTCGTGCCGGCCGGCACGCGCGCCAAGCGGCTTTCGCTGGGCGCGTTGGTCGCGCTGAGCGCAGCACCTACCGCGACCGTCGCCGCCGCGAGCTCGAGCCCCGTTTCGCCGGCCGCGGGACCGCCGACGACGAGCGAGAACACGATCGTGCTGAGCGCGGGGGCCGAAGGCAAGCAGGTCGAGCTGCTGCAGCGGGCGCTCGGCGTGGTCACAGTCGACAGCGTGTTCGGCCCGGAAACCGAAGCAGCGGTGCGCCGCTTTCAGGCGAGCCGTGGGCTGACGGCCGACGGCGTCGTCGGCCCGCTGACGAGCGCTGCCCTGCGCGGCTCGCCGTTGACGGCCTCGGTCGCGAGCCTGCAGGGGGACAACATCGGTGTGCGCAGCGACGCGGTTGACATCACAGACGCCTCCTCTTCTGAGCCCGCCGCGAGCGAAGACGGATCGAGCGCAAGCGGGGCGACGAGCGAAGACGGCGAATCGACGCAGACGCAGAAGAGCGCCGGCAACAGGGTGCAACGCCTGCAGGCCGCCCTGCACGTGACTCCCGACGGCGACTTCGGCCCCGAGACAGAGGCCGCGGTGCGCCGTCTGCAAGCCCGCCACGGGCTGAGCGTGGACGGGGTTGTCGGGCCGGCGACATGGAACGAGATCGGCGTGAGCGACGAGGAAACGCTCACCCCTCCCCCCTCCGCGCTTCCAGCCGCTACGCATGCCCATGCCAGCCATGCGGACGACGCGTCAGCGACCGGCGCCTCCACGGTCGATGCCGCCGACAGCACGGCTTCCCCGGAAGGCGAAAGCTCGGCGGGCGGCGGCAACGCGGTGTCGCGTCTGCAGGCGGCGCTGCACCTGACGCCGGACGGCGACTTCGGCCCGGCGACGGAGGCGGCGATCCGCCGGCTGCAGGCGCGCCACGGGCTGACCGTCGACGGCGTCGTCGGCCCCGCGACCTGGGGTCTGCTCGGCGTGAGCGGCGAGAGCACCCTCAAACCGCCCCCTTCGGCGGCTGCGCAGGGCGCGACGGGTGACTCGACGAGCAGCACGGCGGGCGGTGGCGAAGGCGAAGGCGTCGTCGCGCGCGTGATCGCAGCGGCGAACGAAATCGCGACGAGGCCGTACGTGTTCGGCGGCGGGCACGGCTCGTTTCAGTCGGCCGGGTACGACTGCTCGGGTTCGGTCTCATACGCGCTGCACGGCGGCGGCCTGCTGAGCTCGCCCGAGGACTCGACCGGGCTCGAGTCCTTCGGCGAAGCGGGGCCGGGCAAGTACATAACGATCTATGCCGACGCCGAACACGCGTGGATGACGATCGACGGACGGCGCTACGACACGATCGCGCTGCAGGAGACCGGCAACAGGTGGTCTGACTCGATGACCTCGACCGCCGGCTACGTCGTGCGCCACCCCGCCGGGCTGTAGACAGCCGGGAGTTGTAAGCGTTTTTGAGGGGCGCGGGGCTTTCGCCCCGCGTCGCGTGCGCAGCGTGGTGGCGCCACACGCCTTGCTCGGGCATTTTGAGCCGATCGCTGCTCAGCACGCCGCCCGAGGGGTCGTCCACCACGGCGTTCGTCGCGGTGAGGGCAGACGCCGCATGCTGGCCGATCGGAGATCGCATCTGATCTCCGATCGGTAGTACGTCGAGCATCGTGGGTGGCGTCTGACGCCGCGGAACGATTCCTTCGGGCCGATCCTGAATACCGTCCCAAGCGCGACCTAGCTTCTCTCTCTTCGGTCATACGACGAGACGAAAGGCGAGCCAAGGCCATGCTTGCACGAGCGCATACGTTCACCATCGAAGGGCTGCACACCCGCCATGTCACGGTCGAGGTGGACATCCGACCCGGGCTGCCATCGTTCGCGATCGTCGGCTTGGCGGACGCGGCGGTGCGCGAGGCGCGCGAGCGCGTGCAGGCGGCGATCATCAACTCGGGCTACGAGTTCCCAGCCAAGCGGATCGTCGCGAACCTCGCCCCCGGCGACGTGCCGAAGGCCGGCCCGGCGCTCGACCTCGCGCTCGCATGCGCGGTGCTGGCGGCCAGCGAGCAGATCCCGCGCGAGCGGCTCGAGCAACATGTGCTCTACGGCGAGCTGTCGCTCGACGGCGATGTGCGTCCCGGCAACGGCACGCTCGCGGTCGCGCAGGGGGGCGCGGAAGCGGGCTTCCAGGCCCTCGTCCTCGCCGGCGCGCGAGCCGGCGAGGCGAAGCTCGTGGAGGGAATCGAGGTGCTCGTCGCCGAGCGGCTGACGAGCGCAGTGCGCGTGCTGCGCGGCGAGGGCTCAGACCCCCTGCCCGCGTCGCCACCCTCGGCAGAGACGGGCGCAGGCGCGGCGGGCGCCGTCGAAGCGGACCTGAGCGAAGTGCGCGGCCAGCATCACGCGGTGAAAGCGCTCGTGATCGCAGCGGCCGGCGGGCACAATTCCCTGCTGAGCGGGCCCCCGGGGACCGGCAAGACGATGCTGGCTCAAAGGATCGCCTCGATCCTCCCGTCGCTCAGCCGCGCGGAGGCGATCGAGGTGACGCGCATCCACAGCATCGCGGGCGGCCTCGAGGGCGAGCTGGCCGGCAGCCGCCCGTTTCGCGCGCCGCACCACTCGATCACGACGGCGGGACTGATCGGTGGCGCGCGCAGGGGCTGGGTCGGAGAGGTCGTGCTCGCTCACAACGGCGTGCTGTTCTTGGACGAGCTGTCGGAGTTCGGACGACCGACGCTCGAGGCGCTGCGACAGCCGCTCGAGGACGGGCGCGTGGCGATCGTCAGGGCGCGCCACTCGGCGGTCTACCCGGCGCGATTCATGCTGGTCGCCGCGACCAACCCGTGCCCGTGCGGCTATGCGGGCAAGGAGCAGCGGTGCCGATGCACTGAAACAGAGCTCGCGCGTCACCGGCGCAAGCTGAGCGGCCCGCTGCTCGATCGCATCGACCTGCTCGTGAATCTGGAGCGCGACCCCGCGCACGATCTGAGCGCGACGCCGCTGACGAGCTCCGAGCGGGCGCGCGCGCGGGTGACCGAAGCGCGCGAACGTCAGGCGGAACGGTTGGAGGAGGACGGAGCGGTTGTGAACGCGCAGATGAACGTGCGCATGCTGCAGCGCCACGCAAAGCTCGAGGAGAAGGGCGAGGAGATGCTGCGCGGCGCCCGTGAGCAGGGCCTGCTGAGCGCGCGGGCTCAACACCGCGTGCTGCGCGTGGCGAGAACGATCGCCGACCTGGGCGGCAGCGAGCGGGTTCGGGGCCGCGACGTCGGAGCCGCGCTGGTGCTGCGCCCGCAGGACGGTTTGCAGCACGGGAGCCGGGCGGCATGACCGCCACGCGAGACACGATCGAAGCGCCGCAGCCGCGCGCCACGACGACACCGCCAGCGCTCGACACAGCAACGGGCGTAGCGCCGGGTACGACGTCCCAGCACGGCACGTCCGCGCCACCGGGCGCGTGCTCGGACTGCATGCGCCGCAGCCGGCTGCTCGCGTGGCTGAGCTCGCGTCTGGATTACCGATCCAAAGACCGTGTACGGCTGATCGAGCTGCTCGCGTTAGGAGACGAGGATCTGCTGCGAGCGGTCGGCGGCACGTGCCGGGAGGAGCTGAAAGCGCGCTACGCCCAGTTCGACCCGAACGAGGAGATCGAGCCGGTGGAGGGCATCGAGGGAGTATGCCGTCACCGTCGCGGCTACCCGCGGATGTTGAGCAGCGAAACGGAGACGCGGCCGATGCTGCGCGTCGCGGGCGGGGTTACGAGGCTCGGCGAGCTGACCGACGCGCCGGTTGTGGCGATCGTAGGCAGCAGGTGGGCGACGGACTACGGCATGGAGATGGCCAAGAGCCTTGGACGGGGCCTGGCCGCGAGCGGCGTGACGGTCGCGAGCGGCCTCGATGACGGGATCGCGATCGCGGCGCATACGGGCGCGCTGGAAGTCCAGCGCGGGAGCGTGGCGGTCCTGCCCGGCGGCCTCGACACAGCGTGCCCGGCGCGCCGGCGCGCGCTGTACGCGCGCGTGACGGCGGTCGGCTGCGCGGTGGCGGAGCTGCCGTGCGGCAGCCGGGTGCGGCGGTGGTGTTACACGGCGCGCGCGCAGACTCTCGCGCAAATGGCGGCGCTGACGATCGTGGTCGAGGCCGACGAAGACCCAGGCGAGCTGCTGAGCGCACAGCTCGCGCAAGCGCTCGGACAGACTGTGGCCGCGGTTCCCGGGCGGGTGACATCGCCCGTGTCGCGGGGAACGCACGCGCTGCTGATGGCGGACGCTCGGCTCATACGAGGACCGGAGGACGCTCTCGAGCTACTGTACGGCCCGGAGACGTCGATGGCGGGCGGATCAGAACGGCCTACGACCCGGAGACGAGAAGCGATCCCGATGCAGCGGGACGGCGCGGCTCGACAGGAGAACCCCATGCAATCGAGCGCTCGGACACGGCCGCAGAACACGAAACAGCGGGCGCAGGACGAGCTCGAGCCCCGGCTGAGAGTCATGCTCGAGCAGGTGGGCGCCGGGCGCGACACCCCGGACAAGCTGTCGGGCGAGCACGACACCGGAGAGGTGCTGATGGCGTTGAGCGAGCTCGAGCTGATGGGGTTGCTCGCGCGTGGCGACGGCGGACGTTACGTGCCGCGGGAAAGCTGCCACAGCCGCGCCCGGTGACGTCGCAGCCGCCGCCCCGAGCGATGACGTCAGGCCGGATAGGTAGTCTGCCGGGCGAGCGATGAGGCCCGCTCCATAACCGCGGTTATGCCGCTGATGGCTTCTACCGAACCAAGCTCTATCTGCTCGGAGGACTTTCGGTGGACCTCATCGCCCCAATCACGTCAAGACTGATCCGGCCCATACAGAGCGCCTCGAAGTCACCTCGGCCTCCACCGGCATCGCCTCCGCCTTCGCACACGCGCGTGGATCGTTTGGAGCTCGTCGCGATCGCTGCCGGCGGCGCGATCGGCGCGCTGGCCCGTGTGGGGCTCAGCCAGGCATTTCCATCGGCGACCGGACGCTGGCCATGGGCAATCTTCGCGATCAACCTCGCGGGCGCGTTCATGCTCGGTTATTTCGTCACCCGCCTGCAGGAGCGCCTGCCGGTCTCGACGTTGCGCCGCCCGCTGCTGGGAACCGGATTGTGCGGAGCGCTGACAACGTTCTCGACCGTGCAGGTGGAGATGCTGCAGATGATCGACGCCCACCGCGACGGGCTAGCCGCCAGCTACATCGCGGCCAGTGTGATCGGCGGCTACCTGATGGTGCACGTCGCCTCCGCGCTGGTGCGCCGCGTTCGGACGCTCGCATGAGCGCGGCAGTGTGGATCGGCGTAGCGGTCCTCGGCAGCGTGGGCGCGCTCGGCCGGTTCCTGCTCGACAGCTGGATCTCCGCGCGCGTCGCAAGCGGCCTGCCGGTGGGGACGCTCGCGGTCAACCTGAGCGGCGCGCTGCTGCTCGGGCTGTTCACCGGCATTGCGCTTACAGGCAATGCGATGGTGCTGGTCGGCTCGGCGACGATCGGCTCGTATACGACGTTCTCGACATGGATGCTCGAGACGCACCGTCTCAGCGAGGACGGCCGCGGCAGGGACGCGATCGTGAACGTGATCGCTAGCATCGTGCTCGGACTCGGCGCTGCGGCGCTCGGACGCGCGATCGGCGGTTGGCTGTGAGTTGGCTTAGCGAAGCTGGGGCGAGGCTGCTGGGCGGGGAGAGCAGCCTGAAGCTCACCACGTACTTCGGCGAGCGCGACCGCGCAGACGGAAGGCTGGTCGCGGACGCGCTGCTCGACCTGTATGGGGAACACGAAATCCAGAGCAGCGTCCTATTGCGCGGCATGGAAGGCTTCGGGCTCGAGCACCATCTGCGCACCGACCGCCTGCTGACGCTGTCAGAAGACCTGCCGGTGGTGTCGATCGCGCTCGACACGCCCGCACGCATCGAGCGCCTGCTCGGCTCAGTACGGGAGATCCAGCGCCGCGGGCTTGTGACGCTCGAGCGCGCGCGGATGCTGCGCGCTCCCAACGCGCAAGGCGCAGCGGCGATCGCAGCTAGCGCGGAGAGCGGGCGGGAGGCGACCAAGCTGACGGTGTATCTCGGCCGCCACGAGCGCGCCGGCGGCCATGCGGCGTTCGCCGAGGCTTGCGACGTGCTCCACACCGAGGGCGTCACAGGCGCGACGGTGCTGCTTGGGGTCGACGGCACCCACCACGGCGAGCGCCGCCGCGCCCGCTTTTTCGCGCGCAACGGGCAGGTACCCGCCACGATCGTCGCGATCGGCGCGCAAGGACCGATCGCGCGGGCTGTGTGGCGGCTCGAGGATGTGCTGGCAAACCCGCTGCTGACGATCGAGCGCGTGCGCGTATGCAAGCGCGACGGCGAAATGATCGCCATGCCACATGAGTCGACAGGGACCGACGAGCACGGGCTCGAGCTATGGCAGAAGCTGACGGTCGTGAGCTCCGAGGCGGCCAGATACGAAGGAGCGGCATTGCACGTCGAGCTGGTCAGACGCCTGCGCGAGGCCGGAGCCGCCGGCGTGACATCGCTGCGCGGCATCTGGGGCTTCCACGGCGAGCACGCCCCCCACGGCGACCGGCTGATCTCTCTGCGCCGGCACGTGCCGGTGATGACGATCGCGATTGACACACCCGCGCGGATGGCGGCCCTGTTCACGATCTTCGACGAGCTGACCGCCGAGCAGGGACTGATCACAAGCGAGATCGTCCCGGCGATGGCCGCCTCCGGCCGCGGCAAGACGCGCGGGGGGCTGCGCCTGGCGACAACGAACGCGTCGCGAAGCAGGTACTGATCACCGGGCCACTTGTCTGCTTTCGCAACTAAGCCCTACAAAAGCGTGCCGGTACTCCCTCTACGAGTTGAGCACAAACGCCCACGTCTCGTCCTGACTGGCGGTCATAACCGCCTATTGGTCACTTGACCCCTCTCGTGAGAGGTACAGCTCAGACGTCCCGATACACCCGCACGTCCGACATACGGAACACGCTGTACAATCGATCTTGACTTACCAGGTCTGCCTGTCGGAACTCAACTGGATACCGTGACGTGGGATGCTGTACCGTCCTTGCCTTGATGCGTTGTAAGAGGATTCGGGCACAGACTTTTCGGGGGGCGCAATGCGTTCTTACTTGGTGCGCCCAGGTCAAAGCAAGTAGCAGGTAGTTGTGTCTGACACCGAGACTTGGCGCGACCTTGATCCTGATCAGAGAGAAGGGGAGATGGCCCCGGAACGTCTCTGCCCGCATTGCGCAACGATCTCGCAGACGGCGGGCGAGTTCTGTCCGCATTGCGGTAAGGCCCTCACGAAACACCAACGGCTCTCGAAACGCGCGCGCGTTGCGATCGTTGCGGTGCTCGTAGTCGCGCTTCTCGGGGGTGCGGGTATTGGGGTGGTCCTCAAAGTTCGCCACGATGAACGAGTCGAAACACAGCACAGAGCTGCGGTGGCCGTGGCTCGATCCAGGCAGCTCGAAAAGGAACACGCCGAAGCGGCGGAACGCGAAGCAAAGGCCAACTCCGAACGCGAAGCGACCGAAGCCAGAGTCAGTAAGGAAAAGGAACGCAAGGTGGACGAAGCGGAACTGGAAAAAGGCGTTGAGACCTATGCCAAGAAGCTCGTGTCCGAAGGGACGCTCGAAGAGCCGATTCTTGGTGTCAGCTGCACACCGGTCAGCGGGGGTAGCTCTACCGAACTTGGCCCATCCTCAGGAACGTTTAGCTGTATCGCAATCACGAAGTACGAATCTGGGGGCTCGATCTCCGGGACGCGCTTCTCGGGAACCATTGACTTTGCCAAGGGCACGGATTCTTACAGGCTAGGGGGCTGAGATGGGACGCCTCACGTATGTGGCAGCCGTCCTCACGGCGGGCTTTGTGACTGTGGTTCTCGCCGGCTGTGGCACGACCAGGATCGTGACGGTGGCGCAGTCCACGGCGGCAAGCTCGACGACATCCTCCTCCGGTCACAACGAATTGACATTGGGAGATACCGCAACGCTGGCCGGTGAGAGAAGCGGTGAACGCTTGGGGGTGACCTTGCTGTCCTACAGATCAACTATTACGGTCGGCGAATACGATACGCCCGACTCGGGAATGAAGTACGTCGGGGTGGTGCTCAAGATCAAGAACGTGGGCACGGCGCCTTACTCCGACTCACCTTCTAACGGCGCGACGATTCTCACGGCGAGCGGTCGTCAAGGCAAGACGACTATCATCGCCTCAGGCGAATGTTCTGAAGGGTTTGCCTCAGGCGTGAAGATTGCTCCGGGGGAATCCCAAGAAGGGTGCATCCCGTTTGAACTCCCGCAGGAAGATGTGGCCGCCAAGTTACAGTGGACGCCGGCAAGCGGATTTGGCGAAGAGACCGCTGAGTGGTCTATCTCATCGGGCGCCACCGCCCCGGCGGGCGGCTCAGGTAAAAGCTCTGTCCCAAACACGGCGAAACAAAACACGTCCGCATCCTCGGCCGCAACTCCGACGCTGGATGCGCTCAACGGCTACTGGTCCGATATCGCCGCGCATCGCTTTAGCGGGGCTTATGACTATCTCGTGCCCGACTCGGTCAAGATGACCGAATCACAGTTCGTAGCGAGCGAGCAAGAATCCCACATCGAGAGCGCTCAGTTTCGCGGTCATGTCGAATCGAGCTCAGGTTCGAGCGCAACCGTCGAGGTGGTGTCCCTGATTACGCGTGATAAGCAATACGGTTGCCGAAAGTGGAGTGGATCATATGAAATGAGCGACGAGGGCGGTGGATGGCTGATCGAGCGCGCCAACCTGAGCCCGCAGCCGTGTTCCGCCTGAGATCGTCGGTTCAGGACGTTCTGGGCCTGCTCCTACTGACGGCGGCCGTCCTAGTGTTTACTGGCTGTAGTTCTGGCGAGCGCCAACAGCAAGCAGCGGTGTTCAACGCCACGTCGGCCACCGCACGGACGAGTCAATCGTCGCTCGATCGGGCGCCGGCGCCGCAGGCATCGTCGCCCAATCAGGTCGAGGTCAAGCAGCCATCGCTCGAGCAACGGCTGTCGCTTGCGCAACTCGCCGGTGAGCGCATCGTCTATGCCTATTCTGGACTGACCCCGCCGATCTCGTTGCTGACGAGGATTCACAAAGGCGAAGCTGCTGGAGTGATCCTGTTCGGTCCAAACATCTCGAGCATCGGCCAAGTTCGCGCGGTCATCAGCGAGCTGCAACGGGCCAACGCCTCCAGCCCCGTACATGTCCCGCTGCTGATCATGACCGACCAGGAGGGAGGGCTCGTGCGTCGCCTGCCGGGGGCTCCCGTGCTCTCCGAGAAGCAGATCGGAGATAGCCCAGGCGCCGTGGCGCTGGCAATCCAAAGCGGCAGAGAAACAGGCGAGAGCCTCGCGCAGGTAGGGATCAACGTAAATCTTGCTCCGGTGCTCGACGTTTTTCGCCGGGCCGGCGACTTCATCGATGAATTTCAACGCTCATACAGCATGAACCCACAGACCGTTGCCATGCTCGGGGGCACGTTCATTGCAGCGCAGCAGCCCACGGGTGTGGCCGCGACCGCAAAGCACTTCCCGGGTCTGGGCGCGGCTGAAAGCGATCAGAACACCGACGAACGCCCGGTCAAGCTCAACCTTTCACTGGACGAGCTGCGGGCCATTGACGAGGCTCCTTACCATACGGCCATCGCAGCGGGCGTGCGGCTGATAATGACCTCGTGGGCCGTATACCCCGCGCTTGATCCGCGCCTGCCGGCTGGCCTGTCCTCTGTCGTGATCGGAGGGGAGCTGCGCGAAAGGCTCGGCTTCCGCGGCGTGATTATCACGGATGGGATCGAAGCCGGCGCACTGCAGCGGTTCGGCACGGCCGCCCAGCGAGGCGTGCTCGCCGCGAGCGCTGGAGCCGACCTGATCCTCTGCTCCGCTCCGCACGTCGAAGAAGACACTCCGGCTGAGGGGACTGCTGTCCTCCGGGGCATAGCTTCAGCGCTTGCCACCCGCCGGCTGACAAGAGCGAACGCCGAACAGACCGCTGAACGAGTGATCGCGTTGCGCTCCAGCCTATAGCGAAGGGAAGCTCGCGATGTAAAGCAATGGCTGCCTGAGAAGATTGAGTTTCTTGCTGGGATCCCAGCTCTCCTACGGAACTGCCGTTACGTATTTGACCGTCCGATAACGTTGTCGAATATAGGCGGGCGTACCCAGTGGCGGATTAACGACGCGGACCCAACGGTAACGCCAGGGACCCTGTACGGCTACATAAGCGCCCGGAAGCGTGCTGTGTGGGGCATCCATTCCCGCCGGGTTGCGGACTCCGAGTTGTTGGGCTAGCGCAGCTCCCGTTAGCAGGAGGCAAACTACAGTGACCACCCGCGCTCTTGCGGCGTGCCGAGATGCCGAGAACAGGTGCTCGCGAGACCGCAGCGTCCACGTTTGCTTAGGCTGGCGCGCCTTCTTGGGCCGGCCTGGTTGAATGCCTAGCTTCTCCATGGCGGAGGCCGACCAAACCGGGTCTTCGCCACTCGTCGGCTTTGCCGACCGGCGGGACGCGTGCGAATGGTGATCCCTCGTCGCTCGGTGGTCCCGCTCCCATGGGTAGTCTCCATGTGTTGGCATGATCCAATATTTTGCATGAAGACTGCCGTCTGATGTGAAGACTGGACAACAGTTCGAGCCTTAGCACTTTGCTCTCAAGTTCAGGCAGACCACCTGGCACCGGCCATCAGCCGCTCCCGCAAAGCAGCTGACCGTGGGTATGACTGTTCGCCATCGTAAACGCCCGCGCGAATCGTGACCGCCTACGCCAACCGCAAGGACCCTCCAGGATGGACAACACGATGACTGTGACAATCGGCAGCCTGACCTGAGGCAGCGGCCCTTTCCTGGGTTATCCCGGTGGGCCTGGGGCTCGTGGCCGGAGCAATCGTCGGCTTCCTGCTCGCCTTGATCCCCAGCGGACCTCTGCCAAGCCACAAACTCAGTGGGCGGTCGCTGGATGCAAGCTCGGTACTCGGACAAATGCCGAGCGTGTGGTTGCTCTGTGATACCCGGCGACCGCATTCGTCATCCCCCTTGGCGCATGCTGTGCGCTAGCTGCGGCGAGGGTTGAAAGGCTCAATCAGGCCGCTTGTCACCCGGCACGGGATCGAGTCGCATAGGTCCTCGATCTGGCCCTTCACCCCTGCCATCCCAAGCGCGGCTTATCGTGCTCCGTTCATCCGATGCGAAGAACACCCATGCCGAAACTCAGCTCTTCTACGGGATCACGATCACGATGTATTGGCGCGAGGGCCATCATTCTCGTCCGCACTTCCATGCCCGCTACGGTGAGTTCAAAGGCGTCGCTCGACTTTGCTGGGGAGATTATCGTCGGCAATCTCCCGAAGCGGGCACTCCGTCTCGTGCAGGATTGGGCGGAGCTCCACGCCGACGATCTACTCGCCGACTGGCAACTCGCCATCGACGGAGAGCCACTGGAACCGATCGACCCGCTGCTCTAAAATGACGACCGTGGACAAGCTCGTAGACGTCACCGGGGTGGAGGTCATCGGCGATCACCGGCTGCGCCTCACCTTTGAAGACGGGATCGTGGGCGACGTAGCGTTTGACAAGAGCGAGTGGCACGGTGTGGCTGAGCCGCTCGCGGATCAGAGCTTCTTCGCCCAGGTCCGCGTCGAGCCGGAGCTCGGCACCGTCACCTGGCCCAACGGATATGACATGGCGCCCGAGCCACTGTATGAAGAGGCGTGCCGACACCAGGTGCACGACTCATCTCGCCTGCTGGCCTAGCACCATCTTCTGCGACCCTACCTCCCAGCGCCGCATGTCTGGACATTCGACGTGCATCCCAGACCCAGATTTGGGATCCGCGACTTACTAACCCCGTCGTCATCAGCCGCATCGACACCGCGACCGACGGCACTTTTCCCGAAAGCGGATGAAGGGACTCGAACCCTCGACCTTCTGCATGGCAAGCAGACGCTCTAGCCAACTGAGCTACATCCGCGCGACGCCCAGGATTCTAGCCCGCTGCGCTCAAGCTCGCGTCCGCGACGCCCCGGGAAGTTCTCGGCGCTGTCGGCGTCACTGTAGGCAGCACCCCGGCACGCCAACCCGAAGGGAGACCCGATGAACGGCTCACAGGAGCAGCAGACAGCGCGATCCTCTGGCCACCGACGCGTACACCGCCTCGCCGTGGGGATCACGGCCGCGATGCTGGTGTTCGCCGGCTCGCTCGTCGCGCTCGCGCTCGCCGCCGGCGGCCCGACCACGGTCAGCTCCACATCGAATGCGAAGCTCGGCGAGCAGCTCGTGGTCGAAGCACACGGACGCACGCTCTACGCGCTCAGCCCAGAGACCGCCCATCACCTCCTGTGCAAGAGCAGCGAATGCGCCAAGTTCTGGCCTCCGCTCACCGTGCGCTCGCACAACACCAAGCTCACTGCCGGATCCGGCGTGCACGGGCGCCTCGCGCTCCTGCGCCGTCCCAACGGAACCTGGCAGGTCACGCTCGGCGGGCTGCCGCTGTATCGCTACTCGGGTGACCACGCCTCCGGCGAAGCCAACGGCCAGCACATCCACAGCTTCGGCGGAACCTGG
The DNA here is from genome assembly GCA_036501315.1 of Solirubrobacteraceae bacterium. GTDB lineage: Bacteria > Actinomycetota > Thermoleophilia > Solirubrobacterales > Solirubrobacteraceae > Palsa-744. The sequence goes on from DASYAM010000011.1 coordinate 48,336, forward strand.
CATGTCATCTCTGCCACCGGCAACGCAAACCCCGCGACGCCCGCCGCACCCACCACGCCGACCACACCTGGCTATACCGCGCCCGAATACGGCACGAGCAGCACGTCCACGCCAGCGCCCGCACCCAGCACGACGCCTAGCACCACACCGACCTATACGGCCCCCACCACGACCCCGACGACCCCCACCTACACCACACCCACCTACACCACCCCAACCACCACATCCACGACGCCCGGCTACGGCTACTGACACGTCCCGGCCGGGGCTCGTCGCGATAGTCTTCACACGTGGCGCTGAGCGATGAGAAGTACATGCTGCTCACCACGTTCCGTCGCGACGGAGCCCCGGTCTCGACGCCCGTGTGGGTCGTTGGGCTCGACAACGAGACCGTCGGGTTCTGGACCAGCTCCGGGTCGGGCAAGGCCAAGCGGCTCGTGCACACTGCGCGAGTGACTGTTCAGCCGAGCGACGCCCGTGGCCGCATCAAGCAGGGCAGCGCGCCGACAGAGGCGACGGCGCACATCGTCACCGGGAGCGATTTCGAGGCGATCCGCGAGCGGGTCATCGCCAAGTACGGCTTCATGACCAAGATCACGAAAGCCCTCGGCACGATCGGCGGGATCGCCCGGCGCAAACGCATCCCCTACGGCGATATCGGCGTCGTCCTCACGTTCGCCCCGCCGAGCTGACCGCGCCGGCTCTACGCCACCCTGACTCGACCCGGCCGCTCTCGTCGGCATATCGTCGAGCTTAGATTCTTTGCTGCTCCTCCGGGTGCCTGGCATACTCCGAACATGCCCGGCGACCACGCCTACTCCCGCCTGTCGATGGCGATGTCCGCCTCAACGCTGCGCGCGATCGGCAAGCTGAACGTCCCCGTCTACCGCCTCACCCGCGGGCGGCTGATGAACAAGGTCGGTCACGCGCCCGTGCTGCTGCTGACCTCGATCGGGCGCCGCTCCGGACAGCCGCGCACCGCGCCTGTGCTCTACCTCCGCGACGACGAGCGTCTGGTCGTGATCGGCTCGAACGCCGGCAACGTGCGCGCGCCCGCATGGTCGCTCAACCTCAAGACCAACCCCGACGCCGAGGTCCAGATCGGCGGCGAGCGCCGGCTCGTGCGCGCGCGGGTCGCCGAGGACGAGGAGCGCGCGGAGCTGTGGCAGAAGATGAACGCCGAGTACGAAGGCTTCGACGACTACGCCACCCGTACCGCGCGCAACATCGCCGTTTTCGTGCTCGAGCCTCGCTAGCTGCTCCAGCCCCGCGCTTCCACCCCGCCTCCTTCCCACGCTCGCCTCCTTCCCACGCTCGCCTCCTTCCCCACGCTCGCCTCCTTCTTCCCGCTCGCGCCTTACTCGAGCCCCGCCAACCGAGCGGCTGGTACACCCGGCCGGCCGCGTGCACTAGCCTGAGAGCATGCGTTTCTTCGGCCATGACAAGACTTCCATGATCGAGCCGGCAACCGCACTGCCCGGCCGAGAGCAAGCGATGCCGCTGCCGGCCAAGCACGAGGTGCTCGGAGCCCCGCTCGCCGAACCGTTCCCGGACAGCGTCGATACAGCGGTATTCGGCATGGGCTGCTTCTGGGGCGCCGAGCGGGTCTTCTGGCAGGCGACCGGCGTCTACACGACCGCCGTCGGCTATGCCGGCGGGACCACGCCGAACCCGACCTACGAGGAGGTGTGCTCCGGACGCACCGGCCACACCGAGGCGGTGCTCGTCGCATTCCATACCACCGCCACGAGCTATGAGGAGATGCTGAAGCTGTTCTGGGAGGGGCACGACCCGACCCAGGGCATGCGCCAAGGCAACGACGTTGGCACCCAGTACCGCTCGGCGATCTACTGGCGCGACGAGGCCCAGCGCCTCGCAGCGGAAGCGTCGAGGGATGCCTACCAGCGGATGCTGAGCCAGGCCGGGCACGGCGAGATCACCACTGAGATCGCCCAAGCCGGCCCGTTCTATTACGCCGAGGACTACCACCAGCAGTACCTCGCCAAGAACCCGGCCGGCTATTGCGGGCTGGGCGGTACCGGCGTGAGCTGCCCCGTTGGGCTGACCCACCAGCCCTGACCGATCGGCGGAAGGCACTCTCGCCGCGCGCCGGACCCTCCCGGCCGCACAGGCCACAGGCGTCTCGTCGAGCTCTGCCTAGCGATGTACGCGAGGAGATCTTCGAACATTGTCCGTTAAACGCCGCGACCCCGCCGGAGCGGGGTCGCGGGTCGTTCGTTTGCCCTACACCCGGACGCGCCCAGAGGGGTGGCGCGCCCGGACGGCTTCCCTGCCTACGTCGCCCCTCCGAGCGCGGGCTGCCCCGTGCTCGAGCCGGGCTGCCACGCAGGAGCGTGCGGGCCGCCCAGTGTGGGCACGTCCGAGGGGTAGACCTCGTTGCCATGGATCGCGTGATCGCCGATCTCCAGCTCCTCATCGGAGAGGCGCAGCGGCACGAAGATCCCCACGAGCTTCAGCAGGATGAACGTGGCCACACCGCTGAACACGATCACCCAGGCCGCTGTCTCCGCCTGCCAACGCAATAGCGTCCAGCTGCCGCCGTTGAACACGCTCGAGAAACCCGGCAGAGGGGACGCGCCGCCAATCCCGATGTACTCGATCAGCTTCGGATCGGCGAACAGCCCGACCATCAAGCCGCCCATCAGCCCGGCGATCCCGTGGGTGTAGATCACCCCCAGTGTGTCGTCGACGTGTCTGAACACCGGCGCTCGACTGAGGAACCTGATCGACATCCACACGATCGACGAGGCGATCACACCGACGGCGATCGCGCCGAAGCCGTTGACGAAGCCGGCGGAAGGTGTGATCGCCACGAGCCCGGTGATCATGCCGTTTACCGAGCCGATCAACGAGGGCTTGTCGCGGAAGATGTAGTCCCAAGCGATCCACACGAGCATCGCCACTGCCGTGCACAGGTTGGTGTTGAGCACGGCGGCCGAAGCGTTCGCGCCAGCGTAGTAGGAGTCTCCACCGTTGAAGCCGTTCCAGCCGAGCCACAGCAGACCGGCGCCCGCGGCGACCATCAACAGGTTGTTCGGTGCGTCGATCTCGCGGTCTCGTTGCAAGCGAGGCCCGATCACCGCTGCCGCCACGAACCCAGAGATGCCTGCCGCCAGGTGGATGACATATCCACCCGAGTAGTCCAGCGCGCCGTGGGCCGCGAAGTAGCCGCCGCCCCAGATCAGGAACGCGTTGACCGTGTAGACGAACGTGATCCACAGCAGCACGAACGGGATCCATGCCTTGAAGCTGATCCGCCCGAGCACCGACCCAAGCATCAGGATTGGCGTGATCGCAGCGAACACGAACTGGAAGTACACGAGCGATGCCTCGGGGAAGTGGAACGGTGGACCCGAGCTGATCGAGGGGATGATCGCCTGGCCCTCCTCAGCCCCGGTTGAGAGCACGGTGCCAGACCTGCCCCACATGGTGTCGAAGAACCCTTTGCCGTGGCCGATCGGACTGCCGAAGCCCATCTTGAACGCCCACAGACACCAGGCGACGAGCACGAGCGAGAACGCGACAAAGGTGAGCATCATGCTGTTGACCGACCAGCGCTTCTGCATGACGCCGCCATACAGGACCGCCAGGCCCGGCAAGCTCATCAGCCCGACGAACGTCGCCGCCGTCATCTGCCACGCGTTATCGCCTGCATTCAGCCAACTTGGGTATGCCAGCCAGGTCATGTGCCTCCGTTTCCCTACTGTTGTGGATTAGCTTGAGCACCCGAACATCCGGGCGCACCTCTCGATTGCGTCTCGACATGAAAACCGCCGACGCCTCCTGCCGGTAGGGCCATCGTGGCCAACACTTGGCCCCAGGGTTTCGACATTTGTCTAGACGGGCCGCAAACGCCCCCGGAAACAGGGAGCCGGCGAGTCAGCGAAACGGGAAGCCGGCGCGGCGGCAGGACTCGCGCAACTCCGCCGCGACGCCCTTGAACGCTCCTGGCGTGGCGCACACCGTCCTGGCTTGGGAGCCGCAAGCGTGCTCGGTGGCGCCGCCCAGCGTGCTCGCGAACGTCACTTCGATGCAGTCCTTCCGTGCGGGTGCTCCGCTCGTCAGGGCGAAGGCGCCGAGGCCGATCACGGCAAGCACGACACACGCCAGCAGCGCCGCGACCACGGTCCGCTCGCGCTTTCCCCACCGCAATGGCTCCGCCAGCCGCTTGGACTGGTCCTGCATGATCATGAGCACGGTCGCGAGAGACTAGTACACGCAGACGCGTGTACTAGTGAGCGGCGGGCGGCCCGTCCGGTTGGGCGGCAGGTGGCGCGTTCGGGTCTGGCTGAAACGAGAGCGCAGCCGAGTTGATGCAGTAGCGCTGTCCGCTCGGCCCGGGCCCATCGTCAAAGACGTGGCCGAGATGCCCGCCACAGGCACGGCAGATCACCTCGGTGCGGCGCATGAACAGGCCATTGTCCGGGCGCAGCTCCACCGCCTCCGCGACCGCCGGCTCGGTGAAGCTCGGCCAGCCGGTGCCGGATTCGAACTTCGTGTCGGCGCTGAACAACATCGCCCCGCACGCCGCACAACGATAGGCGCCGGAGTCCTTGTTGTAGACGTACTCGCCCGTGAACGGCGGCTCGGTGCCAGCCTTGCGCAGAACGTCGTACTGAGCAGGCGTCAACTGCGCGCGCCACTCCTCATCCGACTTGACGACCTTCTGCTCGCTGCTCGCCATAAGCACACGTTCTAGCACCAACCAATCCCATCAGCCCAAGCAGGGTCCGGTCTTCCTTTCAAGACCGATCCCGCGAAGCAGGTTTTCCGGTCTTGAAAGGAAGACCGGACCCTGCGCTGCTATCCTGATCCTTACGTTCACGTTAGATTCCCATCGGACCAACTGGAGCCAGTCGACTTGACCACCACCCCCGCCGCCGCCGCCGCCCAACGGGAGCCACACACCGCCCCCGGCTCGCGCTTCGGCGTCGCCGCCGGTCACGAGAGCTACAAGTGGTGGGCGCTCTCCTGCACGAGCCTCGGCATGCTGCTCGCGGCGACCAACTCCGGCACGTTGATCATCGCGCTGCCCGACCTCGAGCGCTCGCTGCACGCCTCCCTGCTTGCGCTCGTATGGGTGATCCTCGCCTACCTGATCGCCGCCACCGTGCTCGTGCTGATGGCCGGCCGCCTCAGCGATCTGTTCGGGCGCAAGCGCGCCTACATCGGCGGCTTCGTCCTGTTCGCGCTCGCCTCGCTCGGCGCCGGCTTCTCCTCCGGCGCGACGGTCCTGATCCTCTGGCGCATCCTGCAGGGCATCGGCTCGGCCTTCCTGTTCGCCAACGCCGCCGCGCTCGTCACCGACGCCTTTCCCAAGGAGGAGCTCGGCCTGGCGATGGGCACCAACACGATGGTCGCCGCGATCGGCCTCGCGATCGGCCCGGTGCTCGGCGGCGCGCTGGTGGCGATCTCCTGGCACTGGGTCTTCTGGTTCAACGTCCCCCTCGCGCTCGGCGGCGCTTTGTGGGGCGCGCTGATCCTGCGCGAGCTCTCAAAGCCCGACCAGGTGCGCGGCTATGACGTATTCGGCAACATCACCTTCATCCTCGGCCTTACCGGCCTCGTACTGGGGGTCTCGCGCGGCGGGCTGAGCGGCTGGAACGACACGATCGTGATCGTCGGCCTCGCGGCCGCCGCGGTGCTGCTGCCGCTCTGGGTCGGAATCGAGAGCCGCTCGCGTGCGCCGATGCTCGACCTCTCGCTGTTCAAGAACCGCCTGTTCGCCGCCGCCACCGCAGCCGCCTTCATCAACGGGCTCGCGCGCTTTGCGCTGATGTTCCTGTTCGTCTTCTACTTCCAAGGCGCCCAAGGCAACTCGCCGATCACCGCTGGAATCAAGCTGATCCCGCTCGCGCTCGGCATGCTCGTCTCCTCCCCCCTGTCCGGCATCTACGCCGATCGCCACGGCTCCCGCGGCCTGGCGGCGCTGGGGATGCTTGTGAGCGCGGCCGGCCTGGCCGCGATGACGACGCTCCAGGTCCACAGCCCTTACTGGCAGAGCACCCTGTGGCTGCTGATCGTCGGCGTCGGGTCGGGCATGTTCAACAGCCCCAACACCGCCGCGATGATGGGCACCGTCCCCGCTGACCGTCGCGGCATCGCCGCCGGCGCGCGCACGCTGCTGCAGAACACCGGCGCGGTGCTGTCGATCGCGTTCGTGCTCGCGATCGTCACTTCGGCGGTCCCCAAGTCCACGCTGTTCGCCGTCTTCTCCGGGCTCGCCAAGGGCCTCTCCGCGCAAAAGCTCGCGCCGTTCATCGACAACATGCACATCGCGCTATGGGTGCTCGCCGCGACCTCGCTGGTCGGGGTCTTCGTCTGCCTGTTGCGTCCCAAGCACATGTCCGCCGCGGAGTCGGCCACGCTGTCCTTCGAGGAGCACACGGCACCTGGAGCGCGTGCGCGCGATGAAAGCGAGACGGCGGCGACCACGGTCGGGGCGGACGAGCTCAGACCAGAGCAGATATCGACGCGGGTACACGCGTGAGCAAACGAGCACAACCTCACCATCCAGCAACCTCAGGTTGGCCCCGCCATCCAGCAACCGCAGGTTGCCCGATGAGCCCCACCATCCGGCGAGCAGAGATTGCCCGATGAGCGCGCCCGCTGAGCCAAACCTGCGCATTGGCGACGTCGCCCGCCTGGTCGGCACGACGCCGCGCACGATCCGCTATTACGAGGAGATCGGCCTGCTCGCCGAGGCCCCCGCGCGGCTCTCCGGCAAGCATCGGATCTACACGCACGCCGAGGTCGAGCGGTTGCGCGAGGTGATGCGCCTGAAGGAGCTGCTCGGGGTCTCGCTCGAGGAGCTGAAGACGCTGCTCACCGCCGAGGAGGCGCGCGCCGAGCTACGCGAGCAACTACGCCGCGACGACGTCCACCCCGGGCGCCGCCGCGAGCTCCTCACGGAGGCGCTCGGCCATCTCGACCGTCAGCTGGAGCTCGTCCGACACCGAGCCGTCGAGCTGGCAAAGCTCGAGGACGAGCTGTGCGAGACACGTAAGCGTGTGCGCCGCAAGATTCGCGAGCTCGACGCGCACGCGGTGGGCTCGTTCCCGCCCCCATCGCCGGCCGTCTCCGAGAAGGAGCCCCAATCGTGAGCGCATCCGAGCAGCTGCGCGCGGGCGAGCAGGCAGCCCGCCACGCCCCCGGCCCCGACGAGAATGGCGCGCTGCGGGCTCCGGCTCGCGGCAGAGGCGAACCGGCGCCGGCCGTGCTAGTCGACGACCTGGTCGTCCGCTTCGGCGAGCTCGAGGCGGTCGGCGGCGTCTCCTTCGCGGTCGCCCCGGGCGAGGTCTTCGGCCTGCTCGGGCCCAACGGCGCCGGCAAGACAACCACGATCCGCGTGCTCACCACGCTGCTTGAGCCCACCGCGGGCCGCGCGCTCGTCGCCGGGTTCGACGTCCGCAACGACTCCCTCGCGGTGCGCGCCTCGATCGGCTACATCCCCCAGGCGATCTCCGTCGACGGCGCACTCACCGCCTATGAGAACCTCGACTTCTACGGTCGCGTCAGCGGCGTTCCCCGTCGCGAGCGGCGCGAGCGGATCGCCGAGGCGATCGAGACGATGGAGCTCACCCCGATGCTCGATCGGCTCGCGCGCACGCTCTCCGGCGGCATGCTCCGCCGCCTGGAGATCGCCACCGCGCTGCTCAACCGCCCCGTCGTGCTGTTCCTCGACGAGCCCACCGTCGGGCTCGACCCGACCGCGCGCCGGATGGTGTGGGAGCGGTTGAACGCGCTCGTCGCGCAGGCGGGCACGACGATCCTCGTGACCACGCACCTG
>DASYAM010000012.1:0-14113 GCA_036501315.1 Solirubrobacteraceae bacterium
GCAGCTGTGCGCTCGCCGCCGACTGCCCGCTCGTCGTCGCACCGGCGATGAACAACCGCATGTACGAGCATTCGGCGACACAGGCGAACCTCGAGATCCTGCGCGAGCGGGGCGCCCGGATCGTCGCGCCCGACAGCGGCCGGCTGGCCTCCAAAGGCGAGCAGGGTGTCGGGCGTCTAGCCGAGCCCGCGCGCATCCTCGAGGCATGCGACGCGGCGCTCGCCGTAACCGCGAGTTGGAGTGGGCTGCGGGTGCTCGTCACCGCGGGCGGCACGCGCGAGCCGATCGACAGCGTGCGGTTCGTCGGCAACAGCTCCTCCGGGCGGATGGGCCTCGCCCTGGCACGCGCGGCACAGGCTCGCGGCGCCGAGGTGAGGCTGGTCGCGGCCAACGTGTCGCTGCCCGCGCCGACGGGGGTGAGCTGTCGCGAGGTCACGACCGCGGCTGAGCTACAAGCCGTTTGCGAGGAGGAGTTCGCCACATGTGACGTGCTGCTGATGACCGCCGCGGTGGCCGACTTCAGGCCGGCTGCGCCAAGCGCGGGCAAGATCAAGAAGGGCGGCCGCGCGAGCATCGCGCTCGAGCTCGAAGCCACGGCGGACGTGCTCGCGGGGCTTGCGGCAAATCGGCGCGCAGGCCAGACGCTCGTTGGGTTCGCCGCCGAGCATGGAGCGGGCGCGGTCGAGTACGGGCGCGGTAAGCTGCTGGCAAAGGGCCTCGACGCGATCGTCGTCAACGACATCTCGCGCAGCGACATCGGCTTTGAGGTCGACGCTAACGAGGTGACGATCATCACGGCCGCGGACGGACGTTCGAGCAACGGTCAGCAGCATGTGGGGCGCGCCTCCAAGGCGCAGGTCGCCGAGGCGATTCTCCATGCCGTGGAGCGCCTGCGTGCTGATCCGGGCAACGGAACGTGACGGGAGCCGCCAACGTTATGTGCGGACGCACCGATGCTATGCTCGATTGAGAGCTTTCGTGCCGACCGATCGGAGATCGGCCAGCAGACGTTCCCAGTCGTACCGAGAGTGGGCGCCCGCCCGCTTTTTTTGCGTAAAGATCCAGTCGAGGACCGAGATGACCGCACTGCAGAGCGATATCGAGAGATGTCTGGCCAGGAGTGAGCCCGATGTCGAGGTGCTGCTCGCCGAGGTCCTCGGCGGCCGGCTGCTGCGTGTGTACATCGACCATCCGGACGGGGTCACGCTCGCCCTGTGCGAGCGCGTGACCGCGCTGTTGAGCGAGGAGCGCGAGCGCTACTCGCTCGAGGTCTCCTCGCCGGGCTCTGAGCGTCCGCTGACCAAGCCCGCCCACTTCCGCCGCTTCGTCGGCCGCCGTGCGCGAGTACGTACGCGCCATCCTCGCCCGGTCGCGCCGACCGAGGGCTCACGGCCCGTGCGGAGCTTCACGGGCGAGTTGGTCGGGGCCTCCGACGAGGAGATCACGCTGGCCGCGGACGGGGGCGTCATCGCGATCCCCTACGCGGAGATCCGTCGTTCTAACCTTGTCGACGAGGAGTAGGGGAGCCGCATGTCACGCGAAATACTCGAGGCGATGCACGCGCTGGCGCGCGAGAAGGGAATCGAGCCCGAGAAATTGATGATCGCACTAGAGGATGCGCTGCTGTCCGCCTACAAGAAGCAGCCCGGCTCGGCCAAGTACGCGCGCGTGGAGATGGATCGCGAGACCGCCGACTTCCGCGTGATCGAGCTGATCATCCCCGAGCGCTTGGAGGCGCACCTGATCGTCGAGACGATCGACAAGAAGGAGAGCGAAAAAGAAGGCGAGACCGAGAGCAGCGTCAACCCGGAGACGGGCGAGCTGCGCGAACCGGAGGCGCCGGAAATCGACCCGGAGATGCTGGCCGAATACCGCGACCAGATCGACGAGCGCGACGTCACGCCCGAGGACTTCGGGCGGATCGCCGCGCAGACCGCCAAGCAGGTGATCCTGCAGCGCATCCGCGAGGCCGAGCGCGACATGATGTATGAGGAGTACCGCGACCGTGTCGGCGAGCTGATCACCGGCATCGTGCAGCAGTCGGACTCCCGCTACACGCTCGTGCAGCTGCGCGAACGCGTCGAGGCGCTGCTGCCGAAGTCCGAGCAGGTCGAGGGTGAGCGCTACGACCACTCACAGCGGATCAAGGCCGTGATCAAGGAGGTATCGCCGTCGACCAAGGGTCCCGCGATCATCGTCTCGCGGCGCGACCCCGAGCTGATCAAGAAGCTGTTCGAGCTGGAGGTCCCGGAGATCGCCGACGGTCTCGTGGAGATCGCGAACGTCGCCCGCGAGCCCGGCTACCGCTCGAAGATCGCGGTCATCTCCCACACTGACGGGGTCGATCCGGTCGGCGCCTGCGTCGGCCCGCGCGGCTCGCGCGTGCGGATGGTCGTCTCCGAGCTGCGCGGCGAGAAGATCGACATCATCCCCTTCAACGACGAGCCCGCGCGGTTCGTCGCCAAGGCGCTCTCGCCCGCTCGTGTGCGCGAGGTGCTCGTCGACGACGACGCCAAGCAGGCGACCGTGATCGTGCCCGACGATCAGCTCTCGCTGGCGATCGGTCGCGAGGGGCAGAACGCGCGTCTGGCGGCGCGACTGACCGGCTGGCGCGTCGACATCCGCTCGGAGACCGAGTTCGCGGCCGAGGAGGCTGAGCACGGCTACGAGGAGGAGGAGGTGCAGGGCCGCTGCGCGGCGGTCCTCTCCAACGGCCGTCGTTGCCCGAACGCGTCGTTGCCTGGCTCGCGCTACTGCGGTCTGGAGACACATCAGGCGCTCGCCTCGATCTCCAGCGACAACATCGCCGACCTGTCCCCCGGAGGCGAGTCCACGGGAGCGGATATGGCCGGCGCGGGAGCGGGCACAGCCGATGTGAGCACCGCCGATTCGCCCGACACGCCTGCGATCGACGACGACAGCGATGCAGTCGATCTGGCCCACGATGGTGAGACGGACGCCGCCGTGGAGCTCGAAGCGCCGGCCGAGGCCACCGAGGAGCAGACGACATAGGGGCGCACATGCCGCACCGCCGATGCGTCGGCTGTGGGCGGATTGCGCCGAAGCCCGAGCTCGTGCGGATCGTGGCGATGGGTGAGCCCGCGGGGCGCTCTCGTCGCGCCGTGCTCGACGTAACCGGGAAGCAGCCCGGCCGTGGGGCTTATCTCTGTCGCGACCGCGACGCTGTCGGCGAGCCGACGGCCGAGTGTCTCGCGCTGGCCAAGCGTCGCGGCGGCGTCGCCCGTGCATTGCGCTGCGCCGTGACGCTTGCGCCCAGCGGACCCGATGCTCACTCCAAGCTCGTAGAATCGGTGAGCCGATGAGCAAGAAGCGAGTACACGAGCTGGCCAAGGAGCACGGCCTCTCCAGCAAAGAGCTGCTGGAGAAGCTGCACGCCGCCGGGGTGGAGGCCAAGGCGGCCGCATCTTCGGTCGAGGAGGCGCTGGCGCTGAAGGCCCTCGGCCGGGACGCTGCAGCCGGGCCGGCCGCCGCGAACGGCGCAGCTGCGCCCGCCGCCGAGGCGGCCAAAGGGGCTCAAGCGGCTCAGGGGACCGCGCCGGCAAGCCCGTCGCCGGCGCAAGCTCAAGCGAGCGTACCCGCGCAAGCCCGTCCGCCGAGCGCACCCACCGCCGGGACCCCGTCTGCCCCGACGGCCGCATCCACCGCGGCTGCAGCCGGTGGCGCACCGACGCCCCCGGCCGGTACGGCCGCCGCGTCCGCGAACGCCGCCGCCGCGGCAGCGGCGGGCGAGCGCGTGCGGCCCACGCGCGACTCGCGCACCGGCGAGCGGACACCAGGCGACATCGGGCCGGGAGGACGCAGGCGCGTCGTGATCGACTCCCAGGCCTCCCGCCGCCAGCAGGGCGGCCCCGCCAACCAGCCCCAGCGCCGTCCTCGCCGCGGGCGTCGCCGGCGCGGCACCTACGACGAGACGATCGCTCCGATCGACGCGGCCGCGCTCGAGGCGACCGACGAGATTCGTGTTAACTCGGGCTCGACTGTCAAGGACGTCGCCGAGTATCTCGGCGTGCCCGTGCCGGAGATCATCAAGAAGCTGATGACGCTCGGCGAGATGGCGACGCTCACCCAGACGCTCTCCGACGACGCGATCCAGGTGCTGGCCGACGAGTTCGACAAGCAGATCGAGATCGTCCACGCCGCTGACGACGTCGAAGTCGAGCCGGTGTTCGAAGACGCCGAGGAGGATCTCGTCGACCGCCCGCCGGTCGTCACGATCATGGGTCACGTCGATCACGGCAAGACATCGCTGCTGGACGCGATCCGCGAGACCGAGGTGGTCGCCGGCGAGGCGGGCGGCATCACCCAGCACATCGGCGCCTACCAGGTGCACCACGGCGGCAAAGAGATCACCTTCCTCGACACCCCCGGCCACGAGGCCTTCACCGCGATGCGTGCTCGCGGCGCCCGCGTGACCGATCTGGCCGTGATCGTGGTCGCCGCCGACGACGGCGTCAAGCCTCAGACCGAGGAGGCGATCGACCACGCCAAGGCGGCCGAAGTGCCGATCGTCGTGGCGGTCAACAAGATCGACAAGGAGGGCGCCCAGCCCGAGCGCGTGCGCACCGAGATGACCCAGCACGGCCTGCAGCCCTCGGAGTGGGGTGGGGAGATCGAGTTCGTCGACGTCAGCGCGAAGACCCACCAAGGACTGGACACGCTGCTCGAGACGATTCAGGTCGTGACCGATCTGGAGGAGCTGAAGGCGAACAGCGGGGTCGAGGCCTCGGGCACGGTGATCGAGTCGAAGCTCGACCCCGGCCGCGGGCCGGTCGTGACCGTCCTGATCCAGCGCGGCACCCTGAAGGTCGGCGACGCGCTCGTCGCGGGCGCGCACTTCGGGCGCGTGCGCGCGATGCACGACTTCGTCGGCAACAAGGTCAAGCGCGCGACGCCGGGACAGCCGGTGGAGATGCTCGGCTTCGACGGCGTGCCCGAGGCGGGCGAGCTCGTGCGCGTCGTCGAGAACGAGCGCCGCGCCCGGCAGCTCGCGGGCGAGCGCGCTAACCGCTTGAAGACCGAGGCGCTCGCACGGCGCTCCGGGCGCAAGGTCTCGCTCGAGGATGTCTTCAAGCTGGCGCAGGAGGGGGCCGTCAAGGAGCTCGGCCTGGTCGTCAAGGCCGACGTCGCCGGCTCGCTCGAGGCGATCGAGGACGAGATCGCAAAGCTCCCCCAGCAGGAGGTCAAGGTCAACATCATCCACCGTGGCGTTGGTGGTATCAACGAGTCTGATGTGATGCTTGCGGCCGCTTCCAAAGGCGTGATCATGGCCTTCAACGTGCGTCCCGTCGGCGACGCGCGCCAGATCGCCGAGCGCGAGGGCGTCGAGATCCGCTCCTACTCCGTCATCTACCGCGCGATCGACGAGCTGCGCGCAGCGATGCAGGGCATGCTCGAGCCCGCCGAGGTCGAGAGCACGCTCGGGCAAGCCGAGGTGCGTCAGCTGTTCAAAGCGTCGCGCATCGGCACGATCGCCGGCTCGTTCGTGACCGAGGGCAAGGTCACGCGCGGTGCGCGCGTGCGCGTCGTGCGCGAGGGCACCGTGATCTACGACACGACGATCGGCTCTCTGCGACGTTTCAACGAGGACGCGCGCGAGGTCGCCTCCGGCTTTGAGTGCGGCATCGTGCTGGCAAACTTCCAAGACCTGCACGAGGGCGATGTGCTTGAGACCTACGAGACGCGCCAAGTGGAGCGCGAGCTTTCCTCCTGAACCCGATGACCGGCGCGAGGCTGCGTCCTCGATCGCTCGCCTGCGCAGCAGGCCACGCTCACTGCGTCCTTGCCTCGCTTGATCCTCGGGCTCAGGAGGGGCGTTTTTAACGAGCAACGGAACTGAAGATCCTGGGGTTGAGGCCCCGTCGGAAGGCGGATGGATAGGATGAGCACAGGACGTATGCGTCGTGTCGACGAGGCGATTCGCCAGGTGGTGGGGGATGTGCTGGCCGGAGAGCTGAAGGACCCTCGTGTGGGATTTGTAACCGTGACAGATGTCAGAACCAGTGCCGATCTGAGCCATGCTCGCGTGTACGTGAGCGTGCTCGGCGACGCCGATATCCGGCAGGCGAGCATGGACGGCCTGGACAGCGCGCACGGCTTTCTGCAGCGGCGGGTCGCCGGCGAGCTGCGGCTGAAGCGCACGCCTACGCTCGAGTTCGCCTACGACGACACGACCGATCGCGCGTTGCGCGTGGACGAGCTGATCGACGAGATCGAGCAACGCTCGTGAGCGACGCCCAGAGCACCACGGCCGACACGCGCGAGCTGGTGCTCGAACGGATCCGCGCGGACTCGCGCTTCGTGCTCGCCGCACACGAGAGCCCCGACGGCGATGCGCTGGGCTCGCTCGTGGGGATGCAGGGGCTGCTGACCGCGCTCGGCAAGGATTCCCGGATGTTCATCGCACCGGACGATCTGCCGCTCCCGCGCGAGTACGGGGTGCTGCCGTTAGAGGGCCTGATCCAAGCCCCTCCGGCGGACATCGCCGAGCGCACGGTCGTGTTCCTCGACTGCGGCAACATCGACCGCAACTCGGCGAGCGTCCTGCGTGACGGTCGATACCTGCTGAACATCGACCACCATCACGACAACACGCGCTTCGGCACGCTCGATCATGTAGTGCCCGACGCCTCGTGCACGGCCGAGATCGTCTGGGATTTGATGCACGGCCTTGACGTGCGCCCGACGCCGGTCGTGGCGCAGGCTCTGTACGTCGGGCTGATCACTGACACGGGGCGCTTCATGTATGAGAACACCGGCCCGCGCGCGCACGAGATGGCTGCCGAGCTGATCGAAGCGGGCGTCGACGTGCAGGGGGTCTACCGGCGGCTGTACGAGGAGACGCCGCTTGCCAAGCTCACGCTGCTCGCGCTGGCGCTCGAGAAACTGCGCCGCTTCGACGCGGGCGAGCTCACCTTGGCGGCGCTGAGCGCGGGAGATTTCGAGCGAGCGGACGCGGAGGAAAGCTACTCGGAGGGCATCATCGATCACCTCCGCGCGGTGCAAGGCACGAAGGTTGCGGTGCTCGTGCGCGAGCTGTCCGGCGGCCCGCGCAAGGGTCAGCACAAAGTCTCGTTGCGTGCGACCGACGACGATGTCGACGTATCGATCATCGCGCGCGCGCAGGGCGGTGGGGGACATCGCCGCGCGGCGGGGTTCTCGACGACGCTCGAGCTGGAGCAGCTGACCGAGTTTCTGCGCCGCGCGATCGCCGCGCAGTTGCATACGACCTCGAACGACCACCCCGCTCCGTCGCTCGCCTGAGCCGCATCTGCGTGCGACCGACGCTGCCGCCGGCCCCGACGATGGACGGCGTCTTGCTGATCGACAAGCCGGCGGGCATCACCTCGCACGACGTCGTCGCGGCGGTCCGGCGCTCGATCGCCGGCCACGGCGGCGGCGCCCGCGTGGTGAAGGTCGGACACGCGGGCACGCTCGACCCGTTCGCCACGGGCCTGCTGATCGTGCTCATGGGCAGGGCGACGAAAGCGCAGGAGAGGTTCATGAAGCTGCCCAAGCGCTACGAGACCGAAGCCCGACTCGGCGCCGTGTCGAGCACCGGCGACACTGAGGGGGAGATCGCGGAGACCGGGCGCGTGCCCGCCGATCCTCCAGAGCTACCCACGGGCGAGGTTCGCCAGCGCCCGCCATCGCACTCGGCGGTGAGGATCGAGGGGGAGCGTGCCTACCGGCGCGCGCGTCGCGGCGAGCGATTTGAGATGCCCGAGCGGATCGTCTCGGTCTACCGCTTCGAGCAGCTCTGGCGCGATGGGGAGCGAGCGCGGTATGAGATCGAATGTGGAGCCGGCACGTACGTGCGCTCGCTGATCGCAGACCTGAACGATGCTTATTGCCTGCAGCTCAGGCGGACTGCGATCGGGCCGTTCGAGGTTGCAGACGCGATCGCTCCGCCCGCGCGCGGCATCCCGTGGAGCGATCGGCCGCTGATCGCGCTCGAGCGGGCGCTTGCCATGCTGCCGAGCTCTCCCCGATCGCAATAGGCTGTGAGGTCGTGAAGATCACTCGCCTGCCAGAGGTCGAGCGCAGGGAGCGGCGCGTCGCGGTCGGCACCTTCGACGGTGTGCACCGTGGCCATCGCGCGGTGATCGCCGGCTCCGACAGCGTGCTCACGTTCGAGCCCCATCCGGTGGCGGTGGTCGCGCCGCAACACACTCCGAAGCTGCTGACGACGCTCGAGGTCAAGGCGGAGCTGATCGCGTCTCTGGGGGTGACGGAGCTGATCGTGATCCCGTTCGACGCCGAGTTCGCGTCGCGCAGCGCGGACGAGTTCATCGACGACGTGCTCGTCGCCGCGCTCGGCGCCACCCAGGTCGCGATCGGCGAGAACTTCCGCTTTGGTCACAAGGCCCAAGGCGATCCGCGGCTGCTTGCCACCGACGAGCGATTTACCACGGTCGTGCACCCGCTGCTCGAGGTCGACGGCGAGATCGTCTCCTCGAGTCACATCCGCGGCCTCGTGCTCGCCGGGGAGGTCGTCCAGGCCACGCACTTCCTCGGCGCCCCGTTCCAGTTGCGCGGCGAGGTCGCCCATGGCGACGAGCGCGGGCGCGAGCTTGGCTTTCCCACCGCGAACCTCGTCCCCGACGAGAACCTGGCCTGCCCAGGGCACGGCGTGTATGCATGTCTGGCGGACGGCCGCCCGGCAGCGGTGAGCATCGGGGTGCGCCCGACCTTCAAAACCGGGCGGGGCGAGCTGATCGAGGCCTACATCCTCGACTTCGCCGGCGACCTCTACGGCACCGAGCTGCGGCTCGAGTTCCTCGAGCGGTTGCGCGGCGAGCGGCGCTTCGACACCCCCGAGGCGTTGATCGAGCAGATGCACCGTGACGTGGAGCGCACCCGCGAAATCACTCGCGCCTGCTAGCCTGCACCCGCGATGGCAGCGATAACAACAGAGCGCAAGCGCGAGATCGCCGCGAAGTTCGGGGCGAACGAGCAGGACATGGGCTCGACCAAGGTGCAGATCGCGCTGCTGACCGAGCGCATCAACCATCTGACCGAGCATCTGCGCGAGCAGAGCAAAGACCATCATTCGCGCCGCGGCCTGCTGATGCTCGTCGGCAAACGCCGTCGCTTCTTGGACTACCTGCAGCGCCGCGACCTCGAGGGATACCGAGCGTTGATCAAAGACCTCGGTCTTCGTAAGTAAGCGAGCACGGTCGATGAGCGTCATCGAGCCAGGCACGCCCGCACCGAGCTTCACGCTCGCGCGCGGCGACGGAGAGAGCTTTACCGAGCAGGACCTGCAGGGCAGGACGACCGTGCTGGTGTTCTACCCGTTCGCGTTCAGCCCGGTGTGCACCGACCAGCTGCAGGTGTATGAGCCGGTGGTGCGCGAGCTGGCCGGACAGGGCGACGTGTTGTACGGCGTCTCCTGCGACTCCAGCTGGGCGCAGAGCGCGTTCAAGGAGAAGCTCGGCGTGAGCAGCGAGCAGCTCTCGGACTTCGAGCCGAAGGGCGCCGCGTGCGCCGCTTTCGGCGTGCTGCACCCGGGCGGCTTTCCGCAGCGGGCGCTCGTCATCACCGGACCCGATGGCGTCGTGCGGTGGAGCTACGAGGCTCCCTCACCGGGCGAGCTTCCGTCCGTCGAGCTGTTGCGCGAAGGCCTGGCCGCGGCCGGCTCCTAACCGGGCCGACTCTCCAAGCTTGCCAGCGGACGCTCCCAAGCATCGCGTAAGCCCGGTTCGCTAAGCTCCGTCGGTACGGAATAAATAGAAAAAGAAACGGTCCGCCGAGGGCACACAGCCCGATGGCTTGGTCGGCGCGGATCAGGAAGGCAGTAAACATATGAGTAGTGATGCAGCCGTTACACGGGTCTCCGTGGAGATCGCGGGTAGCGAGATCTCGTTCGAGACCGGCCGGATGGCCAAGCAGGCCTCGGGCGCAGTCGTGGTCCGCCAGGGCGACACGATGGTTCTCTGTACCGCCGTCGCCGGCTCCCTGCGCGACGTCGACTTCCTGCCGCTGACGGTGGACGTCGAGGAGCGCATGTACGCCTCCGGCAAAATTCCCGGCTCGTTCTTCAAGCGTGAGGGTCGCCCCGGTGAGAAGGGCACGCTAACCGCGCGCATGATCGATCGCCCGATCCGCCCGCTGTTCCCGAAGGAATGGCGCTATGACACGCAGCTCGTCGCGATCCCGCTGTCGATCGACCACGTCCACCCGTACGACATCCTTGCGATGAACGGCGCCTCGACGGCGCTGATGATCTCCGACATCCCGCTACCGACGCCCGTCGGCGCCGTGCGGATCGGCAAGATCGACGGCAACTTCGTCGTCAACCCGAACGAGGCGGACATGCTTCCGGACGCGGAGACGCCTTCGGATCTCGATCTGATCGTTGCCGGCACTGAGGAGGCGATCCTGATGGTCGAGGCGGGGGCCAATGAGATCCCCGAGGCGGAGATTCTCGATGCGCTCGACATCGCTCACGCGGAGATCAAGAAGATCTGCGCGCTGCAGCGCGAGCTCGCCGCGAAGGTCGGCAAGGAGAAGAAAGTCTTCGAGGCGATCCAGGTCGATCCGGCGATCCTCGACGCGATCCGCGCCTCCCACGGCGCGGCACTGGACGACGCGACGCAGGTCGAGGACAAGCTCGAGCGCCAGGACGCTACCAAGGGGGTTGAGGCCGCGATCCTCGAGCAGCACGCCACGGCGGCTCCCGAGGGCGCGTCCGATGAGCAGATCAAGGACGCCCGCAAGCTCCGCTCGGCGGTGCAGATGGCGTTCGACAAGCTCGAGAAGTCGATCATCCGCGAGCGCATCGCGATCCACAAGAAGCGCCCGGACGGTCGTGGTGAGAACGAGATCCGCGACATCGCGATCGAAGTCGGGGTCACGCCGCGTACGCACGGCTCGGCGCTGTTCACACGCGGGCAGACACAGGCGCTGAGCGTCGTTGCGATGGGCACGCTGAAGGAGGAGATGCGCCTCGACACGCTCGGGCTGGAGACCAAAAAGTACTACTGGCACCATTACAACTTCCCGCCGTTCTCGGTCGGGGAAGCGGGACGCATGGGCGGTGTCAAGCGCCGCGACATCGGTCACGGCGCGCTCGCCGAGCGGGCACTGGCGCCGATGGTGCCGTCGATCGAGGAGTTCCCCTACTCGATCCGCGTGGTCTCGGACATCCTCGAGTCCAACGGCTCCTCCTCGATGGCGTCGGTCTGTGGATCGTCGCTGTCGCTGATGGACGCCGGCGTGCCGATCAAGCGCCCGGTCGCGGGGATCGCGATGGGGCTGATCAAGGAGGGCGATGACTACATCGTCCTGACCGACATCGCCGGTGTCGAGGACCACCTGGGAGACATGGACTTCAAGGTGGCCGGCACCGAGCGTGGGATCACCGCGCTGCAGATGGACATCAAGATCACGGGCGTCACCTTCGACATCTTGCGCGACGCGCTCGCACAGGCAAAAGAGGCCCGCACGTTCATCCTCGGCAAGATGGCTGATGTGATTGGGACGCCGCGCGAGCAGCTCTCGCAGTTCGCGCCACGGATCCAGACGATTCAGATCGATCCGTCGCAGATCGGCCTGCTGATCGGCAAGGGCGGCGAAACTATCCGCGGCCTATCCGAGGAGTTCGAGTCCCAGATCGACGTCAACGACGACGGCCAGGTGCTGATCTACTCCGCCAACGGCGAGCTCGGCGACGCCTTGCTCGAGCGCGTGCGGATGATGATGAAGGAGGTCGAGGTCGGCGACGAGTACGTCGGCAAGGTCGTAAAGACGACGACCTTCGGCGCGTTCATCGAGCTCGCCAAGGGCACCGACGGGCTGCTGCACATCTCGAACGTCTCGCCTGGGCAGCGGGTGGACAGCGTCGAGGACGTGCTCAACCGCGGTGACGAGGTCAGCGTGCGCGTGGTCGAGGTCGACCGCGAGCGCGGCCGCATCGGGCTGCGCCTCGCCGAGGATCCCGACATCGCCGGTAAGTCCGCCGAGGAACTGGTCGGCGTCGGCGCGGGCGGCGGCGGAGGCGGAGGTGGCGGACGTCCGCCGCGCGATCGTGACGGCGGCGGGCGCAACGGCAGTCGCGACCGTGGTTCACGGCGCGACGGCGAGCGCGGCTCGGGCCGCCCGCGCCCCGGAGGCAGTGACCGTTCCTGACACGTCCACACTGGACGCGCCGGCCGAGCAAGCTCGGGCGGCGCGTCGGTGAGTCCTGCAACGGATCGCAACGAGGCAGAGCACCGCATCACGACGCTTGACAGCGGCGTGCGGGTGGTCACCGAACGTGTGCCGAGTGTGCGCTCGGTGGCGCTCGGATTCTGGATCGGCACAGGCTCGACCGCGGAGGACGAGAGCCAGGCCGGGATCAGCCACTTGCTCGAGCACATGCTGTTCCGTGGCAGCTCCCGTTTC
This sequence comes from Solirubrobacteraceae bacterium, assembly GCA_036501315.1. Lineage (GTDB taxonomy): Bacteria > Actinomycetota > Thermoleophilia > Solirubrobacterales > Solirubrobacteraceae > Palsa-744. The sequence continues at coordinate 12,406 of DASYAM010000012.1, forward strand.
GGCTCGGAGGAGATCGACCAGATCTTCGACGCGATGGGCGCCGAGATCAACGCGGGCACCGACCGGGAGACGACGTCGTTGTATACGCGCGTGCTCGACCGCCATCTCGAGCGCGCGTTCGACGTGATGGGCGACATGCTCTGGCGTCCCCGCTTCGAAGAGCTCGAGGCCGAGCGCGAGGTCGTGCTCGAGGAGATCGCGATGTACGAAGACGACCCGCAGGATCGGGTCTTCGACGTGCTCGGGCAGGCCGTCTTCGGATCTCATCCGCTGGGGCGGGCGGTAATCGGCAACGCAAAGGTTGTTGGCGGGGCTACGCGCGAGCAGCTGCGCGAGTTCCACGACGAGCGCTACGTGCCCGAGCGCGTCGTAATCGCCGCCGCGGGCTCGGTCGAGCACCACGAGGTCGTCGCGATGGCTCGTCAAGCCGAGCAGCAGCGCGAGCACCCACGGCCCTCGACCGTCGCCGCTGCGCCCGGCGAGCCGGACTTCCAGCGGCGGGTGCGTTTTCTCGAGAAAGACACCGAGCAGTACCACCTGTGTCTCGGTGGCGCGGGGCTCGCGCGCGACGACGAGCGCCGCTTCGCGCTGCGCGTGCTCGAAGGGATCCTCGGAGGCACCTCGTCTTCGCGGCTGTTTCAAGAGGTGCGCGAGCGGCGGGGCCTCGCCTACTCGGTGTTCTCGTTCTCGAGCCTGTTTGCGACCACCGGCGAGGTCGGGCTGTATGTGGGCACGCGTCCGGACAACCTCGCGGAGGCGCTGACGGTGGTCGCAAACGAGCTCGAGCGGTGCGTGCAAGATCCCGCGAGCGAGGAGGAGCTGACGCGCTCGCGCGAGAACCTGAAGGGTCGCGTGGTGCTGTCGCTCGAGTCCACCGGGGCGCGCATGAGCAGGCTCGGCTCCTCGGTGCTGAACGATATGGCGATCCTGTCCGTGGACGAGGTGATCGGGCGGATCGACGCGGTGCGGATCGCCGATCTGCGCGAGCTGGCCGGCGAGCTGTTTCGCCCGGGGGGGCTGTCGGTCGCGTGCGTGGGGCCCGATGAGCAGGTGTTCCGCGCGGGACTCGAGAACGCCGCCCCGCTTGAGGGGGTGGCGGCGTGAGCACCGTGCTTGCGGAAGCGAGCCGGATGGCGCGGTCATGATCCGTGTCGCCGTGGCGGGCGCTGCCGGGCGGATGGGGGAGACGGTCTGCGCGGCGGTGCAAGGCGCCCCGGACATGGAGCTGGTAGGGCGCGCCGACCCGGCGCTCGGAACGACGCTCGAGGAGATCCTGACGGAATCGGAGCCGCCCGATGTGGTCGTCGACTTCACCCAGCCCGACACCGCTCTAGGCAATGCTCTCGCGTGCGTGCGTGCCGGCGTGCATGTCGTGATCGGCACTACCGGGTTCGACCCGGCGCCGCTGAAACAGGCGCGGCCGAAGCAAACCGCGGCCGGTCGCTCAAGCGCGAACGTGCTGATCGCCCCTAACTTCGCGATCGGCGCGGTGCTGATGACGCGCTTCGCCGCCGAGGCAGCCCGGCACATGCAGAAGGCAGAGATCATCGAGCTCCATCACGACCGTAAGATCGACGCGCCGAGTGGCACGGCCAAGCGCACCGCCGAGCTGATGGCGCAAGCCTCCGGTGGCCCCGAGCCGCCGATCCACTCGGTGCGGCTGCCCGGCCTCGTGGCCCATCAGGAGGTGATCCTCGGCGACGTCGGT
>DASYAM010000013.1:0-2389 GCA_036501315.1 Solirubrobacteraceae bacterium
GTGCCTGACCTGCGCCCGACGATCGAGAAGGCGACCGACGAGGAGCTTGCCGAGATATTCAAGGCGTCCGACGTGCGGATCACCTACGACAAGAACCGCCAAGCACTCGACTTCGCCGCCACGATCACGTCCGAGCTCATGCCCGACGAAAACGACCGTCCCCAAGGACGGTCGCGGATTAGTGACATAGCGAGGGCAGGATTGATACACAAACACGCGACCCTCGATCCCCCGATACCACGGGCCTTTGCCCACCGGATCGAGGAGTCGTGGCCGCTCGCCGACTCGACCGCCCGCGCGGGCCTTTCAACCTGAAGGTTTGTCCAGGGTCACCCCGGCGAAGTCTCGGGCAGCCCGATCGCCTGGTCGGCGCGCGAGCGCGCGACGGCCACCGACAGAGCGCGCACGTAGGCCCGTGCCGCCGCGTCGATGATGTCCGTCGAGACGCCCTGCCCGGCGCCAGCGACTCCTGCGACCTCGAGCACGACAGAGACCTCGCCGAGCGCATCTTGACCCTCGGTCACGGCGCTGATCGTGAACTCGCTGAGCTTGGCGACGACGCCCGTAGCGGAATTGATGGCCTGGAACACGGCGTCGATCGGCCCGTCCCCGATGAACGAGCCCGTGCCGACGCCACCCTCGGGCAGCGTGACCGAGACCTTGGCGTGCGCTGGGCGCAGCGAGGAGGCCTCGACCTCGAAGGAGTCCAGCGAGAAGCCGCCGACGTCCTCGCTGCGCAACTCGTCGGTGACGAGCGCCTCCAGGTCCATCGCCGTGACCTGCTTCTTTCGGTCGGCGATCTCCTTGAAGCGCTTGAAAGCCGTGTTGAGCGCCTGCCCGTCGATCTCAAAGCCCATCTCTTTCAGCGCCTCGCTGAGCGCATGGCGGCCGGAGTGCTTGCCGAGCACGATTGAATTGCTGGTCAGCCCCACGGTCCTCGCGTCCATGATCTCGTAGGTGGTGCGCTCCTTGAGCACGCCGTCCTGGTGGATGCCGGCCTCGTGCGCGAAGGCGTTGCGCCCGACGATCGCCTTGTTCGGCTGAACGGGGTAGCCGGTGAGGCGCGAGACGAGGCGGCTCGTGCGGGCGATCTCGGTCGTCTCGATACCCGTCCACAGGCCGAGGCTCGGCTCGCGCGTGTGCAGCAGCATCGCGATCTCCTCAAGCGACGCGTTGCCGGCGCGCTCGCCGATCCCGTTGATCGCGCACTCCACCTGACTGCAGCCCGCTTCCACCCCGGCCAGCGAGTTAGCGACCGCCATGCCCAGGTCGTCATGGCAATGCACCGAGAGGACGACATCGCGCAAACCGGGCACCAGCCGGAACAGCTCCTCGAACATCGCGGCGAACTCGCGTGGCATCGTGTAGCCGACGGTGTCAGCCACGTTGATCGTGGTCGCACCCTCATCGAGGGCGACCTGAATCACCTCAGCGAGGAACTGCACGTCCGAGCGCGACCCGTCCTCGGTTGAGAACTCGACGTCCTCGGTGTATTCGCGCGCCTGTGCCACCGCCGCGCGCACCTGCCCCTTGACGTCCTCGCGCGTCGTTTGCAGCTTGTGCTTGATGTGGATGTCGCTGGTCGCGATAACCATGTGGATGCGCGGACGCTGAGCGTCGCGCACGGCGTTCCACACGGCCTCTATGTCCTGACTGACAGTGCGCGCCAGCCCGCAGATCACCGGCCCTTCGACCTCCCGCGCGATCGCCTGCACCGACTCAAAATCGCCGGGCGAGGTGATCGGAAAGCCAGCCTCGATCACATCAACGCCGAGGCGCGTGAGCTGGTGGGCGATCTCCAGCTTCTCAGTCTTGTTGAGGGAAATCCCCGGCGACTGCTCGCCGTCGCGCAGCGTCGTGTCGAAAATCAGTATGCGGTCGGACTCGCTGCGCCCGCGTGAGGTACTGCCCGCCGAAGCGTCCATCATGTCGTGCTCCTTCTCTCGCTTTGCCGTTTCCTCTCTGCTGGGTATGCGGCTACGCGGCCGCCACGCGCTATTCCCCCCGAGGGGGGAGCAGGAGAAGCGAGAGAAGCGAGTTCTGCAACGACATCTGCGGGGAGCGTAGCACCGGCCACCGGGACAGGCCGCGCCCACTGGCCGCACGTCGCAGGTGCGTCCCCGAAGCGGGATTGATACCTAGTCCCGCGACCGTTGGCCCCGTCGCCCTCGCCAGCGAACGCATCGTGGAGCTGAGCACGCAAAAGGCTGCTATCGCGGACGCGCTCGCGGCGAAGCGCCCGGCCGGCCATCATCCCGACGAAATCGTGGCGATGCTCAACGCCGTGCCTGACCTGCGCCCGACGATCGAGAAGGCGACCGACGAGGAGCTTGCCGAGATATTCAAGGCGTCCGACGTGCGGATCACCTACGACAAGAACCGCCAAGCA
>DASYAM010000014.1:0-54936 GCA_036501315.1 Solirubrobacteraceae bacterium
GTGTCGACCGACACGAGCGCCCCCAGCTCTGAGCTCACGGTCTCGATCAGTGGCACAACCCGCTCGATCTCCTCCTCGGGGCTCACGGGCGGGCGGTTCGTGATCCCCGACTCACCGCCGATGTCGATCACGTCCGCGCCCGCGGCCAGCAGCTCGCTCGCCAGCGCGACGCGCTGCGCCAGCGTGCGCTCGACGCCGACGTCCGAGAACGAGTCGGGCGTCGCGTTGACGATGCCCATCAGCCACATCCGCCCGCCCAGCTCCAGCGGGCCGCGAGTCGTCTGAAACCGCCGCGACGGGATCGTCATGCCGTCGACGGAGCCACGGCCGGGCTCCAGGCGCGGTAGCAGGCGGAGGCCTCGAGCATCGCGGCGTGCGCGCGGTTGCACTGCTCGCAGGTGCCGAGGTGCGCCAGCAGCCAGTCGTCATCCTCGGCGCTCATCGGCTGCGCATCCTGCCGCCGGGCCAGGGCGCGCAGGGCGCGGTCACGCACCTCGCACGGGTCGCCGCCGGCCGGGACCGGCCCGTGCAGCGCCGTGCGCAGCCGCAGCCGGGCGCGGGCGAGCAGCGGCCCGACGGCCGCCGGCTCGACGCGGATCACCGCGGCGATCTCATCGTAGGTGAGCCCGAGCAGCTCGCGCAGGGCGAGCGTCTCGCGATGGCGCTCGGCCAGCTGAGCGCAGGCGACGCCGAGCTCGAAGGTCACCGCGCCGCTGAGCGTGCCGTTGGTCGGCTCCGAGCCGTTCATCGCGGCCGGAGCGGCCACCAGCGTCGCGCGCTCGCGGCACGCCCGTCCGGCGGCGGCCAGCGCCGTCAGACGATCATTCGGCGACTCAGCCAGAGCGGCCGCGTGGGCCTCGGCGGCGAGCGCCGGGTCGATCAGCACCCGTGTACAGAACTGCAACACCTCGTCCATGACGCTCCCAGGATAATTCAGCCGACGTCGACGGCGATGCCCTCGGCCGCCGCTGCCTCGCGGAAGCGCTCGACCTCGTGCTCGATCCGGACGGCGTCCCACCCCAGCTCGGGGGCCAGTGCCCGCGCCACGCGGCCGGGCAGCTCGCTGTCGGGCGCGCACACCTCGCGGCCGGCCAGCAACCCCAGCCGGGTTCGCCGCAGCACCACATCGGCGACGGACCGTGCCTGCTCATGGCGGGCCGCGAACGGCGCCTCGGCGAGCAGGTCGGGCAGCCCGGCGATCATCGGCTGCGCCAGCTCGCCGCGTTCGGAGGCGGTCTGCAGCACCTTTTCGGCGGCGTGGCCGTAGCGCGCCGCGAGCGGCGCGTAGGGCTGCTCGGGGACACCCTCGACGCGCGGCAGCTCCTCGACGGAGATCGCCTGCCCGAGCGGAATCTCGTGCGTGCGGCAGGGCGCGTCGCGCGCGTCGCGCAAGACGAGCCGGTCGACGGTCATCTTCGCCATCCGCCGCCACGTCGTCAGCTTGCCGCCGGTGATCGTGATCATCCCGGAGGACGTCTCATACAGCTCGGCCTTGCGCGAGATGTCCACTGACTTCTTCGGATCGCCGGTCGAGATCAGCGGGCGCACGCCCGCATAGGCGCCCGTCAGGTCCGCGGGTGTGAACGTGGAGGCGAAGAACTCGTTGACGGCGGCAAGCAGGTAGTCGACGTCCTCGGCGGCGGGAGCTACGTGGTCGAGCGATCCTTCGTAGTCGTTGTCGGTGGTGCCGATCAGCGTGCGTCCCAGCCATGGCAGCGCGAAGATCGTCCGTCCCTCGCCCGCTGGCACGATCGCGCCGCCGACGAGCGGCAGGTCGTCGTGGTGAAGCGTGATATGGGTGCCACGACTGGGACGGATGCGCGGCAGCTCGGCCTCGTCGTGCAGCTCTTGCGGGCGCAGCCGGTCGGCCCATACACCCGTAGCGTTGACGACGTTCGCGGCGCGCACCGCAAACGTCTCGCCCGTCTCTGAGTCCGTGGCCTGCACCCCGAAAGCGAGCCCATCGCGCTCGAGCAGGCCGGTGACGTCCATACGGTTGGCGCAGACTGCGCCGAATCGCTCAGCCTCCCCGAGGACGGTCAACACCAGCCGCACGTCATCGGTCTGGCAGTCGTAGAACAGGTATCCGCTCGTCGGCTCGCGCGCGCCGAGGGCCGGCAGCAGCTCCAGCACTTCCTCGCCCGAGATCGTGCGGTGGCGCTCCGGGCTCCATGACTCGCCTGTGCCCGTCAGGGTGCTCACCTCCGGGCGCACGGGCTCCTCCTCGACGGGCGCGCCCCGCTCGCCGCGCGCCCGCCTGCCACGGCCGATCGCGGACCGGCCGCTGCGCAGACGGTCGCGATCGACGGACATCACGTCATAGAGGTTCAGCCCGACCCCGAGCAGGCGATCGGGGCGCGCGCCCTCGAACGCGGGTACCACCAGCGGCAACGGGCGCACCAGGTGCGGCGCCAGCGCCACCATCAGCTGGCGCTCCAGCAACGCCTCGCGCACCAGCCCGAGATCGAAGTTCTGCAGATAGCGCAAACCCCCGTGGACGAGCTTGCTCGAGCGACTCGAGGTGCCCGAGGCGAAGTCGGCCCGCTCGAGTAGCGCCACGCTGTAGCCGCGCGACGCGGCGTCGAGCGCGACGCCCGCGCCCGTGATGCCACCCCCCACGACGACGACGTCGAACTCGCTCCGCGACAGTGCCGCGAGTGCCTGGCTGCGCTCGATCACGACCGCAGTGTCTCAGAGCCGACGCTCCTACAGCGACCGGCGATCGCATACCGCCGAGCTTAGGAGCCGAGCTGCATGGACATGCGCGGCTATTCGACGAAGCTCTCAGCGGCGGCGGTGCTTCTTCCTCGCGGGCCGCTTCGTTGCGAGCCTCGCCTTGCGCAAGCCCCCGAAGTTGAGAAAGCCGGCGATTTCGGCGTCTGAGATCCGCGAGTACACGCCGGGATAGCCGGCCTGGGCGCAACCGTTGCCGAAGTCGACGAGCCCGACCAGCACATAGTCGGAGGGGGGATCGGCGGGCGCGTCGCGATCGACCACCAACGGTCCGCCGCTGTCGCCGTAACAGGAGTCTGTGCGATGAGAAGCCTCGCCGGCGCAGATCATGCGCGGCGTGATCGCCTGTTCGATCCCTCTGTACTCTTCGTCGCAGAGCCATTCCGAGGCGAGGGACACGTGCGCCGAGCGCAGGCCCAGGGGATAGCTGGGAGGTTCGCCGGGCGCGGAGCTCGTGTCCCCCCACCCGCTGGTCGTCGCCACAATCGCATGTTCTTCGTTGGGATTTCCGTACCCTTCGGCCAGCCTCGCGCTCGCCGGCAGGGGTGCGATCGTGTCGACGCCATCGAGCTTCGGCGCCGGGCCATTCCAGAGCCGCCGCGAAAGCGTCAACAGCCCTATGTCGTAATCGCTCGTGAACGGGTTGTAGCGAGAATCGTAGGAGGCGTTCGCGACCGGGTCCCTGATGCTGCCTGGATCGGTCGGCGAGAGCCGGCTCGAGCCGGCTAGGACCTCGATTTCGGCGGGGGCGCTAAGCCGCCGGCCGGAACCGCCGCCGAGTAGGCAGTGCGCGGCGGTGGCGATGTGATCGGCGTCGAGGATCACGCCGCCGCAGAAGAAGCCCGCGGCAGGAGAGCCAGCCTGTGGGTCATACAACGCGACCTGAAACGGGAAGTCTGCGATCGAGGCTTCTGTACCGCCGATGACGCTCGCATGCGCCTGTGGCGAGGGCGTCCGGACCGCCGTCGCGGGCGCCGGTCCCCAAAGCGCTATGAGCGCGGCGCCCGAGAGGAGCGCGAGCCGGGCGCCGAGGCGCCGGCCATTGGCCGCTGTCACCACAAACGCCTCCCCAAAGTGGAACTGCGAAGTTGGTGCTGTCTCCTCTCCTCATCTGACTATAGAGAACAATGATTTTCAAAGCAAGGAAAGAGCATCCAGACGCGTTGTGCGCCGGGTACAAAATGATCTCCTGCGATCGGACGCAGGGGCCGAGGGCCGATGCTTTGCGGTCGCTCCAACGTCTGTGATGCTCCGCCTGCCGCGCACCCGCAGCGCGCGGGTTATCGCAGCGGCGCTCAAATGTTGGCGAGCTCGGCGGTGATCTCGCTCACCGCCGACTTCGCGTCGCCGAACAGCATCGCCGTCTTCGGGTCGAAATAGAGCTCGTTCTCGATGCCCGCAAAGCCCGGGTTCATCGAGCGCTTGATCACGATCACCGAGCGACTGTCGGCGACCTCGAGGATCGGCATGCCGTAGATCGGCGAGGACGGCGTGTTCTTGGCGGCCGGGTTGGTCACGTCGTTGGCGCCGATCACGAGCGAGACGTCCGTGCGCTGAAACTCTGGGTTGGCGTCGTCCATCTCCTTGAGCTGGTCATACGGCACGTCGGCCTCGGCCAGCAGCACGTTCATATGCCCAGGCATCCGCCCCGCTACCGGGTGGATCGCATAGCTGACCTCGACCTGGCGTTGCTCGAGCTCCTTGGTCAGCTCGCGTACCGCGTGCTGTGCTTGGGCGACGGCCATGCCGTAGCCAGGTACGATCACCACGCGACTGGCATAAGCGAGTTGGATCGCGGCATCGGCGGCGCTAGTGGAGCGCACCGTGCCCCCATGGGCGCCCGCGCCCTCGGCGCCCTCCACAGCCCCGCCTCCGCCGAAACCACCGGCGACGATCGACGGGATCGAGCGGTTCATCGCCGTGGCCATCAGGTTCGTCAGGATCGTGCCCGAGGCGCCCACGATCATGCCGGCGACGATCAGCGCCGTGTTGTCGAGCGCGATGCCCGTAGCGGCGGCCGAGAGGCCGGTGAAAGCGTTCAGCAGCGAGATCACCACCGGCATGTCGGCACCGCCGATCGGCAGCACCACAGCATTGCCGAGCAGCGCGGCGACCACGAGCATGCCGATGAACAGCGCCTGGGAGTGCGCCCCGGAGATCAGGTCGATACCCGCGGCGAGCGCGAGGATCAGCAGCACAAGATTGACGATCTGCTGGGCCGAGCCGAAGCTGATCGGGCGTCCGGGGATGATTTCCTGCAGCTTGCCGAAGGCGATGTTCGACCCCCAGAAGGAGACCGAGCCGACGATCGCCGCGAACACCGAGAAGATCGCCACATACGTGGCCACGCCGCTGTAGCTCGACCCGTAGTCGCGGAACTCGGCCCACGCGATCAGGAACACCGCGCCGCCGCCGACGCCGTTGAACAGCGCGACCATCTGCGGCATCGCGGTCATCTTCACCTGCCGCGCGGCGGGCACGCCAACGGCGGTTCCGAGCGCGACGCCCAGGACGATCAGACCCCAGTTGCCCTCGTTCGGCTGCAGCAGCGTGGCGATGACCGCGATCGCCATGCCGACCGCGGCGATGCGGTTGCCGCGCACGGCGGTCGTCGGGCCCGAGAGCCCGCGCAGGCCTTGTATGAACAGCGCGAAGGCGATGATGTAGAGGACATCGAGAAAACTCTCGTCCTGCAGGAAGGACGTGGCGAGCGGCACCGTGATCACGAGCTCTGCTCCTCGCCCGACGAGTCGCTGGCCGAGCGGTCCTTCGACCCACTTGCAGACCCGCTCACAGATTGGCTCTTAGGCCCAGTCGCTGACCCGCTTTTCGAGTCGGCGCGCGGCTTTGCCTTGAACATCTCGAGCATCCGATCGGTCACGAGAAAGCCGCCGACGACGTTGATCGTGCCGAACGTGATCGCGATCACGAGGATCACCTTGTTGAACGTTCCGCCACCGGAGAAGCCGACGATCAGCAGGCCGCCGAGCAGGACGATCCCGTGGATCGCGTTGGTGCCGGACATCAGCGGGGTGTGCAGCGTGTTCGGCACCTTGGAGATCACGACGAAGCCGATGAACCCGGCGAGCACGAGGATCGCGAGGTTGGTGGTGAGCGTACTGGCGAGAATCATTTGGCTGCCTCCACGGCCGCTTTCGCTCCTGGATGGACGATCTCACCGTCGCGCACGACGCAGGAGCCGGACACGATCTCATCGTCGAAGTCGAGCTTCAAGGCACCCTCCTCGCCGACGAACAGATCGAGCAGCGATTGCACGTTGCGGGCGAACAGCTGTGAGGAGTGCTCGGCCATGCTCGCGGGCAGGTTCAGCGGCGAGACGATCTTCACGTCGTGTCTAACCACCGTCTTCCCAGGCTCGGTCAGAGCGCAGTTACCGCCCGCCTCACCCGCAAGATCGACGATCACCGAGCCCGGCTTCATCCCTTCGACCGCCTCCGCGGTCACGAGCTCCGGCGCCGGGCGGCCGGGCACGAGCGCGGTCGTGATCACGACGTCGAAGCCCTTGATCGCATCGGTCAGCGCCTGCTGCTGGCGCGCGCGCTCCTCGTCGGTCAGCTCGCGCGCGTAGCCGCCCTCGCCGCTCGCCTCGAGACCAAGGTCGAGCCACTGGGCGCCCAGCGACTGCACCTGCTCGGCGACCTCGGGACGCACGTCATAGCCGGTCGTACGCGCGCCCAGCCGCTTGGCGGTCGCGAGCGCCTGCAGGCCGGCGACGCCGACGCCCAGCACGAGCACCTTTGCCGGTGGAATCGTGCCGGCCGCCGTCATCAGCATCGGGTAGAAGCGGCCCATCTCCTCGGCTCCCAGCAGCGCAGCCTTGTAGCCCGCTACGTTGCTCTGAGAGGACAGCGCATCCATCGACTGCGCCCGGGAGATGCGCGGAATCGCCTCCATCGCAAACGCGGTCGCTTTCGCGTCGGCGAGCGCGCGCGTCGTCTGCGGGCTGGACAGCGGCGCGAGAAACCCGATCAGGATCGATCCCGACCCCAGCCCACGGATCGCCTCTGCGTCAGGCGGCGCGATTGTGACCACCACGTCAGAGCCCCAGACCTCGGTCGCGTCCGGCGTCACCCGTGCGCCGGCGGTAACGAAGTCGGCGTCGGGCAGGAGCGCATCCGTGCCCGCGCCGCTCTGCACGACGACGTCGATGCCCTTGGCCTTCAGCTTGCTCACGACCTCAGGCACGAGCGCCACTCGATGCTCGCCCGCCGCGGTCTCCTTCGGTACGCCGATCTGCATGAGGTGCGAGAACGTATCCCATCCCACGGACGAGCGGCAGCCCGGTGTGCCAGACTCGAAACACGATGACCGTGAACCTAACGCGCATCTACACGAAGCTGGGCGACGGCGGGGACACGCATCTGGGCGACATGAGCCGGGTCTCGAAGCTGCATCCGCGCGTAGAGGCGTACGGCACGATCGACGAGCTGAACGCGACCGTCGGCGTGGTCCTGCTGCAGCCCGGGTTGCCGGCGATCTTCAGCGACTGGCTGCGGCGCGTGCAGAACGATCTGCTCGATGTCGGGGCGGACCTGTCGGTGCCCGCGCCCGCCGAGGACCAGTCGCCCGCCTCCGCGGAAGATCTATCGCCCCTGTCCGTCGAGCGAGACCCGGCCGGAAAGGCTCCCCGCACGCGCTTGCGCGTCGACTCCTCCTATACCGCATGGCTCGAGCAGGCCTGCGACGAGGTCAACGCAAAGCTCCAGCCGCTGCACTCGTTCGTGATCCCCGGCGGCACCCCGGCGGCTGCGCAGCTGCACGTCGCTCGCACCGTCTGCCGCCGCGCCGAGCGCCGTGCGATCGCCGTCGGCGCAGAGGGAAATCCTGAGGTGGTGCGCTACCTGAACCGGCTGTCGGACCTGCTGTTCATCCTCAGCCGCGCGGCGAACGAGGGACCCGAGGAGTTGTGGGATCCGGGCGCGCACTCCGCCTCCGCGAGCCCTGGCTGATCCGCGCCGACTCGCCGCGGCGGATGGCCGCGCGTCGGTCGGTCGCGCGCAGCGCAGCCACCGCCAGCGCCATCCACAGCGAAGCCACCAGATAGCCGCCGAGGACGTCGCTGGGCATGTGCCAGGCGAGGATCAAAAGCGAGCAGCCGACCGCCACCGCGAACACGCCGCCGAGCGTCGCCACGGCTGGGCGCAGCCAGACAGGGGCGACGAGCACGGCGCACAGCACGAGCGCGACCGCAGCGGTCGCGTGCCCACTCGGCCACGAGGCTGGATCGATGTAGGTGTAGCCGATCTGGGCGTGGGGATAGGCGAGCAGCGGCTTGAGCGTCTCAGCAGTCAGGGGTGCAAAGCCCATCACGCAGGCGACCGCGAGCGCCACCCGCGGACGGCCACGGGAGAGCGCGAATGCGATTAGGAGCACGGCCCACAGCGTGAAGAGCGCGGGATCGAGCAGGTCGAGCAGGAGGTTCGCGAGGACATCGACGTGCGGGCGGCTGAGCAGCGTGAAGTCGTGTAGGGCGACCGCATCGCGTACGTGTGTGGCGGGGACAAGCGCGGCCACGATCCAGGTCAGCGCAAGCCCGACCACGCACAGGGCGGCGATCGAGAGCGCGCCCGCGGCGCTCGGCTTGCGAGCGGCGCTGTTTCCGACCGCGTAGCGCCGCGGCATGGCTCCGGCAGCGGTGTAGACGTGCCCCGACATGGTCCCTACAGCGTAGGAGGCTCTGTAAAGGGCGGCTGAAGCGCCGGCCTACAGTCCCTGCCGGCTATGGCTGCCAGCGTCCCGGTCGACAGCTTGTCTGCGCGCCGGTCACCTATCCACACAACTTATAAGTTATAATCTGATTATGTTCGCGTCGGCCACACTGCTGAAAGATGCGCGCCGGCAGGCTGGCCTTACTCAAGCGGACCTCGCTCGCCGGCTGGGCGTCAGTCAGGCTGCTGTAGCCAAGCTGGAGCGGCCGCAATCCAACCCTGCGATCGCTACGCTCGAGAATGCGCTGCATAAGACCGGACACCGACTCGTGCTCGCCACCAAGCCGATCAGCCCAGGTATCGACGAAACGCTCGTCGTTGAGCAGCTCAAACTAAGTCCTGAGCAGAGGCTCATGCAGCTGGAAAGCATGTACGAGTGGGGTCGCGAACTATCACTCGCAGGAGCCAAGTCACGTGGCGAGCTGGGGTAAGTATCATCCCGCGGCGCTCGTACAAGCGCTCGTCGAGGGCGACGTCGACTTCGTGGTCATCGGTGGAGTGGCTGTCGTCCTGCAGGCGATGCCGCGATTCACCAAGGATCTCGACATCTGCTACTCGACCGCAAACGACAACCTGAACGCACTCGGCAAAGTGCTGGTGGGATTGAAAGCCCGCCTGCGCGGCATTCCAGAGACGGTGCCGTTCGTGCCCGATGCGCGCACCCTGCGCCAAACGCAAATCCTGTGCCTGACGACGCCCGTAGGGGACATAGACCTTCTGGTCAACCCGGACGGAGCGCCCTCGTATCACTCATTACGCCGTCGTGCCGACGTGATGGATCTGGGCGGACGGAGTGTGCGGATTGCCTCCATCGAGGACATGCTCGCCATGAAGCACGCCGCCGGACGTCCGCAGGACCTAGTCGATATCGAATCACTGGAAGCCGCCCATCGACGCCTGCGTCGCGAGTCAAAGCGATAGCAAGTACCCAACGGCTCTCCCGCCGCCTGCCGGCCCAATTCGCAGGGATCACGGCCCAACCGGGAACGTCTTGCCCGCGAGTGAGATCAGTGCCTCGGCGGTCACCCAAACCGGCGTCTGCGAGCTGGTGTGCGAGTAGCGGATGGAGCCATCGGGCGCGAGCAGGCCTTCGAGATAGCCAACCGGGGAGCGGCTGCCACGGCGGCGCACCGAGGCCGGGTTGCGTCCGGCGGCGATTAGGCCCTGCACCGCCCAGGCGGTCGACTGCGCGTTCGATTCGCCGCCGTACTGCTGCGGGAAGCCGCCGTCGAGGTTCTGCGAGCGGATCAGGTAGCCCGTCGCCGCATCGAGCACACGCGCATTGTGCGCGCCCGCATCCACGAGCGCCTGCAGCACGGTCGCGGTGTCGTCTATGTCGCTTGGCGACCCGCGTGTGCCGAAGGCGAAGCCGCCGTCGCCGTTTTGCTGGCGCTCGATCCATCCCGCCGCTTCGCGGATCGCACCGTAGCCGGCGGAGTGGCCGACCGCACGCAGAGCAAAGATCGCAAACGCGGTGAGGTTGACCTGGTTGTCGAAGGAATCGTTGCGCTCACGGGCGCGCAGCATTTCCGCGACGAGATCGTGGCCGGCGAACGAGTACGCCGAGACGCCGCATGCGTGCGCGGCAAGGATCGTGCGCTCCTCATCGCCCACACCCTGCAGAGTGGAGACTTCGCCGCGCAGCGAGTCGAGCACCGCACGCCCGTCGCGACGCACGCTCGCCGGGTCGCGCCCGGCGGCCGCCAGGCCCATCGCCGCCCAGGCCGTGTACAGCTCGCTCGATCCCTGCCCATGCGTGGCGCCGAAGCCGCCGTTCCCGTTCTGGGCCGAAGCCAGGTAGGAGAGCTCGGGCGCGAGCGAGGCCGCAGATGCCCGGGGCGTGAAGGCAAGGCCCGTGCCGAGAACCAGCGCGAGGATCACCAGCGCGCCGAGAATCGACCCTGGCGCCGGCGCCTCCTCCCAGCTGACGTTCATCTGCTCGCGCGTGCGCGCGAGCAGGCGCGCCAGCTCGGGGCCGAAGGCGAGCGCGAACAGCAGCGTGGCGAGCGTGTCCGTGATGTCGAACGGCAGCCCGTTGGCCACTGCAATCAGCAGCGCCGCCGGAGTGTGGCTCGCGCCGATCGTCCACGTGTAGAAGTTCATGATCTCCTTCGCGCCGAGCGCCGCTAGCGCACACGCGAGCGCAAGCGGAACACGCCCCAGACGCCTGCGCGTGAGCCTGCCCAGCCCTGCGCCGGCGAGCCCCACGAGCCCCCAGGCCGCCATCTGCCACGGGGTGTAGGGGCCTTGGCCGAGCATCACGTTCGAGGCGAGCATCCCGATCGCACCGACCGTGAATCCCGGCAGCGGCCCGAGCGCGTAGCCCACGACAAAGGCGATCGCCGTGATCGGCTTCACGTCGGGCAGCGCGACGAACGCGTCGCGCCCGAGCGCCGCGACGGCTGCGAGCGTCGCCACGACCGCCACCATCCTCGTCGAGGGCCGGCGGCGCTCGTAAGAGAGCCAGCCGAGACCCAAGACGACGCCGACGATCAGGAACGAGGCCAGCGGCCAGCTCATAGGGCAACCTTTAGTCGCTGGGCTGGTGAGCGTCTCACGCGACCGCCTCCAGCGCCGCGCCCGCGCTCAGCAGCGCGGCGCCCTGCTCAGGCAACAGCGCACCGGCGCTGCCGCCGAGGATGCGGGCGGTCTCGGTCGCGAAGTACCAGCCGCCCGCGAGCAGCTCGCTCGCCGGTCCGTCGGCGATCACGCGCCCATCGGCGAGCAGGACCGTGCGCGCCGCGCAGGCGGCGGCGAACTCGGGGTCGTGCGTCGCCACGATCACCGCCTGGCCCGCATCCGCGCGACGACGCAGCTCGCCGGCCAGCTCTCCCTTGGCTTCGCGGTCCATGCCACGGGTGGGCTCGTCCAGCGCGAGCACCGTCGGCGAGGCAGCGGAGATCGGCAGAGCCGCGCCGGCGACGATCGCGAGCGCGAGGCGCTGACGCTCCCCGCCGGAGAGGTCGCGCGGGTTGCGTTCGACCAGCCCCGCCAGCCCCATCTCCGCGAGCGCCTCGGCGGGCGCCTCCTCGGCGACGCGCTCGTGGATGAAGTAGTCGCCGGGGTTCTGCAACATCAGCGCGACCCGGCCGGTCCGCTCGATCCGTCCGCGGGTGGACTCCAACAGGCCGGCGGCGTGACGCAGCAGTGTCGACTTGCCCGCGCCGTTGCGCCCCATCAGCGCGACGCTCTCGCCGGGCTCGACGCTCAAGGTGACGCCGCGCAGGATCGCCGGCCCGTCGCGCAGCTCGTGCCACACGTCGCGCATCCGCAAGGCGGCCGAAGGCTTGCGTGAACGACCGAGCGCTTTTGCGATCGAGCCGCCGCTCGACTCCGCCGGGCTCGATCCGAGAGCGTTTGCCTTCGTCAGGCTTGGGTCGCGCGCCCTCGTCCCAGCCGAGCCAGGCTCAAGGACATTCGACCCGTCGCCGCTCGACTCAGGGCTGACATCTTCGGGCAGCAGACCGCGCGCGCGCAGCGTGGCACGAGCCTGCCTGACCCCCACCGGCGCGGGATGCAGCCCGGCGAGCGCGAACAGCTTGGCGCCAGGGGTCTGAAGCGCGGGCGCCCGGCGGGCGGCCCATTCGAGAAACGCCCGCGGCTCGCCGTCGCAGGCGACCCGGCCCGCCTCCAGCGCGATCACGCGGTCGGCGACACTCAGACAGCGCTCCAAGCGGTGCTCGGCGAGCAGGATCGTCGTCTCCCACTCCTGGTTCAGCCTACGCAACAGGCCGATCAGCTCATCGCCCGCCACGGGGTCGAGTTGCGAGGTCGGCTCATCCAGCAGGATCACCGGCGGCCGCCCGGCGAGCGCCGCGCCGAGCGCCACCCGCTGCTGCTCTCCGCCAGACAGCTCATGTACGGAGCGATCGAGCAGCGCGTCGATCCCAAGCGCGAGCGCCACCTCCTCCACCCCGCGCGCCACAGCGGCCGCGCTGTGGCCACGGCTCTCGAGCGACAGCGCGAGCTCTGCGCGCACCGAGCTCGTCACGAGCTGCGTCTCAGGGTCCTGAAACAGCGCTCCCGCGATCGTGCCGAGCCGGGCGGGGCCGTGCTCGCGCGTGTCAAGCCCGGCGAGCGTCACGCGCCCCGCGAACCGGCCGCCGTGGAAGTGCGGGACCAGCCCACATGCGGCACGCAGCAGCGTCGACTTGCCCTGTCCCGACATTCCCGCCAGCAGACACAGCTCGCCCGGCTGAACCTCGAGGCTTACTTCGTCCAGCGCCGGCGTCTCGATCCCCGGGTAGCGATAAGTGACGCTGTCGAACGACAAGATCGCGGTCATGGACGGATCCCTCGGCGATCCACGAACGGCAAAAGCACGGCAACGATCAGCGCCGTGCACAGCGCGAGCGTTCCCTCGTTCACCGGCGTGTGCAGCAATGGATAGGCCTGGAAAGAGTCCGTGCCGGTCAGTCGCCCGACGACAGCCAGCGCGAGCACAGCGGCGGCGGAGCAGGCGAAGGCGATGTCGTGGCGCGACCACGGGCGCCTCCGGCGCGCGGGACGGCGGGCGGCGGCGAAGCCACGCAGCTCGAGTGTCGCGGCGACATCCATCGCGCGGTCGAGCGACCCTCCGACCACGGCGCCGAGCAGCGCCACGCGCGCACGGGGACCCTCGGGCGCACCTGTCAATCGCGTGCGCTGGGCCTCGGCCAGACGCTGTGCGTCGGCGGCCAGCAGCGGGATCATGCGGGTCGAGAGCGACGCGGTCAGAGCCGAGCGAAACGACAGCCGGCGCAGACCTCGAAGCAGCTCGTCGGGATCGACCGCGAGCGCCGCAACCGTCGTCACGACGATCAAAAGCGTGACCTTCAAAGCGATCACCGCGCCGTAGACGGCCGCCTCAACCGTCAGATCTCCCTCACCGAACGGGCCGAGATCTCCGAGCCGGGCAAACACGGTCAGGCCCTGGCGCGAGACGAGCACGTTGACCGCCACGATCGGCACCGCGATGATCGCCGCAGTGCGCATCGTCCGCGTGAGCGCGCGCCCAACCCCGGCAGCGCACCCTGCCCCGAGCACCGCGAGCAGCAGCGCAAGCAGGACGAGCGGGTGAAATAGCACAAGCGCGGTCGCGGTCAGCGCGAGCGTCCAGAGCGCGCCCACACCCGCTCGCGCGGCGTGCAGAGGACTCGCGAGGCGGCGATAGAAGAACTGGGTTGCCGCCAACATCTCCCGCTCACCCTCCCACTCCAACCGGCACAGGCAACTCCGATCCCCCTGGCGCAAGCGCCACCGCGAAACGGTCCTGCAGGGCGGACGCATCGAACGCGCGCGCGGCAAGTTCGACGCCCGCGGTGTCCGTCCCTGTAACCACCCACACCGGCGCTTCTTCGGAGCGACGGGTGGCGGCCACGAGCCCGGCCCCGGCGGCGAGCGTGCGGGCCGGCGAGCCCCGTTCGTTCAGCAGCGTGAGCGTTTGCCCGCTTGGGGAGAAGCGCGCATAGACACCGCTCGTGCCTGGCCCGCTTTCGATCTGATGCGTGCTCGGGTCGCCCTCCACCGCGATCCACGGTCCCACCATCACCCGCAAGGTTTCAGGCTCGCCGCCGCTTCCGATCGCCGCGATCGCGGCGGGCACTCCCAGCGCTCGCAGCCGTTCCGTCACCGTGCGACAAGCGTAGCCTCCTACAACGGTGCATTCGATCCGTACCGGCAACCGCTTGCCGTCGATGCCGTTCAGAAACGGCTCCGGAAACGAGCCGACCACGGCGGGCACGCTGTCGGTCTGGCTCCAGTCGTGCAAATCCCACCAGATGTGATCCCCCGGGTGCACGTTCGTCGCGGCAGCCCCCTTCGGAGCCTCGACTCCGTTGACGTAGTAGAACCAGTCGTTCGGCTGTCCACCGGCTTCGCCGCCGGAAAGCCCGTCGACGCTCTCGACGAAACCTCCGCCGTAGCGCGTCTTCACGGTCGCGTTGCGCATCAGCAAGCTCATCGCGGTCTCCTGTCCTACCACCCGTGGCGCGCTCCACGAGCGCATCAGCGATGCGCCGAAGTGGCGCGTGACCATCAGGTGCACGGCGCTCGGCGCGGACCCCGCGCCGAGGCCGCAACCCGCGCAGAGGACCGCACTGAGACAGGCCGCCATCAGCGAGACGAGCGCCCGCGACACGCCGCCACGCACAGCCGAGCGTGTCGCGGAACGGTGAGGCTGGCGCAAGCGCTTAACGGGCATCCTCGCTGCCACCTGCGAGCGCATGGCTCGGTGTCCGCGGCGCGCTAGCGGACATAGAACACGATCCTCGTCGTGCCTCTCGCCGGCGTCGTGCGGTTGCCGGCCGCGTCAGTTGCCTGAATGTCCAGCACGTAGCGTCCCGGCGAAAGCGCCGCGGGCAGCAGGTAGGAGAACACGCCGTTGCTCGAGACCTTGAAGAAGCTGCCACCGCCGCAGCGCGCGCGCGCGAACCGTGTCGTGAGGCCGTTGAATGCGTAGCAGCGGCCTTTGTACTCGCGACGCAGCTCGATGCTCGTCGCGGTGACCGTCGTGTGGGCGAGCACGCGTCCGCTGAGGACGCGCGGCGCGTTGCCACGCTTGTAGACGTGCCCTTCGATCACACTGCTCGCCTTTGCCACCAGCGCGTATGGGCCCTTATACGGAGCAGCGGCCACAGAGCCGGCCGCGGTGGTCGTGCCGCTCGTGGACGTGACGACTCCCGAGGTCTTCGTGGTGCCACACGTGCCGTCGTTACCCGCATGCACACAGATGGTCGCCTCTGTGCGGACCGATTCGGGCGCCGTCGCCCGCAGCGTGTACGTGCCCGGGGCGGAGAACGTCACCGTGGCGTGGCCGGTGGAGCCGGTGGTCGCGCTCGCCTGTGCTCCGGAGATCGTTGCGCCGCTCGCAGGCGCGCCTTCACCCTTTGTGCTGTACCGGGCGACCGTCAGCGGAACCGATTCGCCGACATCGGCAGCGGCGGGTGCTTCGATGCCGAGCGGCAGCGGTTCCGGCGGGCAGGCGGTGCCGTAGCAGGAGGGGAAGAACAACACTTGGTCTCCGCCATGCAGTTCCGCTTCGCAAGCACCCGTGCTCGCTTCCTTGTTATCGAGCCAGAACGACCAGAAGTAGTTCGCGAGAGCTTCTTTTTCGAAGACGTGCGTCTCCCCCTCAATCGTATAAATTTCATACTGTTTGAATTCACCGTTCCACGGTCCGCTCCAGTTGCCTCCGGTCGCGAGCTGCAGCGCGCCCAGGGCGCTCGTCCCGGCGCAGGAGTCTTCGGCTTTGCCATCCGCGACGACCGGCATCGTGGTCGTCGTCACCTGTGTCGTAGGGAGCTTCGTTGCGGACAGACCCTCCACCCTGACGGTGACCGTCGCCGGTTCGGCCGCGAGCGCCGAGGAGACGAACACTGTCGAGGCAAGGCAAACGGCGCATAGCGCGAGAGAGATACGACGAGTTGTGACCATGGAGCCAACCCCTTTCCACGAGGGCTTGTGGGCTTTCGGTCGGAGGCAGGTCTCCTGGCTCCCGGGCCTACCCCGCCGCGCCTTCCCGTCCCGCTGTCGGCGGATCGGTGGCTACGCGCTTTCTGGTCGGCGCGCCGCGGTGGGCATCCCCGGTCACAGTGGCGGGTCCGCGCCGGATTCGCACCGGCTTCCCTTCACCACCGACCGTCTGAATGTCGCATCCTACCCCACACGATCACGGGAGAGCCGACTCGGGGTATGGGAAGGCCGGCTCGCCGTGCCGCTCAGCGCCCGACAGCGCCCAGGTCGGCGTCGGCGTCTCCGAGCGCCTCGCGGTGCGACTCATCGAGGACGGGCTTCTCGGCGATCATCCTCCGCGCGTGGTCGAGATCGTCAGAGCGGCCGAACGTCAGCGCCGCCTGCACGCACCCCTCCTTGAGGTACCAGGTCGTGAACTTCCCGTCGTCGAAGGACCCGCGCACGATCTCCTCGTCCCACTCGTACGCAGGCCCCACGTACTCGAGCTCGCCCCAGTCGGCGAGCACCGAGAAGAAGTACGGGATCTCCTCGTGGGCAATGTCCCTTCCGAGCATGTTCAATGCGGCGGTCTTGCCGTGGTTGAAAGCCACATCCCAGTGCTCGATCCGCAGCGGCTGGCCGTGCACGACCGAGTCGTATTCGCAGATGTCCCCCGCCGCGAACACGCCCGGCACGGAAGTCTCGAGACCCGAGGAGCAGCGCACACCTCCGCGCTCGCCGATCTCGAGGCCCGCCCTCTGCGCGAGCTGCACGTCGGGCGTCACTCCGGCTCCGATCACTACTGCGTCGGCCGCCAGCTCGAGGCCGCCGCGGGTCATGACCTTGGCGACCCGCCCACCTGCCTGCGCCCCACGGGGTATGCCCGTCTGGGTATCGCCCTCGAAACGCTCGAGCTCATCCTCAGCGTGCACGGTCACGCCGTGCGCTTCGAGCAGCTCTTGAAAGAACCGTCCCGCGCGCGCGCCGAAGCCCCGTTCGAGCGTCGTCTGCTCCTGCATCACGATCGTGCAGCGCTTGCCCATCGCCGTCAGCGACGCAGCGACCTCGCAGCCGATGTAGGAGCCGCCGATCAGCACCACCTCCTGCGCGTCCTTGACTCCCTCGCGGATCGCGTCGGCGTTGCCGAGCGTGCGCAGATAATGAATCTGCTCTAGCTCGCACCCGTCTACGTTCAGCCGCCGCACGTTCGCGCCGGTCGCGATCAGCGCCTTGCCGAACTCGACCTCCTCCTTGCTCGACAGCTTCGCCGTGCGCGCCTGCACATCCAACCCCGTCACGCTCGTGCGCGTCAGCAGCTCAATCCCTTGTTCTTCCCACCAGGCAGCAGGACGGAACAGCGCCTCCTCGCGAGCCTCCTCGCCGCGCAGATACCCCTTCGAGCAGTTCGGGCGGTTGTACGGCGCGTCGGGCTCGCGCCCAACCAGCAGCACGCTCCCCTCCGCGCCCTCCTCGCGCAGCCAGCGCGCGCAGTTCGCAGAGGCCAGGCCTCCGCCGATCAGCAGGTAGTCGACCTTGCGTGGGGGCATGGTTCGCAACCTTACAACCCCGGCGGATGGCGGACCGACCAGTGCGCCCAGGTTGGGATGTGGTCGAGGATGCGCCAACGCGGGCCGTTTTCGTCGCGATTCGGACCCACGTCGGTGCCGTCATGACTCGTGTCGAGCCTCAACCCGGCGATCACGATGAACACGTGGTCGCTCGGTTCGGTCGTTGCGTAGATCGTCACCCATCGGCCGGGGCCAGGCGAGCCCCAGTCAACATAGTCTTGAGCCAGCGGGTTGTCTTTCAAAATCTCCGCGATCGGGCGCACGCCGCTGCGATACAGCACATAATTAACCGTGCTCGAGCAGTCCTCTTCATACGCTCCCCGCGGGTCCGGATGGCCACCCGGACCGTAGGGCAGCTCCTGCAGCTCGTTGCCCGCGACCACCATCGCCTGCACAGTGTCCGGCACGCCGGCCGGCACGAGCGCGATGTGGCCGTCCCCAGGCGAAAGCACGGCGCGTTCGCCCGCGACGAACCGCACTTCCGTCGGACTCTCGCCTTCCAACGCGCGGTCGGCGCCTTCGCCCGCACCTGCTTCGCCGGGCGCTTCTGTGCCTGTCAGCGAGCTTCGGGCGGTCGCCGCTGGAACGCGATATCTGGCGGCCCACTCCTCGACCTCGGCCACGTACCAACCCGCATGGTTGTACGCGTAGATCGCAGCTCTGTAGTCATTCGGCGCGCCTGCTGCCCGCAGATAGTTGGCCGCCCCGTAGATCGCATCGGCAGGATCCCAGCGGTCTGCCGCAGCGCCACCGTTGGCGTCCACGCCGTATGTCGCCCACGTCGAGGTGAGGAACTGCATCGGACCACCGGCGCCCGCCCCGTTGACGGCGCCCTCGCGCGTGCACGACGGGTCGGAGTCACGCCCGTGATCGCACTCGACCCTGCCGATCCCCGCGAGAATCGCCCAGTCCAAGCCATAGCGGCGAGCCGCCGCCTGATAGAGGCGAAGGTATTCAGCGGGGATTTCTCGTTGTGCCAGCGCCGAGACGCCGTTCTCCTCGGCACTCGGTTCACTCATCTCGGCCGTGTCGAGCGTGAACGATGCGGTCGAGAGCACGAGCAGCAGCGTGACCGCCAAAACCGCCGCCCCCGCTGCGAGCACGGCCGCCAAGGCGAGTCGACTTGAATTTAGCCGGCCGCCGGCGACGGCTCCCGCGAGACTCACCGCGCGGCTCGTCAACGGCGATCCTGGCCGAGCTGGCGTTTGCGCCGCGCGGCCACCTCACGCGCGTCGCGCATCACGCTCGACTCCCCCTCCCCCGCCCGCGCGTGCGCACCGGCCGACCTGCGCGTCGCGCGTCCCTCCTGCTGCCAGCTGTCGAGCTTTGAGAGCCGCGACGCGGGCATCTTATGACCCCCCTCGCGCATCCCGTGCTCGAGCGTGCGGTCAAAGTCCCTGTCAACCTTCCGCTGCTCGCGGCGTCCCAGCGACGCCTCGCCATCTGTGCCCGGGTCCTGCGCGGCCCTGCTCAACTCCTTGCGCAGCGCCAGCTCGCGATCGATCTCCAGCCGGGCGTCACGCTGGCTCTGGC
Source organism: Solirubrobacteraceae bacterium (assembly GCA_036501315.1). GTDB lineage: Bacteria > Actinomycetota > Thermoleophilia > Solirubrobacterales > Solirubrobacteraceae > Palsa-744. The sequence continues at coordinate 18,995 of DASYAM010000014.1, forward strand.
CCTCGAGCTGCTTGTACTCTCTGCGCCCATAACCGGCGAGCCCGGCCATCGCAGCGTAGTCGCGTCGCTCGCCCGACTCCGTGCGCGCGCCGGCTGCCGGCAGCGTCGCCTGCTCGTCGAGAAAGCGCGCTAGCTCTTCAGCCTGTGCGCGGGTATAGACGTTGCCCGTCGTCTTGTGCGCCTTCTCGCCGTCGGCCACCGCTCGTCGCGCGCCGTTCAGCTGCTCCTGTTTATCTCCGATCTCTCCGTCGATGCGCCGCGCGCGGTGCTCCAGCTTGGCGGCTCGGCGCGTGTCACTGCCTGCCCGCGCGTCCGCCTGCGCACGTGTGACGCGCTCCAGCTGCGCGCGTTTGGCGGATATCCGCGTCTGGATCTCCGGTGCGTAGTCGACCGTCGCGCGCGCGTCGCCGTGCTCGTGCTCGAGCGTTTGCTGTACCTGCTTATCCATCTCCTTCTCGGTCCGCTCACGGCCCGCCTGCGCGCGTTGTTGGCGCTGCTCCACACTCGGCGCCGGCTTGGATAGCTTGTCTTTGACCCAGCCGCCACTTCGCGCGATCGCGCGTGGCGTCTCCAGCGCGCCGCTCACGCGCCGCGCGAGCGAGCGCGCCTCGTGCGTTCGCCCCGGCGTGCCTTGCACATACCCAAGCACGTGATGGCGCTGCAGATATGCGCCCCACCACATCGTCGACACGAGCAGCCACTGGGTGAACCAGCCGAGCACGGTCAGGTCGACCGTCAACACCCTCTCCATCAGCAGCACTACGCCGAGCAGGAATGAGAAGATCGTCTTCGACATGACCGCGCCCAGCAGTCGCGTCAGCCATTTCCGAAAAGCGGCTCGCCCGCCGTCCCCCAGCGCCGGCGCGAGCACGGCTACCGGCGCAAGCAACAGGTACAACAGGCTGCCGGTCGCCCCACCGAGCAGATGCAGCACGATGAACCCAAGCGTCAGGATCAGGCCCAGCAGGCCGAGCCAGATGAAGAACAGCCCCATACAGCGCCACCAGGTCCCACCCTGCGTGCGAAACTCGGCCTGGGCGGCCGTCGGTCCTTTGCAAGGTTCTTCATCGCCCCCGCACAGCACGTTGAACAGCCCGCCCGAATCGTTGATCGAGTTGCGCGCCGGCCCGTTGGCCGGCAGCGCGAGGAACAGCTCGCGGTTGGTGTGAGAGCCGCGCAACAGCTCCGCGCTGTAGCTCAATGCCCGCGCCTGCGCACTGTCAGACCCCACACAGGGGCCCACGTCGACGCTGGATTCGATCGCTTCCGGAGTTTCCCGGCAGCCGATCCGCGCCTGCTCGGCCGCGGCGATCTTCAGGCCGGCCGCGTATAGACGCCGGTCACGCTCGGCTGGGTTCGTACACCACCCGACGCTGCCGAACTCCATGAAGCACCAAGGACCTTCGATCGCGCCGCTGAACAGGTCGCGCATGCTGTCGGCCAGCGTCCGGTCGGGATGATCGGGCGCTCCCCCGGCGACGGCGCCGAGCGTGCCGAGACTGACCTGGTTTGAGATCTCGCCAAGGGCGCCGACCGTGCCCGTGGGGTTCACGATCACCCACAGGCCCCCCACCATCATCGCGAGCATCGTCAGCGCCTGGCCTAATGTCTCGGCCACCCGACGGCGCACGAGGCCGTGATACAGCGCGAGCACCGCCGCGAGCGCTAGCACCAACGCGAGCCATGGCTGTGTGACCGTGGCCCTCATCGTGTCCAGCGCTCGCGCCACACCGCTCATCGCGCCGCTACGCAGCAAGTCGATCGTGTAGCACCATTCGAACATCACGATCAGACCGTGGATGACTGCCACGAGCACCGTCCACCCCAGCTGGAGCAGGTCCTGCAAGTAGCTCTCCAAATCGGCGTTCACCTTCGTGACGCCGGTGTTGATGTGCACGTCGAACCCGTAGTCGCCGGTCGGTACGGGGCCCGCCTCAAACCCTCCCGAGGTCCGGCAGTCACTCGCTGTCTGCGGCGAGAGGTCTCCTTCTCCAGCGCCGACGCGGCACAGCGGGCTGCTGAGACCGTTGCTCACGAGCGGGTCCCCTACGCCAGCGCCCTCTCCAGCTTCTTCTTCAATGCCACCACCGGCCACTGTCGAGCCGGGGGTGAGCGGTGGCTTGCTCGGCGCTTTACGCGTCGAGCCTGTCCTACCGCGGCGCAAGTGCATCGCACCGGCGCCCTGAGCGATACCCGCGTTCGCCTCCGACGGGCTGGGCGCCAAGGCGAGCGCGAGCACCGCAACGGCCGCGAGCCTCCCCACCGTCACCGCTTGGCCGCGGTCCGTCCCGCCGGACATGGAGTCGTTGAGAACGCGCGCAGCAGCCACGGCGCGACCACGTCGACCTGGATCGCCTCCACGCGTCCACGGTGGTCGCGAAACAGGCAACGTCCCGCCTCCATCTCGAGCAGGCTCCGCCGCATCCGCCCGTCCTCCGGGTCGAGTCCGAGGAGCTGGAGCGCGCGGGCCGCCTCCGCCTCGGAGCGCATCCCGAACACGAACGTCGCCCCGATCAGGTTCTCGAGCGACTCCCGCTCGCCGATCAGCGCGTCGGTCACGAGCTGCGTGCTGACGATCGGAACCGCCAGCTCCGATCTGCCCATCCGCTGCAGCGACGACAGCAGCGCGCGACCCGCCGGATCGCCCAGCAGCCGCCAACCCTCGTCGAAGGAGAACAGCTTCAACCGCTCTCGCTCAGCGCTCAGCAGATGCATCGCGAACATCGCGATCAGCCGCACGATCTGCTCACCCACGCGCTCGGCCTGGGAGTACTCCGAGCGTCTCATCCCCGGCTCGGGCCCCGGCAGGTCGCGGATTGGCAGATAGGTCACCTGGCTCTGCCCGACACGCGGCAGCTTCACCTCGGGATCGGCGAACCCGAGCTGGGTGAGACCCGAGCGCGCGTACACCTCGAGCGTCTTCGCAACCTGGCGGTCGATGTCATCGCCCTCCGCGAGCGCTGCCACCACCGCCAGGCAGGTCGGCTCGCGCGCGTGCCGCATCACACGGTCGACCGCGCCCACGACCGCCGTCTCCCACGCCGGCTCGGCTCTCCCCGGCAGCAGGTCGCGCAGGAACGACACCGCCGTGTCCTGGCGCAGGTGCTCCGGCGCCACCCGCAGTGGGTCGAGCACGCCACGCAGGCTCGGGTCGGGCTTGAGCGTGATGCGCTCTACGTGCGGAGCGACCTCCTCGAGCAGGTGAAAGCGATGGTCGCCCTTGGGGTCGCAGTCGATCACCCGCGCGCCCTGCAGGAACCCCTCGTACTTGAGCTTCTGGTCGAGTGTCGTCTTGCCGGAGCCGAGCGCTCCCACGCTGAGGATTGCCGTGTTGCGATCGCTGTCGGACCCCTCACGCAGGTTGAACCTGACCGGCTGCCTCGACCCTGTCAACGTGTGCCCGAGATAGAAGCCACCGCGCGAGCCCGCCTCGTGCGTAGCCGCCGGCATCATCGCCGCGACCTGCTCCGGCGTGAGCGTGTCGTCATAGCCCGCCACCTGCGTGCGCTGTCCCGGCAGGTGCTGCATGAACAGCCGCAGCTGATCTCCCAGAGGGCGATGCAGCCGGATCTCACCATAAGCTCGCCGGCACATCTCGACCCGCTCCTCGAGCTCCTCCTGCTCACGCGCGGCGACCGCGACCGCGAGCGTCGCGCGTAACAGTGGCGGCCTGCTCGAAGCCTGCAAATAGGCGAGCAGGTCGCGGGCCTCCTGCGTGCGCTCATACCCGCGATCGGTGACCCCTGCTCGCCATCGGACTCGGCCCTGAGGATCTGGTCCGCGTCCTGGATTCGCCGGCGTGCGATCCGCAGTGCCAGCTCGTTCGGCAGAAAACGCGCGTTCAGCGAGAGATCGATCGCGAATGGCAGACTTTCCGCCGGCGCGAACATCAGCTCGGCGCGGGCGCCCGGAAAATGCGTGCGCTCGGGCAGCGCCCCCAGCACCAGCTGCGCCTGCCAGCTCGTGCCGAGCTCCGAATCGATCCTCAGCGCCCGCCCGCGATGCTCGACATAGCCGTCCATCCAGCGCAGCACGTCGCCCTCGAGCGGCGCAAGCGTCGCCTCGCCATTGCGTTCGAACACCAGCGCACGCGGCTCGTGCAGCCCGTCGACCTCAGGCTCCCCCAGCCCACGGCAGAACGCTCGCCGTATCAGCCATTGCAGCTCCACCCCGCGCGCCTGACGCACGGGCAGGTAGTCGGCAAGGCGTGCATGGGCCTGGTCGGCTCGTACGCGCGCACGCTCGAGCTCTGAGACCTTCAACAGCCGCCTGTCGCGCACCGAGAACACGCGTCTGAGCCCCTCCCACCACTCCCGCGGGTGTTGCTCGGCGACCTTCGAGACATACGTGGCGACGTCGCGCTCGGGGTCGCTCAGGCTCACCAGCAGGAACACCTGCGGCCTCACTGCCTGAAGCTCGCTCAGGCGACGGCGATGCGCGTCGAGATAGCGTCGTCGCGCGCGTGCGTGAGCGTGCGTGCCGGCGCCCCCCGTGCTGGCAAGAGCCTCGCCGTCCAGCTCGCGCACATAGCGCTCGACCTCCCAGCGCCTGCCGACGCGCAAGATTTGCACGTCTGCTTCGAGCGCCTCAAGGCCGCCGAGCAACGCGAAGAAACGCGCACGCTTGGCCTCCTCGCCAAGCCATCCATAAGTCTCGCACTCGACCGCGAACGTGGCCCAGCCGTCGTCGAGCCCGTCCCCGAACACGCAATTGCCGTAAACGAACCCGACCGGCGCCCTCACTTCCCCGCCTCGCTGCTCGCGGCGATCCGTCTTTGACGCGTGCCACTCCTGCCGGGACGATCTGCTCGCACGAGCATGGCCGCGCCCGCAGCCAGCCCGATCACCCGCCCCTCACCGTGGGCTCCTTGCCTCCCCGACGCGAGGCCCTGACTCCCCCGCGCAAAGTCGAGATTCCTCGGCTCCGACCTATGGCTCCCTGTGCCTAGGTCGTGGGTTTTTGCCGCCGGACGCAAGATCAACGCGACCCGGGGTCGCCATCGCCGCCCCTCGGTGTGCTCGTGCGCAACCGTTACCAGCACGGCGCCCGGGCCGGTATAGCGCAGCCGCCGCAACCTGCCGTCAGAGCCGTCCGGCAGCATCAGGATCTCCTCCATGCGCCAGCGCCCACCGGACCCAATCGAGCGCGGACCCGATCCCCACGTAGAGGCGCCCGTCCCGCTGCGCGGTTCACTGCGATAGCGCAGCAGCGCCTGGGCTGCCAGGTGAAACGGCCGTCCCTCCACCCGGATCACGGTCAGCACCGCGGCGCTCGCTCCGGGCAGCGCCACGTCGCGTAGATACCACGGCAGCGCCCTCACCGCGAGGGCCAACACCGGCAGGCTGCCGATGATCAGCACCGTGGCAAACAACGCCAGGAAGTAGACGACGCCCCGCACCGGCACGCCGCCTGGGTTCAGCCGCAGCCGGTCGATACGGTAGATCCGCCGCTCGAGGTCGAACACGTTGCGATAGGAACGCACCTCAATCGTCATGAGCGGGACCCGAACAGCGAGCTGACCGTGTCCTGCAGCAGGCTCACGCCTGTAGGGGTCGCCAGCAGCACCGCGACGATCCCGACAGCGAACACGCCCGCCGCCTCCTTGAAGTCGCGCCGGAATGCGAGCACGATCGAAGCCACCGCAAGCGCAAGCCCGATTAGGCTCATCGCGATCGTGCGCCCAGTGCTGCTTGCCTTTGCCGCGGCCGTTTCCAGCGAGCTACCCGTCTTTTCCGTGCTTGCCGCCTGCGGCGTATTCACAGATGTCTGTGTGTCGACCGCAGCGCTTGCGGCGAGCGGCACGAACGCAAGGGTGAGCAAAGCGCATGCGAGCGAAACGGCGAGCGTCCAAGAGCGGCGGCGGATCAGCATGGGGTCTCCTCTATGTCGGGTTCTCACGGCGTATCCGGATCCATCTGCACCGCGGCGATCTCCCAGCGACCCTGGGTGCGGGTGACGTCCAGTTCGTAGGCGAGCGTGTACTGCTCGCCGCGACCGTCGTCGGCCTGTACCACCGCCAGCAAGGTGTCGGCGCCCGGCGCCCAGTCCAGTCGTTGCAGCGACTGCAGACTTAGCCCCATGCGAGGGAGCGAGACGCGTGCGCCGCGTGCCAGGTCCGCCTCGAGCTCGGATTCCGATCCGGCCAAGTAGTTACGCAGAGCGCGTTCCACGACCGTCTGCAGCGCCGGTTCCTGCACTTCGCGCAAGTGCACCCGAGTCTGCGTCTGACCGATCGCGGGCGCGCCCACGAACGCCGGATAATCGGCCAGCGCAAGGCTGCCGTCGGGCTCGCGCACAACTCCCACCGTCAAATACACGAGGCCGGCGGAGCTCGTTTGCGCAGCCACGGTGTAGACGTGCTCGCCCGGCATTGGCGAGCGTTCCTGAACGACTTCAGCCCATTCCACCAGCTGCTCCCCGCTCGAGGGCGATCTCAGCCCGGCCTCGGGTTCCATGCCGGGCTGCACGAACTCTTCCAGCGCCCCCCGGCTCGCTTCGGGTTCAGCGGCATTCCAGGTCAGGTACCGGCGGGCGAACAGCGCCGCATAGCTCTGAGCGCCCGCGTCCGGCGGCGAGGAGTCACGGGGCGCCACCCTGATCGCCGTCGGTCGTGGCGGCGCGATCGCGAAGCGGGCGCTTGCGGCCAGGCCGGCGACCGACAGCGCGCACAGCAGGTAGCGGGGCAGCTCGCGCGCCAAGCGGATCCGCCACAACGGCCGCGTGTGGATGCTCACCGCAGGCGTTCCATGCGCGCTGGCGGTCTTGCCGGTGCTCATTCAGCGCTCGAAGCCGAACTCGGCGTGCTCTGCCGAAGGCGGCGGGCTCATAGCGGTCGTTGACGATGGATTGGAGCGCGCTACCGCCGGGGCAGGAACGGCCGCCTTTACAGACGCGGCACCAGAGGGGGCGTCCACTGGAAGCGTGGCCGTGCTCACTGGCGCATCTCCGCTAACCCCTTCCCGCTGCTCGGTGCGCTCGGCACGGACGCCCCACACGATCCGCCGGCGAGACGCAGCCTCGGCGACGAAAGCGAGATGCGCCGCTCCAGCGCGTGCGACGGAGCGCGCTCGCCCGGCCGCCGACGGGGACGTCGAGATGTCGGAGCCGCCAGCATCGTGGTTGCGCGCAAGCTGCGCTTGTACGTGTGTGAGGAGACGAGCACGCGCAAGCGCCTGTGCCACACCGTTGGCGGCTCCTCGGCCGGATCCTCGCGCCGGACGCGAGCCCGCGAGCACGACCGCTCCTCCCATCGTCCCCACCGCTCCCGCCAGCATCGCCGCGCCCGCGAGCCGACGTAGCCGCCGCTCTCCCGCCCCCGACGAAGTCGCGGGTGTGAATAGCTCCATGCCTGCCGCGCCCTCGAAAAACTCCGCTTCGCCGTACACGCGGTAGACCTCGCGCGGCGCGCGGCGCAGCAGCGTCATCGGCCCGTCTTCAACCGTCGCGCGCCACCGAGCACGCGGGCGACCGGAAGCCAAGGTGGGGAGATACCCGGCTCCCGGTCGCTTGCGCGCGGATGGGAATCGCCGTGCTGTCGTCCGTTCAACCGACTGCCGGCGTCCCAAGGGACGCGCCTATGAGTGGGGGGAGAGTTATTCATAGGTGGGTCCCTGCTCCCTAATCCGACATCGCCCCCGAGGGGGGACAGTCGAGTGGAAAAATCTTTTCCGCCGGACGCACGGTCTCGATCTCGGTCGCCGCCTCGGTCGCGACCGCCGCTCCGGTGTCTGTCGCTGTCCTGATCTCGATCTCTGCCCCGATCTCAGCCGCTGCGTCGGTATCGGTCGCTGCGTCGGGCGGGAGCGGCTCGCCGGCCGCGTCGGCCAGCAGCCGCCGGAGCCGTTTGCGCGCCCGTTGTGCGACCTTCCGATACTTCTCCGGAGTCCAGCCGTACCGGCGGCAAAACTCGCCGCGGGTCATCTGCAAGCCGATTTGACAGGCGAGCACGAGCCGCTGGTCGCGGCTCAGCGCTGGAGCGACACGCCCAAGCAGCTCCAGCTCGAAGCGCAGCATCGCGAGCCGCTCGACGTCGGCTCGCTCGTCGACGATCTCGATTTCGCCCTCGGCTCCTCCGCTGAGGGAGACTGCTGTGTGCAGTGCGGCCTGCATCGGGCTGCGCCCGACGAGGGCGCGACGGCGGTCGAACACGCGCGAGAGGAAGCGTTGCTCGAGCACGTTCGCCATATGCGCGCGCGAGGAAAGCGCCCCGTGGTTGCGCGCGTGCACGATCAGCTCGAGCGTTGCCTGCGCGTAGCAGTCCTCGAGATCCTCTCGTCCCAGCCGGTGGCCATGCGCGCGCAACAGCAGCTCACGCCTTGCTTCCGCCACAAACGCGACCTCCTCCGCGGGATCGCAACGTGCCCAGCTCGGCCGCCCCGCGTGCGGCCAGCGACCGCCCAGGGCTCGTTTTTGTACGTCAGTTCGGGTAGACACACAGGCATGTCGCAGCCAGGCGCCCGCAGGCCCCCCCTCCAATTTCCTGGCCACCCCTCCCCCCGCCACTCGAGCCGCGCGCTCACGCGCACGCAGCGATGAGCCTCGGCGAGCGTCTGCACGCGCTCGATCGCCGCCAGCAGCGCCACCCGCCGGTGGCGTTCCTCGCCGCCGTGATCAAGAAGTTCGGCGATGACCAGGCCGGCCAGCTCGCGGCGCTGATCGCCTACTACGGGTTCGTCTCGCTGTTTCCGCTGCTGCTCGTGTTCGTGACCGTGCTCGGCTTCGTGCTGCAGGGCAACCCGAGCGCGCAGAGCAGCGTCCTTCACTCGACGCTCAGCCAGTTCCCGGTGATCGGCAACCAGCTGCAGAGCAACGTCCACTCGCTGAAAGGGTCAGGCGTCGGCCTCGCGATCGGCCTCGTCGGCTCGCTCCTGGCCGGCCTTGGAATCACGGGCGCAACCCAGAATGCGTTCAACCAGGTCTGGTACGTGCCGCACAAGCACCGCCCCAACTTCCTCACCTCGCGCCTGCGCGGCCTCGGGCTACTCCTCGGCTTGGGGCTGCTCGTGATCGTCTCGACGGTCGCCGCCGGGTTCGTCACCGTCGGCGGGCAGGGCATCATCGCGATCATCGGCGGCGTGCTCGTCGCGGTGCTCGTGAACGTGCTGCTGTTCTCCGCCGCCTTCCGGCTGATGACCGCCGCAGAAGTGCAGACCCGCGATCTCCTTCCCGGCGTGATTGTCGCGGCAGTGCTGTGGACGATCCTGCAACACGTCGGCGGCTATTACGTCGATCACGTCGTGCGCCACGCCAAGGAGACCTCCGGCCTGTTCGCGTTCGTGCTCGGCCTGCTCGCCTGGCTCTACCTCGGCGCCCAGGTGACGCTGCTCGCGGCCGAGGTAAACGTCGTGCGCGCGCACAAGCTGTGGCCGCGCAGCTTCTTCTCCCAGCCACTGCTCGACGCCGACCGGCGCGCGCTCACGTCCTCGGCGGAGATCGAGGAGCGTATCCACGAGGAGAATGTCGAGGTCGACTTCGACGGACCCGTGTAGGGAAAGCACCCCGACTCAGCACGCCGCCAGCCCGGGCTCGACCAGCCCCTCAAGTGACCGGCGACACCGACCTCAATCCGGGAGCAGGAGCGTAGTTGTCTCCCAAATATGGCTCTGTGACGCCGTTTCCAACATGACCACAGAACTACTTGCGTCCACAACGATCGCGAGCTATACTAACTAAACTTTCGTAAGCTCATATGGAGCCGATACCTATGCCTTCCTCTTCAGAGTCCCGCCCCGCGCCCCCCACCCAGCCCAAGCAGGTCCTGCGACTGATCCCGCTCGACGACACCGTCGTGTTCCCGAGCATGGGCATCACGCTGACGATCGACGTCGGCGACGACGAGCGCGTCGTGCTCGTCCCCCGCCACGAGAACGAGTTCCTCGAGGTCGGCACAATCGCCGAGGTCTCCGAGCAGATCCGCCTCCCCGGCGGCGGCCGCGCCGTGGCGATCTCCGGTGAGCACCGCGCGCTGATCGGCGCCGCTCAGACCGGCCCCGAAGGCGAGCTGCGCGTCGAGGTCGACGAGCGTCCCGACGACACCCCCGTCGACGGGCGCACACGCGAGCTCGAGCGCGAGTACCGCGCGATCGTCGAGGAGATCCTCGAGCTGCGCGGCGACGACGGGCGGATCGCGGCGTTCCTGCGCGCGATCGTCGAGCCCGGCGCGCTGGCCGACTCGGCCGGCTACTCCCCGCAGCTGACATACGAGCAGAAGGTCGAGCTGCTGCGCACGCTAGACGTCACCGCGCGCCTCGAGCTGGCCGTCAAGCTTCAGCGCGAGTCACTCGCCGAGCTGCAGGTGCGCAAGCGCATCCGCGAGGACGTGCAGGAGGGCGCCGAGAAGCAGCAGCGCGAGTACTTCCTGCGCAAGCAGATGGAGTCGATCCGCAAGGAGCTCGACGAGGACGACGCCTCGGTCGCCGAGGAGTACCGCAAGAAGATCGAGGCAGCCGAGATGCCCGACCCCGTGCAGGAGCAGGCGCTGAAGGAGCTCGCGCGCCTGGAGCGGATGGGCGAGCAGACCGGCGAGTCGTCGATGATCCGCACCTACCTCGACTGGCTGATCGCGGTGCCGTGGAGCAAGCGCTCCGAGGAGCACCTCGACCCGGTCGCGGCGCGCGCCGTGCTGGACGCCGATCACGCCGGTCTCGAAGACGTCAAGGACCGCGTGACCGAGTACCTGGCCGTGCGCAAGCTGCGCCAGGATCGCGGCATCGAGGCCGACCCCAAGTCGGGGGCGATCCTCACGCTGATCGGGCCTCCAGGCACCGGCAAGACGTCGATCGGCGAGTCGATCGCCCGTGCGACGGGCAGGGAGTTCGTACGCATGTCGCTGGGCGGCGTGCGCGACGAGGCCGAGATCCGCGGGCACCGGCGCACCTACATCGGCGCGCTCCCCGGCCGGCTGGTTCGGGCGCTCCGCGACGCCGGCACGATGAACCCGGTGATCCTGCTCGACGAGGTCGACAAGGTCGGCGCGGACTGGCGCGGAGATCCCTCCGCGGCGCTGCTCGAGGTACTTGACCCCGCGCAGAACCACTCCTTCCGCGACCACTACCTCGACGTCGAGCTGGATCTCTCCCAGGTGATGTTCATCGCCACGGCGAACGTCGCCGACACGATCCCCGGGCCGCTGCTCGATCGCATGGAGGTGATCTCCTTCGACGGCTACACCTCCGAGGAGAAGCTCGCGATCGCCAAGGGCTACCTGTGGCCGCGCCAGCGCGACCGCAACGGCCTGCGCGAGGACGAGGTAGAGATCTCAGACGAGATGCTGCGCACGATCATCTCCGAGTACACGCGCGAGGCCGGCGTACGGAACCTCGAGCGCAACCTCGGCACGGTGCTGCGCAAGACCGCGACCAAGATCGCCTCGTTGCAGACCCAAGCCGAGCCGGAGAAACAGGCCGAGGTCGACGAGCAGGTCAAGGTCGATGTTGACGCGCTGCCCGAGGCCGACGCTCAGGATGGAGGCAAGGTCTCCCCCGAGAGCAACGGCAAGGTCCCCGGCATCGACAAGAAGAAGCCCGCAAAGAAGACCAAGGCAGCCAAGGCGAAGCCGGTGAAGATCGATCTGGAGGTGGTGCGCGACGCGCTCGGCCGCCAGAAGTTCTTCCAGGAGTCCGCTGCCCGGACCGCCACGCCCGGCGTAGCCACCGGGCTGGCCGTGACCGGCGCGGGCGGCGACGTGCTGTTCGTCGAGGCCACCGCGATGAAGAGCGGCTCCAAGGGCGGCGGCGGCCTGGTGCTCACCGGGCAGCTCGGCGACGTCATGAAGGAGTCGGCGCAGATCGCCCTCTCCTACGTGCGTGGGCACGCCGAGGAGCTCGGCATCGAGCCGAGCGTGTTCGAGAACCGCGAGTTCCACGTGCACGTTCCCGCCGGGGCGATCCCCAAGGACGGCCCGAGCGCGGGCGTGACGATGGTCACGGCCCTCGCCTCGCTGCTGTCCGGCCGCCCGGTCAAGCACACGGTCGGCATGACCGGCGAGGTCACCTTGCAGGGACGCGTGCTGCCGATCGGCGGGTTCAAGCAGAAGGCGCTCGCTGCCAACGCCGCCGGGCTGACGGACGTGATCCTGCCCGAGCGCAACCGCGGCGACCTGGACGAGATCCCCGAGGAGGTCCGCGAGCAGATGACCTTCCACCCGGTGATGACCGTCCAGGAGGTGCTCGACCGCGCATTGGAGCCGGCACGCGATGTCGTCGCGCACGCAGCCTCCTAGATGTCAGCCCGTTCCAGCGGAGGTCCGCCAGACGGCGGACCTCCTGGAGCGGCGCTGGCAGCTGTCGATCATCTACGCCGCGCTCACCGGCGCGCTGCGCTTCAGCGAGTTCGCCGAGGCCGTCGCCGGCATCTCGCCGCGGATGCTGTCAGAGCGCCTGCGCGACCTCGAGGGGGCCGGCCTCGTCGAGCGCACGGTGATCCCGTCGAGCCCGCCAACCGTCGAGTACCGGCTGACCGAGCGCGGCCGCCGGCTCGGCCCGATTATCGAGGCGATGCGGGCCTACGCCGAACCCGTCTGAACGACCGTCTCGGAGATCTCTGAACTAGCCCCGACCAGCTGGCCACCGGAGCAACGCTTGGCGTGGATCGTCTCGGGGCGTGGCGGGTTGCGAATGCCAAACCAACCGGCGATGCCTCCTACAGCCACAAGCACAGCCGCGATCGCAAGGCCGAGGTGGAAGCTGTGCAGCGACGCTTGTTCGGCCGCTTGCGTCAACGCGCGCGCCTGCGCAGTCGGCAATCCGCGGACGTCTGGGCGGCCCAATGGCAGCTTCTTGGCCGCCGTTACAGCCGTCCGCGCCGCTTCGCCGAGCTTCGTGCCAGACAGCCGCCGATCGAGCGCCGAGCCGAACGACGTTGCGACGGCCGCGCCCACGGCGGCGGTGCCGAGCAGGCCGGCGACACGTGCGATCGCGTTGTTGACGCCGGAGGCGATCCCCGCCTCGTGCTCGGATCCGGCGAGCACGGCCGCGGTCAGCGGCGCCACGGTCATCGACAGTCCCAGCGAGAATACGAGCAGCGCCGGCAGCACTTCGCCCACGTAGCCGGCCTTCAGGCCCACGCGCTGGAACAGCAGCAGCCCGGCCGCCGCCACGAGCGGGCCCGCGCCCATGAAGAAGCGCGGCCCGAACCGATCTGCCAGCGCCCCGAAGCGACGCGAGAGCAAGAACATGAGCACGGTCACCGGCAGCACCGTCAGACCGCTCTTGAGCGGCGAGTAGCCGCCAATCTGCTGCAGGAACAGGATCAGGAAGAAGAACAGGATCGCGAGGCCCGCGTACATCGCGAACGTCTCGACGTTCCCGGCCGAGAAGTTACGGCGGCGGAACAGCTTCAGCGGAAGCATCGGCTCGCGCGCGCGTGCCTCGTACGCAGTGAACGTCCCGAGCAGGATCGCACCCGCGAGCAGTGGTCCGAACACTGCTGGGCTCGACCACCCGAGCCGCGGCTGCTCGATCAACGCGAATACCGGGCCGCCGAGACCGGCCGCGCACAGCACCGCGCCGGGATAGTCAACCCTGCGCGCGCCCGCCTCGCGCGCAGCCGAGCGCGGGATCGCGAACAGGATCAGCGACACGCAGCCGATCACGAGCGGGATGTTGATCAGGAAGATCCACCGCCACGAGGCGATCGCCAGAAGCTCACCGCCCGCGAGCGGGCCGAGCACGCCGAAGATGGCCCCCCACGCGGTCCAGCTCCCGATCGCGCCGCCCCGCTCAGACGCGGGAAACGTGTTGACGATCACCGCCAGCGAGCTCGGCACGAGCAGGGCGCCGAACACTCCCTGCACTCCTCGCGCGGCCACCAGCGCGCCGATGCTCGGCGCGAGCGCGGCCACCAGCGAGGCGATGCCGAAACCGGAGACGCCGAGCGCGAACACGCGCCGCTCGCCGTACAGGTCCCCGAGCGAGCCACCGACCAGGATCAGCGAGCCGAGGGTCAGCAGGTAGCCGTTCACCACCCACTGCTGCGCGGCCAGCCCGCCGCCGAGCGCGCGCTGGATGCTCGGCAGCGCGACGTTCACGACGGTGCCGTCGAGCAGCGCGATCCCAGAGCCGAGGATGCACGCAATCAGCGTGAGACGCTTAGGGTCCACGCCAGAATCAATGGTGGGTTGAGGTGGTCGGGCCGTGGATGGCAGGCGCCGCACGCTGGACGATCGGAAATCGCATCTGATTTTCGATCGGTAGGCGTGCTGGTGGCACGTCGAGCATCGTGGGTGGCGCCTGCCGCCGCAGAACGGGCGCATCAATCCGCCATTTATTCTGGCGTGGACCCTTCATCGACGACTCGGTGCGTGCGGGCATAGGCACACGGTACCCACGCCTTGGGACCCCTCGGACTCTCAGGCGTCCATGTCCGGCGTACGCGTCAGTCGCTGACCGCGAACTCGGGCGTCACCGACGCCTCCCGCTCGCGCCACTCTTGCAGCGCCCCAAGCGAGCCGTCGATGATCCGGTTGAGGAACTCCGTGCGGTCGTTGATGTGGGGGAAGGGCTCGTCTGGGACGGGGAGCTCGAGGAACTCGCACAGCGGCCCCCACCCTTCCTTGACGCCCCATACGAGCAGCCGGTCGGCAGGGACGTCGCGCTTGACCTGCTCGTTGTGCGCGTTCATCGCCGTGATCAGCTCAACCGGCGTGGAGTGACCGGCAGCGAAGGTGCCCTCGCCCTGCCACAGCAGCCCGTCGATCATGTTCAGAAAGTCCTGCCACTCTGGGTTCACATGGGCCTGGGCGCTCGACAGCAGACGGATCAGCGACTCGCCATTGCGTACCGCCCATACGGTCTGGCGCATCGAGCGCTCCCAAGCTTCGGGCTCGCGCACGCTGAGCAGCACCTTGGCGTCGGGGTAGACGTCCATCAGCTCTCGGTAGAAGTAGCCACCCGGCCAGTCCACGGTTGAGTTGAAGCCGGTGAAGATCTGCTCCCAAGGCGCCTCGCCCGCCAGCGCCTGCTCCCAGAGACCGGCCTGGTCGAGGTCGGCGAGCACGTCGACCATATGGTAGGTCGGGCCGAGCCCGAGCATTTCCAGCGCCACCTTCTGTGTGAGGGTGCCGGTGCGCGGCATTCCCGCTCCAATCAGCTTCATCGCTTCCTCTCGTGCGCGCCGTCGTGGCGGTTGTCGGCGTGTTCGGCGTCTGCCGGGCGCCCCTCTGGATGGTTATGCCTGCCTCGCGCGTTTGGCGCGCGTCCCACGGCAGTGCGCGCACGCTAACCCCCGTTGGTGAGAGCCGATGAAGAACTTGAAGCGATAAGCTTGACATGTGACCTATTAGGGCGACTATGTAGCCAAGACACGTAAGGAAATAAGGTGCGGAGAGGTAGCGGCCTGCAAAGCGGACCCTCTCCACCAAGGCCCCCTCCAGGACAACCCGGTTAAGAGCAGCCTGGAGGGGGGTTGCTGGACGCACCAATCTTCCGGCCTGTGCCGCCCTTGAAGATGGGGAAGATAGTAGCTTAATGCGGATCATCACAATGATTGTTACTTGACGCACGTACGTGTCTGTGCTACCATACGAAGCATGGCCGGTAGATCGCGCAACTCCATAGCTCCATCGGCGTCGAGCGGGTCGCAGATGACCTACGCGCAGTTTCTTGAGCTATTCCCAGACAATGATGTTTGTCTGGAGTATCTGAAGGCCAAGTTTTTCGCAGACGGGACGGAGTGTCCGAAGTGCGGAAAACCATCTAAGTTCTTTCGTGTTACAGGGCGCTCCGCGTATTCCTGTCAGTACTGCCGCCACCATGTATATCCGACCGCAGGGACAATCTTTCACAAATCAACGGTTAGTTTACAGCTATGGTTTTGGGCGATGTATCTAATGTCTTCGACACGTTGTGGAATCAGCGCAAAACATCTTGAAAGAGAAATTGGAGTGACGTATAAGACTGCTCATCGCATGTTCAAGCAGATCAGAACACTGCTTGGTCAAGATAAAGAGCCACTGGAAGGAAAAGTCGAGGTAGACGAGACAGGGTACGGCGGTAAACCAAAGGCGTACGACACCATTAGTATGACACGACCAGAAGCGATTGCCTGGGCCAAGGCCCGTAAGACACCCGTACTCGGAATGGTCGAGCGTCAAGGACGAATCAAGATCCAAGTGCAGAAAGATCGCACAGAGAAAGTTGTAGATACAGTGCGCGAGCACGTCCTACCAACATCAATGGTCTTTACAGATGATTGGTCCGGATATAAAATGCTTCATAAAACACATAAGCACCATAAAAGAGTACGACACAGTGAAAAAGTCTACGCTGAAGGCGATGTGCACACGAACACCATTGAGGGATTCTTCGGGAATCTCAAGAACGGTATCCGAGGCGTCTATCACTCAGTGAGTCGTGAGTATTTGCAGAACTATCTCGATGAGTACGCCTGGCGCTATAACCACAGAGATGACTCAACCCCTATTTTTTGGACGATCCTCGATCAGGTACAGAAGGACCGTCTAGTCGCTCCTTAGCTTTATTGGTCGAGCCCAGGGAGAGATCGCGCAGAAATTCGTCCTGAGTATGTGACGGATCTTGCTTCTCGACTACATCTCTCTCAGGAGCAGTCGGTTTAGTCTTCTTGGGCCTTTTTCTTATGGGCATTGCTAGATTATATCACATGGTCATCTAAGGCTTTTTACTGATGCGGAATTCTCCCTCAAAGATTTGGTGAAACGGATAAGGTTCACAAATTTGTCTTGGCTTTAGAACTTCTTTTGGAGCTGTTGTACTTTCTTCATACAATCCTACTTCTTCTTTTTCTTCTGGTTCAAGTATCATCTCGGTTCTGCATATGGTACCGTTTTTTGTATATCCAACATGAATTACGACCCTTCCGTTGCACCATTCCATGTTGTTTGTTATAAGGTCGATATGTACTAATTTTCCCCTTTTGGGAGCACCTTGCGACCATGAGTTTTCAGAGCTTCTGCAACTGCCCTCTTTGAGCGATGAGATTTCTATTTCAGCCTCATAGATATACCCTCGTTTTAGATCCCTGTCAGCCGTCCAAGATACCGCTATGGACGGATCATCGGTATACAGCGGATGTGGTTTATATTGAATGCTAGAGATACGTCCTTGGGCCGTGTTCGATAGGCCAAGTGTTAATAAACAAACGAATACAACTAATACCTTGAGTTTCATTTTGTGCCGCCTACAAGCGCGCTCGTGAGCCACAAGGCAAAACCAATGCCGATAACGGACAGGCAACAGCCGCTACCGACTCGTACTGGTCCCATCCCAACAGAGGCTCTGGGCATATCAGGCCCTCCCTCTAGGGACGCCCAGAGTCAACAATTTGGAATTAGAAGCGGTAAGCTGGAGAAGCATCAAGGACTAGACCTCCTTGGTGTCAGCCCCCGGAGTGCTCTGTGCTGCCGGGGGCGCTCTTTGTTTGTATAGCCGAAGTATATGGCTAATCAGCCATAGACGTATGGCTCATCGGCCATGAGGCTCCAAACATGGAGCCTTTAGAAGCCTTCGCAGCTAACGTGCGCCGCCTGCGGAAGGAGCGCGGTTTGACCCAAGAACGGCTTGCTGAAGAGGCTGGTCTGCACCTCACTGACATCGCGCGAATCGAGACCTTGAGACGCGATCCAGGCATCAAGGTCATTGCGAAGATCGCGCGAGGGCTCGATTGTAAAGCCGCTGAGCTGTTCGAGGGCGTGGAGCAACCTCGCTAGAATGCGCCGGTCGAGTTCGGCTCGATACGGAAGCACAACTGGGAGGGCGAAACGTCAAGGTGGCGTCCCCGCTTTAGACCCGGTGGGACCAGTCTCAACGCTGGTTGCGGTTCGAGTCCGCCGCCCTCCGCAGTTATGCTTATCGTTGCTTTGTAGCACAACTTCTCTGCTTCTAGACGAATTATAGCTCTTTTTGGCTCTAGAATGCGGATTTAGCTACGTGTCTTGGCTACATAGTCGCCCCTATTAGTCACCTATAGTGATTGGCGTGGATGCGGTTTTCAAGGCGCTCGCCGACCCCACCCGCCGAGACCTGCTCGACGAGCTGTTCAGGCAGGACGGACAGACCCTCAGCGCGCTCGAGCGGCGACTGCCGATGACGCGCTTCGGCGTGATGAAGCACCTCAAAGTGCTTCAAGAGGCGGGGCTCGTGACCACCAAGAGACGTGGGCGCGAGAAGCTTCACTTCCTGAATCCCGTTCCCATCCGACTCGTCCACGATCGGTGGGTGAGCAAGTACGCAGAGCCGTGGGCGGCGACGCTCAGCGAGCTGAAGACACGAATCGAGGAGGCACCGACGATGGATACGACGCAGGTGGATACAACAACGACGCAGAGCAGCGGCAAGCGCCCTTGGACGGCCGGCCCCACGGAGAAGGTGTTCGAGATCTACATTAAAACAACGCCGGAGCGCCTGTGGGAGGCGATCACCAACGACGAGATGCGCCGCAAGTACTCCTTCGGCGTCGGCGTCAGATCGGACTGGACGCCCGGCTCCGCGATCGAGACATCCCACCCCGACGCCGACATCGCGATCGGTGAAGGCGAGATCCTCGAGGTCGATCCGCCGCGACGACTCGTCCACAGCTTCACTGCCGTGTGGAGCGAGGAGGTCAAGACCGAAGGCACCTCGCGGGTCACCTGGGAGATCGAACAGATCGGGGACTCCTGCCGCCTGACGCTCACCCACGATCAGCTGCGCGAGAACGCCAACAGCGAACTGTACGGCGGCTGGCCAATGATCCTCTCCGGGCTGAAGACACTGCTCGAGACCGGCGAGCTGCTCACCACACCCGGCTCGCTGCGCTACGCCCAGGTCTCGACACCCGGTCACGCGTAGCTTCGGGGCGGCGCTGACGTCGGCCACTCCGACGCTCGACCGCGAGGCGAATCGCCGCAAGCGCCCCCACCGGCGAGGATGGGCTCCAGTTCGCTAGCGTTTGGCGGAGTCATGGACGCCCATCCTTTCCGGACGGCTTGGCAGACACGCAATCTCGACGATTGGGCTGCGGCGCTGGCGCCGGACGTCGTGCTGCACTCGCCGCTGATCCAGGCGCCGTTTGTAGGGCGAGAGGTGGCCGTAGAGCTCTACGGAACCCTGTTTGAGGTCCTCGGCAACGTCGACATCACGCACGAGTCCTCAGACGGCGACTCCCACGCGTTCTTCTGGCGCGCGCAGCTTGGCGCGCGCAGCATCGAAGGCACCGACCTCCTGCGCTACGACGAGCACGGCCAGATCGCAGAGGTCACGGTCCTGCTCCGCCCGCTCGTCGCGATCGCGACGTTCGCCGCCGCCGTCGGCCCTCCCCTGGCCGCGAAGCAGAACCCCGTCAAGGGAGTGCTGGCGCGCGTGCTGACGATGCCTCTCAGGAGCCTGTTCCTCGCCATCGACGCGATCTCCACGCGCGTTGGTCAACGGGGCTGAGAGCCAGGGTCGCGGCTCGGCCAATGCCCGAGGGCGACACGATCCATCACGCGGCAAATCGCATCCGGGCGGCGCTCGAGGGACGGGTGCCCGAGGAGATCCTTACGCCGCAGCCACGCCATCGCGCAGACCGCTGGCCACAGCAGCTTCAAGGACGCTCGTTGCGCGCGGTCGACGCCCACGGCAAGCATCTGTTCCTGCGGTTCGACGGCGATCTGACGTTGCATTCCCATCTGCGCATGACGGGCCTATGGGGCATCTACCGCAGGGGCGCGCAATGGCGGCGCGCACCTGGTCGAGCGTGGCTCGTGCTGCGCAGCGGCGACTGGGAGGCGGTTGAGTTCGATGGGCCCCTGCTGGAGCTGCAACGCGACTCTCACCTCCGCCGCGACCCGCGCCTCGCCTCCCTCGGACAGGATGTGCTGGGCGAGAGCTTCGACATGCGGCGCTTTCTTGCCCGCCTACGGTCGAGCGATCCGGCACGCCCACTCGGGGACGCCCTGCTCGATCAGCACATCGCTGCGGGGATCGGGAACCTGTGGAAGGCGGAGCTGTGCTTCGCCGCCGGGATCGACCCGTGGCGAGCGCTTGCAGCCGTTGAAGACGAAGAGGCGATCGGGCTGATCGACCTGGCGCGCGAGCTCATGAGCCGGTCCGCCCACGACGGCTTCAAAGCACGCCCTCGCGCCGTCTACAAGCGAGCCGGGTTGCCGTGCTTGCGCTGCGGAACGATCATCCGTCAGCGCGGCCAAGGAGATGACAATCGCTCGACCTATTGGTGCCCAGGGTGCCAGCGCTGACTATCGAAGATCCCCGCGATCACTTCGCTCAGACAGGTGCGCTCGCGCCGCTCAGCCCCTTGGCGCTGAGCTCGGTCTCGATCGCCGAGCGCACCGCGGTGAGCGCGCCCGCGCGCGCACGAAGCTTGGTCGCGGCGTGCGCGGCGACGTTCAGCTCGGCGAGCTCTACAGCCCCGTCGAGACCCGCGCCGCGCAGCTCGCTCGCCTCGACAGCCCGGTCGAGGAAGCCTGCGGAGACAGCTTCGTCGGGCCCGTACATCGTGGCGTTGACGACCGCCCGCGAGAAGGCAGCAGGCTGTAGACGCTGCCGCGCCAGCTCGATCGCAAACCACGGCACCGTGAGCCCGATTTTCACCTCGTTGAGCCCGATCCGGAAGCGCCCCCGTGTGCCGATGCGCAGGTCGGCGGCGAGCAGCAAAAAGGAGCCCGCCGCGACGGCGTGCCCGTTACAGGCTGCAACCACAGGCGCCGGGAATGCCAGGATCCGCTCCGAGAGCGTCGCTCCGAGCTTCAGCATCTCGACCACCCGATCGACCTCACCACCGGCGAACACCTTCAGGTCGAAGCCCGCCGAGAAGTAGTTCTCGCGCCCGGTCAGCAGCACCACGGCACCGTCCTGCTCGGCTCGATCGAATGCCGCGTGGATTGCCCGCAGCATCGCGATCGAGAACACGTTGACCTTCCCGTCGTCCATCGTGATCGTGGCGATTCGCCCATCCAGCTCGTATCTCACCGGCTCGCTCATCCTCGTCTCCTGTCCGCATCGGGTGAACCTCGGACTATAATGTATCGATGTTCCGAAACATCGATACGAAAACTCCTCCGACGCTCGGATCGCTTTCCCGGCCGAGCATGGGCGGAGCATGCACGCCGGTTCGGCGATAGGGCCGCGCGTGCCCAGGCCAAAGCAACGCACACCCGCGCTTCGCGACCACGTCCTCTCGGCGGCGGTTGAGCTGCTGGCCGGCGACGGCGTCGCCGGGTTCACCACCAGAAGCGTCGCGCGCCACGCCGACACCTCCACCCCGGCCGTGTATGAGCTCTTCGGCAACAGAGCCGGGCTGCTGCGCGAGGTGTTCTTCGAAGGGTTCCGCCTGCTCGCGCGCGAGCTCCGCGCCCTCCCGTCGCCGGCCGATCCACGCACCGCGCTGATCGAGCTTGCCGACGCCTACCGCAGCTTCATCCGCGAGCGTCCGGTGCTGAGCCAGTTGATGTTCTCACGTCCCTTCGCCGACTTCGATCCAAGCCAATCCGAGCAGGAGGCCGGAGCCGCCGTGAGGAGGTTCATCGTCGCGCGCGTGCGCCGTGCAATCGACGCCGGACATCTGCGCGGCGATGCGACCGACGTCGCACATGTGCTCGTCGCGCTCGTGCAAGGTCTCGTCGCAGCCGAGAACGCCGAGCGCCTCGGCAGCACGCCCGAATCCATCGACCGTCGCTGGTCATTGGCCGTCAACGCCATGCTGGACGGCCTCGGTCGATAGCGCGACGCTCGCCGCCGTATATGAGGGTCACGCCGGCTGGTCGCGGCCCATCCTTACCCCTTTCGCTTCTTCCCCTGGGTCGCCTTTTTCTGGACAAGCTGGACGCCCTCGCGCTTCGTGCTCGTCGGGCTGGGGGAAGACTTGACGATAGCGAGGCTCGCACTGAGCTTGCCATGAGCGGCCTGCAACAGCGCGCGCCCGCCTGCGGTCAGCTTGATCGTCACGACCCCGGTCTTGCCCGTCGGGAGCGAGAATGCGGCCCTTCCGATCGTCTCGGCTTTGATTTTCTTGTCGTGCTTGTTGCCCTTGCCTTTCACCGTGACCGTGAGCGTCAGCTTGCCGGTGCATGGGGCAGTGCCCATGCAGATGAGCTTGACCAATGTCTTGCCGCCGCTCTGAACGTTAAGGACCGACCCGGCCAGTGACACACTGCTCGCGATCGCGATTTTGGCTTCTTCCGGCGTCTCTTTCGCCGCAGCTTCTTCTTGCTTCTTGGCCACGAGCGCTTCTTCTTGCCGGCGCTTGGCCGCCGCTTCAGCTTCGCGCCTTTCCTTAGCTTCTTCGCGGATTGCAACGCTGCCAGCGCTCACCGCGCTCTTGCTCCCGGCGGCGTCGGTCGCTGTCACTTCGCAGGAGATGGAGTGACCTTCGTCGGCCGCCGTCACGGTGTAGACGCTCGAGTCGACGCCGCCGATCGCCGCGCCATCGCGCAACCATCTATAGCTGTAGGAAGTCTGGTCTGGAGTGATCCACGTACCTTGCGAGCACGTCAGCACCTGTCCGACCTCGGCCGTTCCGCTGACATTCGGCGCTACCTTGTTTTCGGGCGCCGCCAGGCCGGTCACTTCCATGTCGCGCGTCTCGCCGGTACTGCTGGTGTACTCGCCAAACGCCAGGCACGAACCCCCCGCGGGACATTGGACCTCGCCAACGGTGACCCCCGGATTGCTGCCGGCGTTTGCGGGCGACACGACCTCGCTCGCCTGACTCCATGACCCGCCCGTCCTATCGGTGACCATCGCCTCTCGGCGTGCTTCTGCGTCGGTGTACTCGCCGACGAGTACGCACGCACCCGCAGTCGGGCAGGCCGGATAGAGCATTGTGCGCGGATTGGTCGCGGTGTTCGATGGAGCCTGGATCTCGCTTGCCGTGCTCCACACCCCGCTCGTCTCTTCAGCGACCATCGCCTCCCTGTCGCCGGAGCTATCGGTGTACTGAGCGGTGAGGATGCACGAGCCCGAGGTGACACACGTGATCGAGATCGGGGCGAATCCGAAGGCGATTTCCGGATTGACCGCGGCGTTTGACGGAGCCTGGATCTCGCTTGCCGTGCCCCATATCCCGCCTGTCTCATCCGCGACCATCGCCTCTCGACCACCGGAGCGGTCCACGTAGCTGCCGACAGCCACGCACTCTCCCGACGGGACACATGCCACCGAGTTGAACACGGATCTAGGCGTGTCCCCGGCGTTTGCCGGCAACGCGATCTGGCTGGCCCGAGCCCATTTTCCGGCGGTCTCGCTCACCACCATCGCTTCTTCGGCCGCGGTCGAACCGTCCCGGTATTCGCCGATCCCAACACACGACCCGGCCGTCGAGCAGGCAATCGCGCTCAGGTGGGATCCAGCGTTGTTGTCAGCGTTCGCAGGCAGTTCGATCTCGTTTGCCGGCCCCCACGACCCGCCCGTATCGTTGGCGATCATCGCCACCCGGTAGCCGGCTGCGTTCTTGTACTGACCGCTCGCTACGCACGACCCCGCTGCCGAGCATGTAACCGAAGCAAGGACTGCATCCGGGTTGCCAGCCGCGTCTGCGGGCAGTTTGGTTTCGCTCGCCGCGCCCCACACCCCGCCTGTCTCGGTGACTGTCATCGCCTCTTCGTCGCCACCTGCCTTGATGTAGTGGCCGACCGCGACACAATCGCCCGGGGCGGTACACGCGACCGAGGGTGCGGCAAACCCAAACCCGGCTTCCTGGCCGCTCGTGACAGCGCCTGCCGGCAAGGCGATCTCGACCGCCTGGCCCCAGGACCCATCGACCCTGGTTGCGGCCATCGCCTCCTCGTTGCCGTTTTCGTCTCTGTAGGCGCCGACGCCAGCGCAATACCCTGCTGTCGAGCAGGCCCCCCAATCGAAGAGGGCTTTTGGTTCGCCGTTCGCGTTTGCGGGCACGGTCACGGGTACACCAATCCCTGGCGACCATGTGAAGAGTGCGATCGAGGGTTCGGGGGTGGTGAACGATGCTTCCATTCCATCGATGGTGTCCACGTCGTTCTTGGCCACCGTCCGCCAGTGGTAGGTGTGGCCAGAAGCCAGGCCTTCGACCTTGGCCGACAGGGTCAGTTCGCCTTCTCCGCCGATGCCGCCGCAGGACACTTCGTGTTCGGAGATCGACGCTTCCCCGTACTGGAAGAAGCATTCGGTCGGCTCGCCCTCGTTGTTGATGCGCGCTTGCAGGAGCACCGCAGTGGCCCAGCGTTCTGCGACCGACTCGCTGACGACATCCGGCGGCACGGCCGCCGTCTTGAATTGTACCGGCGCACTTAGTTCGCTCAGTTCAAACGTTCCCCCCGTGTTGCGAGCGCCCAGGCATACCGAATACTCGGTGTCTGGGGCGAGCCCTGATAGAGAGGTTTCTACGGGCTCGCCCTGGGCACCCGACGCCACTCCCGGAGTCTGCGGTGCCGTTGGTGAACCGGCTTCATCGCAGGTGAACACGCCGCCGCCGTAAAAGAAGTCGTATTCGATGTGTGCTTCAGGACTCGCAGCTTTCGGGTCCAGGACGCCGTGGACGACCGCCGTTCTCGCCGTGACGTTCGTCACTGGCTGCACCGCACGCATTTCCGGGATTTCGGGTGCAGGAGCGCCGAGGGCGGGGACGGCTGAGATGCCACCAGCAAGAACAGCCCAGGCACCGCTACCAACGACGAGGGCAAGCAGACGGATCGATGACCTCATGAAGGACACTCCTCTCCTGTTCGCCTGACAGAAAACGAGCCAGGAGCCAGGCCGAGCGCACTGAACACTACATGATCGAGTCGTCATCATGCGATGACTGAACGGCTTGAGTGAAACTCGCCAAAATCGGGACGGCCGGATTCGAACCGGCGACCCCCTGCTCCCAAAGCAGGTGCGCTACCAGGCTGCGCCACGTCCCGTCCGCCTAAGCGTAGAGGTCTTACGCACGTTCGCCTAATCGGCCGCCCCGCTGCTAGCCTCAACCCTCGCATCCATGGCCGAGATCAAGCCCCTGCGCGCGCTGCATTACGACCCCGCCGTCGTGGGATCGCTCGCCAACGTGGTAGCGCCCCCGTACGACGTAATCGACGCCACCCAGCGCGCCGCGCTGCTCGCGCGCTCCCCGTTCAACGTCGTCGCCGTCGACCTGCCTCACGGCGACGGCAACCAAGACCCAAGCGCTCAGGACCCATACCAAGTCGCGGGCGAGCTGTTCGAGAGCTGGCAACTGCAAGGTGCCCTGACCCGCGACCCGGAGCCGGCGGTGTGGGCGCAGACCCAGGACTACACCGGCCCCGACGGGCAGGCGCGCACGCGACGGGGCTTCTGCTGCCGCGTGCGGATCGAGGATTACGGCCCGGGACGGGTGCGTCCGCACGAGCGCACGCACCCCGGGCCGAAGGAGGACAGGCTGCGCTTGACGCGCGCGACGCGCGCGAACATCTCGCCGATCTTCTCGCTCTACTCGGATCCTGAGCACACCGCCTGGAGCGCACTCACGCCCACGACCGAGCAAACGCCACCATGGGCTGAGATCACAGACGCCGACGGTACCGTTCATCGCCTCTGGCGTGTCGCCGATCCGGAGACGATTGCGGCGGTGCAGGCGGCCGCGAGCGACACGGAGCTATTGATCGCCGACGGCCACCATCGGTATGAGACGATGCAGGCATACGCGCACGAGATCGGCGGCGCGGCTGGGCCGGTAGGCCAGGGAGAGCACGGCGGCGAGCACGACTACATCCTGATGTGCCTGGTCGCGCTCGAGGATCCCGGCCTGACGGTGTTCCCGACGCATCGCCTCGTGCGCGGGCTCGACGAGACACGGCGCGCAGCGCTGGAGGAGGCGCTGCGCCGGGACTTCGAGATCTCCGAGACGTCGATCGAGCAGATCGCGCCGACCGGCGGCGGGGGGCCGCTTGAGCTCGGCTACATCGACTCCCGCGAACGACGCCCGCTGCGTCTGAGGCTGAAGGATCAGGCGATCGCCGATGCGGCGCTCGCCGACCATTCAGATGCCTATCGCCGACTGGATACAGGCCTGTTGGAGACGTTGCTGCTGAAGGGCTCGCTGGGGATGAGCGACGAGGACATCTCGCATTTCAACGGCCTGTTCTACGCGCGCGACACCGCCGAGGCGCTTGCGATGGTCTCCAGCGGCGAGTACGACGCGGCGTTCCTGATGCGCCCGACACCGATCGCCCAGGTCCAGGAAGTTGCCGCTGCGGGGGAGAACATGCCGCCGAAGTCGACCTACTTCTTCCCCAAGCTGCTCACCGGGCTGCTGTTCAACCCGCTTTCCTGACGCCGCCGGCGGAGTACCATGTGGGGTGAGGGGTCGATCGGAGGCGGAGGGATGGCATGACCCATGAATCTGAAAGGCTGGCGAGGATGAGAGCCACCGTGCGACGTGACGACGGATCGTTCAAGCACACCGTGCAGGTAAGAGAACATCAGCTCACGGTCGATGAGCCGCCGGAGCTGGGGGGACATGACGCCGGACCGGACCCGCAGGAGCTGCTCGCGGTGAGCCTCGCTTCATGCACCGCGATCACGATGGAGATGTATGCGGCGCGCAAGGGCTGGGAGATCGGCCGGGTGGAGGTCGAGGTGCAGTACACCCCGGCCGAGCGCGGCTGCCCAACTAGGTTTGAGCTGGTGATGCGCCTGCCTGAGGATCTGCCTGAGGAACAGGCGGAGCGATTGCGGGTGATCGCCGCGAAGTGCCCGGTGCACCGCGTGCTCGACGGCGAGGTCATGTTTCAGGAGCGTCTCGAGCGCGTGCACATGGCGGCGTAGTCACCATCTCGCCGGCGGACAGAGTCGACATCCCGCCGGCCGACGGAGCCGACCCGGTCGATGCGGCGGTGCTCGTGCCGCTGTTCCTGGCCTCAGACGACGGGGAGCCGCACGTCGTCTTCACCAGGCGCGGCACCGGCCTGCGCCGCCACGCCGGCGAGATCTCGTTTCCCGGCGGCCGGCGAGATCCGGCGGACACCGAGCTGAAGGACACGGCGCTGCGCGAGGCCGAGGAGGAGATCGGGCTGACGCGCAAGCAGGTGGACGTGCTCGACGAGCTCTCGCCGGTGGGAACGTTCGTCACCAACTACCTGATCCATCCGTTCGTCGGCCTGGTTCCGGCGGGGCTGGCCTGGCGGATGTCGGCGGAGGAGGTCGATGCCGTGCTCGAGCTGAGCGTGCGGGAGCTGCAAGCGGGCAGGACGCGCACGCGCATGGAGCGTCGCGGGATCTCTTTCGAGACCGACGCCTACGTGGTCGCTGAGCACCTCATCTGGGGCGCGACGGCGCGCATTCTGGACGAGCTGCTGGAGCGACTCGATGCGCTGCTCGGCGGCCGCCCCAGCCCGTGAGGCGGCCGCCGGCGAGCCTCAGCTCGGCTGGGGCACCAACCGGATGTAGGGGCGCGGCTCCTCCCACCCGTCGGGGTACTTCTCTTTGGCTTCCTCGTTTGAGACCGACCCGGCGATGATCACCTTCTCGCCCTCTTTCCAGTTGACCGGCGTGGCGACCTTGTGCTTGGCGGTCAGCTGCAGCGAGTCGATCACGCGCAGCACCTCGTCGAAGTTGCGCCCGGTCGTCATCGGATAGATCAAGATCAGCTTGACCTTCTTGTCGGGGCCGATCACGAACACGTTGCGGACCGTCTGGTTATCGGCCGGTGTGCGCGTGAGGGGGTCGCCGGAGGTGCTCGCGGGCAGCATGCCGTAGAGCTTTGAGACGTTGAAGTCGTCGTCTGAGACGATCGGGTAGTTGGGGGCCGTGCCTTGGGTCTCCTCGATGTCCTTGGCCCAGGCCTCGTGGTTGTCGAGCGCGTCGACCGACAGCCCGATGATCTTCACGCCGCGCTTGTCGAACTCGGGCTTGGCGTTGGCCATGTAGCCGAGCTCGGTCGTGCAGACGGGCGTGAAGTCCTTCGGGTGCGAGAACAGCACCGCCCAGGAGTCGCCGATCCAATCGTGAAATTTGATGCGGCCCTCGGTGGTGTCGGCCTCGAAGTCGGGGGCGGTGTCGCCTAGTTGCAGCGTCATTGGGGTTGCTCCTTTTCGACAGATTCCAGCCGTCGTGAGAGAGAGTCAGTCGGACAGAGAAAGGATCACTTCTATAAATCCTGATCGGTTTTTGGGAGATTAATTCTGAGGATAGCGTGTCGCCGTGACTATCCCAGCCCCCCTGCCGAGCAGCCCGTCCACCGCGGCGCGGGCGTAGGCCTGCCAAGAATCAGGCTCCGCGATGTTGGCTCTGAGAAACGCTACCGGGATCGAGTTGCGTTGCCCCGCGCTCCGCACGATTCGCTCGCCAGCGGCGAGGATCTCGGGTGCAACGGTAACGCCTGTGGCCTCGTAGACGAAGCCCCGCACGGTCGTGTCGATCGCTTGCCCCAGAAAGAACTCGAGGCGGTCGGAATGCAGCGCCAGCAGCTCCTCAGACGAGCCCGCGGCGGCGCCTAGCAGCCAGCAGACGACGGCTACGCTGTCGAGCGCCCCACGCAGCGTCGCCAGGCGAGCGGGCGTGCCGATCCAGCACTCCGCTCCGGCCTGCTCGATCGCGGCTCGGCCGGTCTCGGTGCGAGTGGTGATGCGTATCGCGTGGCCGCCGTGGGCCTCCCCCACCAGGGCCGACGCCAGCCGCCTGCCCCTGCAACCACCGCCGACGATCAGGATGCGCGCCACCGCGGCGATGATAGGCCCTTCTTAAAGCGCGTAGGCCCCGCTCACAGCGCGACGGTCACGACGGCGCCGTGGCCGGCCTTGGCCACGGCGCCTGGATGAGACAGACGGCATGCAGCAGAGGAACGGTGCCGAGACCTGCTCGAGCGCCACCGGAGAGGTATGGGTAGCGGCGCTCGAGCAGGTACCGGCGAGCATCCTTGGCGCGATCCGTCGCGCCTGTCGCGATCCGTCGCCTCGTGAGTTGTGTGCCGTCCATTGCCATGAAGAAAAACATAGTTTTTAGCATCTGTCAAGCGCTTAGCCAAAAATTTTGTCAACCCACCCGGCGAGCAGGTCCTCGCGGCGGAGCGAAAGAGCGCGGAAAGGCGGCCTCGATCCCGCCAAACACTTTGGCGTGAGCCTGAGGTCCCAAGCCTCCAATACCATCCGCGGGCGATGAGCGAGAACCCGCAAGCCGACGACACCCAGGCCGCCCCCAGCGCCGGCGAGGACGCGGTCACGATGGAGAAGATCGTCGCGTTGTGCAAGCGGCGTGGCTTCATCTTTCCCTCCTCGGAGATCTACGGCGGCGTGGGCTCCACCTACGACTACGGCCACTACGGCGTGCTGCTGAAGGGCAACGTCAAGAACGAGTGGTGGCGCGCAATGCTGCAGGAGCGCGAGGACATCGTGGCGATCGACTCGGCGATCCTGCAGCACCCGCGCGTGTGGGAGGCCTCGGGCCACCTCGCTGGCTTCACCGATCCGCTCGTGGACTGCAAGACGTGCGGGCAGCGCTTCCGCGCCGACCATCTGGCGGACCTGCAGTGCGGGCGCAAACCATCCAAGCACCCCGGCGAGACCGATGAGTGCGACCTGACCGCGGCGCGCGACTTCAATTTGATGTTCGAGACGACGATCGGCCCGGTGAAGGAGTCCGGCTCGAGCGCATATCTACGCCCGGAGACAGCGCAGGGGATCTTCGTCAACTTCAAGAACGTGCTGCAGTTCTCGCGCAAGAAGCCGCCGTTCGGGATCGCCCAGGTGGGCAAGTCCTTCCGCAACGAGATCACGCCCGGCAACTTCATCTTCAGGACGAGGGAGTTCGAGCAGATGGAGATGGAGTTCTTCGTGCCCCCTGCGGAGGCGGCGAGCTGGTTCGAGCACTGGTTGAAGGAGCGCGAGCGGTGGTACACCGATCTAGGGATCCGCCCCGACCGGCTGCGGCTGCGCGCGCACGAGCAGGACGAGCTGTCGCACTACTCCTCGGGCACGAGCGACGTCGAATACCTGTTCCCCATCGGCTGGTCAGAGCTCGAGGGGATCGCCAACCGCGGCGACTTCGATTTGACCCAGCACGCGGATTTCTCGGGCGAGAAGCTCGAGTACTTCGACCAGGCAACGGGCGAGCGCTACGTGCCACACGTGATCGAGCCCGCGGCGGGCGCCGACCGGGCGACGCTCGCGTTCCTGGTCGATGCCTACGACGAGGAAGTCGTGCAGCAGAGCCCAAAAAACGCCGATGGTGCGGACACGCACGCCAAGGGCGCAGGCAAGGGCGAGACACGCACGGTGCTGCGCCTGCACCCGCGGCTCGCGCCGATCAAGGCGGCGGTGCTGCCGCTCGTCAAGAAGGATGGCCAGCCCGAGCTCGCCCACGAGATCCATCGCGCCCTGCGCGGACGCGCCGGGGTGGGGATGGTCGAGTATGACGAGAGCGGCTCGATCGGCAAGCGCTACCGCCGCCAGGATGAAATCGGCACGCCGTTCTGCCTTACGATCGACCATCAGAGCAATGAAGACGGCACGGTCACGCTGCGCGAGCGAGACTCGCTGGCGCAGGAGCGACTGCCGGTCGAGGGCATCGCCGAGGAGATCGAGCGGCGCGTGAGCGCACCGTGGCAGTCACCGAAGCTTGCCTGAGGTAGAAACCGACGTGAACGCAAAAGCCGCCAAAGCGGGCCTGACGCAAGCGCAACGAGGCAACCGAGGAGAGACATGATCGACTTTGACCTGACCGACGAGCAGCGCTTGATCAAGGAGACCGCGCGCGAGTTCACCGACAAGGAGATCGTGGTGCAGTCGCGCGAAAACGCGCGCAACCACCATTTCGACGTGGAGCTGGTGAAGAAGATCGCCGCCCAGGGCTATCTCGGCGCGATCGTGCCGCAGGAGTACGGGGGCGCCGGTCTCGACTACCTGAGCTACGGGCTGATCGTCGAGGAGATCGGGCGCGGGGACTCCTCGATTAGGACGGTCATCTCGGTGCAGACCTCGCTCGTGTGCTCGGCGATCTTGAAGTGGGGCAGCGAGGAGCAGAAGCAGAAGTACCTGCCGAGGCTCTGCTCGGGTGAGTGGCTGGGGTGCTTTGGGCTGACCGAGCCGGATACGGGCTCGGACGCCGCCAACCAGAAGACGCGCGCGAGGAAGACCGACGCAGGCTGGGTGATCAACGGCGGGAAGATGTGGATCTCGATGGGCAACTACGCCAAGGTCGCGCTGATCTTCGCCCAGACCGACCCCGAGCTGGGACACAAGGGCGTCGCATGCTTTTTGGTGGACACCGAGCAGTCCGGGTATAAAGCGCAGACGATCGAGCACAAGATGGGTTTGCACGGCTCGGACACGGCGTCGATCTCACTCGAAGACGTGGAGGTCTCCGCGGACGACATGCTCGGGAACGTGGGCGAGGGTTTCAAGGTCGCGATGTCGGCGCTCGACTCCGGCCGCTACAGCGTGGCCGCCGGCTGCGTTGGCATCTGTCAGGGATGCGTGGAGGAGTCGGTCAAATACGCCAAGGAGCGCGAGCAGTTCAACCGGCCGATCGCGAGCTTTCAGCTCGTGCAGGCGATGATCGCCGACATGGTGCTGAAGACCGAGGCGTCGCGCATGCTCGTATGGCGGGCGGGCTGGCTGAAGGACAAGGGCCGGCCGAACACGCTGGAGACCTCGATCGCCAAGCTGCACGCGACCGAGGCGGCGGTCGAGTGCGCGAACACAGCGATCCAGGTGCACGGCGGAGCGGGCTACGTCGACGATCACCCGGTGGAGCGCTACTTCCGCGACGTGCGCGTGACGACTTTGTACGAGGGAACCTCGCAGATCCAGAAACTGATCATCGGACGCGCGATGACGGGCATCAACGCACTGGTCCCGTCCTGAGGCGAGCGGCTGAGGAGCAGGAAATGGCAGACACAGAGCGGGTCGAGCAGGATGAGCAGGCCGGCAGGGCCGGCCGGGCGGGCAGCGCAGCGAGCGTCATCGGCGTGCTCGGAGCCGGCACCATGGGCGCCGGCATCGCCCAGCTGGCCGCCCGAACGGGCGCGCGGACGCTGCTGTTCGACCCGATCCCGGAGGCGCTCGAGCGCGGTGCCGCGCGCGCAAGGGAGGGCCTGAAAAAGGAAGCGGCAAAGGGACGGATCACGCCCGAGCAGGCCGATACCGCAGCCAAGCGTCTGGAGGGCGTGGGCGAGCTCGACGCGCTCGCGCCGTGCGAGCTCGTGATCGAGGCGGTGCCGGAGCGGATCGAGCTCAAGCATGAGCTGTACCGACGCCTGTCAGAGGAGATCGTCGCGGAGGAGTGCGTGCTCGCAAGCAACACCTCATCGCTGCTCGTGACCGCGATCGCAGCGGCGGCGAGACGGCCGGAGCGGGTGGTCGGCATGCACTTCTTCAACCCGGCGCCGGTGATGCGCCTGCTGGAGGTGGTCGCCGGCGAGCAGTCCTCCGAGCGGGCGCTCGCGCTCGCCCACGCAACCGGCCAGGCGATGGGAAAGACGGTGATCAGGGCGAAGGATGGGCCCGGCTTCCTGGTCAACCGCTGTAATCGCCCGTTTGGGCTGGAGGCATTGCGGATCTTGCAAGAGCGGATCGCGGACATCGAGACGATCGACCGGATCGTGCGTACGGAGGGGGCCTTTCGCATGGGTCCGTTCGAGCTGATGGACCTCGTCGGGGTCGATACGGGGTTTGAGATATCGAAGAGCTTTTACGAGCAGAGCTTCGGCGAGCCGCGCTGGCGGCCGTCTCAGATCACCGCCCGTTATGTCGCAGCGGGACGCTACGGCCGTAAGAGCGGGCGCGGGTATTACGACTACTCGAGCGATCCCTACCGCCCGCCGGACCCGGGTCCGCCCCAGGACGGGACCGAGGGCCAAGCGCAACCGCAGGACCGGACCAGAGGACAGGCACAGCCGCAGGACGGGCCCAGGGGCCAAGCGCAGCCGCAGGATGGGGCCGGCGCCAAGGCATCTCTCCTCGCCGGCGGCGTGCTCGAGCGAATCGTCTGCCAGGTGATCAACGAGTGCGCGTTCGCGCTCGGCGAGGGCGTGGGCAGCGCACAGGACATCGACACTGGCATGGTGCTCGGGCTCAACTATCCCCGCGGACCGCTCGCGTGGGCCGATGAGATCGGGATCGATCGCGTGTTGGCCGTGCTGGACGGCCTGTGGGAGGAGTACCGCGAGGAACGCTACCGTGCCGCGCCCGAGCTGCGACGCCGCGTGCGCGGCGAGCAGCTCGGGCGCAAGAGTGGCTCGGGCTTCTTCGTTTACGAAGCGGCCGTCTAACGCTCAGGCTCGGCCGTCACGCCTCGTCCGCAGCCGGGGCGTCAGCGTCCCAGACCCGCGACGCTCGACCGTGTGGCTCACGCATCGGCCGTGGTGACGGCGGGGGCCCACTGCGCCTCGGCTAGATCGCCGAGCGGCATTCCCTCCGGAGTCGGCACCTGGGGCGTGTCGCGCAGGTACCACTCGGCGTCGAGTGCCGCCTGACAGCCGGACCCGGCGGCCGTGATCGCCTGGCGGTAGGTGTGGTCGACGAGGTCGCCCGCGGCGAACACGCCGGGGCGGTTCGTCCGCGTGGAGCGGCCGTCGACTGCGACATAGCCGTTCTCGTCGACGTCGATCTGGCCGTCCA
Organism: Solirubrobacteraceae bacterium; assembly: GCA_036501315.1. Taxonomy (GTDB): domain Bacteria; phylum Actinomycetota; class Thermoleophilia; order Solirubrobacterales; family Solirubrobacteraceae; genus Palsa-744. The sequence continues at coordinate 52,491 of DASYAM010000014.1, forward strand.
CAAGCGTCGACTGGGGCTCGTGGCCGACCGCGACGAACGCGCCCGCGACCTCGAGCGTGCGCTCCTCGCCGGTCTCGGTGTTGACGAGCGCCGCGTGCCCGAGCGCGCCGTTCTCGCCCGCGACGAACTCCTTGACCGCGTATGGAGTCAACAGCTCGATGTTCTCCTGCGCGCGCGCGCGATCGAGCATGATCTTCGACGCTCGGAACTCGTTGCGGCGATGCACGACCGTCACCTTGGAGGAGAACTTCGACAGGAAGATCGCCTCCTCCATCGCCGAGTCGCCGCCGCCGACGATCACGGTAGGGGTGTCGCGGAAGAAGGCCGCATCGCAGGTGGCGCAATAGCTGACGCCGCGCCCGCTCAGCTCGAGCTCGCCGGGGACCTCGAGCTTCTTGTGCTCGGCGCCCATCGCCAGCACCACGGTGCGTGCCTGGTACTCGGTGTCGCCCACCCACACCTTGTGGATGCCGCCGGGCTCGTTGGCGAGCTCGACGCGGTCGGCCTGCTCGGTCAGCAGGCGAGCGCCGAAGCGCTCGGCCTGGTCGCGCAGCTTTTGCATCATCTCCGGGCCCATGATCCCCTCGGGGAAGCCAGGGTAGTTCTCGACGTCGGTCGTCTGCTGCAGCAGCCCGCCCCAGGCGAAGCCCTCGATCACGAGCGGGGCAAGGTTGGCGCGGGCGGTGTACAGCGCAGCGGTGTAGCCGGCCGGCCCGCTGCCGATCACGATCGTGTTCTCGACCTCTGCCATCTCATCTCCGATTCAAGTCGCTTTACTTTGTAAAGTATAGCTCCTCCAAAGCGATATTGCCACCTTGGGAGGGCTCGCCGTCGCTGCAAGGCGATATTGCATTCTGGGAAGCTCACCGTCCCTGCAGCGCACCCACCGCCTCAACCGAGCCGGCGGTCGAGCCTGCCGGCGGGTGCCCATTCTGCGCCTCGCGCCAGCGCGCCACTGTGCGGCGCAGCTGGAAGTAGGCGATGGCGCCCGGGAGCGTGGGCAGCCAGAAGGAGATGCCGCGATAGGACAGCACGGCGAGCACCGCCAGGTTGAAGTCGACACCGAATGCGGCAAACGCGCCGATCATGCCCCCCTCGACGCCTCCCAGCCCGCCGGGCAGCGGCAGCAGGTTGCCGAGCATCCCGACGAAGTAGGCCATCAGGATCACGGTGAACGGGGGAGCGGAGCCGAACGCGTGGAACATCGCCCACAGCACGCAGATGTCAAATCCCCACCAGGCCGCCGCGCCGAGCAGGCCGACGTCGCGCGAGCGAATCAGATCGATCGCGGTGCGCACGCCGCTGGCCGCGAGCGCGGGCACGGTCACCGCGCGCGCCATCCAATGCGCCAGGCGGCCGGAGCCTTCCGCCGATCGCCCCAGACGCCGCTCGATGTCGCCTGGCAGCAGCGCCATCGCCCCGGCGATCGCGAACAACGCCGCGGCGGCGATCGCGGGGACGATCGTGATCGCGAACGAGCCACCGCCGGGGAACAGGCCGATCCCCAGCCCCAGCCCGTCGATCAGCAGCGAGCCCGCGTAGATCACATACAGCAGCACCATGAACGCGACCATCCGGCAGGCGACCAGCCGCGGCTCCATGCCTGAGCGGCGCAGCGCCCAGGCCGTCAGCGCGACCCCGCCGGCGCCGGCGGCCGCGAACAGGCGCGTGGCGGCCAGGCCGGCCATCGTGATCTCATAGCTCGCGCTCCAGTCGATCGGGCCCTCGCCGCGAACGAACACCGAGCGGAACAGCACCACATAGCCCGCGAAGGAGAGCAGCTCGAGGAACACGCCGATCGCGATCCACCAGCTGTCGCCACCCTCGATGCGGTGCACCGTCGTGCCCACCCCGGTGAGCTTCGGCAGCACGAAATACAGGAACGCGACACCCGAGAGGATGAACAGGCCGAAGACGATCGCGCGCCGGCGCGTGACGACCACGCGCGGCATCTCCTCCTCGTGGGCCCCTGTCCCCCCTGGACTGACACCCGCCGAGCGAACGCTCTCGGCTCGAGCGCCGTCGGGCCGGACGTCGCCAGGCCGGGCCTCCGCTTCCCCGGGCCTGACTCCCGCCGCCGACTGCTCCGCGGCCAGCTCCCGTTCAGCGCGTCCGACCCCCCCGGCCATCATCGTTCGCTCAGCTCGTCTCGTAAGCGATCGCCTCCAACCCCGATACGGCGCGGCTGACCCATTCGAGCGCCGGCGCCGCACGTGGCCCCAGCCGGCGCACCGCCGCGGTCAGCGCAGCTCCCGCGAGCAGGTCCACGACGTAATGCTCGCCGAGGTAGACGAGCGCGAAGCCAAGCACCGTCGCGTAGGAGGCGCCGAGCGCACCGGCCACCGGCCCCGTCTCAGCGAGCAGGAGCGCGGCCATCACGGATGTGGCGAAGTGCAATGAGGGCATCGCAGCCAATGGGTTGCCTCCAAACACACTGTAGAGCGGG